>RQYD01000053.1 GCA_003858485.1 Clostridiales bacterium COT073_COT-073
GTCAAAGAAATCTTTGATGCCTATCTGAAAGGACTGAGTACACCGGATATATCCAAACTTCTTTTGGAAAAAAGAGTGTATATCGCAACCGATTATCGAAAATTCGGGAAAGCCGTATCAGATGGCGGTGAACCGATTCGGATATGGCAACCGACTACAATTTTACAGGTGCTTAAAAATCGTGCCTATACCGGAACTTTAATACAGGGAAGAAATCAAAAACACCTTTATGAAGGGAAGCTAAGAGAAAGGCTTAATGAAGAATATTGGACAGTAACCGAAAATGCCCACGAAGCCATTATTTCGATGGATACTTTTGAGAAAGTGCAAGAGAAAATTTCCGAAAAATCAGCACCGATAAAAAGAAGCAGAAAGGAAAATGCGGCTGCCAAAGACGATACGATCTTTCGGGGAATGGTTTACTGCAAGATTTGCAAAAAAAGAATGATCGTTCATCGACAATTAAGCGGGAAAAGAACGGTATTTTACTTTAGCTGTAACAGATTCGGAGAATACAAAGCGGAAAAATGCGGAACAGCAATTACAGACCCTACACTCCAAAATACCGTAAAAGCTGCTTTTGACAACATTCTTTTAAACAATAAGAAAAGCTATAAGGCATATTTAGACGGTTATGTGGATAAGAAAAGAGAAGCGGAGCAGCAAAAGGAAAGAGAACTGACAGAAATCGGCAGAAGAATTTCAGGACTGAGCAGGCTTCAAAGTGAGTATTACGAAAAGTATGTCTTGGGAGACCTATCAAAGGAAGATTTTGAGAGAGAAAAGGAACATCTTCATCAGAAGAAAAAAGAACTGGAGATCCTAAAAGAAAAGCAAATTGCCGTTTTTGAAGAAGAAAAACGAAAGCTCGAAGAAAAACACAAGTACCTGAAAGCTCTCTTTAAAGGTAAGACGAAGAAATGGGACAAAGAGTTTGTAAGGAATATCATCGACAAGATATTCATTGGAAAAGACCATACGGTAGAAATCCAATTCAACTTTGAAGAAACACCGGTCATTACCGAAAAGCTCGGAAGAAAGACAAAGAGGGACTGATATGAATATCGTAGATTTTTACCTAAGACTTTCATTGGAAGATGGCGATCAGCAAGATGAAAGCAACAGTATCACTTCCCAAAGAGAAATCTTAAAGGACTATATCCGCTCCAAAGAAGAATTTACAGGTGTTCAGATCAGGGAGCACATTGATGACGGTTATACCGGAACAAACTTTAATCGCCCCGCATTTCAGAAGATGATCGCTTTGGTCAAGAAAAATGAAGTAAAGACCATACTCGTAAAAGACTTAGCTCGCTTTGCCAGAGATTATATCGAATCCGGAGCCTATATTGAGCAGATTTTCCCTTTTATGCAAGTTCGGTTTATTTCGGTGAATGATAACTATGACAGTAAGAACAACGAAAACGGAATCAGCAGTTTGGAAATTCCTTTTAAGAATCTTGTCTATGACTACTATTCCAAGGACATTTCACCAAAAATTCGTTCCTCCGTTAAAATCAGACAAGAGAAAGGCTATTACTTCGGCTCAAAAGCACCGTATGGATATATGAAAGATGAAAACGACCATCATCAGCTGATTGTTGATGAAGCAGTAAGACCGATTGTGAAAGAAGTGTTTGCAAGATATTTAAGCGGAGAAAGTATGCTTGCGATTGCCAAAGACTTGAATGAGAGAGAAGTCTTAACACCCGGTAAGCACATAGGACTGCAAAGAGGAACGGGAATTTGGACAGGACAGATTGTTCGGTATCTCTTAACCCAACGGGTTTATACCGGAGCAATTGTTGGCGGAAAGACAAGAGTGTATGAAGTCGGCTCGGATCATCGGCAATGGATGGATAGCGAGGACTGGATTATACGGGAAAATATGCACGAAGCCATCATATCCCAAGAAGATTTTGCGGAAGTTCAAAACCGATTAAGCAGCAATGCAAAACATATCAGTCGAGAACGGAAGCATTTTCATATTCTTCAGGATAAAGTCTATTGCGGGAAATGCCATCATAAGATGAGCTATACCGTTTACTCCGGAAAAAGTGACGGATATTATTGTCCATATCGGTACAAGGCAAAAGACTGCGGTTGTATGAAAGGAAAGATACAAGCATTGGTACTGGAAGAAATCGGGTCAAAGGAAATTCAGCTTTATACCGAGAGCTTTCTTGAGGAAGAACAGACGAGAAGGATTGAATATAGAGTCAAGGAAAGTATTTGTGAGAGCCTGCTTGAGCGAAAGAAAAAGCTGGAAGCGGAACAACAAAAGAACCAAATTCCCAAAATGCAGTGTTATGAAAGGCATAAACAAGGTATTATAGAGAAAGATGAGTATTTCGCAAAACGAGAATTCCTGACACAAAGAGCAAAGAACATCGAGCAGGAAATAGCCATCATAGAGGATAAGATACAGGAAAATACCGCTTCAAGACATTATCTGAATGTCGATAAGTTAAGAGAAGCGGTAGCCGAAGGAGAACTTGTTTTAGACTGGATCAACGAAGTGATAGACAAAATCTATGTTTATAACAAGGACAAGGTGGAGATTGTTTGGAAATTTGATTGCTGACCTCATGATATGTTACTTATTGTATGTTGACTGATTGTATTCAAAGGTGATAAAATATTTAAAAATAATAGGGGTACTGTATAATGGATATCATAGAAGTTTTTGCTAAAAACCTTAAAAAATATCGAAATGAAATGGGTTTATCGCAAGAAGCTTTTGCAGAAAAATCTGGCTTGCATAGAACATATATTAGTGCATTGGAGTGTAAAAAAAGAAGCATAGCCTTGGATAATGTACAAAAAATAGCAGATGCTTTGGAGATAGAACCATATTTATTATTTGTTGAAGAAACAGAGAAAAAGAAAGGAGGGCTGTTTAAAAATGAAAGGCTATGAATTACCAATAGAAACTGTTATTAAAAGACTTGGTTATAAAAATTCGAAAAATCTAATTTATTATAGCGAATTTAATGATTCTGACTATAATAATCATATATCTAAAATTGTTCATGAGATAAAACCGTATGCAATTTATTTTATAGACGGAAACCCATTCATTCTTTTTTTTGACAAGCTTTTCGATGAAATTTCCTTTAAAACTATCAGTAAACAGGTTTGGAATGCTCAAATTCCTGTTGCTATGCTTTGCGATGATCAGACAGTTAAAATATATAATGGTTTGTCTTTGAATTTATCATCTTATTTTCTTGAGATGGCAACGGAAATCCCGTTAGACACATGTTCTGTTGCAACGGAATTTTCCTACTTAGAAATAACAAATCCTATTTTCTGGAAAAAGTTCTCAAAAGGATTTTCAAATAACAAATTAAATAATTTTTTGTTAGCTAATATTACCTATTTGACGGAAGAGTTAAAAAATACCTATCATATAGGTTTTGCTACAAAGGTAGTGTTGAGACTCATTTTTATAAGGTTTTTGATAGATCGAGGGGTTGACCTTGCTTATGAGAATTTTTCTAGTGATATTGAGCAATCAAAAAATGAACTTATGCAATGTTTAAGGAACAAAAGTTCAATATACAATTTATTTATATATCTAAAATCAAAATTTAATGGAAATCTTTTTGATTTAGGTAATGAAATTGAATGCCCTGAATTAACACAAGATGTATTTAATATGCTTGCAGATTTTTTATCTGGAACAATTTCAATGAATGATGGTCAATTGTCACTATTTGCACTGTATGATTTTAATATTATTCCGGTAGAGCTGATAAGTAATATTTATGAAATATTGCTTGGGCGAGAAGTAAGAGCAAAAGATAATGCATTTTACACTCCAAATTATCTTGTAGAATACATTTTGGATAAAACTACTTTAGGTTTCTTAAAAAAACATAATAAATATACCATATTAGATCCTGCATGTGGTTCAGGAGTATTTTTAGTTGATAGTTACCGACGTATGGTAGAAGAAAACCTAAATGGAAAAATGTATTGTGATGATGATAATTTACTTAAATCTCTTTTAACTGATAATATCTATGGGATAGATATTAATGAGGAAGCAATTGATGTTACAATATTCTCTCTTTATTTAACTGTTTTAGACTACAAAGATCCAAAATCATTATCAACTTTTACTTTACCGAATTTAAAAGAAAAAAATTTATTTGTTAGTGATTTTTTTGATGAAGAGAAACTTAGATGGTTAAGTCACATCAACTTTGATTTTGTTATTGGTAATCCACCTTGGGGCAATGTAAAAACAGGTCTTCATTTAGAATACTGTACAAAGAATGGATACTTTGATAAACAACAAAATAATGAGATTTGTAGAAGTTTTGTTTTCAGAGCTAAAGATTTTTGTAAAGAACATACTGTTTGTTGTTTTATTTTACATTCTAAATTATTGTATAACCAAAAGAAACCTTCAAAAAGATTCAGGAACTTTTTGTTAAATAAAACTAAAATTCATAACATAATTGAAATGTCTTCAGTAAGAAAATTAGTTTTTGAAAATGCCGATGCACCCGCAGTAATAATTTCTTTTAGTTATTCAGAAGAAAATAACTTAGACAATATTATAAATTATACATCTATAAAACCAAATATTTTCTTCAAGCTATTTAATGTTATTGTTATTGAAAAAAATGATATAAAGTATGTAGCACAGAATATGCTGATGAGATTTGATTGGGCTTGGAAAACTATTGTATACGGGTTTTCAACTGATTTAACTTTGATGATGAAACTTAAAAATCGTTTTTGTACAATTTCCGATGCAATCGAAAAACAAGAACCTCCTATTATTATGGGGGCAGGAGTAGAGTATCAAGATGGTGATAAGCAAGACGCTTCTCATTTACTAAACAAAAGGCTTCTTGATTCGAAAAAAGGAGTAGATCACTTTTTTGTGAATTCAAATAAAACTACTTTGTTTTCGAAAACGAAAGTACATCGTCCTAGAGAAAAAGTGTTGTTTTCCCCTCCTTATGTATTAACTCCAACTGGAGTGAACTGCAATAATTATAAATTACGAGCAGCTTTTAGTGATGAAACATTTATTTGTAAAAAGACCATGTATATTATTAAAGGAAGCGAGGAGCAAAGACCATTCTTTATGAACTTGGTAGGTTTGCTAAACTCCTCATTTTATTCTTATTTGAATCTAATGCTTGGAACTTCAATAGGAATAGAACGAGAGCAGCGATTTATGGGGGAAGTATTAGAATTTCCTTATATTTTTTCTGAAGATATTGCAAATAAAACAGAGTACATTCAGAGTGAAAAAAAGAAAGATGATTTTCTGTGCTTATCAGACTTAGATTCTGAAATCGAAAACCTAGATAATTTAGTATTGCAGGAGTTTGGATTGAAAGATAATAAATTTATTGATTATGCAATAAAAATCCAGATACCGGAACTAACGAATATAGACATTGAGAGTATTTACAGAAAGGTATCTGCTGAGGAATTAGTTGACTATAGTGAATGTTTTAAAAAACAATTTACTGCTATCTATAAACATGCAGAAAAGCATATTGCAATTAAATTGTATCAAAATGTATTAAATAGATTTTCTATATTTGAGCTGGCAGTTTTAAACGGAAAATCTGATACCACGATTGATTTAGTTGAAAGTATTGATGATGATAAAGTACTATTATCAAGATTTTGTGTGTTTTCTCACAACGATAAGTTTCATCAAATTAGAGATGTCATCCACTTTTCTGATAACTCATTTTTTATCATAAAGCCTAATTTTTATAAGTGCTGGCATCCTGCAATTGCAGAACTTGATCTTTCCGATGTTATGGAGCAAATAATGGAATCGGGAGGTGATGAATGATGGGAGGTTTTAAGCAAAAATCAATAAATGAAGATTTTCAAAATGGTTTTTATTCTTATATTATTGAGACCATTGAAAAATGTTGTAGCTCAATGAAGCGAAATTGTATTTCTTTAGGACATAAAATTAAGAATAATGAGGTAAACATACAGAACCATCTATTTTTTTATTATTTAGACGATAATTCTACTTTAACTAAACTGGGTTGTGAAATGTTTCCGATCTCATTCCAAATAGAAACACCAGAAACATTTGATGAAAATACAGACACCTTTATAGGAAGGTGCGATATTAAAGTGACATCAAATAATTATTGGGTAAATAAAAACAAAAAAGACTATTATATTATTGAATGCAAACGAATTGATGGAAGTACAAGTCTAAATAAAAAATATATTAATGAAGGAGTTAGTCGTTTTGTAGAGGAACCTCCTAAATATCCATCTCATCACAATAAAAATATTATGTTCGGATTTGTTGTGAAAAATATTGATATTCCTAATAATTCGATTAAAATTTCTGAAATAAATAAAGATAAGTTTGGAGCAATAAGTCAAGGAAATTTGATTTTAGTAAAAACAGATGTAAATGAAGGGTTGTATGAATATATAAGCAACTATACTTTATCAAGTAGTTCATTACAATTGCTTCATATCTTTTTTGACTTTTCATCTATAATAAAGTAGTTATGGTACAATATAGTCCATGAAATGAACTGTCTGGAAATTTGAATAAGAGTATAAAGAAATGGATAAAAAAGATGAAATGATGATTGTAAGTCAAGAATCCCTTGCGAAAAAGATTTATATTATTAGGGGACAGAAAGTCATGCTTGACTTTGAATTAGCCGAAATCTATGGGAATGAAACAAAGCGATTTAACGAGTAGGTTAAAAGAAATATTGAGAAATTTGATGAAGACTTTATGTTTCAACTAACGGATAAGGAAGTATCTGAACTTTCAAGGTCGCAAAATGCGACCTTGAACAAGAGTACAGGGAGAGGTAGTAATATTAAGTACAATCCCCATGCTTTTACTGAGCGGGGAATTTATGGGAATCTGAAAAAGAAAGTCCTGGAATATGACATTATCAAGCAGAACATTGACAGTGTTTTACAGGCAAACAGAAAGTCGGAACGGGAAAAGGAAACAGAGCACGGATAATAGATGTGTGTAAATTTATGTGATATGATGTTTGTTATATTATTAAAAGGAGATAATGGTTATGAATAGTAAGGAATTTGAAGAAAATCTTCAATTAAAAAATTTTGACGAATTAGAACAGGAATACCAAAAAACAAAAGATTTTTTTCTAAATTTGATAGAAAATATTACTTGTGAAGAAGTGCCACAAAGATTTCCAGCATTTTGTTTCTGTAAGCAAGAAATACGAATTAAATTTCCAACGTATTTTATTAGGATTATTGACAATCGAATAGATTATTCGGAGTTAGAGAATTTATTATGCGGGCAAGGTAACTTTTTAATTTACGAAGAAACTAATGTTGTTAAAATCTCCTCATTAGAACCCGTCCATTCTTTGGCTATACATTGTTTAGAGTCATCTTTGACAGAAAACAAAGAACTTTCGGAGAAAATTGAAAGTATATTAACGAAAAGAAAAATTATATCGGAACGTTGTGTATCTTCGGGTCATTATATAATACCAATGCAGATAGATGAAAATGGGTATATACATATACAAAAGTCATAG
Source organism: Clostridiales bacterium COT073_COT-073 (assembly GCA_003858485.1). Lineage (GTDB taxonomy): Bacteria > Bacillota > Clostridia > Lachnospirales > Vallitaleaceae > W11650. The sequence continues at coordinate 7,551 of RQYD01000053.1, forward strand.
AAAAATCAGGATGTATCTTTTCCTCTTGCGCTCGGCGGTCTGTCTACGGATAATACGCTTCCAGTAGTCGGGGTAGTATTTGACGCTGTTGGAGCTTGACACAAAGGATGCACCGCACTCGATACACTTCTTCCTGTTCCCAGTCTGGTAAAGCTCCGCATAAAGCAGTTTATCGGCGGGAAGCACCAAACCCCGGAACCACTTGCAGAGAAGCGAATAGGAAATGGGCTTCGGACATACGTACTCGTCCCCGTCGTCCAATAAGATGCAGTTCCTGTTATTGCGTTTGCAGCACGTCCGGCGCACAAGGGCGTTTATTTTCCGATCCTGGGGCGGTGTCAGCCGCTTGACCACGCTCATACTTCATTAGCGGCATAAATGGGAAGCTCCGCAAACTTCGCTTCGGTCATGGCTTCCACTTTGGAGAGGGTATGGGCGGCAAAGCCTCAAATTTCCCGTCCATAAAGCGAAGCGCAGTGTTCTTGGCGATGATAAGCCTCTGTCGGCTCCCGGTCTTGTAAATGCTCAAAAGGTTTGTTTTATCAACAGTCAGTTTCATCATGCTCACACCTCCAAATCGTGATTTTTATTCTTTGCCGTCGTCTTTTTCGAGGCGATATTTGCCTTGTACGTTTTAAGTTGCGTCCGGATAGAGGGGCGGACTTCCTTATCTTCCTGTCCTGGTTCTCTCCCTTGTCAATCAGCGCATACGTCCCATGGCTGCCCACGATTTTGGAAACAGCTTTTGATGCAGATCACAGGTAATGTTGTGGAAATACAAGATTTAGGACGAGATTTAAGAGATGCGGAAGATTCATTGGGGGAAGTGATTATATTCAGCGATAACATCGGCAAAGGACTTCATATTTTTGAATATGAGGATTTTTGTAAGAAATATCCGTTTAGAAAAATAAAATTCCAAAAATCTGGTGGAGAGTTTCATGACAGGTACATTATTATCGACTGGAATACCGAGCATCAGCGAATCTATCACTGCGGAGCGTCTTCCAAAGATGCAGGGCAAAGAATCACCAACATAACGGAATTGGTCGATCAGATGATTTATACTGACCTTATCAATAACCTCTTGAAAAATCGGGTGTTGAAGTTAAAATAGAAGTAAAAAATAGATTGGAAGTGGTAATAATAGAAATTAGGGAAACAAAGATGTGTTGAAAATATAATAAAAAATATGGAAGAAGAAAATTATATGTGAAAAAGGGAGGAATAAAAAATGGATGAAAGAAAAAAACACTTGATTTATGTAATATAATTATTGCAGATAGTGAATCTATTATACAAAAAAAAGGGAATCATGAAATAATAGTTAGAATAGCGAGACACATTTATAATAGAGCCAAGATAATTAAACAAATTTGTAGTGTGGAAAAGTATAAAGTTTTTTTTCATGGAAAAGTTAGTATAGGAAAAACCACTGCAATTTCGGTTCTTTCAGGATTGATTAATTCAAAGGGTGAAGATAAGGATGATTTTGTATTACTTAAAACTTCTAGTGGTAGAACTACTCCTTGTGAAACAGTAGTTGAAATAAAAGACTCTGGTGTAGATGAAATTGTAGTTGAAAAACTGTTGGAAGAGGAGTTTGAAAATTTATTGGAAGAATATTGTGAGTCCTTTTTTAAAGGTGACATAGAAATACCAGAGGAAACGAAAAGAATTATTGGTAATATGTTAGCTTTAAAAAGCATTGATAAGAATGAGGCAAAATTAGAAAAGATCAAAGATGAGTTAGGAATAAGTGAAATAGATTCGAAAATATTATTCGAATATGCAAAGAAAAGAATAAATCATATAGAAAGAAATCATTTGAAATATGGTGTGGATAAAAATGATATATTAGGTAGTTTTAAAAAGACTTTAGCAAGAATTACTACTGGCAATCAAGAGGGATGTCCTTATCCTGAGAGAATAAAAATTTGTTTAAATGCCAAAAATTTTGAGATACAAATTCCGTATTTTGTTGAATCTATTATGGATACAAGGGGGATAGATAGCCCTGAGAGAAAGGATATTAATGATACGATTAGAGAATTAGATACCATAACGATAATGTGTGATCAAATTGGCTCATTTGGTCAAGATGGTAATATTACTTCTATTTTGAAAAGTAGCCATAAGATACAAGAAAATACCGTTAAGACATTATCCGAATGTCGATAAACTAAGGGAATCGGTAGCGAAAGGAGAACTTGTTTTAGACTGGATCAACGAAGTGATAGACAAAATCTATGTTTATAACAAGGACAAGGTGGAGATTGTTTGGAAATTTGAGGGAGGTGATGAACTTGAGGTGAAATAATTTCACCTCAAACTTTAGGAACCCCTTTTTGTGCCGATAACTTTGTTGTTGTAAAAAGACGAACAATATGCTATAATTTAGCCAAGCAAATGTTAGCCGTTTCTCATAGGACGGGGTATAAAATTATGAGGTGTAATTCAGCCACTTGCCGATGGTGTGGGATATAAATAATTCGGTGTGTAAATGTAGCCACTTACTATATGGGTGGGGTATAAATAATATAGTGCGTAAAGGGGCTGTTGCAAAACGATAAAAAAATCGTTTTAGCAACGCCCCTTTTTTCTGCCTTTAAAATAAATAGGTTTGTTCCTTTTAAAAAACATTTCAAAGTGATACCTTTTCTTAATTTTGGGTACAACAAAAAAGCCATCCCTTTTCCATCAAAATTTTTTAAGCGATATGGTTTTTCTTGTATTTTG
>RQYD01000054.1 GCA_003858485.1 Clostridiales bacterium COT073_COT-073
AGAGCCTTCAGCGATCTATATTTACAGTTTTTTAAGGGGCATTTGTCTCTTTTTTTATTGGCAAACTTTTTCATAAATCACTTGACACTACCTGTGTATCATGTCACCCTCTGTTTCTGATTCACTCAATTTTCGCACATTTTTTGCAACAATCTTTTCCGGCCTCTACCATGAAATCCAGCTTGCGCAGTCAGTAGCATAGTAAAGTACAGAGGCGCAAGTTACTAAAAAACAAAATAAAGCTGTACAAAAGTTAAGTTATTTATTCAACTTTCCCACATTCCTTAGAACAACCTTTTTGTGTGTAACCGCAAGCCATCTTACTCAGCAAAAAAGGATCGTTAAATGGGTGGAAGCGAAAGCAATCTTGCGAAGCAAGTTACGAAAGTGTGTAACCGCAAGCAGCTTTGCAAAGCAAATTGTGAAAAGCATGTGCCGCGAAAGCCATCTTATCAGTATATGGCGAAAGCGGGGGAACCCATGTGACCGCTCCCTGGAGCGGGATAGAGCCAAAAAAGACTATGGGAAAGTTGAGTTATTTATAATAATTTCTCCAGCACCTTTAAATCTTCTTCTTTCGTTGACCAACTGGTTGCAAATCGTACCACTGACCTATCCTCATCCAATTCTTCCCAAAAACTGAATTCCACTTGGCTACTTAATCTCTCCATGGTTTTATGATCGAGAATTACAAATTGCTGATTGGTTGAAGATTGCAGGAAAAATTCATAGCCTTTTGCCATTAAAATTTTTTTTAGTTTTTCCGCCATAGCAATGGCATGTTGGCTGATATGCCAGTATAAGTCATTGGTAAAAAGGGCATCAAACTGCACTCCTAAGAGTCTTCCCTTCGCCAGCAAAGCCCCATGCTGCTTAATTTGTGTCCGCAGATGTTGCGGCGGATTGCCCTGCGGAAATACCACCGCTTCCCCACACAAAGCTCCAACCTTAGTACCGCCAATATAAAAGACATCACACAAAGCCGCCATCTCCGGCAGGCTAAGGTCATTTTCATAACTGCATAGACCATAACCTAATCTGGCACCATCAATATACAGGGGTATCGCATGACGGTGACAAACAGCTGCCAATGCCTCCAACTCCTTTTTGCTATATAAAGTTCCATATTCGGTTGGAAAAGAAATATATACCATCCCCGGAAAAACCATATGTTCATGATTTTCATCCGCAAAAAAAGTTTTAATATAATCCTCCAGATCATCTGCCTTCAACTTTCCCAGTTCACCTTCTAATTCCAGTACTTTATGCCCGGTATATTCAATCGCCCCTGCTTCATGCACACTGATATGACCGGTCTTAGCTGCAATTACTCCTTCATAAGACTTTAGCATAGCACTGATAATCAATTGATTGGTTTGGGTTCCACCAGTTAGAAAATATATTTCCGCCTTCGGGCAAGCGCAGGCCGCCTGTATTTTAGCAGCCGCGCTTTGGCAGTACAAATCACTGCCGTAGCCGCCAAGGACTTCCATATTGGTTTCAACTAATCTCTTAAGCACTTGGGGATGAGCCCCGCATAAATAATCACTGGCAAATGAAATCATGATTTTCTCCTTCTATCATAAATTTATAGAAACTTCATGAATGTATTAGAATTTCACTGTATACTATATAGATACTGTGGATTGCTAATTTTTCCTTTATTGATTTTCTCCAAATTTTTGCATGTTCTTTTGCACACAAATTCATAACATTTTTTATCTTTCCACTGGTTAAATTTTCTGGATTTCAGTATTTATAATAATTCAGCTTCATCTGGTATTCTTTCCCCGCTTGGTAATTACCAGCTTCAACATTGCAAGCGTTCCACCTTCATTTATTATTTATTTCAAATTTATCAAACTCTTAGATAACTATGATAAAAATAAATTTGATTTTTGCTTTATGATTGTGGTATAATGTCCGTAAATAAAATGTGAGTACAGTTTACGAAGAAACAGGCGTGAAACGCTTGCATTTCAGAGCCTGATTTCGGAGGAAACTATATGAGCGTCCAACGCGAATCGAAAAATGGTCACATTTTTCGATTGCACTCACAGAATTTATAGTCTAATATAAACAAATTTTGCGTAAGTGGCTCAATGGTAGAGCATCGCCTTCCCAAGGCGAGGGCTGCGGGTTCGAGTCCCGTCTTACGCTTTTGTTTTGCTCTTTTTTACTCTTTGCTGTTATTTTCTTGTCTTTAAAAGCATCTCTCTTTTAATTCTTTATGCGAAAGAAGATGCCATCACTGCTATTGCGCATTATCTCTTATTAATCCCATATCCTTTTTTCAGAGAACAATAAGCAAAAGCCAAAAAAAGCCAATGGCTTATTAATCCATCAGCTTTTCTTTTTTCAATCATACTTTTACTGACTAAAGCATCAAAGCCCTTGCCAAAGATCTCCATATATTCCGCCCGGCTGGTATTTTCGCTCCAGCAAAGGTCAGCTTATCATTTGGAGCAAATTAAGCTTCCTTACTTAACATAAAGTAAAGGCTCTTAACCAAAGTGCCGGTTGCTCCCTCTTTTAAATAACCATATTCTCCGGAAATATGAGCTGTTCCGGCAATATCAATATGAATCCAGGGAATATCTTCCTTGGCCAGGAAAGAGCCGACAAACAAACCAGCTGTCATCATTCCGCCCAATTTACCACCTGAATTTTTAAGATCTGCCACCTTTGAGTCATTCATTTTTTTATAATAATCGATACTTGGCATCTGCCAAACCATTTCACCGGCTCTTTGATTGGCTTTCTCCAGCTCAGCAAAAAACGGGGCATTATTTGTAATTGCGCCGCTTACCTGCTCGCCCAATGCAGACACACAAGCACCAGTCAGGGTAGCTAAATCAATTAATTTAGTTGCCCCCAGATTATTGGTTGCATAATAAACAGCATCTGCCAGCGTCAGTCTGCCTTCGGCATCGGTATTAACGATTTCAATGGTTTTGCCGCTCATTGAACCAATAATATCGCCATTTCTATAGCCATCACCGGAAATCATATTTTCGCAGGAAGCAACCACTGCCACTACATTTACTTTAGCCTCAAGACTAGCCAAAGCATACATGGTTCCAATTACCGTTCCCGACCCGCCCATATCGGTATGCATTTCCACCATACCGGTTGCCGGTTTAATAGCATAGCCGCCACTATCATAAGTTAAGCCCTTACCGACCAAAGCTATTTTTTCTTCTGATTCCGGATCGTTATAATATTCCATCACGATCAACTTAGGTTCTTTGGCACTGGCTCTGGCCACACTGAGAAAAGCTTCCATTTTTAATTCCTCAATTTCCTTTTGTCCATAAACCGTAACTTTAACCCCTTTTTCTGCTAATTTTTCTTTGGCTGTGTTGGCCAAAGTTTCCGGATAAATCACATTAGCCGGCTGATTGACCAAGTCACGGGTCAGGAAAATTGCTTCCATTAACCTGACCGCTTCATTGATCCCTTTTTCGGCCCGATGTTCTTTGCCCGCTTGCGGAATGTAATTAACAATCAGCTCCGGTTGCTCCTTTTTATCACTCTTAAATTTATCATATTTATAGGTAGCATGCAGCATTCCCTCAGCAATGGCAGATGCAATCCGATAGTTGCAAAGATTATTCAGCTTTGGAATATTCAGTTCGACTTCAGCAACTTTGTTAGTTAAAAGTACTTTAGCCGTTTTATAAAAAGTTTTTCTTAAAAGCTCAAAATCTATTTTTTCTTCTTTCCCCAATCCAATAAAAAGCTGAGCTTGCAGATTGGAATCAATCATAAAATAAACTTCCTCTGCTTTACCCGTAAAAAGCTCTTTTTCTTTTAAATAAGATAAATATTCCCCTGTCAGCTTATCTTCATATACTAACTGAGCCACTATACCACCATGATTTGCAATATTAAATTTCATAAATCCTCCTAGTTTTTATTTAATAGTTACATTCTATACCCTTTTTTAACCAGCTATCCGCTGATTTCCATTGACCTGAACTTCCTGCTATTGATTGCACATGCATCAATCCGAACCACGCCAATCACTATTTGCGGATCGCCCTGATTAGCAGTTATTGACCGGACAATTAAACTTTAACCTCTAAATGTTCAGTTCAATCCACACCATCATAATATTGGTTTTAAAAAATCTATAACTGCCTATAATAAATTATTATACACGAAAGCCCCAAAAGAGCAATCCTTTTGATAAAAAAATGGTAAATCAACTCTCTTTACTGCTTTGAGTTGATCTACCATCCGGTCATTTCATACCAGTCGCACTTGTCGGTTTCTGATGATCTGCTTTGCGAATTGCTCATGCAAATATTAAATTTTGCTTTGTATAACTGGTCGTCTGATGGTGAAACACCATAAAAAACAAAGCCAGTTTTACTGTCATTTCCATTTTTCCCTTTCTTCAGAGCTTCTACATCTTATTTTATATTTCGTGAGCCATGTCTTATAACCCACTTACATTCTTTGCTTAGCTCTCCCTTATGCCAATCATCAATAATTCTATAGAATTTTTCCGGATCTTCTTTATATAAGTCATTTAAATTATTAGCAACACTTTTTTGAATATATTTATCTTTGTCATCTTTTAAATTAGAAAGGACTGTGACATACTGGTCAAAATATTGCAAAGCCACATATAGCTTCTTTGCCCATGGAAGTCGAATTCTCAAGCATTCACTGGAAAGCCTTCGCACCCGCTCATTCTCATCCGTACTCCAAGTTAGTAAAATCTTTAAGGATTCTTCCGGATACTTTTTGATCAGCGGCCGCATGCAGAATTCCGAAGTAAATCTCTTGGTCAGTTCCTTGCTGAAGTTAATGCTGATTTCAAAAAAATCTTCACCATAGATTTCTACATATCTTCCAATCGGCCATAGCCACCAGCCTTCTGAAAAAGCTCCGCTATTGCCTGTCAGCACCGGCCCTAAGATTTTATAAAATACCTGAATAGTATTTTCGTAATCCAGCTCAATTGCCTCATAAAGTGCCTTTGCTATCAACTCTTGTCTTTCATTAAATTCCAGCTCTTCAACTCTGTTTTTTGTCAATTTCAAAAATTTTTCTTTATCAAATTCATAACAATTTGGTTTTATCAAATCTGCCAATTTTCCCAAATATTCCAACTCATAATAATCTTTTACTTTCTTAGCCATTTTTTATTCCTTCCAGCATCATACGAATGGTAGATTCTATTTCTTTCCTGTCAAAAGGATTCATGCTTGAGACTTTGATTGCCAGCTCATTTAATCCCCCTGAAATAAAGCTGGTCAAATATTCAATATTTGTCTTTTTCAGTTTTCCTTCCGTTTGCAAAAGCAGCAACTGCTCTTTTAAATGAGATTCTGAATTTTCATTATCCATCTGCTTCCATTCTTGCCATGAAATAATGGATGGCCCATCGACTAATAATATTTTCATAGTATCTTTGTCCACCGCTTTTTCCACAAATGCAACACAGCCAAAAATCAGCTGTTCCCAGGAATCTTGACTGTTCATAGCTCTTTTTTCTACATAGCTCCCAATTTCTTCCTGGATGATACGGATCAGCTCATATAATATTTCTTCCTTATTCTTAAAGTGGTGATAAAAAGCACCTCTGGTTAAACCAATTTGCTCGACGATTTCTTGCAATGAGGTATTATGAAAGCCCTTTGTCACAAATTTCTGTCTGGCAATTTCCAAAATTTTATTCCTGGTTTGAAAGGATGCCAATTCGTTTTTATTCATAATTTTATGTATACTCCTCTGTCGGTGCGAAGGAAATTCCTCCTGGACGTTTTGATGAATTTAAAATAACATACATTCTGTATGTATGTCAAGTGTGAAAAACTATTTTTCACACTAATGTCTTTTCCATATAAAAATGGAGTGAGATTACAAACATCTCACTCCATTTACTGATAAGAAATCCTTATTTTAACCCCCTTTACTTGCCTTTTCCTATGGTGATGCTCCTTTCTAAAAATACTTTTTTGGCAACAAATATGGCATTTAACACCCTTGGAAAGCCCACATACGGAATACATTGAATAAAAGTTTCAATGATTTTTTCGGGAGCTATCCCTACATTTAAAGAACCATGAATATGAACTTCTAATTGAGGCTCACATCCCCCGGCTGTTAGTAAACTGGTAATTGTGACCATTTCTCTTTCCGGCAATGACAGTCCTTTTCTGTCATATATCTCTCCAAATGCAAATTCGATAATATACCTTCCTACATCTGGAGCAACATCTTCCAGTGCTTGAACTACTTTCTCTCCGCCTGTGCCATCAACTTTTTTCAATTGCTCTGAGCCAATTTCAAATTTTGTACTTTTCACTTGTATCTACCTCCTTTTTCCTTTTATAATATAAGCATACTACTTAAACCATAGTTTAAGTCAAGTTTTTTTGCTTTAATATTTTAAAAATCAGAAAGGATTCCCATGCCATGAAAATAGGTGAAATTGCTGCAAAGACAAATCTTTCCGAAAGCACGCTCCGGTATTATGAGAAAAAAGGATTACTCAAAGTGGATAGAGATAAAAATGGCAGAAGGCTTTATAAAGTCAGTGATATTGAATGGATAAAATTCATACGAAGGTTAAAAGAAACAGGCATGCTGATAAAAGATATCCGGCACTATTCTGAGCTAAGATACCTTGGCTCTAGCACCATGCCGGAGAGATTAAAAATCCTGGAAATACACCGTAAATATGTGTTGGAGCAGCAATTAAAATGGACAGAGTACCTTCATAATTTAGATGATAAAATCAAGTTTTATCAGCAATCAATCCAAAACGATATAAGGCCGCCTTTTCTCTCTTAAATTTTATACAAAATTTTATCGCCTCTGGTAAAGGAGTATCTGCTCCGTTTTCCTATTTATCGGCACAAAAAAGAACTGTTGCATTTTAAGATCTTGACACAAGGTAAAGTTCCGGCTTTTAACCACAATATCTGGTCTAAGATCTACATTTTGCAACAGTCCTTTACACCACTTTTACATCTTTAAATATTTTTTCTTTAAATCTCTTTTATTTACTAAATCTTAACAGCACGCACCGGATTTTGGAAAAAACCAATTTTTTATCAGCACTTAATTGCATTAAAACTGATATCTGCTACTTTTCACTGGGCAAATTCCATTTCATATTCTTTTTCTCTTTCTTTTTCCGGTTCATTCAGCTCCTGATAAGGCTCTGTCTTATCAACCATAACTGCCTTTGCTCCACGCTGGATCAAATATGCTTTTTCCGGTGGCAAACATAAAATCTTTTCATCGGTTACCCCTGCTCTCCTGCCGATATATTCTGCTGTCATCAGATCCTGTCCACCCAGATAAAGAATATGATCACAGTTTACAATGATCGTATTGGCCTTATACTCCCCATACATTGAAGATAACTGCGACATATTTTGAAGCAGGACGGAAACTGAAATATTTCGCGATCTGATCACAGAAATTAATTTATCAAACTCTTCAATATAAACATTAGCCGCAAAATCATCAATCATAAGCCTTACAGGTGTAGATAATCTGCCATTTTCCTGTTTATCTGCCTCCAGAAATAATTTATGGATCAATTGAGAATATAATAAATTCACAATTCTGTCCGCATAACGGTTGGAATCACTGGTATTAATAAAGAGCACCGCTTTCTTTTTCAGAAATTCTTCTACCCGAAAGACATTCTCTTTTTCCGAAAAGATCCTATGTAATTCTTTATAACTGAATCCTTCTACTGCTTCCGCCGCAAATTGTAAGATGCAATGCCATGTTCTCTCTGAATTTGCTGTTCCAGCGATCATTTGATACATTCCTGAGACATAGCTCTGCGGATGAGCAATCACCCACTTATCAAAAAACCTCATTCCTTCCTTTGCTCTCATCTGTCTATATAATTCTACTACGGTTATTATGTTTTGTTCTTCTGCAACCATAGCCTCTAAAGTAAAGCCTATCAGAAAAGCCACTAAACTTCTTGCACTCTCGATCCAAAACCGGTCTTCATCTTTTTTCCTCATAGGCAAGAGTTGATTTGCCACTGTCATAATGTCAATTTGGTTTACCTGACCATCCTCACTATCTTTTATTGCCTCAAGCGGATTAAATCCCACGGATTGTTTTGGGTTAATAAAATCAATCACCATCACCTCATATCCTTTTTCCCTTAATCTGTCACCGGTTTCCTTATAAAGTCTGCCTTTAGTATCAGATACAATTAAATTACCATAAGGGTTAAGGAGGTTAGGCACAACATAACCTCCTGTTTTGCCTGTGCCTGAACCTCCAATTACAAGGTCATTATTATTAAATCCTGAATAAACGTCATCATTTGGGGCATAGTATTCCTTGGCCAATTTTCTGTAACTTTTATTTTTCATATAATTCCTCATATTCTTATACCTCTTCTCTTAAAATTTCTGTAGCAACTCCTAATTTAACCGCTTCCTCCGCATTTAAATAGCTGTCCCGTCTGGTTTTCGCATAAACCTGTCTCAGTGTCATGCCTGAACGTTCGGCAATAATTTCTGCTAATATTTTTCGGGATTTCATCAGTCCTTCCAGCCGGTCTTTGATTTCTAAAGGTTTCATTCCTTCCATTGTGGCATGTCCATAACTGGGATCGTGAATCATCACCTTCGTGTGGGAAAGCATTTTCCTTTCTTCTCCCGCCAGGAACAGGATGGCTCCCATACTGGCTGCCGTTCCAATGCACACGGTCGTAACCGGTGATTTCATCATCCTGATATAATCATACACAGCCAGTCCACTGGTTACCTCGCCGCCTAAACTACTGATATAAAGCATGATCGGTTTACCTTCATCCACCCTTTCCAAATAAATCAACTGTTTCAGTAGATCAGCCGAAGACTGACTATCTACTTCTGTGGTAAAAAAGATTTCTCTTTTTCTTAAAAGATCATCCTCGATCCTTATGCTCTGCGTCCCTCTGGAAGTTTCTTCCAAAATATTTGGTAATACACTCATATTTCTACTCATGATTTTTTGCTCCTTTCTCTTTTTCATAAATGAACAACGCCGGAAGACCAAATATAATTTCCAGCACATCATCTGCTATTTTCTTGTTGCTGGGGTCTGTATCCATTTTCCTTAAAAGATCTTTAATGCTCATTTCTTCAAATCCCCGTATTTTTTCTTTTAAAGTCTTTCTTGTGTCCATAATTTTCAAAAGCTTTTTAGCCCTTAAATTTCTCTCCCTCATGCCTTGCTCCCGATTGATCTGTTGACTGGTGTTTGCTTTTAAGGCATCTAAATAACATAATTCTTCCTCAACAGCATTTAAATAGTTGCCAACTCTTATTCTCATAAAAACTTCACCAACCTTTTTGTGATCATATTGATTTTCTTTTTTTAAATCCTTTATCCTTAATTTTTCCATAAGTCTCCCTTTCATTTATAATCCTCATATAATTTAATCAACATATTTTTTAACAAAATCTTTTTTAATTCCTTCGCAGTAATCGTGTCATATATTTCCGTAAACTCTGTTTCTAATAGCAGCCGCAAAATATCTTCCAACGAAAGACATAATTTATAAAGCTCGGTGATCGTTTTTTTCTCCATTTCTGCTCTTTCCGTTTTTGACAACATGGAATGCAGCGGTGCCAACATTTCGTGATCATTTAAGGTTTCGATGACATAATTTAGACAATCGCTATATAAATTAAAGTCCATCAATTTTACAGTTAAAAAAGCTTTCCAAATCTCAATTATCTCCTCTCTTTCACAAGTGAAAACTCCTTTCCTCACTTCATTTCTTATTTTTTCCATACTTAATCCATGATTCATAGATTTCCTCCTTTCCACTTTTTCCTTTTTCAACTCTTTCACATTCTCTCCCGGCCACCAACGGTGGCTTTTTCTTTTTTTTAATCCACGCTTTCAACGTCATAGATAATTTTTTTCTATTGCTCCTTCCTTGAATCATTAATCTTTGTTAATCTTTGCTTTTTCCCTCTCTCTTCCCTTTCTTTTTTAGTCACCTCTGGTGACCTTTTTCTATGGTTTAACCTTTTTCTATGATTGAAATTTTAAGCAATTAAGCAATCAAAACCGCCGGCTCAGCCGGCGGTTTGCTCTGCCCCTGTAAGGGGCTGTTACTGGCTGCGCTTGTAAGCGCACCGAAGGTCTGCCTCTCGCAT
>RQYD01000055.1 GCA_003858485.1 Clostridiales bacterium COT073_COT-073
AAATTAAGAAAAGGTATCACTTTGAAATATTTTTTAAAAGGAACAAACCTATTTATTTTAAAGGCAGAAAAAAGGGGCGTTGCTAAAACGATTTTTTTTTCGTTTTGCAACAGCCCCTTTTGATTATCCGTTTTTAGAAAGGGTTTATTTTAGCTTGTTTTTCGGGTTTTTATTCAGCTTTTGAGTTTGTGAAGTTGCCTTTGAAATTTTGTTGTATAGTGGACGTACAGATTCTCCGTACTCTAAAATACCATTCAAAGTAATGATTTTATGGCTGCTTTGTTGTTCGATTTGTTCAAAGAGGATTTCAGCGCTGTTACGCGCCATGTCATCAGCGGGTTGAATCAGAGTGGCAAGCCTTGGAGAATAATAATTGCATATATCCCGACCATCAAAACCGATTACAGAAACATCAACCGGAACGCATAGACCATGGTCGAATAATGCTCGACATGCACCAATAGCAATGGTATCAGATAGCGCATAGACAGCCGTAAAATCGTGTTTCTTTTCAAGGAGTTCTTTCATTCGGATATAGCCATTTTCCATCGAAAAAGTAGGAATAGTTTCTTCGTTAGGAGTATAATTTATAATAGGGGTTTTAATTCCAGCTTGAGTTAAGGCATCAAGATATCCTTCCAATCGTAGTTTTCCAACCCCGATATCATTAATGTCTGCTGCCAACAGAGCGATTTTTTTGTGGCCCATTTGGATTAAATAATTCGTTATTTTTCGGCTTTCTTCCCTATCATCAAGGGAAACGGCAGAGTATAAACTTTTATCAATATCTGAGGGCATTTGACCACTGCATAAAACAAATGGAAATTGAAAAGATTTTATTTCCTTTTCAGAATGAAAAATGTTACCACCCAGAAAAATAATTCCAGCAGGTTTTTTCTCGTTTGCAGTAGTAATGGCAAACTGTAAATCATTTTTTGTTTCGTCTGTTACTTCTAAGAGCAGAGAATAGCCTTTTTTGTCAATTTCTTCTACCAACACATGAATAAATCGATTGAAAAAGGAATTGCGAATTCCTTTGACAATCACCATTATACTTTTATTTGCGGTTTTTCGTAAATTACGTGCATTATTATTTGGAATATAACCTAATTCAATAGCAGCTGCCGTGATTTTATTTCGTGTGTTGGGGTTGACATCAGAATGTTTATTGAGTGCACGTGAAACTGTGCTGACACCAACATTACAAAATTTAGCAATATCTTTAATAGTGACAGGATAGGACATTTTTGAGGCTCCTTTCAATGAATATGAATTATGGATATCAAAAGAATAAAAGTCTTTCTGGAAACGTTTCCAACATTTTATTTATCATATCATATTTATTGTTGGGATTCAAGTATTTGAAATGAATGTTATTTTGGAGAGATACTTAGCATTTTTTTAATCATAGAATGAATATGTTTTTTGTAGAAAATATACAATTTTTGCTTTATATATTGTTTGCATATTACAGCTTGACAAAAAGTGAAAGAAAATGATATTATGCGTATATAGGAAATTGGAAACGTTTCCGGAAACGTTTTTGGTTATAATTGAGTAAAAGAAATCAGGAAAAATATTTTGAGAGAAAGGGGAATAAGCAATGAAAAAAGTAAATAAAAAGACTTTTATGTTATTAATGGCAGTATTATGTACGGTAATGTTATTTGGCTGTAGTGGAACGACGGATAATTCAAAGGAAAAAACAAGTACACCGGATTCGTCAAGTGAGGAAATAAAAGAGAAGCAAGAAAAACAAGTGCAAACAATAACGATATGGCATTCTGCGGATGCAACAATTGCAGACACATTACAAAAGCAGGTGGATTCTTTGAATCCGGATGTCAATGTGAAATTTGAAAGAAAAGAAAATATGGCAGAATCATTAAAATTAGTTGGGAATGATCCGGAGAGTGCTCCTGATATGTATTTATGGGCACACGATAAGGTTGGTGTTTTTGCAGAAATGGGTATTTTATCACCGATTACAGATTTTATCGGGGAAGAAGAAACAAAGGCTTTAATCCCAATGACATTAGAAGCCGGAAAATATGATGGTCAAAATTATCAATTGCCAATTTATTATGAAGCATTGTTATTTATGTATAACAAAGCACTCGTGAAAGAAGTTCCGAAAACGACAGATGAACTTTTACAAAGAATGAAATCGGAAACCAAAGATGGTCATTATGTATTTGTGGAGCAGCATTCCACATCATATTGTTCTGCTCCGTGGATTCAAGGCTTTCAGGGATATATTATTAATGAAAGTAAAACACCAGGACTTGATTTGCCGGAAACCATCCAGGCTTTAGAGTATCATAAGGAATTTGTGCCTTATATGCCGGCAGATGGAGAGTATAATACTGTTACAACATTATTTACAGAGGGAAAATCAGAATTTGCAATTGGTGGTCCTTGGTTAGTTCCTGGGCTGAAAGAAGCAAAAGTTGATTTAGGGATCGCATCAATGCCTGTTTTGCCGAACGGAAATCCACTAAAACCTTTTTCCGGTGTTCAGGGAATACATGTTTTGAAACATGTGGGAGAAAATAAAAAAGGAGCGGTTGCTTCTGTGCTAAAAGTATTGGTGAAACCGGAAGTTGGAATTGCTTTAGCAGAAGCTGCCAATTGTGCACCGGCAAATGTAAGGGCATATGATAATGTGGCAATCAGTGAAAATGAAATGATTATGGCGTTAAGGGAGATGGCAGAAAATGTTGTGCCGATGCCGAATGTGCCGGAAATGGATGTTATGTGGGGAATAACGGATGAATTATTGGCTTCTATTAACAAAAACAATGGAAATGTGGCAGAAGAATGCAGAAGATGCCAGAAAATGGCTTTAGAGCAAATTGAAGCTATGCATTAGAACTGGTGAAGTGCAGTGTTTATAATGACCTGCACTCTTTTAAAGGAGAGAAAATGGATAGAAGGAAAGGGTACACTCACTGGATATATTTAGTTCCATTTCTAATATTTATTATAATGACAGTATTAATTCCGCTGATATATACATTCTATGTTTCTTTTACCAATATGAGTGTATATCATTGGACAAATTATAAATTTATTGGGCTGAAAAATTATTATAAAGCACTGTTAACTGTTGACTCAGGCTTTCTTTCGGCGTTGTTTCGAACTTTACTGTGGACAGCTTTGAATATAATCCTATTGGTATTCTTTGCATTTGTGATTGCGTTGGGATTAAATTCGCCGGAATTACGATTTAAGAATATTTATAAAACTTTATTGATTTTTCCATGGGCAATGCCGGCATATGTGACCATCCTGCTTTGGAGAATGGGGATGTTTAATACTGAATTTGGTTTTTTAAATCAATTGATTCGCAAAGCAGGATGGCAACCAATTAACTTTTTATCAACAGATGTTTATGCCTTTCTTAGCTGTATGATAATTAATCTCTGGTTAGGAATTCCATATATGTTTACAATGATAGATGCGGCAATGCAAAGCATTGACAGAGGGATATATGAAAATGCCTACATGGAAGGAGCCGGTTTTTGGAGGGTGCATGTTTTTATAACGGCCCCAATGATTGCTCCGATATTAACGCCAATTTTGATTATGACTGCGTTTACCAATTTTAAGCAGTTTGATATTGTCTACCTAATGACCATGCAGACAGGCTCAAAAACAGGAGCAAACATACATACTTTAATTACCTATGTGTATGATAAAGCATTTGTAACCAGTAATTACGGCTACTCGGCGGCGGTAACAGGGATTATATCTTTGATTATTATTATACTGTACATGGGAATGCAAAAAATAGCTCGCAGCAAAGTGAATTAGGGGGTTGCTATGAAGTTTGGAAAAAGGAAATTATGGAAAGGTATTCTCTTGGAATTTGCCTTTATTATCCTGTGCCTTTTAACATTACTGCCAATTATATATGCCTTGTCGGTTTCGTTAAATGCTTCAAATAGTCTTTTTACAAGCGGATTGAGGTTGTTTCCAGATAAACTGACATTGGAAAATTATTATACCATTTTACTGGAGAAACCATTTCTGATCTGGATGCGGAATTCGATTGTATTAAGCTTGCTAACGGTTTTTCTAACATTATTTGTGACAGTGCCGGCAGCTTATGCGTTTTCAAGATTTCGCTTCAGAGGGCAAAAGGCAACAATGAGTTTTTTGCTATTGCTCAATGCTTTCCCAACGATTTTATCACTGTTTGCCATTTATCGTATAATTAAAATATTAGGACTGCTTAATAAAAAAGCAGCATTAGTTTTGATTTACACAGGTACAATGGCGATTTTTACCTTTTGGACAATGAAAGGCTATTTTGACAGTATACCAAATGATATGGAAGAAGCAGCCAAAATTGATGGGGCAACGAATTTGCAGTTGATTTCCAAGATTATTTTACCCTTGGCCTTGCCAAGTGTGTTGGTAGCAGGGGTGTTGGTATTTATCAATGCCTGGAATGAATATATTTTTGCTACAATATTTATTACCGGAACAGAAAAATATACATTGGCTCTGGGATTATACTCTTTGCAGGCAACGGATTATACGAGAAATTGGCCGTTGTTTTCGGCAGCTTCCATCCTTACTTCGCTGCCTACTTTAATAGTCTTTTTTTTGGTGCAGAGACATATGGTAGCAGGACTTACAGCTGGTGGAGTAAAAGGATAACAGAGGCTGGATAGGAAAACAGAAAGCAAGTTAAAAGAGGTGGATTATGATTAAACGAGAAGCTGTACAACATATTCCTTTATCACAATATGCATTTGCAAATGGGGAGTTTAATGTTACGTTTCGCCTTCGGGCAGGAAAAGGTAATGTGGATGATTGTATGTTTAATTATGGGGACCGGGTACAAGCAGGTGATCCAATCGTATTTACCCCATTGAAAATGAAAAAAATAGCATATGATCAGGAATTTGATTATTTTGAGATTACATTTTCTACTCCGTATAATCGGATTTGTTATTACTTTTTATTAGAAGATGAAGAAGAAAAGTTATTTTATGTTGCAGATATTTTTTTGGCGGAATTGCCATTGGAGAGGAGTGAGTTTTTTCAGTACCCATTTATTAGGAGAGAAGAGATAAGTACAGTTCCGGATTGGCTAAAAAGAGCAATCGTTTATAATATTTTCCCGGATAGTTTTGCCAATAAAAAAAGAGGGATAGTGCCTCAGATGGAAGAAAGAGAATGGGAAAATGGACTTAAGCTGAAATCCAGATTGGGTGGAACTATTAAAGGAATTACCGAAAATTTAGATTACATTGCCGACTTGGGATTTAATTGTATTTATCTAAATCCATTTTTTACAGCAGGAGAGTATCATAAGTATGATATATTGGATTATTTTCATGTATCGCCGAATATGGGTAGTGATGAAGATTTTGCTGAGCTGGTGAAGTTGGCACACGAACTGGGGATCAGGGTAGTAATTGATGGGGTGTTTAACCATTGCAGCTGGTATTTTTTTGCGTTTGATGATGTGGTAAAAAAGGGCAGGGAATCAGCATATGTGGATTGGTTTTATCAATTGGAATTTCCAGTTCGACGTCCAAGCAGAGAAGATGAAAAGCCATTATACAGTTGCTTTGCCTATGAAAGAAAAATGCCGAAATTAAACAGCTCGAATCCGGAAGTCAGGAATTATTTTATAGATGTTTGTACCTATTGGATTAAAAAATTTCATGTGGATGGATGGCGGTTGGATGTGGCAAACGAGATTGATAGGGATTTTTGGAGAGAATTCAGAAAGGCCGCCAAAGCAGCCAATCCAAATG
This sequence comes from Clostridiales bacterium COT073_COT-073, assembly GCA_003858485.1. GTDB lineage: Bacteria > Bacillota > Clostridia > Lachnospirales > Vallitaleaceae > W11650. Next base: position 5,778 of record RQYD01000055.1, read on the forward strand.
CAGTAATGATTGGAGAAATTTGGGAAAGCGCAGAAACTTGGCTGCGTGGAGACATGTTTGATTCTACTATGAATTATGACTTTCGGAGATATTGCAGGGATTTTTTTGGACAAAGTAAAATAAATGCGGCAGAATTTAATGCCAGAATTACGAAGATGAATTTACGTTATCCAACTGGAATTTTACAGGGACAGCTTAATTTGTTGGACAGTCATGATGTAAATCGATTTATTTCCTTTTGTCAGGGAGATATTCGGCGTTTTCGTCTGGCAGAGTTATTTTTATTTATGATGCCAGGAGCACCTTGCATTTTTTACGGGGATGAACTTGGTATGAGTGGTTGCCATGAATTTGAATTAAGAGGTCCTATGGCCTGGAGTACACCGCCACAGGATGAAAGAGAGTTTTTTAAACAGTTGATTCATTATCGAAAAGAAAATAAGATTTTAATTTATGGTGATTTTATAACAATTATGGCAGAGGAAGGAGGTTTGTATATTTTTCAGAGGAATTTTGGAGTTGCTAGTATAACAGTTGCTTTAAATGTTGGAGAAAATGAGGTGGATATTCAACAGTATGTATCAAAAAAACAACCGAAATTTTCCTGTAAGTTTAAGAATGGATGTTTAGGAGCATTTGGCTATGCAGTGTGGGATGAAGAAGGCTGAGTGAAGTGTAGAAAGATGTTTTAAAATTTATGATTAAAATAAGGAGAATAGTATGAAGATGAAATTAAGAAAAATCACATTTATATTGGTTACTACAATTATTTTAATGATAATTTTATGTGGAAAAGTCGGGATTTGGGCGAATGAAAAGACACTTCAAGGAGAGAGAATTTATCAAATAATGACAGATCGATTTTATGATGGGGACATTACAAATAATGCAACTGGAGAAGCGCAGAGATATCAAGAAATAACAGCTGAAGACATGAGGTATTTAAAAGGAGGAGATTGGCAAGGAATAATTGATAAATTACCTTACATTAAAGGAATGGGATATTCGGCAATTTGGATATCACCTGTTATGGATCCTCAGTTATGGAGTGTTCCAGATGCTCAAGGAGTACAGGGGCCAACAGCGTATCATGGATATCATATCTATGATTCTTATCGTGCAAGCAGGTATTTTGGGGCGGAGGATCCGGAATTAAGTAAAATAAAATTAAAGGAGCTTGTAGATGCCTGTCATAATTTGGGAATAAAGGTTATCTTTGATATTGTGCCTAATCATATTGGTGATTATTTAAAAGGAGTAGGACAAAATGCTCGTTATTCTAATGCAACAGAATATAAACCTGGAACGCAGCTTCAACCGACTGCTCCATTTAATAATGTGAATTGGTATCATAATTTAGGGCCGATTGATTGGACGCAAGAACATCCTCATAATGAGTGGAGTACACAAATGCTGGAAACTCACGATTTGGGGGAACTAGATGATATTGATTTTGATGTTCCAGAAGCTAAACAAGCGATTCTTAATGCGAATAAATATTGGTTTGAATACACAGGAGCAGATGCGGCAAGAGTTGATGCAGCGAAATGTATGAAGCCATCAGATATCCATGATTTGCAAGAATATTTGGGAGTTCCGTCTTTTGGTGAAAATTTTGATATGCATGTTGATTTTGTTTCAAATTGGGTTGGTGAAAATGGCGAAACTGGAATGTTAGATTTTCCTTTGTTTCAAGCTATCGTAGATTCGTTTGGACATGGGCAAAGCTTTAGTGATACCATTAAGTCAGTATTGGATAAAGATTACTTATATGGAAATAATGCAAATGAAATGGTTGTATTTTTGGATAATCATGATAGAAATCGTTTTTTAACAGAGGCAAGTGGAAGTATTCCAAAATTGCAAAATGCATTAACCTTTTTGTTTACAGTGCGTGGAGTGCCTGTTGTATTTCAGGGAACGGAACAAAATAGAGGAAATATGTATGATGATTTAATGTATGGATTAGCAGATACATGGAATAGATGGTCTATGGTAACAAGGGATGAAAATGGAAATGTCATAACAGACTATTTTGATAATACAACAGATACCTATAGATTAATTTCAAAATTAAATAATTTAAAAGAAACTTATGAAGCTCTTAGATATGGAACACAGCGTGAGATGTGGTCGTCTTCAGATGTATATGTATTTTCGCGAAGAATAGATTCGGGTGTAAATACAGGGGCTGAAATGATTTGCGCATTTAATAATTCGAATGAAAAAAGAAATGTTTTTGTGCCTATTAGGAGTGAAAGTAGTATTCAGTCTGGAACGGTGTTGGAAAATGTTTTAGATTCGACTGATAGAATAACGGTTTCAAATAATAAAAAGATTTGTATTGAATTAAAGAGCAATTCAAATAAGATATATAAGGTGAGTGAGAATCAAACGAAAACAACTGTTCCGGTAACTTTTTACATAAAAAATGCTATCACTAGTTTGGGACAAAATATTTATATCTCTGGAAGTTCAAGTGCATTAGGAAATTGGAATGTCAATCAAGCAGCTGGACCGGGATATTGTCCAACATACCCGATGTGGAGCGTTACAGTGAATCATCCGGTTAATTCGACAATTGAGTTTAAAGCAATAAAAATAAATGGGGGAAGTGTTGAGTGGGAAGGAGTTGGAAATAGAAGTTACTTTGTTGCAGAAGAGAGTGCAGCATTATCATTTGAGTGGTCAAGAGAAGGAGAGAAAAGACTTATTCCAGTAAAATTTATAGTGAATAACGCCCAAACTACATGGGGAGAAAATATCTATATTTCAGGGAATATAGATGAATTAGGTGTGTGGAATATTGAGAGAGCGGTAGGGCCGGCACTTTGTCCAGGGTACCCTACTTGGGAATTGTTTATTGATGTTCCAAGAGGAGAGATGATTGAATGGAAGGCAGTAAAAAAGGGAACAAATAGTATTTGGCAATCGGGAGCAAACAATAATTATACTGTACCTAATGAGGGGGAGGGAAACACCAATACAAATTGGGAATAGGTAAGAGTATGAATTTAACTTAACTGTGATTGTCAAAAATAGGATCAATCCTCTGAAATCTTACTTTTTCTGATATATATTTTTAAAAAATTCTGTTAGTATTGATTATTATAAATATGAAGAAAATAGAAAAAGTCTTTTGATTATAGTGATACATCCTTTTGTTTTTAGTAGGATAGGATTTTATTAGATAATTAGGGAGTGCGGGCAAAACGTCTGCACTCTCTTTTGAGTGTGTGCCTTGCGGCGCACGTTTCTAGTAGATGAAAATCCCTGGCCTGCCCTAGTAGTGGGAAGAACTGAACTTTAGGAAATGTGAATAAATGAATGTAATGTCTTAAGTAAACAAGCTTGAGTTTCCGCAAAATGTAATTTCAAAAAGAATGTAACATACCAAAGCACCAATCTGCCGTTTTTTGAGAGTTTAAGAATGGCAGTGCTGAAAATAGAGGCACTTGAATAAGCCCAGCCGGAACCGGACTTTGGGAGAACGATTCAATTATCTATTTAAACGACCAGCTTAAGACAGAGTTGACGGTATGCCGGACACTTTATCCGGAACCAGAGCCTGACACCCTCTTTGGCATAAGAAAGTATGCCCAAGATGCCTTTTGATAATCGGTAATAACAGAAGAACCCCTTTTTCTTTACAGGGTTTGCTGTTTTTATGATAGAAACCTTAAGGGCACTGGTGTCGGATTTCATGGAAATCGTTGCCAGAAAGGCCATACATAAGGTGATATAAAAGTTAAGTGCGTTGATTGCTTTGAGCTTACGCACACGAAAGTTCTCAAACCGGAACATCTGCTTTTTGCAGCGGAAATATTC
>RQYD01000056.1 GCA_003858485.1 Clostridiales bacterium COT073_COT-073
TTGCTCCTTTTATTTTGTGTTTTTTGCATTTTGTGGATAACCACCTTGCATTTGTTTGCATTTGTTTGTTTGCTATGAAAAAAACGGGGAAACTCAAAAAAATAATTTGAAGCCCCGGGAAAAAAATGCAGCTGACATGAGGTCGCAAACCTGATGACGGAACAATACGCAAGCATGTCCTGCAAAAGTCATCTTAGTCTGTAAGTGGCGAAAGCGAAATCTTTATTTCTCATGTTTTACTTCTGTCCATGGATAGAGAGTCGTCCCGCCAACTTGAACCCGGATATTTCCACTTAATGGCACATTCTTTTCATTGACAATGGTTCTCCACCATTCCCATGCCAGGCCGGTACACTCTCTGGCAAAAATCCTGATATTTTTGGCATTGGCCGGTAATGGGATTACCGTATTATAATGGGCTGTCCGGCTATGCCAATTTCCCTCCCAATGTTTTGAGGTCATAACTTCTTTTCCTTCTTCATCAAAGGAAACTTCATCCCAACAGATTTCAAATTGGGCAACATAGCCGCCCCAATGATCTAAGGGCCAATTGTAATGCACCTGGATAAGTTCTGTCCAGCATTGAGCCAATTACCGAAATATCAATGGGCGAAGTAGTAAGCGATTTCTTTTTTCTTTCAATTACCACAAATTTATCATTTTGATGAACTCCTTCTTTGGATGGGAAACTTTTACTTTCAATCTCTTCACCCTTAGAAGTTAAAATTGTTTCCGAATCATATTCCAAGCCACGAATTGCTTCATTAATCTCTTTGGCATTATCCTGAGCAGCTGCTTTATCTGCTATCGGCTCAGTTTGTGTTGCCTGCTCTTTGATGTCACTGTCTTCTTCCGGAACAACACCTTCTTCGGATGGCAGCTCTGAATCTGCCGGTGCCTCTGGCTGAGTGTCAGGCAATGCTTCTGCCCGGGTATCCTCTGTTTCTGTCGGATTTTCTTTTGCTGCCTGGGTTTCCTTTTCGGAAACAATTGTGTTTTCTGCTTGGCCGGCTTCTTGCTCTGATGTTTCTACTTTTTCTGTCAGGACATTTGCCTGTTCAGAAGTTGACTTATCCTTTTCGATCGCATTTACTGTTGATAAGAAAGTATTCATTATCAGCAGGACAGCAACCATAAGAGATAGCCCTTGATTCGTTAATTTTTGATGTTTTGTTTTTTGATTAGTTTGTTTCATAACGATCCCTCCTTACACAAAGAACACATATCCTAAATACTTAGGCAAAGTAAGTTTTGATTTCTTCCCGGCATTATCATTTTTCGTTTTTAGTTCTTTATGCCTAATTATAGTTCAATCTACTATCAGGGCTATTGGTGTTATTTTCTGAAAAATAATAATCGATAAAGAAAATCATTAACTTCTTTTATTGTAAATGTATTTTACCAGAAATAAGAGGGATTTGTAAATAATTCTAAGTATTTTTTAATTGTAATTGTATTTTATCTATAAAAACAAGCATAAAATTTCATTAATTTTGCCCTGTTAATTTTTTCATTAACAGGGCTTTTTATCTAAATTATGCATCCAATCATTAAATCATTTATCCTATTATTTTCATCATATTTTAAGTTTTACTTCTTATTCCCGGCAATCCTAACCTCAAAATCACAGCAGTCACCGCCCTTACCCAATGTTTTGGTGCGCATCCACCGAATCCTGGGGTGCATATTTCCATAGCAGGCATCATCAGCATCACAAAACATAGCAACAATTTCCGGGCAGCCATATTTTTTACAGATTTCATGGTACGGACAAACCAGCATGTCAAATTTAACGGCGGTTTTAGACTGCTCCAAAAAGTTTGCCTGAAAACCGGCCGGTTCTCCAAAAAACTTAGGTGTCATTTTGGCAAAAATCCTGGGAATCCACCGGTAAAGTCCCGGGATTTTCATGATTTTGCGAATCGTATTTCCTTTTTTGGTACTTCTTTTTCGGAAAAAATCAGCCAGTATCTTGACTGCTTTTTCCCGTTCTATTTCCATGGCAAGCAAAGCATCAAAGGAAGCAATCCCCGGATAAATCCGTTCCCTGGTATGGATCGCCATAGCTTTTGGCTCATCTTTGTTTTCCAAAACCAATGCATAATAACGTGTCCATGCTTTTTTCATGGTTTTTTCCACAAAATCGGCTGAATACTGTGCTCTCAATTCTCTTTCCACGACGCTTAAAAACTTGTTTTTTGGTTTCTTCATAGCACTCTCCTTTCCATATGTTTATTAAAAATACTGATAGCTGAAGTCTTTTCCGCAAATCAAAAATTTGAAGTATGCAAACATATTTCCCAAAAGCCAGCTTGCGCTGGAAGTTCCGAAAAGAAACAATGGAAACAGCTGCATGGCGGATATTTCCATTTTCCGGCACTCCACCGTCACATAAATATGCCAGGTTATAACAGCTTATTTCCCTTTCGCTGATAGTTGAAACAGCTTGACGATCCCCTGCTCAAACACCATATGAACACCGATCATCATTTGCAGCATTTCCTCCTCGCCTTGTTCTAATATGATTTGTGCCAGCATAGAAAAATAGCCTTTCATTAAAATTGTCAATAGCTTTTCTTCGGCTTCTGACAACTGATAAAATGCCTGCAAGGATTCTTTTAATTGGCTGATATTTCTCTGTGCCAGGGTATCTAAAAGTCCTGCATATTTTGTGCCTTCTCCGCAGCGCACCACCAACTTAAATTCTGCCTGATAAGTTGAGAAATGTGCCACAATTTCCGGCAAATGCCGAAGATAACAGCCGCTCATCTCAAAAAGTCTGCGTTCTGCTGGCAAAGCCTCCATTTCCTCCTGCACCATATCCAGTAATATAAAGGTTTTTTCGACAAATTCATCGGTTAGAGCATAAAATAAATCTTCCTTGGTTTTAAAATACCCGTAAAACGCTCCTTGCGTAAACCCGGCCTGTGCTACAATTTTACGTAATGGAGCGCTTTGAAAGCCCATCTCCAAAAACATTTTTTTGCCGCTGCTTAGTATTTTTTCTCTGGTTGTCTGTTCCATTGACTCTATCACCTCATTTTTATGTTGCTATTTCCCGTTTTTCCATTGTTTTAACCTTTATATCAATATTGCTAACACGCATATCATATTGCCATCCCTTCATTTTTATCCTTGTTATTTTAGACTTTTCGTTTCCTTTTCTCTATGATCCTGTCTTATATTTTATTACTCTTTTCATTCTTTTGCCTATCGGCCCTGCCACACTATGTTACCGGCTGTGGCTCCTCTGAAATTGCTTTCCCTTTTTATGCCTGATAAATTTAAAATCACATTTTTTCTCACCATAGCAAAGGGTTCCTTTTCTTTGAAAATCGATCCCCGACAGCTGTCCATACATGATCAGATCACATCGGCAAAACATTGGTCCCAGTTTTTCCAAGTTTCTTTTTTTAAATATTTTTTGATAAATGCATTCCCTGACTTCAAAATAATATTGGTTTTTGAATTGAGTGGTAAACCAGCGAAATCGCCATCCTTTGCCGGAACCATAGTGGAAACCAATTGGTACAATCGTTTTCATGATAGTCCAAAATCCCGGTTTTCCTGCCAGTGCCTGCATGATTTTTCTGCGTCTTTGCACTGCCAGGGTAAGGGCATCCCATATCGTTTGAAAGGCCCTTTCTTCAGTCATTCCCCTGCTTTGCAAGCCTTGATAAAGGGCAATGGCGGCAAAGATATCCGACAAATGCTGATAATTCCCCCTATCGCAATAGGCTTTTTCTTCTCTTATAAGGACATTGATTCGTTCTAAAATATCTTCTTGAAGGGATTTATTCAAACTTTTAAACAAACGATAGTACAAACTCTTTTTAATCAGAAAGCGGGCTTCATATTTTTTCACGGATCATCACCTCTGTTTAGATTTGGCAGGATTTTCTAAGTTTTTAAAATATAAAGGAAATAGGCTTTTCCACCGATTAAAATGGTTTTCATCATTTGCCAAATGTGCCTACAAAATGTCTGATCAGCTAAGAGAAACTATTTTAATCGCTTTATCTTTGCCTATATACAAATGCATCTGCAATCCCGGAAAACTCAGCCGACTATTTTGATAATATACTGGCTTTGATCATAACCTACGAATAATATAGTCAAATTCAGTATATTATCTTGGTAAAATTAAGAATACAATATATCTAAGATATATAGCTTAGATATATTGTATTCCTGATCAGAATAATTGTCAAGGGTGGGGAAAAACGAAGATTTCACCCGGTTCGCTTTTCTTCATTGGCTAATCCTCTTTTACCGGAAAGATTCTTAAACTGCCGATAGTTACTTGCCGCTAACCGTCTGCCCTTTTCTAAAATTTAGCAGTAGAAAATTTCTTTTAAAAATGCTATACTTAAAATCAGAAAGATATAAGCTTATTATAAACCGGCAAAAATAAAAAATACATTGGCAAAGTGAAAAACAATTGCTCAAATGCTAAAGCATAATTAAATTTACTCAACTTTCCCACAGTCTTTTTTGGCTCTATCCCGCTCCAGAGAGCGGGCACATGGGTTCCACCGCTTTCGCACTTTTCTGCGAAAAGATGCTTCCGCGGCACACGCCATAAAAAAGACTGTTCCAAGGAACGTGGGAAAGTTGAGAAATTTATTATACTGATCTTTAAGATTTTTCTAAAAAAAGAAAGACCAGCAGAAAAACATATGAAAGTTGGAAGAGTAAAAACCGGGCGAATTTAATGAGAAGAAAGGAATATAACAAGAGTTCACCTGGTAATCAATATAAAACATAAAATTGGGGAAAACCAAACGGAGGGAGAAAATGAAAAAAAATATTTTAACCTGGCTACTAATTATAATAATTTCAATGACCGGCTTTTCCGGCTGTACAGCCACTAAAAGCAACAAACCGGATGAAAGCGCAAAGCAGACGGAGAAATCACAACCAGACAATAAATCAAAAAAACAGGAGGAAACAGATAAAGAGGCTCAAGAAGAGGAGGAGCAAGTAGAGGAAAAAGAAAGTTCCGGCAAAGCCAAAATGGATAAGAAAAAGAGCAATCAATCTAAAAAAGAGAAAGAAGAAAGGGACTCCGAAGAAGATTCTAATCAAAAGGGCAAAGCCGATAAAAAAAACAAGGCAACACAGAAAGACGAAGAAAATAAACCGGAAAAGAAAGACACAGCCCCAAAAGATAAGTCCGAAAAGAAAGCGCAGCCGGAAAAAGACAAAACAGAGAAGCAGGATAAATCTCCAAAAAAGGAGTCACTTGAAAAAGACCCGAAAAAGCAATCGGAAGAAGCTAATAATCCAAATAAATTACCACCTGAAACATTAGCTGTAATAAAGAAGGAACTCGAAGCCACCGAAGCATATAGCGAAGTTTTAAGTACCATCTATGATATCATTGAAACCGGAAGCATTGATTTTGAAAAGTATATGGGAGAAACCCAAATCCTGGAAACCATTAACGCTTATGGACAAACCAGACTTTTTGAGCTTTTCGGATATTGTGTAATGGATATCAGCGGCGATGGCATACCGGAACTAATTATCGGTAATCGTCAAGGCAATCCCAACTTGCCGCTTACTTATGTTTACTCCATTCATACTCTGGATCAAGGAAAGCCTTACTTAGTCTTGGAGAGCGGTACCAATTACAGCCTTTATGCAGCACCGGACGGAAAAATTTTTACTAGTGATGTCGAAGATAATATTCATGACTTTGGTTTATTTCAATTGACCAAAAACGGCCAAGACATAAAATGCCTGGACTTTTATTTTTCCGTTGAGAATCCTCATGTAAGCGAAACTTATTATTATCAAAATAAGATTGGGGTTATTGATGTCGATCAGTCAACTGCTCTGTCCGTCAGTGCTGAGAATTTTTCCGCATTGGAAAATGAATTGATCCGGAAGATGTCAGTATTGCCTTTACTTCCATTTGCCGCCTATGAACGCAGAAAAGGTCAAACCTATGGGGTAACAGCAGAAAAGACGGTTTTTGAAAGTGGTGCATTATTTAATACCACGGTTATTGAAATCGACAAAAATCCACAAACCGATGTCCTCCTGCACCCGGAGCGTCCGATTAAAAACCTTAAGATATTATCTTTAAGTCAATATTTTGATGACAAAGGTCGAACCAGGTATAACACCAAAGTAATTCGTGAAATCGGTGATGTCGATTTTAGAACCTCGTATATTCTGCGAATGAATTTCGCCGGGGAATCCGCAACCGTTGGTTTTTCCTATGAAGAAGATGGACGCACCCGAAGTTATTCTCTAAATATGGATGATATCGGTGACTTCATTTATTTAGAGTTTTTCTAATTGAAAGCCACTCCAAACCCAGGTGCAAGTCATTACCATGGCCGCATCCGGAATAGCTAAATCCAGAATACGACATACCGATATGGCAAAAACAATAAGCTTTATGGGCTATTATATTTATATTCGCTCTAATTATCAACCAGCATAAGCAATCATGTATTATTTTTTCAAAAAACTTCTTGACCTTGACACTGCGTCATAGTTTATACTACAATCAGTCAGGAGGTGCATGATGTATTTAATTAAAAAAGCAAGTGAAATCAGTGGTGTATCCGTGCGCACGTTACACCATTATGACGAAATCGGGCTATTGTCCCCACAGAAGCAGGAAAACGGCTATCGCTATTATTCCGATGAGGATATGTCGGTTTTACAGACGATATTGTTTTATAAGTACTTAGGATTCCCGTTAAAACATATCAAAGAGCTGATGGCAACCGGCGAAGATGACCTGCTTTCTCACTTAAAGAAGCAACTGCTTTTAATGCAGAAGGAAAAAGAAAAACTCCTGACTTTAATTCACACATTGGAAAAAACCATTGCGTCAAAAGAAAGGAGAACAGAAATGTCAACAACCGAAAAATTCAAAGGCTTCACCTATCAAGATAATCAAAAATATGCTCAGGCAGCTAAAGATAAGTACGGAAAGGAAGTCGTGGAGGCAGCTATCGCCAAGCAAAAGGGCAAAGAAGCGGAAATTGCCGACGGCTTTAACCGAATTTTCTTCGCTTTTGCCGAGAATATGGAAAAAGCCAAATCGGCAACCGCTAAGGAAAATATCACACTGGCCAAGGAACTTCATCAGCATTTATGCAATTCCTTTGACTGTTCATTGGAAGTATTTTCCAGCATCGGACATGGTTATGTGCAAAATCCGGAGTTTAAGGAGAACTTGGATAAGTTTGGAACAGGCACTGCCGAGTACGTCTGTGATGCAATTCAGGAGTATGTAAAGGAAAGCAAATAAGGGAAGTCCGGCCAAAGCTAAAAATGCACCATTTTCTCATAAGGGGGAAATGGTGCATTTTTTACTTCTCTTAATTATCCCGGACAAAATCTAACATTTCCACCTTGTACTTACGACGCAAATGTCGCAACTTTATTATAAACTTTCTGCGTTACTATTGATAATTCGTGAAATTTATAGTATACTACACAAGAAAGTAGCGACGTAATCGACGCAAGTACGAGGTAACTATAATGATTAAACGTGATTCCTATTTGAATTGTATGATTCATCATATGTGGAACAGCGAGGTAAAAGTAATCACTGGTATCCGCCGCTGCGGAAAGTCAGTATTGCTGTTTGACCTGTTCTATGAGTACCTTCTCTCACAGGGAGTTTTGGAAGACCATATCATAAAAATTGAATTAGACCAAAGGCGTTACTATAAGTTCAGAAATCCAATCACGCTTTGTGAGTATGTCGAAGACCTTGTTTCCGGAAAGAAAGATGAAAAGTTCTACCTTTTCATTGATGAGGTTCAGCTTACCATCAAGGTCATCGACAAAGAAAATGGTGGCATTGGGGTTTCCATCTATGATATGCTAAATGAACTCAAGGCATATAAGAATTTAGATGTATATGTGACCGGAAGCAACTCGAAAGGCCTGTCTAAAGACATCGCTACAGAGTTCCGTGGCCGTGCTACCCAAATCCATGTATTTCCTCTGTCCTTTGAGGAGTTCTACTCTCATGTGGGCGGTGATGAGCGAAAAGCTCTGGACACCTATATGCTTTACGGCGGCATGCCACGTCTGTTGACCTTGACAGGTGAGAAGGAAAAAAAGGATTACCTTTCCTCTCTCTACAGCGAATTGTATGTAAAGGATATTGTAGAACGCAATGGTATCGAACGTGAAGATATTCTGAATGACATTCTGGATTTCCTCGCTTCCCAAATCAGTTCTTTGACCAATCCGACGAATATTGCCAATGCGTTGACCAGCATAAAAAACGAAAAGGTCAACTCCACTCTGGTTTCTAACTATGTTCAGCACATCATCGATTCGTTCCTTATTTCGATGGCAAAGCGCTATGATGTGAAGGGAAAGGCCTATTTCAAATATCCGAATAAATACTACTACACAGATATTGGCCTTCGTAATGCCCGATTGAATTATCGCCAATACGATCCCGGCCATATCATGGAGAATATCATCTACAACGAACTTCTGCGCCGTGGATATTCCGTTGATGTTGGCGTTGTGACCGACCGTACCGGTGGTGCAAATGTACAGAAAGAAATTGATTTTGTGGTAAATCATGCAGATAAAAAAAACTACATTCAATCTGCATTCCAGTTGGATACGGATAAAAAAGAATCCTCTGAACTTGCATCGTTACTACTGACAAAAGACTTTTTCAAAAAAATCATTGTCCGCATGGATATTCCACATAACTTCTATGATGACAATGGGATTTTCCATTGTCATCTGATAGACCTACTGCTTGGTCGTGTAGAGTTGTTCTAACCAACAAGCCAATCTAATTCCGTTAATATCATTTAGGAGCAACCCTTCGGGGTTGCTCCTATTTTTATACCATTTGGCACCGTCCACTTCCTACTCCTGATAATACCCCGCCTGGGCATCCCAAAGCTCCTGATACTTGCCGCCGCTTTGGTAAAGCTCCGCATGGCTGCCGATTTGCACGATTCTGCCTTCGTCAAAAACCAAAATCCGATCGGCAAACTTACAGCTGGACAGGCGATGGGAAATAAAGATAGCGGAGCGGTCACTGACGATATCGCCTAGTCTTTCGTAAATCTCGGCTTCGGCAATCGGGTCCAGAGCGGCTGTTGGCTCATCCAAGATGATAAAGGCGGCATCCCGATAAAGTGCTCTGGCAATGGCAATTTTCTGAGCTTCCCCACCGGAAATCTCAATCCCGTCTTCCTCAACATCCGTATAAAGATAAGTATCCAAGCCTTTTTCCCAACCGGCGATTTTCTCCGTCAGTCCGACCGCTTCGATACAGTCCTCTAACTTTTTCAAATCATAGTGCATGCTGCCGGCAATATTTTGCCCAACCGGATAGGCTAAGAGTTTAAAGTCCTGAAACACCACCGAAAAGATTTTTAGATAATCCTCATACTTATACTTACG
>RQYD01000057.1 GCA_003858485.1 Clostridiales bacterium COT073_COT-073
CTGTTCTTAGTCCATAAAATATCCATAACCGCTCCATCAAAGATATTCCAAGATTGAAGAAAAATATTTAATTGAATAAAAGCTTGTTTAAAATCATTGATTTCATTCCATAATCCAACAATTAATATCAAACTTCCAAACATAAGAACAATAAATAAAAAAATAAAATATCCATTTTAATATAGCCCTCTTATATATGTTAAAATACTTAGTGCAATCGGAAAATATAGTTGCTCCTATAGTACAACCCTGCTCTAATTCCAAACTTAATTTATTTAACCTTTAATAAATGACTCTTTTATTTCAGACAACTTTTTTAGCTTTTTTTCAAATACCGCTTCATTCATCCCATTTTTAATTGCAATCTCATAATAATCATTGAATTCAGGATGATTATTTTCTTTTACAACTGCTAAAAGTTCTGCAAAATATCCCCAAGCATTATTGAAACTTTTTGTTGAACTATAATCTTCTCTTTTTGGCATCCACTGTAGCTTTACAAAGAATTTATTCAGTATCTTACTCCAAGTCTCTACATCATTATCATAACAAAAAAACTTTGTCTCAAACAGACTGCCAAAACGCCTGTCCCAAAATTTTACATTGTCAGGCAAATACCATATATCACGGCATATCAATTCCTTTATTATTCTTTCAAGTATTTCAGCAGGAAAACCACCTACACAATCATAACTTCCAGCAACTGAAGTCTGTGTAGCTTCCTCTTTAAGTTCTTCATAAGCTGTACTGCTATCAAGTAATAATAAAGCAATTTTAGCCCTATGTCCAAACGCCTTTCCCGCACTTAGTATTTTATACTTATTAAATTCGTTCATAAGACAGACCCCCCCTAAAACTTTACCATTCCAATGTACCAAATAAATTATTTTGTTTTCTAAAATTGTGCAACGGGCGTTGCACAATTTTCAATTAACTTTATTTTTTCTTGTAATTTCTTAAAACTCTTTCTACCTGTTCTTCTAATTGCTCTCTATCAGGAATATATAAAGTGTATTTAGAAGCAAATATCTTATTGGACAAACTGCCAAGTGCATATTCTGCCTGTATACTATCCTTATCGGTACAAAGGATAATTCCAATAGGCTCATTGTCCGTATCGTCATTAACTTCCGTCTTGTAGTAGTTAAGGTACATATTGATCTGTCCGACTGCTTCCGGCATTAGCTTTCCTGTTTTGAGTTCAATCAAAACATAGCTTCTTAGTATCTTGTTGTAAAATACCATATCAACATAATAATGGGTATTTCCAAGTGTTACTCTTTGCTGAGAACCTACATACATAAAGCCCTTGCCAAGTTCAAGCAAGAATTTTTCAATATGCGTTATCAGGGCTTTTTCTAAATCACTTTCCATTACCGTCTTTTCTTCCGGTATTCCTAAAAACTCAAATACATAAGGGTCTTTTACAACATCACTTGCCTTATTTATTTCATTTCCTTTTAAGGCTAACTCTAATACCTTTTCTTTATTTTCATCTCCTGATGAAAGTAAAAGTCTTTCAAAAAGTGATGTCTTTATCTGTCTTTTTAACTCTCTTACAGACCAATTCGCATTGATAGCTTCTTTTTCATAAAAACTTCTTTTCTTCTCATCGCTTATGGAAAGTAATTCACAATAATGCGACCAACTTAATTTGCCAGACAGTGTCTGGCAAATTGGATACGACAGATAAAAGTTCCTCATATTTTGCAAATTAGACCTTGAAAATCCCTTGCCATATTCTTTTGTAAGTTTCTTTGATAAGTCTGTTACTAATTGTTTCCCATACTCAGCTCTATCAGAATTTCCTTGTTCATCTTCTACTATAATTCGCCCAATCTCCCAGTAAGTTTGAATGAGGATATTATTAACTTCTCTTGCAACACTATTTCTTGCATTATCCATCAATTCTTTAATGCTGCTATAAACATCTTTATGAATTTTATCTATTTCATTATTCATATAGCTACCACCTCTTTATCTACTACGATTTTAATTATTATACCATAAATATTGAGTGTATTCAATATTATATTACTTTTGTTTTCAAGCTTAGATTTGTTCCCCCTACCGTCGTGTTTCACTACCCCCCTTTGATTAGTACTGTCTTTGATTTAGGCACATTCCCATTTTGGGAATGTGGCATTTGTCATCTTCTTCCTGCGTTCCCATTTCGGGAACGCAGCCTTATGCACTGAAACAGTGCGTGAGATTATAGGACTGAATGATTCGTTCACCCCCTTAAATGTCATCCCATTTAAGAACTTCATCTTTCCTCGTTCCTGTAATAATCTTTTGTTTTTTCTTTCCTCTGCTCGTATTTTTTCCCTTGCTCTTGGTATTTTTTTAGCTGTGCAATAACGCTCGGCTTTTCTCCTCTCTTAATTGCCTTGTCTATCTCAATACTTAGGTCTATTCCATAATCATCATTTACAGTTTTGACTGCATACTTGATATGATTGATACTTTCGTACTCTTCTTTAATGGATTGGGAATTGTCATTTAGCTTAGTTATTTCATCTTCAAGATTTTCAATTTCCTTTTGCCAATCTTTTCTCTTGATAGCTGATGAGCCTGTTATCTTCTCAATGAATACCCTTGCTCTTTTATACTTGTCTATCTGTTCTTTATGGGAATGGTAGAAATTATCTTTGAATAGGCTTTTGTTTTTCCATTCCTCAAAGATTTGTTTGTTGTCCTTGATGATGTCTGCATAGACAAAGCACTTATTTAGACTTTCTATTCTCGTAGTTTTAGCCTTAATGTCCTGACTGATTTTCTTATTTTTTGATTGTAAACTGCTTATCTTTTCTTGTAGGTCAGCTATGGTTTTAAGGTTATTATCTTTTAGATAATAGATTGCTTTTACAAATCGTTTAAGGTCTGCATTTCCCTTTTTTATCCGTCCATAACAGGATAGATTTTTTGCTTTTTCTCCCTGTATATCGTTGTAAATTGAGATATATTCATAGAGGTTAAATAGCTCAGCTTTATTATCTATTTCATCTTGCCTTGTCTGTTTATACTGCTCATATCTTTCAAATAAGGCTTTTGAAAAATCATTTATCCAGGATGTAAGTTCTGCAATTTTTTCTCTAATAGCTTTTACTAAGGAATTATGCTTTTTAATTTCTCTATTGATGTTGCCCTTATCAGTTTCTATCCCTTTTCTTTCTAAGGCACTGGCACTTGCTCCTAAATGAATGGTCGGTATTTCTTCTATGCCCTGTCTTTCAAATGAACGGTGGTCTACTCTTTTTTCAAGATTGTTTTTCTCTAAATACCAATTACAAAGAGTGGCAAAACTTTCTCTCCATTTCTCTGCGTTACCTTTATTATTCCAATCAGTAAGTTCTATTTTTCTTGTCTTAGGCTTTCCGTTTTTATTTAGAATTTTATTGCCCTCATCATCAAGGATATATTCTTTTTTGCTTTTTGCTTGCCACTCTCCTTTTTCATTTATTGGTCTAAGTGTTGTCATTATATGGGCGTGAATATTTTTATTTCCCTCATTACTTTCATCGTGTATAGCAAGGTCTGCTATCATTCCTTTTGATATAAAATTCTCCTGTATGAAATCTGTAATTAGTCTTTTATTTTCTTCAAAAGGTAATTCTTTAGGTAGGGCTATGATAAAATTTCTTGCAAGTTGAGCATTGCTTGCTTTTTCATTTAGCTCCACACTATTCCATAAAAAACTTCTTTCCTGAAATTCTTTTGGTACATTCGCCGGCAAGAAAATCTCTGAATGAAATAGTCCTTTTTTATTATGGTAATCGTGGGTTACTCCGTCCCATTCGTTTGTTAATTTCTCACAGGATATATAAGCTGCACTTGCCACCGCTGATTTACTTTTCCCTCTACTTATCATTGATATACTAAAGTGAAAACTGTCTGCCATTTGTATCATCTCCTTATTTTTCTTTTGTTGTTTTAGGTGTCGGTCTTAAAAATATTTTTGCTTTTCTATAAACTGAATGAGCGTTTTGAAACGGTAAAATAGAAAAAGCCGACTATACTTTTAACTTTTGTTGTTTCAGTATGTCGGCTTAATGCAAGCTATCCGTTTCAAATTTTTATTGTCAAGGGTGAGCGATAGCGAATGTACTTTACCCTTGATAATAAAAAAGCGAATGAGTTATATTCAGTTGTCTTTTGTCATTGATATAGAAAAATGCTTCAGCTTTTTTCTTTGCTCCCTGCAAGGGTATTAGCTTCGCAGAACGCAATGACACTCTTTAGGGTGTATAATTGCGCCCTTAGAAAATCTAAGGGAATTATGATTATACTATTGTCCTTGCTTTTTTTATCTTTATTACCTAACAGAATGATTTGTTCAGTCAGCTTTTTGAAATAATTTTTGTAATATGTCTTTTATTTCTCCATTACTTTTATCACTTGCTCCCTCGATAAAACTTTCAAGAATTGCTCCTCGTTCTATCAGTCTATGGCTTCTCTTTTTTCTTTCTTTAAGACTTGCCATTTTCTTTAATTGTTTTTCCCTGTTTTGAAGCTGAGCTAATTTCTTTTCATATTTTTCTTTTTCCTCTTGCTTACTTTCAATCTCTGCTTTTACTTTTTGTAATTCTGTTTTATTGTCCATAAAAAACATTTCCTTTCAAATTTTTTGCATAAAAAAAAGCGACTAAGATTTCTATTCCTTAATCGCCTTGTATCTTCAATATTCAATTTTATTCATTTTGGCAACCTGGGATTTGCCAGCAAATCTATTATCTCAAAGAATATTTTTCAAGAAGTTCCATCAAAACGTTCGCATTTATGATTTCATCATTTAACAAATCATCATATTCATTTTCCAATTCTTCTTGCTGTTCCATAATATAATCTAAATGTTCTTTAGCAAGAATATAATTCTGATTCACAAAATAATATTCACCTAAAAAACAATGAGCTTGAACATTTGAAACTTCATCATCGTTCAATTCAATAACCTTTTTCATACTACAAACAGCTCCTTCTATATCACCTTTTTTTATTTGCATAAATGCTTTATTTATATATAGTTCGGCTTTCATGTTTTCCCCTTTCCTACACTTTATAGTTTCCTTATATCGTAATCCATATCAACTATCCCACAATTTCAAATTACTCGACTTCCTGACAGCTCTCATTTACTTCAATCCAAAAATCATTTTGCAAATCTACAATATCATTTAAAAAGTCTAAACTACAAGGAAAGGTCAAATGCACACTATTTATCTTGTCAAGAATTTCAATAAAATTATAAATACTATCTGAAACCTTTAATGCTTTCCAGCGACCTATCCCATGTATCGCTGTATAAACAGGATAATTTTCTGCGTCAAAATCTACAAAGAACGGATCTCCCAAAGCATTTTGAGCGATAACGTACCAGCTTTCTTTCCAACTACCAGTATTATTAGTTATCAATGTTTTTTGAGCAGAGTCCCAGCGATAGCCTATCTGCATTTTTTCAAAATCTTCATATACGCAAGGAAGCAGTGGTATCTGTGTATGCATTTTCGCCTCAATAAAACTTTCTATAATTGCAGGTATTTTTAGAATGTTATTCATAGTTGGTCTCCTGTAAATTAGAATTTATTTATCTCTAAAAAGGGTGTGTGGATTCATTTTTCTAAATTTTCACAATTTAGCACTATACTTCAATCAAATTTCTTCTTACAACATAACAAACTTTCCATCATAACCAAAAGTAAATTTTCTGGATTTATTTCAAATCCATTGACTGTAATCCTATTATTAAAGTATTCAACTGATTTATCGTGATTAAGAAATTTATTGATACAGAGGTACTGTTCAATCTCATCAAGTACGAAAGCACTCTCCTTCAAAGACAAATCACCAAAACCATTTGCATAATGAACACTTTTCATAATTGGTTTTAGCTTTGTTTTAGGATATTCTTCCTTGAGCATATTTCTTAATAAAATCACAAGACGATTAAATGTTTGACAATTCAAATCCTCTACGCTAATATTTTTAATAATATTTTCATTGCGTAAATGTTCAATTAGTTGAATCAAACATTGTTTTAAATCAGTAACGATATTTTCACTCATTAAAATCATTTCTCCTTTACAAATTTTTGATTTACTGTTTCGTAAGTTGATATATTATTGCTTGTATTTAATTGTTTTACTTCGACAAATTAGAATTTATAGAGGTGAAAATGAAAAGCATAGATGTTATATACAAGAAACAGACATTAAGACTTACACGATTTTGGGGTGATAATAGGATATGTTTATGGGCTAAAGAACCAAGTCAAACAGAAATCCCTAAAATGGAATTTGTTGGCGGACATCCAAGTGAATGGTGTATATTTGTTGATAATCTTACAGATGATGAGATAAGAAAAATTACGGATATTGATGGTAATTATATCGATGTATGCAGTGCAATATAATCACAGATAAGTCATAAAAACAAATTCTAATTTGATTATTTCTTTGATTTGGGAGCGGGTAACTCGTCATACATTACATTTAATAGCCCAGTTAAATATTCTTTATTATCAACATTATCTACTAAAAGCATCTGCTTTGCTCCATCATATGGCAATTCATATTCTGCATTCGGCATATAATTTATCGCTGATTTTACAGGTTTAACAAGTAATCTATCATCATATATTCCGCCAATAATTTTTCCATTGTAATAGATAATAAATTCTCCCATCATGGCTTTATAACTAATATTATCTAATTCAGATACTTGTTCTAAAATAAAGTCTAAGTATTCTTTGCTTGAAGCCATTTTTTATATCTCCCTTAATTACTAAAATTTACTAAAATTTCAATAGTCCATTTTCGTCAAACTTAAAATTTGAACCCCATGCAACTTCCCAGTAATATCCATCTAAATCAGAAAAATATGCGTGATATCCACCCCAAAAGGTGTCTTGTGGTTCTTTTACAATTCTTCCGCCGGCATTTCGTACTAATTCAATTACACTATCAACATCTTCTTTATGTTCAACATTGTACGCTAATGTAATTCCGGAAAATCCATTTCCCTTTGGTGGATTATTCTCATCAATATCTTTTGCTAATTGTTCCAAAGGAAATAGTTCAAATTTTGTTCCTGGAGTATCGAAAAAACATACTGGCGGATTATTTTCTTTACAGTTAGTCTTATATCCTAAACCATCTCTGTAAAACTTTATTGACCTTTCCATATCTCTAACACCTAAGCAGATACAAGTAATCTTATTCATTACTACCTCCCCAACTTCTAATTTATGTTATTCAACATATTCATCATCAAAAGAGAATACATCGTTAGGTGTACAGTCAAGTGCTTTACATATTCTCTCTAAATTTTTAAGTGTTATCGGTTTATCTTTTCCCATTTGTGCCATAACATTAGTGGTTAAATCTGCCATAGCAATTACATCAGTTTTCTTCAAACCCTTTTTTGCAAGTTGTATCCATAATGGTTTATAGTGTAATGCCATATTAACCCTCTTTTCTTTACAAATACTATCGACAATATTATACCATAATCATTGAGTGCAATCAATATTTCATTGCTTGAAGTCTTGGTTTTAGAGATTTGGCTGTATCATTCCGTCTTTATTCTTCCATTAAATGCTTTACGCCTTGGCTCTTTGCACCGGGGTTGTCATTTCCGTACCCCTCCATGAGGTTGATGACACCCCACGCACCAAGACCTGCACCTACCGCCATTACCAATACCTTTAATACATTCACTGCTTCAACAAAAAAACTCATATTATTTCTCCTCCTTGTTATCTTCGATCTTGTTCTTGTTTTCAATTTTGTTCAGGGATTTTACGATGAAGTTCTTAAAGACCTTATCTCCCTTGGCTCTTTCCTTGAAGTAGCCGAACACATGGATAAAATCTCCTTTCTTAAAGTCCCTTACAATCTCACTTTTTTCTCCATACACCGAGCATTTGGTGTATTCCTTACCACCTCCGTACTTCTTCACCAAAGTGAAATTTGCCACCTTTAACTCTTCGCCATCTTTTTCAAACGAGCTAAACACAGGCTCTTCCAAGAGATTGGCATTGATGTTAATCATTTTTTCTTTGTCCATTTCCTTATCCTTTCAAATTTTGGGTAAAAAAATAGACGATAGAATTTCTCTCTATCGCCTTAACCACTTGCCTATTCTGATTATTTCCACCGATATAGTCGGAGATCGGTTCCTTATTGTCATCTTTTCCTCCTTATTTTTAGGCACCAAAAAAGGAAGTATCGGCTATTTGCTTTTACTTCCTCTCTATAATTTTATTTAATTGTTTTACTTCGACAAATACGGATTTATGAGTCAATTCTATATATTATTTCACCTGTATTATAAATATTAATTATACCACTTACCGGCTCTTGCCCTTCTTGCCAAATCCATCCGGAATATATTGTGGAATATTCACTATATCCTTCAGTCAAAATCTCAAATTGAGCATTCGAATACTGTTTCACATAGTCAGCCAAACTAATAGCCTTTCCTGCAAAACTACCTTCATACACCGTTTTATCAAAAATAAGTATGTTGCAATCATCGATATCACATTCTGTAAAATCAATTTTACCTCTATAAATGAATTCCTGTTCTTCTGTATATTGAAATATTTTATCCAACTTAAATCTTAACAACCTATTTTTATACTCAATATTCATAATACGGCTATCATGTAAACCATATTGGATGTTGCTTTTTCTATTTCTTTTTATTTCCATGCTTACCTCCACAACAAATACGGATTTAGATTTTAACCTTTACGGAAAATAAAACGGGCTATTCTCCTGAAGTATGTTCTATAACATTATAGTTTAATGCAAAGTGTAGCTATATAGTCATTTCCATAACGTGATAATCTATGTCTTTT
>RQYD01000058.1 GCA_003858485.1 Clostridiales bacterium COT073_COT-073
AAAGAATTGGCAGTGCAATCAGCCAATGGTTCCAATCAGGATGATGATCGTAAATTGATCCAAAAAGAAGTGGAGCAATTAAAATCAGAAATTGATGCCATTGCAGAAAAAACACAATTTAATAAGATGAAATTACTGGCAGGTAAAGAAGGAAACGCTGGTGATCCGCTTGAGATGACATTCCAGGTTGGTGCTAATAAAGCCGGAGCAGCAAAAGCAGAAGAAATTACTATTAAGATTTCCAATGTTAAGGTTGTAAGTCTGTTTGGAGTAGATGCTGACACTGTATCTTTGGCAACTGCTTCAGGTGCTAAAAACTTAATGAGTAGCGTTGAAGGTGCTATTATTAAATTAGCGACAAGTCGTGCCGATCTTGGTGCAGTGCAGAATCGTTTAGAGCATACGATTAAGAATTTGGACAATGCAGTGGAAAACTTGACAGCTTCCGAATCCCGGATTCGTCATACCGATATGGCGAAGGAAATGATGGAGTTTACCAGAACCAATATCTTAAATCAGGCAGCACAGGCTATGTTGGCGCAGGCCAATCAATTGCCGCAAGGTGTACTGCAATTATTAAGATAAATATTTTGATATTTAAGAGGCTGTGAGCAACAGCCTCTTTCTTTTTTATACTAAAAAAGAGGATGTAGGGGCTTTTATTCAGATAATAATTACGGAATCAGAATAAGCCTTAAGAAAAGGTGGAGATAGTTTTTAGCAGATATATGGATGGGTATTTAGCCAAACTAATAAGCACTAAAATATTAAAATTATAATAGGAGAGAGAATTATGGCACAGGTGGATAATGCAATTATATTAGCGGCCGGAATGGGCAGCCGTTTTGTTCCGATTACCTATAACCGGCCCAAGGGGCTGGTGGTTGTACATGGCGAAAGCTTGGTTGAGCGCCAGATTCGGCAATTACTGGCAGTTGGTATTGATGAAATTCTGATTGTAACCGGATATATGGCTGAGGCCTTTGCTGAATTGGAAAAAAAGTATGATGGAATTGTCCGCTGCCTGTATAATCCCCATTATAAATCGCAAAACAATATTTCCAGCCTTTATTTAGTCAGGAATCATTTAAAAAACAGCTATATTTTATCCAGCGATAATTACTATACCCAAAATATTTTTCGGCGGATAGAAGAAAATAGCTGGTATTGTGCCATCACCGATACTAAACCCCGCTGCGAATGGGGCCTGGAAACGGATGATCAGGGCCGGGTCATCAAAGTTGCCAAAATCGCCGAAGCCAATCAGCCCTTTATGTATGGGGCGGTTTATTTTAATCATTTATTTTCTGCAAAATTCCGACAAATTCTGGAAAAAGCCTATGAAAATCCGGATAATCACCAATATTTATGGGAGGAGATTTTAAGCCGCCATTTGCCGGAGCTGGAAATTTATATCCGAATGGAAAGTCCGGAAACGGTTTATGAGCTGGAAAGTTTTGAAGAATTACGGGAATTTGATGCTGCTTATCAACAGATATCCGGGAATTCGCAATTGGCTTTGATTGCCCGGTTATTTTCCGTTCCTGAGTCGGAAATCAGTCAGATTATGCCCCAGAAAATGGGTCTGACCAATGATTCTTTTTTATTTAATGTTAGGGGCCAAAGATATGTCTTTCGCCTGCCGGGTAAGGGTAGCCAGCAATTTATCGACCGCCGGAAAGAGGCTTTTGTTTATGAAAATTTACGGGCTAAAGATATAACGGACCGGGTTATTTATTTTGAGCCTGAAAGCGGTATTAAGATTACGGCTTATGAAGAGGATTCGCATATCCTGGATTTTTTTCGGGATAAGGAGCAGCTGAAAAAAGCAGTTGCTGCCTTAAAGCAGGTGCATCAAAGCGGGATCGTAGTTGAGGAGGAATTTGCCCTGACCAGCTGCCGGCGCTATGAGCAATTAAATCAGGATAATCCGGAATTTTTTCCGGGTTATTACTGGGCTAAAGCGCAAATGATTGAACTGATGCAGTATTTATCTGAACAAGGTGTAAAGCCGACTTTTTGCTATTGTGATTTTGTGATGGAAAATATCCTGTGTTTAAAAGATGGTAATGTTCGGTTGATTGATTGGGAATATTCGGCTATGGGAGAAGCAATGGCTGATTTAGCGGTTTTTATTACTACTGCCCGTTTGGGCGAAACAGAGCTAAAGGAATTGGCTGAGCTTTATTTTGGCGGCCCGCTTAGCCGTTTGCAGCAAATTCAAGTTTATGTGGGTATGGTCATTGCGGCGGTTACCTGGGGGGCCTGGGCCAAACATAAAGAATATGAAGGCTATTATTTTCAGGAACCAAATTATCCGGAAAATTATTTTGCCTATGCCGGGGCATATATAGAAAAAGCAAGGGCATTAATTGGAGGTAGTGATGAATTATAAGGAAATAAAACAGAAAATTGAGGCGACAGAGATCGAACAATGGCCGGAACTGATCGACCGGTATGAGGCAGTTTGTCCGGATGATTTGGAAATTTTTTGTATGCGGGCATTATATTTTTATGCAAATGGGGATTATCAGCAGGCCATTTCTTTACTGACCGAAGCGGAAAGGCGAAATCCTTATTTTACAGATGCCCTGTATAATCTGGCGATGATTTATCAGGCTGAAGGTGATCTGATCAAGACATATGAATATTTTTATAAATTATGTCAACTGGAAGAAGAAGTGAAAAGTCATCAGCAGGATCTGGATAATATTGTCGAACTACTGCAAGAAATCCATCAAACCCTGTCTTCAGCCGAAGAGATCAGGCATTTTCAGGGGCAGCTGCAATCGTTGCAAAATCAAATAAACATTGGATTTGGCAGAAATTTAATCAAACCTTGGAACTATGGTCAGGCCAAAAAAATTGGTACCTGTTTAAGAACGAATCCGGCATATTATATTGCCAGCTATACCAGGCTGGGAATTACCGCTGAAGAACCGAATATTATTAATACCCGGGTAGAAATCAGAAAAATGGCAGAAATTGGTGAAAAAATATATATTAAGCAAAGGGGGGCATATTGTCTGCCGCTTGTGACGGAAGATAATCAGGAAATTACCATGCTGGTTGATGGTCAGAGCTATCAGATGAAACAGAATGCCTTAAACTTTAGTAATTATCGGCTGGAGGTGCCGGCATATTTGTCGTCTCCGGCTGGTGGAGGAATTATAGTAGCTGAGCCGATCCCTTTGCAAAAAAAGCCGGATAAGAAGAGCCTGGTTTTAACGGTTTTTGTTGATGGGTTATCCCAGGCTTTTTTAGAGGAGTATGGCTTTGCTGAATGTATGCCCAAAACCCATCGTTATTTTGCCGATGGCATTTATTGTACGAATTTTTATACCACCGGAGAATGGACCTATCCCAGTATGGCAGCTTATTTTTCCGGGCAGTATACGACCGATCATAAAATGTTTTATCCGGCAGTAGATTATCGCTTGCCGGAAAATGTAAAAGTATTGGGTGAATGTTTTAAAGAGGCTGGTTATCATACTACCAAGATCGACGGAGATTGGCGGACCAATCCGGATTATGGATATATTCGGGGAATGGACCGGGTACTGACTGCCACTTATGGTGAGGCTATGAATATCAAGGAAGTTATTTATGAGGCCATGGATCATATGCGGGCAATGAAGGAAACCAATCAATATTTGTATCTGAATATTGGTGAACTGCATGATATTACCGATAATTATAAATTACCGTTCGATGTACAGATGAATATGGATTTGGTGGATTTGCAGGATGAAAGCAATACCGGCACCACTTCGGTTAAGCAACAGTTTAATGCCGCTAAAAAAAGACGTTATTATCAGCAAATGCACTATGTTGACCGCTATTTGGGAATTTTATTTCAATTTTTGGAGGAAGAATTTGCCGGCGAAGATATTTTGGTCACTTTATTTTCTGATCATGGCCAGGGGTATTTAGTGCCAAATGGTGAGTTCTTCCTGGCGGATGAAAGGGCAAAGGTACCTTTATTAATTAAGGGTGCCAGCCGGGAATGGACGGTGTGTGAGGAGTATATGTCGATTGTTGACTATTTGCCGGTTATCGGTAAATTAGCCGGTTTTGAGGTGGATTTAAACCATCGCCGCTCGCAATTGCCGGCTTTCTTTGGTGGACAGCCGGAGCGAAAATATGTGCATACGGAATCCTTATATCCGGGAGATACTTATAAAATTGCCTTGCGCAATGCCGATTTGACTTTCTTCTTTGAGAGTAAGGCAGCAGTTCAAAAAGATGCCAGAGTGGATCTGTCAGAATATGAATATTCTTTGCAAACACCGCAGGGGGGAGTGCTGGATGACCCGGCCAAAGCCCAGGAATGTCTGGATTATGTGATGCATCATATCCGTCATTTCCGCATTTATTAATAACTCAACTTTTTGGCTCTATCCTACTCCTGGGAGCAGGCACATGGGTTCCACCGCTTTCGCAACTTTCTATGCAAGATGGCTTTTGCAGCACATGCCATAAAAAGACTGTTCCCTGGAACGTGGGAAAGTTGAGTTAGTTTGCCTGTAATTGCTTATCCCGGAATATTGGCATTATCCTGCCGGCCGATTTCCAGCAGCGAAGAAAAGCCGGACTGCATATTGGAACGAAAGCCCAGATCTACTCCTAATTGGCTCATGATCTGCAAAGTATCCTGATTGTAAGAATTACAAGGATAGGAAACGGAGCTGATTTTATGGCCGATAATGTCCTCTAAAATATTTTTATTTTGGCTGTAGTCCTGGTACTGGTACTGGTAAGGATAGTTTTGCAAATTGGTGGGGTGATGATGGGAATGCAGACCAATGATATTTTCATCCCGGTCAAGTGCTTTAATATCAGAGGCACTCATCCACAAAAGGGAATAATATTTTTCAGGCTGATAGTGATGGACCTGCATCATCATTTCCATATACCAATGATATTCTCTTTCACTTAAAGCAATGTCGCGTATATACCGAAAACGGCGGTCATCATCTGTATAAAAAGGAAATTCTTTTAAATAATCAAGTGTTTTAAAAGTTTCCAAATGCTGGGTCAGGTCCTGACTAAATTGAGCTTGATTTTGCAATAGACCTTTAAAAAAGGCCTGATAAAATTGCTCAATATTGTCAAATTGGGAGCTTCGGAAATGCCGATATACCTCAAGATTATGGCGGCAATCTTCGCTTAAAAAATAAGTGGGAATAAAGTAAAAGGCTGTTAGTTTTCGGGCTTTTAAGACAGAGGCTGCAATTTCAAACTGAGCCTTAAGACCATCATCAAAAGTAATGCAGATCTGATTATCTTTGAGATGGTGATTGAGTGCTTTCTCCCGCCAGTCTTTAGCATTTAGCAAATGATAGCCTTGTGCTTGATAATAATTTAAGATATCATTCATTTTAGTGGCGGAAATACTTCCTTGAGCAGGAATATGAAGGCCCTGGTCATGAAAATAATGGAACATAATGCCATGTGCTGCCATTGATTTCTCCTTTTTATCGTTTAGCCGGATGGTTGGCTGAAAATGAATTGTTATTTTAGTCAGATTGATTGATGTGGCTAAAGGGCAGAGGTGTATATTTCAGATAATTGCTACTTTCTGTGATGATGAGCCATCAAGAAATCGAATCTAAAAAACTTAAATATAGTTGCCTTATTCCATTTTATTGGAATCTCTGCTCTACCTTGGGAAATATAAATAAAAACAGCTGCCCTTACCGAGTTCCGACACAGCTTCGATTTTACCGCCATGATATTGCATGATCTCATCAACGATTGCCAGGCCAAGTCCGGTGCCGCCCATGGCCCGGGAGCGGGCTTTATCCACCCGATAAAAGCGCTCAAAAATCCGGGGCAGATCTTCGGCGGCAATGCCCATACCCTGATCTCTGATTTCTCCAACTACAAAATTGTTTTGCTCATATAATAAAACCTCAATTTGACTGCCATGACCGCTGTATTTTACGGCATTGGAAATCAAGTTGCGAAAGACTTGAGAAACCCGGCCGGCATCCCCGTAAATAATGTATTCATCCTGTGATTCAAAGTGAATGGTTTGATTTTTTTTATCAGCATGGATTTGATAATGCTCAACTTCATTTTTAACCAGAGCAGTTAATTTGATTTTTTCCATTTGGAAACTGAGCTTCTTATTATCTAATTTGGATAATTCCAGCAGATCCTGAACCAGGGTAGTCATGCGGTCGCTTTCTGAGTTGATCACCTGTAAAAAGCGGTTGCGATTTTCAGTATCATCCGGACTTAAATCGAGCAAAGTTTCAGCATAGCTTTTCACCGTGGTGATCGGGGTTCGCAATTCATGGGAAACATTGGCTACAAATTCTTTTTGAATTTGTTCCAATTTTTTATGTTCGGTTACATCCTGGATTACACAAATAACACCACCAACAATAGGCTCGTCTGTAAAATAGCGGGCAAATACCAAATTATGGTATTGATTGTCTTTTTCTAAAATAAATTTAAGCTGTTCCCGCTCAATCCGGTTCGTTAGATCGGCAAAAGAAACTTGAAGCTTTTCAGCAAAAATCTGCTCATAGTTTTGTGCACCATAAAAGTCCAACATTCGAATAGAAGCTGGATTTTTATGAATTAAAAGACCATTTTCATCAAATACCAAAATACCATCTGTCATATAATTAATGATGGTCTCCATTTTGTTTTTTTCTCCGGCCATTTGCTCTAAGGTGTGATTTAAGGATTTGGCCATGTAATTAAAATTTTCAGTCAAATCACCGATTTCATCATCGGATAAGACCGGAATTGGATTTTTCAGATTACCGGCGGCCATATCTTTGGCACGTCTGGATAAAGAGCGGATCGGTTTGGTTAAATAACCGGAAAAGATGTAGCCCAGAAACATGGCCAGGACAATAGCCAGCAGGACGGAAATGGAAATAACATAAACGGTCCGCTGGATGCCTTCTTCCACTTGTTCGGTAGCCTTCAGGAAATACAGGACAAATGCTACCTGGCCCTGGTTGTCTTTGATCGGCAGGGCCAGCCCCATCATCCGGTCACTATCCCGAATATTACTGACCCGGTCCAGTTCGTCCAGGGAATTGCCCATACCGGCGGCCACTGTTTGCGGGGTCAGGATGCGCCTGGCAGTTTCAACATCAGAAGTGGTATAGATAACTTCTCCATCGGTGCGCAGCATATAAATAATGCTGTCGGAAAAGGAGAGATCGATCTTATTTTGCCTTAAAACATCCATATAAATTTTTTCTAATGTTTCCGCATCCTCATCTTCAGCGGAAATCGCACTGAATAAAGCCGATAAGCGGATCAAATCATTTTCGATTACTTTATATTCATTATCTCTGGTCAGGTAGACAATTAAGGTACCGCTGGCCATCATTACAATAATTACCAGCAGGACATAAATCATTACCAAACGCCAGCGTATACTTCTTAACTGCATGATTTCTCCTGGTATTTAACTTACTTTGGTTTGTTTTTTGAACAGGCTTGCTTTCCGGTTATATCCATTTTTAGTGCTTTGTTGGGCAGTTCCGCCAGCGAGCCCTGGCACTGGGTAGCCACCGCCAGACCAAATGCTACACATCAGTGATTTCATCATGGTCCTCTGATAATTCGCTGTGCGAATTATCCACGAGGACATCGGATTTTGCTGCGCAAAACCGATTATCTGCCGGTGAAGCGCCGCGAAATGAATATGCCCGCTACGCGGTCGCATTCATTTCCCCCCCCCCCCTTTCGCCACGGTAGTGTCAAAAACTACCTATATTTTTGTTACAAAATCTTATAAGAAACTTAATTTTAAGGGAAATCTAAAATAAAACGAGCATTGACCTCCC
>RQYD01000059.1 GCA_003858485.1 Clostridiales bacterium COT073_COT-073
TTGCTCCTTTTATTTTGTGTTTTTTGCATTTTGTGGATAACCACCTTGCATTTGTTTGCATTTGTTTGTTTGCTATGAAAAAAACGGGGAAACTCAAATAAGAAAAATTATATCGTATGGTCATTGAATTTTTGTTAAATTTATGATATAATGTCGGCGAAAAAGGCGTGAGTACTCCTGCGTATAAGCAGACGTGAAATGTAAGCATTTTAAAGTCTGCTTTGCAAGTAAGGCATATAAGTGCCAAATACGGTCAAAAATTGGAAAGCAATTTTGGGTGTGCTCACAAAAAATTAATCTTAGTTACCAACAGATGAAATGATGATGTGTTGTACACAAAAATGTAAGAGCTTACATTTTTGCAACTGATGACTCAGGTCAAAACCAGAAAGGAAGCGCAAATATGAAAGCATTTATGGACCAAGATTTTCTGTTAAGTACTGAAACCTCGCAAAAATTATATCATGATTTTGCGAAAACCATGCCGATTTTAGATTACCACTGTCATATCAATCCACAGGAAATTGCTGAAAACCGGCAATTCTCGAATATTACCGAAGTCTGGTTAGGCGGTGATCATTACAAATGGCGACAAATGCGCTCTAATGGAGTGGATGAATACTACATCACCGGAAATGCTCCGGATCGGGAAAAATTTCAAAAGTGGGCAGAAACTTTGGAAAAATTAATTGGTAATCCTCTCTATCACTGGTCACATTTGGAATTACAAAGATATTTCGGATATGAAGGCTGCTTAAATGCTGATACCGCTGAAGAAGTTTGGAATCTGTGCAATCAAAAGCTACAAACACCGGAAATGAGTGTGCGCGGTTTAATCAAGCAATCCGGTGTAACTTTGATTTGTACCACTGATGACCCGATCGATAGTCTGGAGTGGCACAGCAAAATAAAGGATGATGATAGCTTTGATGTCCAGGTGTTGCCAGCCTGGCGTCCGGATAAGGCTACTAACATTGAGGCAGCAATTTTTCCGGCTTATATTCAGCAATTATCGGAGGTCAGCAATCTTTCTATAAATAGTTTTGAAGCTTTGAAAAATGCAATTATAAAAAGAATGGACTTTTTTGATGAACGTCATTGCTGTGTTTCTGACCATGGACTGGATTATGTAATGTATGCTCCAGCCAGTGCAGAAGAAGTGGAAACTATTTTCCAAAAAGGACTGGCTAAAGAAAAATTATGCTTTACCGAAATTGCCAAATATAAAACTGCCTTTATGCAGTTTTTAGGCCGGGAATATCACCGTCGGGGTTGGGTGATGCAGCTTCATTATGGTTGTAAGCGTAATAACAATCATTTGATGTTTGAAAGTATTGGTGCCGATACCGGCTTTGACTGCATTAATAATTATACTCCGGCCGATCAGCTGACCAACTTTTTAAATAGTTTAAATTATACCAATCAGCTTCCAAAAACTATTTTATACTCTTTAAATCCGAATGATAATACTCTGATCGGTACTGTAATCGGCTGCTTCCAGGATTCCACTGCCATTGGCAAAATACAACATGGATCAGCCTGGTGGTTTAATGACCATAAAACCGGCATGACTGAGCAAATGACAGCTTTAGCTAATCAAGGCATTCTAGGCAATTTTATTGGAATGCTGACCGACTCCAGAAGCTTTCTGTCCTATACCAGACATGAATATTTCCGGCGTATCCTTTGCGAATTAATTGGCGGCTGGGTCGAAAACGGTGAATATCCTTATGATGAAAAAGCTCTTAAAAAGATGATCCAAGGAATTTGTTACCATAATGCAGTCACTTATTTTGGATTTGATCTGTAATTTTGGCCTTTGCCCATTATTGATCGTAAATCTGGTGCCGACAAGAAGAAATATGAATGTGTTGAGGAGTCGCTGATTAAAGCTCAAGTATGACTCAAACCCGGGCTTAAAGCAAGAGAGTTCCTTAAAGCTTTAAGATATAAACTCTGCCTAAGCCCAATTATTTATCATCTTCCAAAAATAAAGAAGGACTTGCCTTTTAAATTTTTATCCAGGATGGAAAATATCATTTCCTACTTTTAAACCATCCCGATAATAATTTGGCAATGCTCCTTCTTTTTTGCTTATCAATTGACAGATCAAAAACTTGCTCTCTTAATACACACCTACAAAAGACAGTAATGGACAGACCCTGGCCTCGGTAATTTTTACAGTTAATTTGCTAATTTCTTTCTCACCCAGGCGGATTATTTTTTTATAGCCAATAGTCGTTCCCTGGCAGCATAAAGTTTGCAGCTGATCCGGAATCTCCAGATATACTTCAAAGCTCTCCACCCGCTGACTGAATTTGATATTTTCTTTTAACACCAAATAGGAAGCTTTTACCGGTTTGGGCCAACTCAGGCTAATCTCCAGCTCTTTTTCACCCTCTGCCATTTCAAAATAGCAGTCATCCTCTTTCAGTAAAATATGACCTGTCCGCCCTTGGATATCGGTCGTCGGCCTTAGCCAAAGCTCGGCTGCCTCTGCCAGATTATTTTGAAAACTGTGACTGATAAAATCTCCCAGTTCATGCAGTCGTTTTACATCATGTGGATGCAGTTTTCCATTTTTCATTGGTGACATATTCAATAGCAAAGTGGTATTACCGCCGACTGAGTTCAAATATATTTCTTTTAGATTTTCTAAACTTCTGACCCTATCATCCTCCGCCGGATGATAAAACCAGCCCGGGCGAATGGATACATCGGTTTCTGCCGGATACCAGGCCAATTCCTGTTCATTTTTTAAAACAAAACGGCTCCCTAAATCTTCCAGTTTAGGGTCAAGCGGACGTACCCGGAATTCTTCTGTATCAGCCTGCTGGCTAAGGGCAGCTGTCAATGCCGGTGAAGTCATGTCTTTGGCTACCACGCTCCACTCACTGGACCTGACCATTCCCGCTTCATTTCCACACCAGCGCACATCCGGGCCACTAATCGAAAGAACGGCATCCGGCTGAAGCCTTCTAACTGTTTGATAATAACGCTCCCAATCATATACCTGAACCTTGCCATTTGGTCCCTCGCCACAGGCACCATCCATCCAAACTGTATAAATCGGCCCATAATTGGTCAATAATTCTGTCAACTGGGCAGTATAATAATCATCATATGCTTTGCCGCTTCCATAATCACGATGATTTCTGTCCCAGGGCGATAAGTAAATCCCAAAATGCAGGCCACAGGCTGCACAAGCTTCTGCCAGCTCCCGGACAATATCGCCTTTTCCCTCCTGATAGGGCGAATTACGAATAGAATGCTGTGTATACGCACTTGGCCACAGACAAAATCCATCATGATGTTTGCAGGTTAAAATCAAGCCTTTCATCCCGGCCTTCTGAGCGGTTTTTGCCCACTGCATAACATCCAGTTCTGTTGGCTCAAAGATGGCCGGATCTTCATTTCCCATCCCCCATTCCATATCGGTATAGGTATTAATCGTAAAATGAATAAAACCATAAAATTCCCTTTGCTGATACGCTAATTGCCTTGGTGATGGCACGATCCTGACCAGCCGTTGTTCTTCTTTATCAAATGCCTTCATTTCTCCTCCCGGGATCGTAAAATGCTGCTGGCACACAGCCTGACTTACCATTACATCCTGCCTTTTCCACATACTGCTCCAGAAATTGCACACCCGTCAAATACTTCGCACTTTTCTGTAAAAAGACACTCAGGCAACACAGACCTGATCAAATCTCTCCGTTTTTCTGCTTGGGTCAGGATCGCTACCTTTGCCACTGCTGTGTAAAATTGCTTACATTTCTCCTTTACTTTGCAACTTGCTATTTAAGGCATTCCTTAGCAAACAGACTCATTAAATGGGCATGAATGCAAACTTACATAACAAATTGCAAAAGCGATAAAAGTCCATATGCTCACTTCCTGAAACAGGATGACATCAAAAGTTAACTAATAATAACAAATGTACTGCCTAAAAACAGGAGGATCAAAAATATTGCCATAAAAATACCGATCCCGCCTAATTCTTTGACGACTCCAAAGACTGTTATTTTCTTGCCGCTGCTATCTGTTTCACCAACCTGAATCATAGACAGAAAACTCAATCTTCGGGAACTCTGTTTTCCCATTAAGCGTTTCTTACCATTTGCTAAGATTTCATAAATAA
Source organism: Clostridiales bacterium COT073_COT-073 (assembly GCA_003858485.1). GTDB lineage: Bacteria > Bacillota > Clostridia > Lachnospirales > Vallitaleaceae > W11650. The sequence goes on from RQYD01000059.1 coordinate 4,142, forward strand.
TCGGATGTTCATAAGCATCTTTTCTGACTCCCTTGGCCCAATATATAATGGACCAAACACCGGTCAGTATATACCAGGCAGCACCATAGGCCGGCTTAAAATGATCAAAAAAAGGTTCTCCGGTACCAATTGTAACCATTGCCCGCAAAAATGCTGCTGTAAAAAACGGTGCGCCAATCAGCAATATCATATTACTGATGATGGATAAGATTCTCCCAAATCCATAAAATTGCAGTTTAACCGGCACCATTTGACCATGGCAATTCGGCTCCTGAAAAACTAATCTGGCATTCCAGATATTTTTTAAAATTCCTTTTTTCTCTTTGATTTTTAGTACCTTATCTTCCCTCATTGCCTGTGAGGTGGTACTGGTTTTTAAAATTTGCCGGATCAAAGAAGCCCTGCCTTCACCAAATATCACAAAAAACAGGATGCCGGATAGAATCGTTCCAATCATCATCGGATAACCGTCAAACTGAAAGAAATATCCAATCAGCAGCATCACCAATAGAGTGTAAATGGCAGGCTCAATTACCCAGGGAATTGTCACCTTTTGCCGGTCCGTTGACACTGCAATCCGTCCGGTTTGACCATTCATAGCCGCCATAAAGTGGCCGGATTTAATAAAATACACCGGCAGAAGTGCAGAAATAACGGACAGATGTCCAGCTCCAATATTAATATTAACTCCAGTGGTTTGCATCACTTTTTCAACCTCCGGCATAAAATCATTTTTTACTTCCTTAAGCACTCTTTTTTCAGTATCGGCATCGGAAATATCCCTTAATTTCACCTTATTTCCGGTAATATAACCATATTCAAATGGTCTGGCGACTGACCAGTCAAACGGTTCCATTCCATTTAAGACAAAGTTACTAAGTTGCTTTGAAGTATTGACCGCTGTTCCCTCTAAATAGCCGGAATAGTAAAAGCGCCGAAAATTCCCATCTCGTGAAACTTCGCCATGAACCGGTCCATGGGCAATTTGGTAAGGCAAATAATAGCCCTCTAATTTATTGATATTGGAAAGCAATTTCTTGCCTTCCGGACTGTTCTTATGCTTATGTCCCCAATCCAGTAACCTTTGCTTAGCTTCCTCCTGGGTAATAAAAAACGGAATGATCAAATCCGGCATCTGTTCCGGTGTGCTTAATTCCTTACGAATCAATTTTGAATTGCAAAAATCACATTTTTCTGAGGCTTCACCGGCTTGAAAAACAACTGTTGCCCCACACGAAGTGCAGCTATGTTCTTCTATTTGCTGGCCGGCAAACTCCGCTTTGATCTTATTTTTTTGCAAAAGTCGCCAATTCATTTCCCGGGCATTTACTTCCTGAATACCCGTCATTTGACCGCAATATCCGCAACGATATGTCTGATTGATAATATCAAAATCAGCCGGTGCCCCACAATTTTTACAACTGACTTCTAATGGATTATTGGATTGCATCATCCCATTCATTTGTCCTACCCATCATTCTCTCCCTTTATTGCAAAGGCATTTGAATAAATTCCCTTTCCTTCATTATGATTATCAGTATCTATATATATTTATGTTCAGATTGCAGACCGCCAAATCTTATCCAAACAAACCCTTTTTCTGATATGGGTTTTCTTTAATTTTCTGTACCACATAACCAGTTTCCGCAATCACTTGCTGTAATTTTGCTTTATCCAACGACTGTTCTGATATAATTCTGGTTTCTCCCTGACTATGAGAAGATTTCACTTTTTTTACCGTAAAATGGTTGCGGATGCAATCATTTATATGGCTTTCACACATGGCGCAGGCCATTCCCTCAATTTTTAAAATCGTTTCAACCATTTTTTCTCTTCCTTTCATGGTCACTTTTAATATCACTGATCCGGCAATTCCAAATTCACTTTTTTGACTTTTTCCACAGGTAATTACCTCCATCTGCCCGATAAAGCCAAAGCCAATCTTCGGCTGAATGTACCTGGAGCGACCTTGGCTTAAATAAATTTTCTTTAATTTAATTATAGAGGAGTTGCTGTTAAAAAACAAGTCTTGAATTTGGCCATTATATCTTATTATCATTACTATTGTCTCTTGCTAAAGGGATAATTTTCAAATTTAAATCCGAACTCATTCATGCTTTCCTGCATTTTTTAAAGGAAAAACCCGGTTACTATAGGAAGATCCACAACAAAATTAAAAAAAAACTGTCCCTGGAAATGTGGAAAAATTCAGTAAATTATTTTTCTTTCTCTGCTAAAACCAATCTTTCGATGTGATAGGAATTATTCTTAAAAATACCATTCTGTTTCCATTTTTTGATAAAACCCGGATACATAAAAGCTGCTACCGCCAGTTCAATCACCATTATAATTACCAAAATGATACTCAGCACTCCCGAACAGCCAATTCCGCTTTTGTATACCGGCGGATAAGCCGGATAGCCACCGGCCGGTGAATAAGTGGGGGCAGACTGATAATCATAATTGCCGGGATAATTTGCTGCTGATGAATAATTATAGTTGCCCGGATAACCGGGTTCCGGCGGATAACTATAATTCCCGGAATAATTGGACTCCGGCGGGTAACCATAATCGCCAGAATATCCCGGTTCCGGCGGATAATAATTTCCCTGATAATCCGGCCCAGGCGAATAATTATAATTTCCCGGGGCCTGAACCGGTGGTTGATAATCATAATTTCCCGGAAAATCTGGTTCCGGATGATAGCTGTCATTCTTCTGATGCTCTGATACCGATCGATGATCCCTATTTTCAACTACCTGCTGCCTGCCTTCATTTTCAATCGCTAAGGCATTTTCTTCTATTTTCTTACCACAATTGGCACAAAATATTTCCGTTCCTAATAAAGGACTGCCGCAATACTCACAAAATTTTGCCATTTTTCTGCCTCCTTATGGTCGAAGGTAGTGTCAAAAACTACCTATATTTTTGTTACAAAATCTTATAAGAAACTTAATTTTAAGGGAAATCTAAAATAAAACGAGCATTGACCTCCCTT
>RQYD01000060.1 GCA_003858485.1 Clostridiales bacterium COT073_COT-073
TTCCCTCCGGGAAACGTGCTGAGGGGCTCGATTGACAATGATTCTAATTAGGCATTCCTGTTTTTAGCCTTTTGTTTTTTAGGCTTTAGCCTTTTCCTTCGGAAAAGCACAAGGCCAAGCCTTGCTTGAAAATAACTGTTAACGCATTGACATAAGCAAGCTTATGTCAATGCGTTAACAGTTATTTTCGGCTAAAGCCTAAAAAACAAAAAACGATGATATTAGTATCATCGTCTCTTACTGGGCATACTGGATTTGAACCAGTGAATGCAGGAGTCAAAGTCCTGTGCCTTACCGCTTGGCTAATGCCCAACAAAAAGCGCGAAACGGGATTCGAACCCGCGGCCCTCGCCTTGGCAAGGCGATGCTCTACCACTGAGCCATTCGCGCAAAAGAAAAATTATATTTAATTTTCTGTTGACCACTTTATTTTGTCGGCAACAAAAAGTATTATATCAGATTGTCAGGATTTGTCAAGCACTTCTTGGAGATTTTTTTATTTTTTTTCGATTTTTTTACTATTTTTTCCCGGTTTGGATGTTTTGCTCTGTTAAAACTCCTTGAATCAAGGAGTTTTAACACTTAATCAACTTTCTCATGATTCTTACAGATAGATATTTCAGCTATTCATCCGGTTGATGAGATCGGGCTAAAACAGGAAATATAATGTCCTTTAACCCTGCCGATATGTTGGCACCAGTTCTTTGACGATTTCTTTAACTTCATGACTTTCTTCGGCAATTGCCGTTTTCAAGCGGTCCATATTTTCATAAAAGCGCTTTTCTTCCATTTGAATGGGTTTGCCAATATGAATCAACTGGTTGGAGGTGGCTTTCATTCCTTCCTCTGCCAAAAGTAGTTCTTCATATAATTTTTCACCAGGCCGCAGTCCAATAAATTCAATTTGAATATCCCGGTCCGGAATATAACCCATCAAGCGAATTAAATTTCGAGCCAGATCCACGATTTTGACCGGTTCTCCCATATCCAGCACAAAGATTTCGCCACCTTCAGCCAGTGCGCCAGCCTGTAAAACCAAAGCTGTGGCTTCGGGAATGGTCATAAAATAGCGGATAACTTCAGGATGAGTAACAGTCACCGGTCCACCACGCAGAATCTGTTTCCGAAACAGCGGTACCACACTGCCATTACTGGCCAGGACATTGCCAAAGCGAACCGCCACAAATTCGGTTTTTGATTTTTTATCATAACTTTGAATAATCATTTCACAAATCCGTTTCGATGCTCCCATAATATTGGTCGGATTGACCGCTTTATCGGTAGAGATTTGCACAAACCGCTGAACCCCGTATTTATCAGCTAATTCTGTCATATTCCAAGTGCCAAATACATTATTTTTAATCGCTTCATTCGGACTCTCTTCCATCAATGGCACATGTTTATGAGCAGCCGCATGATAAATGATTTCCGGCCGATACTGACTAAAAATAAAATCCATCCGTTTTTTATCACAAACGGAGGCGATCAGCACTGTTAAAACTAATTCTTTATACTTGGCCTGTAATTCCTGCTGGATTTCATAGGCATTATTTTCATAAAAATCTACAATAATAAGCTCCTTCGGCTGATATTTAGCCAGCTGACGGCAAAGTTCACTGCCGATTGAACCTCCGCCACCGGTCACCATTACCACCTTGCCGCTGACATAATTCATGATACTTTTTAGATCCAGATTAACAGTATCACGACCAATCAAGTCCTCAATATCAACATTTCTAAGCTGTGAGGCTGAGACCTGACCATTAATCAGCTGATACATTCCCGGCAAAATACGCAGCGAACAATCCGTTTGCTTACAAATATCCAAAATTGGTTTCAAATGTTTTTTCGAGTATGAAGGAATGGCTATAATGATATCCGTCACCTCATATTTTGCCACCATTTCAATTATATCATCACGGGTACCAACTACCTTAATGCCCTGAATATAGCTGCCGACTTTACCACGATTATCATCAATCGCACAAACGATTTTACCATCCAAATATTGACTATTATTAATTTCTTTAATAATGGCATTAGCGGCTTCGCCCGCTCCAATAATCATCGTCCGTTTCTTACGGTTGCTACGATAGCGATTATTAATCATCCTCAAAAAACGATAGGCAAAACGACTGGAAGCCACCGAAAACCCCAAAAATGCCAAATACAAAGGAAAAAAGCTCCTTGGCACATGAATTGCCAAAGCTGTCATTCCCATAAATTGCAGGCCGGCCGAAATTACACAGGCATAAGCCACATTAGTTAATTCCTCAATACCGGCATATTTCCATAAACTATGATATAAACGAAATATCCAAAACAGCACCAATGTAATGGCCGTATTAATCAAAGCATACTGACTGACTGCCTCACTATAATGGACCGGAATATTGCCCAGACTAAAATCAAACCGGACAATTAAGGCACACCAGGCAGCAAAATTAATCAAAATAATATCCAATAAAATCAAAAAAGCCCGACGTATCAATAACTTTTTATCCATTGTTTTCCAGCTTTCAAACATAACTTTGTCCTTTTCCTTCTGCCAAAATAACTCTTTGCTTCTTTTATCATAGTCGGAAAGCACCGGACTGTCAAGCGTTTCCTCAACAAGATAATGATCAAATCCGGCCGGATATTATCTATTTTTTTCATTTTAAGGATCGAATTCTGATAGCAAAAAATTGATCTATCCGGCTCTGAATCTTGATTTTATTCTTTACTGGCAGCATTCCTGTTATCCGGCAAAAATGCCTTAAATTCAAAGAAATTCTCTGAATTTAAGGCATTTCTTATTTTCATGACTACCAAATCCGCTAGCCCTGATAAATTACCACATCAGCACAGTGTAAGCTTTCATTGACATCAATCACTCTTTGGTTATACGATCCGACCCACGGTAACTCCGGACTGAATTTATCCTGTTCAAAACGTCCGTCAATCAATATATCAACATATTGCAACAATGGCAGATCTTTGATTTCCTCCCATCGGTAGCCGGTATAAAGCCAAACACTTTTTTCCGGAAAATGTTCCGTAATTTCCGCCAGTAACTGATTTAACTCCTCCCGGTTATGCGGATGCAAGGGATCACCACCGGAAAGCGTAATCCCGTCAATATAATCCCGGGCCAATACCTCCCATAGCTCTGCTTTTGCTGCCTGATCAAAGTAAAGTCCACCATCAATATCCCAGGTTACAGGATTATGACAGCCCGGACAAGCATGGGTACAACCCGCAAGCCAAAGGACAACCCGCAAGCCCTCGCCATTATTCATATCGTCTTTGGTGATATTATGATATCTCATTGCTTCTACCCTGTATTATTTTTACACACTCAACTTTTCAGCATTTTTAAATTGTGCATGCTTACTTAGACTACACCTTTTCTTTACCACTGACTACATAACTTTGGCAACATATACCCGGACAAAACGCTTTGTGTTTCTAATCGGCATTCCACCAGGCTTAGAGTTGCATCCATTTTCTCTATACTTTCGTATTTTTCTGCGCAAAATACTTTCGATGCATCGCCTGGTCGAAACGCTTCATGTTTCTGATCGAGCATATCACCCAGCATATGGCTATATCACATTTTCGCCGCTTGCTACGCAAGATGGCTTTTGTGCCCCGTCAAAAAAGGCCATGAAAAAACTCAATTACATAGTAACTCTTTCAGAAATCTCAACTGTTTTGGCATGATTTAATCTGGTATCCCCCTTCACTCTGGAAAAGCTGAGATATCCATTCATTCGGTCGATTTTCGTTAAATTTTCCGAACCGCATTTCGGACAAACTTCCATATTCAGCTCTTCATGCCCACAATCATCACAATAGGAAAGCGCCATATTAACGCCCTCATAAAAGCCCATTTTCATTGCCCGGCGCACCAGCGTCCGAATAGCCTTGATATTATATGGAGTATTATAGCGCACATACTGAATTTTCCCGCCATTTAACAGATCCCAAAAGCGCTTTTCATAATCTTGCTTTTCTATCGGCGAAACTTCTTCGGTCACATGCAAATGGAAACTATTGGTCACATACGCCCGGTCCGATACATTTTTAACCCGGCCATATAAATTGCGGAATTGATCAACCTGTGTACCACACAGCGACTCGGCCGGCGTACCGTAAATTGCATATAAAATGCCGTCTGCCTCTTTATATTCCTGGGCCTTTTGGTTGATATATTCCATTACTTCCAGCGAAAATGAAGCATCTTCCCTTAGTGACTTGCCATTATGCAATTGCTGCAATTCATTTAATGCTGTAATGCCAAAGGAAAATGTTGCTGCCGAGAGCAGTGGCCGGATTTTGTCAGAATGTTTTAAATGGCCCTTATAAAAACCGCCTTCACAAAATGCCAGCGGATTAACCGAAGCCCTCAAATTACCCAAATATTCATAGGTCTTTTGATGAAGGCTGCGAATCATTTCCAAATAATAATCCAATACTTCATAAAAATCCTTATTTTCTTCTTTAGCCCTGGCATAAATCATTGGTAAATGCAAACTGATGGCGCCGCCATTCCAACGTCCGGTAAAAATCGGCACATCATTTTCATCCGCCGGCTTTATTCCGCCTCTTTCATACCAAGGGCTGAGAAATGCCCGACAGCCCATGGGCGAAATTACCTTTTTATATTTTTTATACATCTCGGCCACATAACCTTCACCGGTTAAACTTAAAAAATCGGGATACATGGTTTTGGATGAGCACTCAATTGCCAATTCAAATACATCTTCCAATTCTCCACCCTCACCATGAAGCTCCTCATCATATAAAAACACAATCTTGGGAAAGAGAACCGGTTTTTTAAATCCTTCTTTTCCCTGACCACCCATATGGACACGGAGCATACATTCAGTCGCCAGTTTCCCCCAGCGGTCTTTAGCCAGACCAGCAGTAATGGTAATAAACGGATAGTCCCCCCGACTGCTGCCAACAGTATTCAGCTTATATTCCAGTCCCTGGAAGCCTTGTTCCATATCCCGGCGAACTTTAGCCATTACTTTCTCTTCAATCCGCTCTGCCTGCTCCGGCGTAATTTCTCCGATAATTAAATCCCGAAACTCATAACTGTACTTTTTATAACTTTTCTCAGCATATGGAGCCAAAATCTTATCAAGTTCGCCAATGGTAAAACCGCCATACTGCTGGGCAGCTGTTGAAAGCACAATATCACCGATCACATCAAAAGCCGTATCCAGAGTTTTCGGCTCATTATACCAAATATTGGCCATCTCAAATCCACCACTGAGCACGGTTTCCATATCAAATAAACAGCAATTCATAGTGTCCAAACGGCTGACCATATCATGAATATAAATGTAGCCGGCCCGAATAGCACTTCTTTCTTCCTTATTTAAAAAGAATTTCTGGTATAATTCTTTATTTAGTTGATTATAAATTAAGCTCCGTTTCGTGGCAACCAGCGCTGAATCGGTATTGGAATTTTCTTTATCGCCAATATAGCGGACTTTTTGTGATTTCCGATAAACATCATCCAGCATATTAACAAAATCAATTTTGTAATTGCGATATTCCCGGTAAGATTTAGCCACTGCCGGATTGACCTGATCCAGTGCATATTCCACAAAATTATGCATGGTTTCAATCGGCACCACATTGGTATTCAAAAGCAAAATTTTATCTGTCACCAGCCCAACAATTTTGCGCTCATCTTCAGCAGTAAACTTGACTAAAACTCTATCTGCCGATTTTCTGACGGCATTTACAATTTTGTCTGCGGTAAAGGTTTGTAAGGTTGAATCTTTTTTTCTGACTTTAACTTCTTTTAATTCCATAATAAACACTCCATTTTGCTTAATCCATGTATGTGCCGCGTTTCACCGTCCTTGCAATTGCGTCCTAAGACACAATATGTTGAAACCAGATACAATCTTACCACTATATATTGTGCGTGTCAAGCAAATTAATGGTTTTTCCTATCGGCAAATTTACTTAAAATCGCCTTGAATTTTCTATCTTTTTCTTCGGAAAATTCGAATTTGGGACTTGACAATGTAAAAGCAAAGAAAAACCTTTCTTTGAAAGGTCTTTTCATTCCTCTAAAAGAAAGGTTTTATTCTTTGCATAACATTCCGGTATTTCTTTAAACGAACTTTTTGTCAAAAATAGATATCGCCTAAAAATATCTTGTTTCTGCTATAGTAAATTAGATGGACAGAATTTCATGCTGTTCTGTTTCTTATTTTACCTCTAATCTGACACTGTTTTCCCACAAGCCATGAATATTGCAATAGCTTTCTGCCAAAATCACTCCGGACTTAGCTGCCTTAAAATTAACACATGCTTTAGGCTCAGTCAGCAATTCGCCTTCACCATGAGCGGTAAATTGCAGGCTGGCGATTTCCACCGGAAACTTGGCATCATCGGCTTTAAAATATACTTTGATCCAGGCAATATAATGTTCAAAGGTATTCGGATGTGGGATTTCCTCTCCAACCGCTACCTTTATCCGTACCACTTCACCGGCGGCTGCGCTTTCCGGAGCATGAATTACCGGTACATGTTTCTCACCCTTCCAATCTCCCGATTGAACTGTTTCACTTAATTTTACCATAATAACCTCCTTAAAAATAAATTCAGCTTACTACTTTATTATATCATAAAAAGCACGAGTGAGCCAAAAATTACTTCGTAATTTTTGGTCGCGAGGGCTCTCATATGCCATCTTCCGTATTCAAAACCTTCTATGCAAGCATAGCGGTTTTGATACTTC
>RQYD01000007.1 GCA_003858485.1 Clostridiales bacterium COT073_COT-073
ATTTTCCCTACTGCCATTCTTAAACTCTTAAAAAAACGGCAGATTGGTGCTTTGGGATGTTATATTTTTTTTAAATTACATTTTGCGGAAACTCAAGCTTATGTATGAAGTTTTACTCTGACAATTGCCCCAAAAAACCAAAATGTCCGACTGCTTCTAAATAAAAAGGCTGTTGCAAAACACAGACTTCACCCAAAATATTGTAATAAAACATAAGAATTTTATCTTATCTCTGGTGTAAAATCTTAAATACAACAACCCCTGCAAATAATTATCTTACATCAATTCGCAAGATAATTATTTCTTCATAATCCGCTCATTTCCCATTTTGCTTCGTCAAATTTTAGTAAACTCTTACAGTCCCTTATTTTCATTTAAAATTACTACAAAAGAGTAACGGTTCTACTCACCATTATTTCCTACTATTCTTTTGATGAGCTTTTAGCTTTTTCATTGCCCGCTCATAATAACTGGAAGTAGCACTTACAAAATAAGAACCAAGTATCCCGTTCCTTTTGAGTGAGATTTGATATCAGAACATTAAAAAACCTGCTCCAAGATTTTTCTTAGAACAGGTTTTTTTTGCTTTAAGCGTTCCCGATGCGATTCGAACGCACGACCTTTCGCTCCGGAGGCGAACGCTCTATCCTGCTGAGCTACGGGAACATATTGCAAAGCATTGATTATTATACTACAAAACTTACGATTTGAAAAGAGGAAAATTAAATTTATTCAAATTTTTTTCTCAATTTTTTCTCAAATTAACTCTCACAATAATTCTCAAAGTGATTTTTCAAGGTAAATGCCCGCTGCGCGGTCGCTTCCATTTCGTTTACTCGTTGTTACTAGCCCTCAAACCAAATGCTTCGCATTTGCCGTGCTTCGCACTCCCGTCTGAGGGTGCAACGCCGCGAAATGTAAATGCCCGCTGCGCAGTCGCTTCCATTTCGCTTGCATGTTGCAAAATCTTGATTTTTAAAGTAGGATGGAATTGGTATAAAAAATATTTTTTATTTGACAAACCCTATTATCTGGTTTATAATACTAGTTGATGAGGCTCATGTATTTCTAGATATGGAGATTGATATGAAAATTTTGCGTTGGCAAGAAATGCCAAATTTTGAGATATATAGCGACCAATTGATTACCATTGTCAATCAGGAACTTGCTTTTATGAAGATCGAAGTAACCAATTCCATGATTAATAATTATGTTAAGCACAAGGTCATGCCACTTCCCGTGAAAAAAAAGTATGGTCAAGTGCACATTGCTTATTTAATCATGATTAGTCTTTTAAAATCCACTTTCTCTATGGAAGAAATTAAACAGTATTTCCAGAATTTCCCAATTGAGAAGGAATATGACAAATTTTGCGATATCTTTTGGGCACTTTGGCAAAAAGATAAGATTGATTTAGGCCAGGGACCTACCGGTACTGCCGATGATTTGCAGCTTTTGTCCGGGCAAATCAACTATTTAATGGCGGCTACCATTATCAGCAAATTTCGAGCAACCAATTTATTAGCGCAAAAAGGAGAAAATCATGCGGCAACTACCTCTCAATGAAAAATTAAATGTTATCTCTCATTTTATCGGTGCTATCACCGGTGTTATTTTTCTATGTTTGCTCCTGATACTCAAAGGTGACTCGGCATCTACCATTGCCGGATATAGTATATACGGAGCGTGTTTTATTTTGCTTTTTTCCATGAGTACCATTTATCACCGTGTCACCAAACCGAATCTCAAGAAATTTTTTCGGGCCTTTGACCATATTTCGATTTACTTTTTTATCGCCGGCACCTATACTCCGGTCATTATCATTGGTCTGAAAAGTTCCATGCGTTGGTGGTTCCTGGCATTGATTTGGGCTATTGCTCTGGCAGGCACTATCTTTAAGGTAGCTTCTTACGGAAAATACAATAAATACAAGATTTTCTCGGTAATCCTTTATTTAATCATGGGTTGGCTTTCTGTCCTGATTATTCCATCCCTGTATCAGAACACCTCTGTTGCCCTCATTATCTGGCTGGCATTAGGTGGTATCGTTTACAGCATCGGTACTTATTTTTACAAAGATACCAAATATAAATATTCTCATTTTATTTGGCATATCTTTGTCTTCCTGGCTGCCGTTTTTCACTTTGTAGCAATTTTTATTTTGAAATAAGTAATTTACTAAAACAACAAAGATTATGATTAATAGGATTTAGAATAAAATAATATTGAAAAGGCAAAAGGACTGTGATATGACCTTGATTGTTAGACTTATCTAACTTTTAAGATTATATCACAGTCCTTTTCCATGAATCAATTTCTTCTACTGTTTTATGCTCTATTCAAAACATATTCTTTTCTCATACCATATTTCCACCATAAGAAATCGATAACTCCTATGACCGGAATTGCCAAAAACTTCGTCCAAATACTTTGGAGTAAAAAGAAATGACCTGCTCCTACTACACCAACCATTAAAAAACCAAGCAAAAAATATGCCACCTGTCTGCCTGAGCTTTTCACCTGTCCCACTATGGAAAACGGCAGATGCCAGGAACTGATTCGGATCATCACTTGTGTATATAATAAGAAAAACAAATAGATAATCAGCAAATCCGGCACAATTTTCAATCCATAAAGTATGACAAACAGTAGGCCGGCAAAGATAAAAATCGGACTTAAGTACTGGCCAATCACCACCTTGATACCACCTTTAATCAAATCCCTCAAATCCCTCCAAGGCAGTGTCTGATAAATCCAGGTAGTAGCGGTATCATCGCTTTGGCAAATGATGTAGTATATACCCGGAGCAACCAACACAATCATATAAAGTGCTAAATAAAAAGGCATGGCTCGAATCGTCTGCATCATTTCCACAAAACTGACTCCTTCTCTGCTCATATTTGAAAACAAAACGGAGGCTAAAACAATCATAGGAATAATAAAGGCATTTGCCAGTTGTGGGTATAATTTCAGCTTAAGATTTCTATCTCTGGAAAGATGGATACTGATCAACTCCATAAAAGCTCTATCTTGGCCGTTTTTGGAAAAAAGCTTACAAAAAACTCTCTTCCGCCAAGTCAATGCCTTATTTTCCGTACTGCTTTGCTCCAGTTTACTCAATTCCTTTTCAAATTGCGGCATAATATAATATCTGTTAAGAAACAGAAAGCCCAAAATTACGACGATACCAAGTCCTAAGAGGGCATAGAAAAAAAAGCTCCTCTGTCCCTGAAAGACAATTGCAAAAATCGCCGAATACCATGCCGACGGCAAAATAAAGTAAGCCGGATGGTCAGACAACTGCATTTGATTGATTTGCTGAAAATTAATCACTCTTGGAATAATTTGATAACCCACAATAATGGCAATCGTCATAAATACTTGGAAATAGTTTAAAATATCTTTCAGTTTCTCACCGGAAAATACTTTCAGCAACAGAAAATAAAGTCCGCCGGCCAGCCATAGACAAAACATTGCTACAATCACTGCCATCATCAAATAAAGCAAAGCATAAAAAATCCCCTTGGCATAAACGGCAGCAGCCAGAGAAGGCAGCATGGTAGCTACTGCAATCCCTCCAATATAAAGACTGATATGAATATTCTTGGCAATTGCCAATTCCTTCTCCTGTATCGGCAGCACTTTATAAAACGGCTTTTCTTTGGTATCCAGCAGTATCTCGGAAAACTCTCCGATATAAACGGAGAGAAGCACAAATATCAGCATACCGTAGGCAATCGTGTTGGCAATAAAGACATTATCCAGAAGTTGCATACCGGCTACAAAAATTCCTAATACCGCATACATGATAAAATTAAATATCATGAGATTCTTCGGTTCCTTTTTCTTATTGGCATTTTGCGCTTTTGCCAAGACCGATGTTCTACGCCCATCCAAAGTCATCTTCAAAATGAGTATTTTTCGAACCGTCTGATAATCAACATTCTTCCCCATAAAAGCCGGCAATATTTTGTCCAGTATCTTAACGATAAAAGGAATTTTATAGTTCTCCATTGCTTCCTCCCGTCAAGCTGTCAACAAATTTGGATGCCAAATCATGCCCCTCATGAAAGCCCGTCAGCTCATTAAAAATCGCCTCTAAATTACTACCCGGCTGTGCCGAACGCAATTCTTCCATTGTCGCATCAGCAATCACATGCCCCTCTTTGAGCAAAATAACCCGACTGCTCATCTGCTCTACCAGCTCCATGATATGAGAAGAATAAAAAATAGTTTTCCCCTGTGCGGTCAAGGTTTTGAGTACCTCTTTAAAGACCGCCACACTATTGGTATCCATACCATTGACCGGCTCATCTAAAAACAAGATATCCGGATTATGAATCAAACTGCCGATAATAGCTATCTTTTGCTTCATTCCCTTGGAATAAGCTGACATTCTGGTGTTTAAAGCCTCTCTTAATCCAAACACTTCTGCCAAATCATTCATTCTCTGCTGCCAGTCTTTCAGCTCATAAACGGATGCTAAAAACGACAGGTATTCCGCTCCGGTCAAAGTTTCATAAAGCGCTAATATCTCCGGCACATAGCCAATTTTTCTTTTATATTCGACACCGGATTCTTCAATGTTTTTACCAAAGATTTCTATTTTACCGCTATATTCTCCTAAAATCCCCAAAATCAGCTTAACCGTAGTGGATTTTCCTGAGCCGTTCGGCCCGATATAGCCAATCAGCTCTCCGCGTTTGACCTCCATAGACACATTATGCAAAACTTGATGGTTACCAAAACTTTTGTTTAAGTTTTCTATTTTCAAAATTGTTTCCATTTACTTTCCTCTCTTATGCTCTTTCCTATCCTGCTTTATTTCATAAGGATTTCATCTAAACCGGATATTCCCACAGGATTTTATCCCAGCCTTGCATATCCGATTCTTCCCCCTTCCGGAATGCTTCATTATTTCCTATGTTTCTGCCATCTTCACATTTATTCATCCATCCATTGCCTCATCTTATATTTCCCTTAGCTCAATCCGAACAACCGTATCTTTTTCATCCGGCAAAGGATAGCTGCAAGTCATTGACGGATATAAATGGAAAAAGCTGTTTTCCCGATATTCCATAAGATTCCAATAATCACTTTCTTTTATTTCTGAAAGATCGGAAAGTCGGCGTATCCTTTTGATCTTATTTTTCAGTCCTTTAAGGCAGATAGCACCAACCTGCTCTTCAAAGATATGGGCATAGAGATATTTGCCGTTTTTTGTCCAGCGTCCCCATTCCGGCTTTTCCAAATCTGCGGCACCGCAATGATAAATGCTTTCTCCATTGACTTTCATCCAGTTACCGACTTCCTCCAAAATTTTACAAGACTCCTCCGGTATCTCTCCTAATGCATTCGGCCCGATATTAACCAGTAAATTACCGCCCTTGCTGACACATTCCACCAAAGTGCGAATAATCATCTGTGCCGACTTATATCGCTTATCTTCACTATTATAGCCCCAATGCAAGTTTAATGTAATACAAGCCTCCCAAGGTACCGCCATTCCCAGTTCATTTACTAAATTGTGCGGCGGAATCATTTGCTCCGGTGAAATAAAGTCACCGGCATACGAAGTCGGATTTGCTGTCTTAATACTACCGGAACTTTCCCCGCTTCCTTCCAGACGATTATCACAGATAATATGCGGTTGGTGTTTTCTTACCATTTTCATCAATTCCTCTGCCCGCCATTTTTCTGCCCTCATTTCCCCATAGGAAAAATCAAACCAAATAATATCAATTTTACCATAATTCGTCATCAGTTCTTCCACTTGGCCATGCATATACTTCAAATAATTTTCAAAATTATGATTTTTCTCTTTGTATTCTTCGTTTCTTCGCATCGGATGATGCCAGTCGCCATAATGCGGATAATCCGGATGATTCCAATCCAGCAAAGAATAATATAAGCCAACTTTCAACCCTTCTGCCCGAAAGGCATTCAAAAATTCCCGTACCAAATCCCGCTTACATGGAGCATACATGGAAGTAAAGTCGGTCAACTTGGAGTCAAATAAACAAAATCCATCATGATGCTTGGCAGTCAGGACAGCATATTTCATCCCTGCCTGTTTGGCCTGTTTGGCCAGTTTGGCCCATTTTTTCGGGTCATAATTTTTAACACTGAACTCTTCCATCAGGGGACAGTAATCCTCTGCCTTAATTTCTTCAGCGTTTCGCACCCATTCTCCCTTGGCCGGGATGGCATATAGTCCCCAGTGAATAAACATTCCAAACCTATCTGCCTGAAACCATTTGACTCTCTCTTCTCTTTCGGATAATTGGCTCATAAAAACTCCTCTCACATTTCCTTCTCATTTTTCATTTCTCTAGGAAACAAATTATCTAGTAATGACCTTTACATTGATATATTTCTATTATCCCTTCTCCAAGTATTTTGTATACCAAGCGATTGGTATCATCAATTCGTCTACTCCAATAGCCTGACAAGTCCCCTTTTAACGGCTCCGGTTTACCAATGCCATTATATCCGTTTCTCTCAATATCTTGTAATAAGCTATTTATTCTCTTTAATGTTTTTTTATCCTGATTTTGCCAATAAACATAATCATTCCATGCAATTTCCGTAAACTGCAACCTACTCATTCTCCATCTCCAATAACTCATCCATCGTTTTAACAACAACTTTTCCTTCTTCAGCTTGCGCTATACTTTCCTTTAAAATACTCCTATTTTTTTCAGAGTAAAAAGGATCATAGCTTATAGTAAACGGCAACTTATTTTCACGCAAAACAGCCTTTATAAAAAGATTGATTGCCACAGACACATTCATTCCTGTATTCTCACAAAAATCCTCAAAATTCTTTTTATCCTCAACATCTACTCTTGCACTTAAATTAGTGTATTTCATGTTATTCCTTCCTCCTTAAACATTATATGATAACACTATGTATTAATATATAATATTATATATTATTTTTTGTTATAAATCAAGTTTATCGTGTACTTATTCCCCTTTTCCATCCGATAATATTCGTCTTCGCCCAAGTGCACATTTTGCCTGAAAGCATCTCCCACAATTTGAAAACCTGCTTTTTGATAACAAGCAATCGCCCTATGATTCCAAGTCCTGACCTCTAAATATAGTTTTTTATCTCCAAATAATTCCTTAACTACCCCATCAATTTGACGCAGCATCTGTGTCCCATATCCCTTACCGCAAATTTCCGGATTTACACCAATCCCTAAAAACACTTGATTTTCTTCCTCCAATAAATTAATAAACCCGATGAACTTATCATCCCAAAAGGCAAAGATTCTCTTTTGAGGATTGGCAAAGCCTTTTCCTTTCCTCTTTTGCTCCTCATAGGGAATATTATTATATATTGCATACTTTCCGGTATATTTCCAGTCAGATGCCAAATATTTTTCTTCTTCGGTCATCTCGTGATAGTGTAGCATACTACCTCCCTTTCCGATTCCTTCAAATCATACCTGAATTGTGCTATTGACTGATTACGCACTATAAAATAGAGCCACAATTCTACAATCAACTTTTTAAAAAAACCTTATACGATAATATTCTCTGTTAACGTTCCCCATCCCATTCCCTCATAAATTCCTCCAAAAAATCTTTCATAAAGACTTCCCTTTGCTCGGCAATTTGTTTGCCGCTTTTCGTGTTCATCAGGGCTTTTAGCCGAAACAGCTTTTCATAAAAATGATTAATGGTGGTCGATTTTGCTTTGCGGTATTCTTCTTTACTCATATTCAGATTTGGGGCAATTTCCGGATGATGCATCTGCCGCTGATGATTACCTCCAAAAGCAAAGGCTCTGGCAATACCAATAGCTCCCAGTGCATCCAATCTGTCGGCATCTTGAACGCATTTCCCCTCAATCGTAGTTGGCATTACTGATTTACCGCCAAAAGAAATTTCTTCAATTATCATACAAACTCTATTTATAATATCTGTCTCAAGATTTACTTGCCGCATAAAGCGAACCGCATTTTCCTTTTCTTCATGGGTATCCGGAGAGAGTTTAATATCATCCACATCATGCAGTAAAGCTGTCAATCCCACGACAAAGACATCCGCTCCTTCCTCCTTTGCTAATCTTTCTGCCATCTTCTGCACTCTCATGGTATGATGGTAGTCATGGCCGCTGAATTCATGGGAAAATAAGGTTTTTATATACTCTTTTGCTTTTTCTATAATCTCATTTTTTATCCAATCCCTTATTAATTCCGCCTTTTCCTCTCTTCCCATCCATTTATAGTATCGTTCCCATAACTCAAGAGAATGAAGCGGTATTTTTTCTTCTTCTAAATCATAGTATTCTACAATCTGTTCCGGTTTTAAAGCACAATCCTTGATTCCATCCGTTGTGGCGATCGCAAATCCTATCATAACATCCACATCGACTTCCTCTATCACAAATTCTAAAAAAGTCTTGGTCTGATAATTAATATTCGGGTTTTTCGGTTGCAGCTTGCCCATCTTTTGTAATATCTCTATTGCCCTATCTTCGTCTTCTTCCAGCACCATGATATCAATATCATGAAAACAAGGTACCAATCCTTTCAAATACAATAGTAATGATGCTCCGACTGCCCATGTAATCTTTTCTTTATTTAGCCTAATGGCAATTTCTTTTAATATTTGCAGCTTTTTATTCATATTCACCCCTGGTTTGTTTTACTTCTCTCTATTATACACCATATTTGGTTCCTCTACCATTTCCGATTTTTTGAATATAATTCTTTGCTAGCAGAGAATTAAGCAAACGAACCACTTTATTCTTTGCAAATCCTGTTTTTAAAACAACTTCACTACTTGACAAGCGAATGCCGGAGGATAAAGTTTCTAAAATAAAAGCTTCATCCGAATTGAGTTCTTTTTTTCCATCTGTAACAGGCAAAATCACACAGATATTATTTTCTGAAACATTAAAAATCGGCTTCCTGTCATATTTCGCATAGCAGTCATTGATCCGCCGAATTCCTGTACCAAACATTTCTATTAACTGTAGTCTAAAAAACACATTGGCCACAATCGGATTGCGCAATCTGGAAATATAACCTTGCAAATACTCCTTCTCACTAATCCCTACCGGCAATCCTCCCGGTGAATAAATTTCAATTCTATCCGGATACATGGCAATCCGAATATGCGAAGCAATATC
Source organism: Clostridiales bacterium COT073_COT-073 (assembly GCA_003858485.1). Taxonomy (GTDB): domain Bacteria; phylum Bacillota; class Clostridia; order Lachnospirales; family Vallitaleaceae; genus W11650. The sequence goes on from RQYD01000007.1 coordinate 9,149, forward strand.
CCAAACTCTGTGTACAATAGCATTGGCAAGGGCTTCTCGAAAAGCAGCTAATGGAATACGCTCCACAATTTTCCTTTCAATTCCCTCTATTATTTCGTATTGGTAATACTTTTCAAACATCTGAATCGCCTGACGATATTCTTCTAAGATAGAACGTTTTTCTAAAGTCATTCTATCTAAAATCTCACTAATGGTAGATCCAAATTTAACAATATCAATACCGGGAAAAAGATTATCATCCGCAAACAATGCTGCCGCATGATTTAACTCTCCCTTTTTTGTATAAAACCCAAATGTTTTCAAAATATCTTCGCTAAAATTTTCTATTTTTAGTTTTTGCTTAACAGTCTCAGAAAAAACAGCAAATGTCAAATCCTGTTTTTCTGAAGGCAGTTCTTCAAAGGATAAATTTTCTCCCATCAAAATCAATCGTTTTAGTTCAATCTGATCGACCACAACGCTTGCCGTATCACTTCTTCGATATGCTTTTCCCTTATAAAAATATGGTTTAAATTCTCCCTCTTTGACTTCCAGTGTAATCACATTGGTATTTCGATTAATGGTAAACGAAAAATCAGGTTTTGGCTCAATACTATCATTAATTCTATTCTCAATATCCAGGCAGGTTTTATCCGGATTTGAGATTCCTTTTACACTGCCATCATCTTTTACGCCAAATACTATTTTCCCCGTTCCAAAATTAGCAAACGCAGAAACTGTCTTTAAAAAGCCGGAACTAACACTTTCTTTCCATTCTACCCACCGATTCTCTTTCATATGCGACCTCCTATTCAAAGATAGTATAACATAAAAAGAAACGCAAATGCAACGTATTTTTTTACGTTTCATTTGCGTTTTATCATTACTCCATAATCTCATAATCTTCAATTTCCCCGATTTGCATCAGTTCTTCTAAAAGCTCCGTCATTCTTTGCTTGGTCGCTTTGCTGGAATTTATTAATGCAAATTCATAGCTGCCACTACCAGTATTTAGAAAAATAAGGAGCTTGCCCTTTCTTTTTATTTCCGGGGCATAGAGCTTGATTCTGTCATAAGAACTGACCTCCTCATCCTCGGTAAATCTTTGCTCATCAATGGTTCGGCCATCCACACTTAAAGCATCAATTAAATGTTCCAAACCATGTCTGCCCAAAAAATCATAAAACATCTCATAAAAGCTATCTTCATCCCAATCAAAATAAGCAATATAGCCTTCGGAGTAAATGGTACTATCCAACACAATATCTCCCCTGATTTTTAGCATCAAGTCTGCCACCTCTTTGACACCAATCAAAGCATAAAATTCGCTGGCCATTTGCCGGATTTTATGCTCATTTTCAATATATTGATGATATTCAAATCTGGGAATATCTTCCAGCTTTATGAGGTCTATTCCGAATTGATTTAAGCCGTTCGCTGTTTCTTTGCCTACAAGAATCAGATTGCTTCTGAAATTTTTACTTCTATTCCAAATATAAATACATTTTCCAATTTTTTTCAGCTCCTTATCAGCAGCGGTCAAAAACTCAAAAATGCTCTCATAAGCCATCTTATTTAAATTGACATGATGCTCACCCAGAAGATAGTCTGCATATTTCTTCAGGCTGACTTCCCAGCCCGAAAAGCCTACCTTGTATTCTGCCAATAAGCGTTCCAGAAAATCGAAAAAGCTTAAATGCCAATGGGCATACGGATAAAATTCTTTTTTCTCACTATTAAGTGAAAAATATTGTTTGACATAGTCGATAAAAGCTGGGCTAAGTTGTGGCCGGCAAAAATTATTGGTAAAATTTTCTAACCAGGTATAATAGCCCAATTTATTTGCCCGAATCAATATTTTATATTTTAAATATAGAAACAAAATATGAAAGACTGTCTTTAATTCATCACCGGCCTTGGCACTAAGATTAGCAGGATAAATCACTTTATGAATCAGCCTTGTATCCGCACCGGTAAAATCCTGCTGCTTTGCATCCGTCACACCCCCTGCTTGTGTTTTTAACGGTAATGTGCCGGCAAATGAAAATATCTGCTGCGCTGCTACTTCCATTTGTCTGACTGATGTCATATTGGAAATTGCCACCTTATTTTGGCATAAATCAATGCCCGAGTCTAAAAGGCTTAAATAATAATTCTCGGCTTTGTCCTGATGATAAATCACAATTTGCTCCGGCACCAGATAGCGGATATATGGCTGACTTTCTCTGTCTTCATACCAATAACCGGCATATTTTTCTCCAAAAACCACCTGAGCAGTGGTAAACTCGCTGATACTGACTCCTTGCAAAACCTCCCACTCGGCCAGCATCTTAAGCATGCCCTGAACATCAAAAGTGATGATCTTATCCTCTTCATACACTCCCATTTCATGCAAACGCAAGCAAAAGAGAATAATATTTTGGGCAATATCTTTAGAAAATTCATTTTCATTTAATAATCTGCCCATCGGCTCTTCGCTTGCATAATAGGCCATTGGTTTCACTTCTCTGGTCGGCTTATGGAAGATATTCCGAAATGCCATAGTACGCCTCCTTCCGGTGCTTTGATTTACTGTTCATCTGCTTTACCAATTGTCTTTAGCCATAATTTGGCATTTGCACAAGTACTGTCAATTGGTGTTTCATGTCGATTGGTAAATGCCTCAAATTGCCAGCATTCTCCTCCAACACAGCCAAGCTTAGTCCATTCTTCCAAAAGCTCTGTAAAAGAATGTGCCAATACATATCCATGCATTTCATCCCCATCATGGCTTAAATAGACAATGTCACCATAACTCTCTTTTTCCAGGTCAATTGCAATCAAATCACCATTGCCCACCTCATAAAAAGCAAGTTTATTATAAAACAACCGGTCATAGGGATTTTCATAATCCGAATAACAAATTTTAATCCAGTCTTTTCTGGACTCTTCTAACACCGGAATAATATCCAGACCAAAGTGCAGGTCACCCCGAAAGATTTCGCTCAATTCATCTGGTAATGGCAAAATCACCTTTTCTTCATCATAAATACTCCAAAAAAACTCCAAATGAGAGGAAACTTCAAGTAAAATCTTTCTAAAATCCTCTGGAATAGAATAACCCAATTGTTTTTCTATTTCCACCACTTCCGCTTCCGTAGCCGGTTCCTTAATCCTCAATTCTCTGGTATATCCACCCAATTCCTTGACTCTTTGTTGATACCACTGCAATCTGGCAATCATTCGCTCTCTATCCATCTGTTTCTCCTTTTAAGTACTGTTCCTCTCTCCCTTAATCTGCATCCACCCAAAGATGATATTTCCCGCAGTGCAAACAGTGAAACAAATATCCGCAAGTGGAACCGTCTTTGATTAAATATGGCTCTATTCCCGAATATTCGTGGCGCAATTCATATTCGGCCAGAACTTCCTCCGCGATACCCATAGCTTTCAGTTCCCTGGTGCCGACCGTTCCCAAATATTCACAGTAATCTTCACAGCAGGAAAGCCAATACTCACCCTGCCAACTAATATAACCCGGTGTCCGGCAAAATAATTCCGCATCTTTTTCCTGATTTCGTTCTCCTGCCCATTCTGCATTTGAGATAAAATAAGCATCATATTTTTCGGCCGCCCTACCGGTGGCAATGCAATTAGGGCAAAGATTTTCCACCTTTTCGATACAATACGGCATGGTACTGTAATAGATTGTGCTTTTCTCACCACAACAAGGGCAAGTTTTTTCTTCTCCTTCTTCAAACGCTCCGGTGCCCAGCGGATCGGGATAATAGCGAAATTTCGGCAAACCTAATTTTGCCAGTCGTTCTTCTTTTTGCTTTTTTTCAAGCTCTGTTAAAAGCTTTGGCAGTGCATAATCATCACCCAGCTTTTCCGCTGCTTCCTTTAAATAAATAAACTTCTTTAATTGCTTTCGGTCATTTTTATCTGCAAAACCGGAATATAATTGATAGGCACTTTTCATTAAGCCCAAAAGCTGATATACATCGACCAAAACCTCTTTCGCTTCTTGTTCCATACTTTTTTCAAGCCGACTTGCCAATTCATACAATTGCAGCACACTGGACTGGTTTCCATCACATAGTTCATACTGTTTTTTTAACGCAATATATTCTTTTAAAAAACGATTCATCGATGTGCCCCTCCTCAAATGAAACAATGCCTTTCACGCAGTTTTACAAAATTGATGGCATATTACAAAATTCTGATAAATCTTTTATTCTATTTTATTTTATATTGAGCTTAATTCATATAGCCGATAGATTTTCCTGTATAAACTGCCGGTAAACAGTAGCCGAAAAAGAATTCTTTCCATTGGCTTTAATTCGCTGATTAAATGATTTGGAGTTAGAGAATATTCTGCTTTTATTTTTAAGTTTAAACCAGATAAAAAATCCTTCATACTTTTTAAACCATATAACTTGGATACTCCCACATCATTAACCGGATTTTTATACTTTGATGCTCTTGCCCCAAACTCTGTATAAATGTCCATGAGAATATGAAGTTTCAAAAATTTGGTCTGTAATTTATTCAAAAGTTCATAAAGCTGCTGATTGGTCAAATACATACAAAAGCCTTCCAGTACTACAATTGCTGTACTACCTTCCGGAAGTTTATTGATTTCTTCTACATCAGAGGCATTCAGGGACATCATTTGATAGTTTTGCGACTCCTTGAAATATTTCCGGCGAACTTCTATCACCTCTGTCAAATCACAATCAACCCATTTTTGATATGGCATCCTTACTCTTAGGTATCTGCTATCAAGACCGCAGCCAATTTGAATGACCGTAGCCTTTTTATTTTTAACCAACATTCTATCCGTCCAATCATCATAAATACGGCCACGCATTGCCAGGTTATAAGTCAGCCACTTGGACTTGGATTTCCCTTCCAACAGAAAGCCTTCTGTATCCCATATTTCTTCAGCCCTTTTGTCTTTTAAAATAATATTCTGTTTGCTCACCTTTGCTTTTCCATAAAGAGGAATAAATAGAGTTTTATTGACTTCATTCATGCTTTGTCCTCCATTAGTGCTCTCGCATCTGTCATTTGATGGATTGTGCTGATTGTTTCATTTTCCGTTTCTAAATTCTACTACCAAACAGTTTGTAAAACTATCTTTCCATTTTCAGAAGATACTCGGCAGTATCTTCTTCCAATTTCTTTTCACCGGTTAAATTAAAACCCTGTCTTTGGTAAAAGCTAATTGCTCTCTTATTTTTCTCCAGTACCCATAAATTATCTGCCTGCAACTGACGAATGGCATATTTCATTAATTCTTCTCCATACCCTCTACTCTGGAAGAAAGAATCGACATATATTTTACATATTTCTGTCCCACTCACTTGCAGAAATCCACGAATCAATCCATCATCCAGGACATAAAGAACATTTTTTATTTCTTCTTTCCCAAAATAATTATCAATCAGCGATACCACCTGCAATTCCCCAAAAGAAAATCCTTCATCCCCAAAAATCGGAAAATAATTTAATCTATTATTAAAGACATAGATTTCTGCAATCCTGGATAAATCTTCTGTTTTTGCTTTTCTAATATTCATACTGCTCAATCCTCCAATATATACCAATCTGTTAGTACCATCTCTTCGCCTGCTCCAATTATCGGTTACTTCCCCTTTTAAATGGTAGCCACCGTCAGAACCAATATTTTACACTCACTTCTACTTCTTCTTTTATTACTTACTATACCGCTTTGAGCTACAGATTTCCGCTTATAACTTTTTTTCCATAACCACTACAATGCCTTGCCCGTTAGGCGTTTCCACGCCGGTAGGAAGAAAACCGCACTTTTCCCAAAAGGCTTTACTTTGAGGATTTGCTTTCATATAGGCTAATCTAACCGATAGAAATCCTTGCTCTTTTAAGGCTCTCAAACACTCCTGCACAATTTGGCTTCCCAATCCCTTGCCGGCATAATTCGATGCCATCATACTATATATTTGTTTTCTATACTTCCACTGCCAATTTTCTTCTATTATACACCATACCCTGTTTCTTTGCCATTCCCAACTTTGGAATATTTTACTTTGGAATATTTCGCTTTGTAAAAATCCTTATTATTAGCAGCAATTTCTCACCAATTTTTAATGAAATTCCGCTAAAAAAGGACGACTTTCCGATTGGATTTTACTATACTGGATTATAATTATTATGAAAAATCCATCCCTCATTGATTGAAAATTACAATGGAATTTAACAGGCAAATATGCTACAATAAAGGAGAAGAATATGATAATTAAAGTAGAATTTCAAAAACAGCTAGTCACCCATGCATCCATGATTCGGGAAGAAACAAAGGGTTATAGCACAGAATACACTGCGGAAAATGCCAAGAAAGTCTTTCGTAATGTCAAGGACAGCCTCTTTACTATTCTGTTTCGTGATGTTAAAAATGTACGAAAGCTTTATTCTGTGTTAGCCGACGACAATGACAAATATAATGATGAAGATTTTAAGATTTTAACTTTAGAAAATGCCTTCATACCAAGTATTTATAATGACCTTGGATTTTTGGTGGGAAACCAGTTGATTGTACTGGTCGAAGAACAAAATACCTTTAATCCCAATATGGCAATTCGTTATCTGCTCTATATTGCGGAAACCTATCAAAAATATATTTTTAAGAATAATCTAAATCTTTATGGAACAAAGAAGATTGTCATTCCCGAACCGAAGTTTTATCTGTTTTATACCGGTAAACGAACCTTTGAAGAAGTAAAATTGAAATTATCCGATAGCTTTCACCAAAGCACAGAAATCGGACTGGAACTGGTGGTTGAGATTCTAACCAAAACAGCAGTCAAAGATAGTATTATCGAAGAGTATCTTCGCTTTTGTGAGCTATATGATAGTAATCTTCAGCTGTCGGAAAGTAAAATCGAGGCTTTGCGGAAAACAATCCATTCCTGCATTAGCCAAAATATCCTAAAAGAATTTTTGCAGGCCCGAGAAAGAGAGGTGGAAGAAATGTCAATGCTATTATATACCCAAGAAGAGTTGTTTGATATTGCCTTAAAGGAGAAATTTAAAGATGGACTGGAACAGGGCATGGAAAAAAGCTGCTATAAGATTGCAAGAGATATGAAAAAAGACGGGATACCATTTCATCAAATTATAAAGTACACCGGTCTTACCGAAGAAGAAGTTGAAAAACTTTAGTTCTATCTCTCGTTGTTGGAGAATAAATGAAAAGTTGCCAAACTCGAAAAATCTTTAAAAATACACAAAATACACAAGATTATAAAACGGAAAGAAAACACAAATGGGTTTCTTTCCGTTTTATTTACATCTTCGTTTTTATCTCCACCCATTCATCAAAAAACAAGTGAAATATCACCATACATTAATATTCTAAAGCATCCGATAACCACTAAATGCACCGGATAATAATAGTAGAACAGCCATTTGCTGCCGATTTCTTTTCCACGTGTTCCATCATAATTCCATAATAAAGGAAGTGATAAGAGTGTTCCAAACTGCAAAGCACCGTAGAAAGCATCAATAAATATAATATAAATTAAGGCATAGACACCAATCCAAACAATGTAGTCGATTGCCTGCTGCTTTTTATTGCCTCTATGCTGATATAGAAAAAACGGCATCATCAATGCGATCGATGACCAATCCGCCACAAAGGTGAGGATACAAAAAATCACAATAGATACTATCTTTAGCCAATTTTTAATTCTGTCGCTTTTAAAAATCCAAATCAATAAGATTGACATGGATAGAGGAAATAAAACACTTGTTTTATTAAATAAACTTCCCTCCATAAGATTATATGGAATCCCCAGCCCAAAGCAAAAAGCAAAATGGCTGATTATCGCAAACGCAAATAATCTAACAAAATACTTTTTGATATCTTTGGTATAATAACAGCCCTCTGCAATAAAGTACCACATAATCGGGGCTGTTAGTCTGCCGACAATATGCATACTGACAGGAATGACTTCCTTTACAAGTCCCGGATAAAAAAGCCAAACCAGATGGTCAATCGTCATGGCAATAATGGCAATTAATTTTAGTTGTGTGGCATTGAATTGTATTTTTTTCAAAGTTTTCTTCCTCTCATTTCTCAGATATTGATGAAATCCGTTTCCTCCGGACTGAACTTTTAAAGGATAAATTGAGTGGGCACATCCAGGCGTCAGCACCGCCTCCATCTCCTTGCTATTTTACACCAAACACTTTTCTTCCGGTAGTACCATTCGTCATATTTTTACCTGACAAATGTCATAACACGAATCATGCTGACTTCATTAATGCCTTTAGCCAATGACTGCCTTTCAGTCAGAAATTTGAAAGTGAAATGTCAACTTTTCAAAATCTCCCTTGCCAATTTCTCCGCCTGCTCACCATACCAATTCTTTTCATCCTCACCGGCTTCTATAAATTCGATATATTCATTGAAAAGCGCATATTTAATATCCCTTATATACTGCTCGTACTCCGGTTTTTGATGGAGCCCTGAATACACTCGATTTATAAAAAGCTCTTTTTGATAATCATCCATATAAAATGGAAAGGTTGCTCTGTCTTCTGTGGCATGAGCAATAAATCGGGCTATATCCAGGGAATACGGCATTACACCGCCAAAGCCCCAATCAATAATAAACACTTTATCCTCTTTTATCATGGCATTAAACTGCAAGAAATCTCCATTTGATAATGTTCGGGGACAATTTCTTTGGCGGTTTAAGAAAATTTGATATGCTCTGGCTAATATCTTATCTTCCTTGATATAATGATAGCGTTTTTCGATTCTCTCCAAATAAGTATAAAAGCGTTCCATATCCCCATGATTCCAATACTGATTTTGAATTTTTACTAAGCTATCCGCAGCAGTGATGGCAGATTCATCTGTCATATCCCGCAAATCCTGACCGTTAATATGCTCTAGTAATATCCAGTTTACATTCTCATCTTTCCATGAGCCATAAAATATAGGGACTGCCAAGTCCTTTCCAGCCAGATATTTTTTATAATTTGTCACTTCTCTGACTGATGTTTTTTTAAGAATCTTTTGACCGGATGAGGTTTCGAGTAAATATACATCATAATTTCTGATATCTTCTTCCTTTTCTCCATACCGCTCACAAATTTGATAAATCGTTTTCACCGACTCATCCAACAGTTTTGCACAGATATTATAAATATGCAAATCGGTACAAATTACTTTTAACTTTCCTTGAACTTCCATAATCTTCCCCTAACTTGCTTCTTTAAACTTCTTCATCATTTATATCACCTGATCTTCTTTCCTATTTTCATCTCTGCTCTCCATTTGGGCGTCTCTCCGTCATCTCCCCAATATTCATCCATTGACATAATCTTCCCATCTTTCATGCTTATAAAAGATGTAACATGAACTGATAAATCACTTTCTTTGCTAAACACTCTTGTGACCGTAATTATCAAATTTCCCATTTCTTCTATTCGTTCAACTTCTCCATCCCATTTCCCGGGATATTCGCAATTTGCCCTGATAAATTCCTCCAAAGTAAACTCTTCATTAGTATTATGCCATCTAATCATGGCTGTTTCCTTAAAAAAATCCCGTATTTCCTCAGCATTTTGGTCTACAATTGCCTGCCAAAAGTTTTTTATATTCATTTCCATATTCTCTATAAATATCACTCTAAATCCTCTTTTGATATCGCAATCGATGGATAATGCAATAATTTGGTCAGGTCCGTATCCAGCGGTACACTGTAAACCATATAATAGTTATCAGAAGGATTATTCCCGGTCAGCTCCTGTAATTTTTTTCTTGCCAATTCTTTATCATTGGTTGCATAAACTACCGATACCACTCCCAGTTTCCCTTCCTCCGATTTTTCAACACCGCCGCATAAAATTAATTTCAATGTGTCCTCACCATTTAATCCCAACTGAATATATTCTTCATAATTCATCTTATCTTCCTCCTTATAGCATTATTATACACTTCTTTCCAGCCTTTTCTATGATGAAACAAGATTCCAGTCGCCGGCAAAAGTTTTTTTAGTAAACAACTCCAACTCTTCGCAATCATTCAATCGATCTGCTATTGCAGTACTGTATTCCTAAATATAATAGCACATTATAAAACGCAAATGCAACGCATTTTTGCGTTTCATTCGTTTTCTCATCCGCTAATTTTGAAGTCTAGCAAACTTTGATAATAATCTTCCTCAAAATATCATTGAGAATATAAAATATTCTAAAAAACATTTTTATTTATTGTAATATTTTTATTATTCTCTTTTTTCTTATAACTTTTAAATATATTTATTTGTTTGTTTTGTCAATTGAATCTTTAAAATAAAACGAATATAATTTTATTGTAATCAAAAAACATGCCCAAAAGGAGGAGGAAATGAAAAAGATACTTTGCCTTTTATGCGTGCTTATCTGTTTCACAGCCTGCCATTCCAAAACATCTGAGCAAAGTCAGCAAGCTCCTTACTTTTCAGAAGGCAATGCCGAATTGAAATTTTATGCCGAGGATTTTCAGGATGTTCAGGAAGAAGCTGATTTGGCTGTTGAAGTAGTGGTTTTAAAGGAAAAAGAAGATACACCAATCGTAACAGAAAACGGAACTACCGGCTATGGCGTTACCAAAACACCGGTAAAAATTATTGCTATTTTAAAAGATAATTTTAATTTTGCAGTGGATGATGAAATTTATGTATGGGAAAATTATTTTTTAAGAAAAACTCAGAATGGTAAAGAATACTATTCCACCTTAGGTGGTTACCGTCCTATGATCATCGGTGAAAAATACTTTTTATTTCTAAAAGAAAACAAAAAAGAACCCTATCAAGATGGATTTTCAATTGTTGGTGTCTATCAGGGGAAATTTGCCGTTAAGGATTTAAAGCAAGAAATCAGCGCCTCTCCAGATGCTGCCGCCAAAAGCGAAAAAGATCAGCCCGATATTGAATTTGGAGAAGATGACCGGGAAAGATATCTTAAACTGCTGGAACAAGCTAGGGAAAGCCTGAAGGACTATTTAAACAATTAGCAAAATATTTTTTCTTAATTAATTTTTCTGCTGAATTTTATAAAGCAGGCTCCAACCGGCTGGGCCTGCTTATTTTTGTATGTTGCTTTTCACCTTTTGACTTGTTCTGCTCTAAATATTAAGTCCAGTATCATAAAGGGGCTGTTGCATTTTGAGATTTTACACAAGATATGGAATATCGTCATCAGAGTTTCCATCAATCACTTGGTAGAAATCTTTATTTTGCAACCGCCCCACTCCATACACTCCCTTTTCTTTGCCAATTTATGCTGTTTTCTTTTCCACTGCCCGGCCGATCATCTTGCCAATTTCCGCCACTACCATTGGCACCACCGCCAGTCCGGCAGCATAAAGGAAATAAGTCAAGGATAATGGTTTGGTTTTAAAAATGGTATTAAATGCCGGTACATAAAGGACCACGAGTAATAGCCCAATTCCAAGTAAAGCCGATAAATTCAGATAATGATTGCTAAATGGATTCATATTCCAGATGTTCTCTGTTTCCGAACGAGCGCTGTAGGCTCTCAGCATTTCGGCAATGATTAAGGTTGTGAAACAAAATGTCGTTGCCAGTTCATGATCGTGACTATCAAAGCTATTTCCTAAGCGATAGCTGAGCAAAGTAGCCGCTGCCAGTCCTACAGACTGAATCGCCAGCGCTCTGGTCATTCGCTTATCCAAAAGCGGTGCATGCTTATCTCTTGGCTTTTCTTTCATAATACCCTTTTCTCCCTTTTCCAGCCCAAGCGAGAAGGCCGGGAAAGAGTCGGTCAGAAGATTAATCCAAAGGATTTGCGTTGCCGCCAGCGGAGTTCCCCAGCCGAATAACATGGCTACAAAGATAATCAGAATTTCACCAATATTACAAGACAGTAGGAAATTAACCAGTTTGCGGATATTGCTGTAAATGATTCTGCCTTCCTCCACCGCCGCTACAATGCTGGCAAAATTGTCATCAGTTAAAATCATATTGGCCGCTTCCTTACTGACATCAGTACCGGTAATACCCATGGCGATACCGATATCAGCCTTTTTCAGGGCAGGCGCATCATTGACACCATCACCGGTCATAGCTGCCACCAAACCATTCGCCTGAATGGCATCGACAATTCGCACCTTATGCTCCGGCGAAACTCTGGCAAACACACTGGTATGCATGACTTTTTCTTTCAGTTGTTCATCTGATAAATCATTAATTTTTGCCCCTTCCATCGCTTCATCATCCTTTTCAATGATGCCTAAATCTTTACCAATGGCAGTAGCAGTAATTAAATGGTCACCGGTTATCATCACTGCCCGAACACCGGCCTCTTTAGCTACGGCAATCGCTGCTTTAGCTTCTTCTCTTGGCGGATCAATCATTCCGCTAAGGCCAACAAAGACTAAATTATTTTCATTTTCTTCCGGGACAGCCTCTTTGGCTACTTCACGAAAAGCATAGCCCAGCACCCGCAGTGCTTGTTTGGCATAATTAGTATTTTGAGTCAGTAATCTTTCCCTGACTTCGTCATTTAAAGGAAAGATCTCTCCATCTTTCAAATATCCGGTCGCTCTGGCAATCAATTGATCCGGCGCTCCCTTGGTCAGCAGATAGGTCTTACCATCAATTTCATGCATGGTCGACATCAGTTTACGATCAGAGTCAAATGGGAACTCTTTAATCCGAACATGTTTATTATTTAAGCTTTCTACCAGACATCCTGCTTTGTTGGCTAAAGTGATGAGCGCTCCCTCTGTCGGATCGCCAATGACTGCTCCATCTTCAACTTTAGCATCATTACAAAGGCCGGCAATGGTTGCCACCCATTTAAGGGAAGGATTGTTTTTCACATCTACTTTTTCGCCTTTAGCGTCTAAAATATCACCCTCCGGATAATATCCCGTACCGGTTACTTCATAAATCGTTTCCCCGTCAAAAAGGCTGACCACTGTCATCTTATTTTGGGTTAAAGTTCCGGTTTTATCCGAACAAATAACCGAAGTGGAGCCTAAAGTTTCGGCTGCACTTAATTGCTTCATGATGGCGTTACGCTTAACCATTCTGGTCATACCCATCGCCAGCACTACAGTCACAACAGCAGGCAAGCCCTCCGGAATAGCAGCCACCGCCAGTGCCACCGCTGTCATAAAGATATCGAGTGGCTTCATCCCTTGGATCATGCCCAAAATAAAGATGATAACTGCTACCACAATACATATCACACCCAAGATCTTGCCAAAACCCTCTAAATTCTTTTGCAGAGGAGTTTTTTCCTCAGTTGCCTGATTCAGCATATTGGCGATATGACCGATTTCCGTTTCCATACCGGTACCGACTACTATCGCTTTTCCCCTACCGTAGGTAACAATGGTACTCATATATGCCATATTAAAGCGGTCTCCCAGCGGCACTCCCTCTTCAATCGTCACATTGCTGTCCTTTTCCACCGGAACGGATTCACCGGTCAAAGCTGCTTCATCAATCTTTAAGTTAATACTTTCCAGCAAATAAACATCTGCCGGTACATAGTCACCGGTTTCCAAAATAACGATATCACCCGGTACCAGGTCGGTGGATGGCACTTCCATATTTTGTCCGCCCCGAATAACTTTTGCTTTTGGCGAAGACATCTGCTTTAAAGCAGCCAGTGCCTTACCGGCTTTATTTTCCTGGTAAGTTCCCAAAATTGCATTCAGCACCACGATCGCCAGAATGATCACGCCTTCGATCCATTCTCCCAATGCCATTGAAATTCCGGCTGCAATAATCAATATAATAATCATTACATCTTTAAATTGCTCGAATAAGATCTGCCAAATGCTTTTGCCATCGGTTTCCTGCAATTTATTTTCACCATACTTTGTCAGCCTATTCTTGACTTCTTCTTGTGATAGGCCTTGTTCCTTGCTGACAGAAAGACTGCTTAAAATCTCGCTTTCTGATTTTGTATATGCGTTTTTCAATCAGTTGCCTCCTCATTTACAATATTTATAATGTCCATATGATTATCTTATAAGTTATCGGGCTTGTCAATAAAAAAATATACAAGTATTCTCTTATCCTTTTCCATCACTTTTCATTCCGGCTTTGGAAGATTTTCTCCAGACGGATTATCTAGCCGAAAAGGGATCGCTTGTTCTCTCGTCGCTTAGCTTAAAAATATATTAAAAATTCCAATAAAGGAATTTCTTTATGCTGGTGATTTAGATGATACCTCATTTACAAAAAGGACATACGAGCCCGAATACATAGGCTCCTATGTCCTTGATCATTATCGTTTATCCGCTTTTATTGATACATTGGATATTTTTCCGTAATCTCTGCGGTCAATGCCCTGGCTTTTTCCTTATTGCCTTCAAAGTCAGTCAGCACAAGGGAAATAATTTCGGCAATCTTATCCATATCTTCCTCTTTCAGCCCGCGAGTAGTCGCTGCCGGCGTACCCAGACGAATACCACTGGTGACAAATGGACTTTCCGGATCAAACGGAATGGCATTTTTATTGCAAGTAATATTAACCTCATCCAAGCGATGCTCGACCTCTTTGCCGGTTTGCCCGAAGCTTCTCAGGTCAACCAGTATCAAATGATTGTCCGTACCGCCGGAAACCATATTGATATTGCGTTTTCTAAGTCCTTCTTCCAGGGCTTTGGCATTCCTGATAACTTGTGCTTGGTATTCCTTAAACTCCGGCTGCATGGCTTCTAAGAAACTGACGGCCTTGGCTGCAATCACATGCATTAAAGGGCCGCCTTGAATACCGGGAAAAACCGCTTTATCAATGGCTTTACCATATTTTTCCTTACATAAGATCATACCACCTCTGGGGCCACGCAAAGTCTTGTGAGTGGTGGTAGTGACCACATCGGCAAACGGAAACGGACTTGGGTGCAATCCTGCTGCAATCAGCCCCGCAATATGAGCCATATCCACCATGAAAATTGCTCCTACTTCGTCCGCAATCTCACGAAACTTTTTAAAATCAATGGTTCGGGAATAGGCACTGGCACCGGCTAAAATCAGTTTCGGCTTATGCTCTAATGCGATTTGTCGGCATAGTTCATAATCAATATAGCCATTTTCATCGACATGATAAGGTACAATATTATAATGCTTACCGGAGAAATTAACCGGACTGCCATGTGTTAAGTGTCCGCCATGGGCAAGGTTCATTCCCATAATGGTATCACCCACTTCTAGGAGAGCAAAAAATACCGCCATATTCGCTTGTGCTCCGGAATGAGGCTGTACATTGGCATACTCTGCACCAAAAATCTCCTTTGCTCTTTCAATCGCCAGACTTTCCGCTACATCCACACATTGGCAGCCGCCATAATAGCGTCTGCCGGGATACCCCTCCGCATATTTATTGGTCAGGTGATTCCCCATTGCTTCCATTACCGCTTCCGATACAAAGTTTTCCGAAGCAATCAATTCAATATTTCTTTGTTGTCTGGCAAGCTCCGCATCCATCATTTCAGCAATTTGCGGATCCAGTTTACGCACTTTTTCCCATGAAACCATAGTATTTTCCTTTCTTTTCCTGCCCCTATTGTTTTCAAAGCAAATAAAAATCTAATTGCCCCTATTTGACAGAGTAAATTACTGTATTTTTAACCAATGCCGAACATTGTTTTTGTTTTTTCAGATAATGTTCGCTTTTTATTATACAAGACTTTTTATCTTTTGACAATCCTTAAAGTAATAGTTGGTGAAATATTTCTGCCATTAAAACAAAAGCCTTACGTTTACCGGAATATTTTTATGAATACTTTAAGGTCGTACTCATCCTCAATTTTCTCAAGTATAGTAGTTCGAATAACTTCAGATAGACTAGTATTAAAATGCTTAACATTTGGTCTGGTACGTTGAAGCAATAGGGGATGTTTTTACAACAGCCATTTATATGAGATCTCCATTATAGCAGTGTCTGCCCCCTCCAAGCCCTGTCATAATTTTTGGAAGGTCGTCGACTGTTCGAAGCGACCGGAGGGAGCAAGTTTCAACGTACCTTCCAAAAGTTATGATAAAATTAGGGTGTATGACAGCTCTTGGGTGCATCTCTCTATAAATTCTAAATTTTACTATTGAACATCGTTATAAATATCAATACCCAAAATATTGATAATCATTCCCTCTTCATACTCCTTTTCCGATTCAAGAGGTGCTAATCTATGAACCTTTGAAACACTATAAAGTAAAGCCTGATACTTCACCGTTCCCCCATCTTTTAATCGCATCGGAATTGGTACAAGAAGAATAATAACTAAAATCACGCATATAGCAAGCACAATTCGTTTTTTCATATCCGAATCCCTCCTTCAACTTCTATACTTTTACTGATTTGGTTGCAACATATGTTTTAATATTCAATTCATGAAGTCTTCCAAAACCATTGGTATCTTCGTATAAATCAAGTAATGTAAATCCTGCTTTCAATTGCCCACCTATCTGTTCTGCAATATTATGCGAAAATTGCATGCCTGCATTTTCTTTTATTAAGTACTCTCTGGCGGCTTTGTCTTTTAATGGATTAAATGATATTTAGTCTGAAGGTGAAGTACGGCAAAATGTAAACTATCTTGCGCACTTCACCTTCAAAGTATGAACCCCTTTAAAATTCTCTTTATTTCCCTGCTTCCAGCATCAAAATCTTTAAGTCCTTTTCTAATGAACTTTGGAATTCTTTTAATAATAATTTTTGCGTTTCCGTTAAATCCATCGGATTGTCATCCAGCACACAAATCGTGCCGAAGAATTCCCCATCCGGCCATTTCACCGGTAAGCCATAATAGGAAATCATATCAATCTTCACATCCGGATTGTCCTTCCAGGCTTCCAAGGTTCTGGCATCGACAATCGAAAGTTCATTATCGGTGCCAATAACAGTTTCACAATAAAGGCCATGGCAAAGATAATCATTACCCCCAACCATATATGGATTGGATTCATTTTCACTCATTAAAAATACCTGCATTGCCTCAGGAGTGATTTCCATAATTAATCCAGCTCTAACACCTGTAAAATCAGTAATCAAATTGGCAATATTTTGCCAGCCTTTTTTCATGTCACCATCCACTCTTGGCTTGCCTTCGCTGGTAATTGGTACTTCCTTAAATGAGCCATCCGAACGTAATTTTACTTTTACAGTTTTCATAAACTCTCCTTTCAAGATATGTTAAAAATATTTTCTGTTTTTATCTCCTTAATTAAAAGGAACTATCCGCATAATTGCTATCATCCGATATATTCTATAAATGAAATATATTACTCCATTTCCCTAGCCACAAGATACTTACGGTTTTTAAGGCTATATACGAAAAATAATTACCACCGTCAGCATAAAGCCACTCCTCAGCCTTGCTATTTTTGATTCCTCATAGAATATTAAACACTTTAATGTTATGTTTTTAATAATGAATATCCATCCTCGTCTACCCAAATGGCTATCTCATCTCCAATTTTATAAGGGGGTTTTTCCCAAAATAAATTGCTTTTCTGGTAAAATTCCATTTCATTATGCATATAACTATAATATACTCGATAGGGAGATTTTTTACCAGGATTTTTTCCATATAATATGTTTTTCATCTTCACAACGTTTTCCACTGTTGCGGCAATCACTCTTCCTCTTTGCATCATTTCCTGCTCTCGCATTTTTTTACGGCTTACCATTATTTTTAGAATCATTGTGATTACCCCAAAGAAAATTCCGATCCCCAAAAATACAGCCCCAATCGTTGCACTTTCCTGAATAATAGAATGTGCTGTCGGTTTTAATAAATTAAAGTAGCCTAAAGTTCCTAAACTCAAAAATACAATACTCATTATGAAAAAAACAATCACATAGATTTCTATGACATATTTTGGCTGTTTCATTCTAAAGTCCTTTCCTTATTTTCCCAAAATACACTCTGTGTCATCATACTGTTGCCCTTTCAAAGTTAGAGCTTTAACAGGAAGTTGCCACCGTCAGACCAATCGCATTTGCCACACTTCGTAGTTACATCGCCTTTCGCAACCGGATCTGTAAGATTGCTTTCAGAACACATGTACTTATACTTGACGCGTCACCTTACTGTTTCCTACAAAGATACAGTAAATGACTGGCATAGCCCAGCAACTCTCTTTTTTCACAATGGGCTAAATGAAATTGGGAAAAAATTGTAAAGTCTTCCTCTGACATACTAAACCCATCTATTCTTTTTACCAGTTCCAAGATACTATCCGTCGAAACAGTAGTGATCCACTCAACCGGCAAAGACTCAAACATTTTTTCGAATTCCTCTATATCAAAACCGGTAAAGAGTTGTTCCGTAAAATGCCTGACCTGATAATCCGACGAAAAATTGCTTTCAATACCGAATGCCCATCTTCCCTGAAAAAAGTTATTTAGCAACAATCCATGAACCGACAAAAAAGCGACCATAATAATACCACCTTTTTGAGTCACTCGAATAGCCTCTTCTAATGCCTTTTTCTGGTCTTTTTTTTCATACAGATGATATAGAGGGCCAAAAACTAAGGTCATATCATATATTTCATCCTGAAACCGACTTAAATCAAGGGCATCTCCCTGAACAACATTGATATTCTTCATTCCCTTGCTATTTTTTCTCAGAACTTCCAGATTTTTCTCTACCAGTTCCACAGCTGTAACCTGATGTCCCTCTCTTGCCAAGGCAATGGAATATCTTCCAGTCCCTGCTCCTACCTCTATGATATTGGCATTTGGTGAAAGCAGCTTATGAATATAGTGCATAGTTGTCACAAATTCTAATTGTCCTCTCCTACTTTGCACTAGCCTTAAATCTTCTTTCTGTCCATCGTAATAAGTATCCAATATTTTTATTCTTTCCTCCAAAATATCTCCCCTTTCAAATACATTTTACAGCTCCAAGCGATATCGACTGCCTTTTTCTGTCTTGCCATCTTCTACAAAACCAAGGTCCGTAAAACATTTCTTTGAAACTTTATTCCATTCATAAATATCCGCTATCCTCTGTTGCTTATATCCAAGCTCTTTGGCGCGCTGGACATATCCGGTTGCTGCACTCCCATTATCGGCATAGTCATTCTCCCTGTACTTTAAAATAATCCGATTTTGCAACAGATCAGGCAAATGTAGCACCATGACTTCTTTTCATTCGCTAATCGGTATCCATAATTTCGCCATTGGCAAAAATCACTTCACCGCTGCCACTACAAAGAAACACACCTACCCCATGCTTACTGGCCAAATCTTCTATATCTTCTGAGATTTCGACGGCATTGCCGTAAGAAAAGCCCAAATAAATCATATCTCTACCAATCGAATAGGTTCTGATATACTTCGCATCTTCTTCGTCTTCTTCTATCTCCTTGTTCTCATCTAAGTCCTCCAAGGCGACATATTCTTTCAGTAAGTCCTTAAAAAATGCCTGTAAAGCCGGCGAAGCTACGGAAATATCCGAATAACTATGTCCTTCTCCCCATTCGGTTTGCTTATGATACCAAGCTAAGAACTCATGCTTGGTTTTGGGTGCTCTGGAATCTTCAAATACCATAATATCGTAGCTCATTTATTTCCTCCTTTTCCTTTTGTATTTATATGCTTTAGCGATACATTGCTAACTCAATACTATTCAAATATTGTCCCAATGATTTGTTAAATTTCTCATAGTCCGCTTTCGAAAACTCCTCGTTAGCCATCGCTACACTGACACTTGCAATATCGGTCTGATTATAGAAAGTAATCATAACCGGTACTTTAAGGATTGCAGATATGCCACGAAACGAAAGACTGCCTGCTTCCTCCAACTTACTATAATCTTCTTTGCTTTTTACCGAAACAATCTGATTATCCACTAAAATTTCAAAATTACTATAATCTGAAGCGCCGAATGCAAACGCCTTGAGAATTTGCTCCCAACCCACTCGATAGGTCAAAGCCCAGCGTGAAATAAGCCATTTATCTTTTTCTTCTACATTTATAAGTATCATGATTTTCTCCCTTAACGAATCATCTATTTTTATTGGCACGTTCGTAGTTATCTTTTACAAAGGCATTGGGAAGTTCATCGCTCGCAGGCTCGCTTTCGTATCTTCACATTTCAAAGTTTGCTTCGCAAACTTCTGCCCGCAGGTACTATGAACTTCTGCAAAAGCTAAATGTCAGCTAGATAACTTCTAAGTTGAAGTGCGCAAGCACAAATGAATGCGACCACGAAGTGGGCATATTCATTTTCCTTGCTCACTTCAAGTCAATATCTATCTCATAACTATCATCAATAAATACGATATTGGCATGATATCTTTTTGCACTTGTAAAAAATCGAGCATTTTCTTCTAAAACACTTTCCAACGTACACCATTCATCATTGATACGGCTTTCTACGGTATTTGCATACTTTTTTATGCTATCAAAATGATTTTTAATATAATTTTCGCTCATCACAAGGCAGTAATATCGGATATCATCAAGATATTCTTTTGTAAAATCATTAGTCCAGTCAAAAGGGATATAACAGCCCTCAATAATAAGATTTTGCTTATTTTCTATGGCGGTCTTAATCATTTCTCGAACAATTGGCCACAGATACTCTGTAAGCTTATCATCCTCTTCAACCGAAAGTTCGGTGTAGCCGCTACGAATTAAACCCATTTTCAAATGATCTATCGATAAATAAGGATATTTATACTTTTCAAGTAATCTTTGAGCAAGCACAGTCTTACCGGTGTGTGATGCACCCGTTATCAAAATAATCATCTTTTTCTCCATTCTACGCAGAAAGTTGTCTTTCTGACCGCCGCCTAATTATATATCTTTGCCACCCTTAATAAATATTCCTCCGATGTCCCACTGATAATGCCAATATTATCAACTCTCCATCGTTGATTTGGCAAATCAGCCTATAATCTCCAATTCGGTATCTCCATTGCCCTGCATAATTTCCTACAAGAGCCTTTCCTATACTTCTCGGATTTTCTATATCCATTAAGTTTTTTGTTATCCAAGACTTCAAAATCTGTCTGGTATATCCATCCAATTTGCTAAATTCTTTATCAAACCTTTTGGTCGTTTCCAGTCGATATTTCATATCCCTAATTCATCCCATAATTCCTGAATCGGTCTACTTTTCTTACCATTCTTTAAATATTCTTCATATGCTTCGTTTGCAACGGAAACATCAAATTCATCCTCTATTTTCTCAAACAGAGCTCTTTTAAATGCCTCCCCAAGAGAAATACCATGAACAGTTGCATAACTATTGGCAAGTTTTTTTTCTTCCTCTGACAATCGTATTGAAAATGCCATAATTCCTCTCCTTTCTCTTTTAGTACATTGTACTACTTTAGAATTACTTTGTCAATCTCCCCACTATTTCTGCCCTGCTTTATCATTGGTTTTTTGCTGAAATTTTTCATTTGATATAATGAAACGCTCATGTGTTCCCTCTCCAATTAAACCCACTTCATCAAATGCTTTGACGATAAATACAAGTTTTTTGCCGTCTACCCCCGTCAATTCGCTTTCACAATAAACTTTCATGCCAAGCGGAGTAGCTGCCACATGTTTTACATTCAATGAAATCCCTACTGTCCCATAACCATCTTCTAAATGGTTTTGCACACTTTTCCAAGCAGTTTTTTCCATCAAGGCAATCATAGCCGGAGTAGCAAATACATCCAAAGTACCGCTGCCCATTGTTTTGGCTGAATTTTCTGTACTGACTATGGTTTCTTCTTTTCCTTTGATTCCAATTTTAAGCATGTTTTTTTCCTTTCTATAATAGTTCTATCATAATTTCATAACAGTCCGTAACCTATTCCATATCATTCCTTTTATTTACCGATTTTCCTTATTTTTCATTTCCTTGATAATACTGGAATTTTGCAAATACGAATTCGGGTATTTTAGGAGTAATTCTTGAATATATCGAATAATTGCCTCCTGCTCAATGTTTTCCTTTTGATAATCTGCGATCAATTCCAGAAATCTAATTTTTTCTTCCGGCTCAGCTTCCTTCTTAAAGTACCCCCAGATATGCTGAAAGGCATTGATTCCTTCCATTCGGTTTTCCGGCAATCTCTTAGCTGCTTCTATCATTTCCTTTAAGCTTTCAAGCTTTGGCTCAACTTTTAAATACTCCCTGATCTGCTTATAAATATTCTGTGATTTACTTAATACCAAATACTTTTCCTCTGTCCATAGTTTTTCACATTCTGTTTTTTCCCGGTTTTTCATACTGGCCATCTTTTCTTTATCACTATTCTCTTGCTGATATTTAACCATACATCTGCCTCATTTGATCTTATAAAAATACGGACCACACCAGTTATTCTCATGTGTTTTAATATAGGTCCAAGTCATATCTTTTGACACCACATAACATTCATACATCCCGTCAATAAACCCTGCATCCATTTCCCGGGACAGGTCCTTTACCCACTCCTCCTCAGAAGAAGGGTCATAATATCTGGCACCTTTTTTATTTTCCATATCAAAGGCCTGACGAGCTTTGTCACCGGAAAGATAATCCTTCTTATCAACCAGATTATAAGAAAAAATATGCCAAATAAAGCCCCCTCTTTTGGTAACATACTTTTTTAAGCGATTTGGCGATATTTCTTTGGCAAAATGATTTAGCCATTCCTGCTCAAAATCCATAGCCTGCACCTCACTCATCTACTCTTTTCGCTTTCTTGCATATCTTTCCATTTTAAGCATATTCTCTCTCAGACGCATTTCACTTAAACCCGTAGATCTGCTATCTTGATCGGAATGGCTTCGGCCAGATCACTAGCCGAGATCTCAATTTGATAGCCGATTTTTCCGGCATTGACTAAGATCGTAGCAAATTCTTGTGCTGTTTGGTCAATCACAGTTGGGAAAAACTTTTTCATGCCAATGGGCGAACAGCCCCCATGGACATAACCGGTCAGGGGCAGGAGATCTCTTTCTTTAAGCATTTCCACTGATTTTTCACCGACAATTTTAGCAGCCTTTTTTAAATCCAGTTTTTCCTCTACTGGTACCACAAAGACATAGTTTTTTCCGGATTTAGCAACTGTCACCAGCGTTTTAAAAACCCTCTCCGGCTCCATCCCCAAAATTGCCGCTACTTCCCTGCCACTGACGGCACCGCTGCCTGCATAGCAATGCATTTGAAAAGGAATCTTTTTCTGCTCTAATATTCGCATAACATTTGTCTTTTCTTCCATTTTCTTATTCCCTCTTCTATCTTATACTTTATGCCGTGAATAGCCACGCCAGCGCTTTTCCCATTCTTTTGCCGCTATCGACAAAGTGATTTCCTTCATTCCATTCTAAAATCGTCGTGATTCCTTGCTGCTTTAAAGCATCATATTGGCTACGTATCGCTTCTCCGACTGTCGCCAACACTTTATTCCTGGCATTTTCTTCCTTATCTCCCAGACTTAGATATACCTTGGATATTTTCATGCGGTGTTCCTTTGCATATTCCTGCCATCCCTGATACCAAACCGATGGCGATACCGCTCCAGCTCCTGCAAAAATATCCGTCTGATAGCCCGCCCACAAGCAAAACAGTCCTGCTAAAGAGTATCCGCATAAGAAATACTTTCTGTTTGCAATTGAATATTCTTTTTCAAAAGCAGGGATGACTTCTTCTACAATATGCTTTAGCGTATTTTCCGCTCCATCCCCAAAACCGACTTTCCCAAAAATCGGTTTTGCCCTCCACGGAGTCAAATCATGGTTCCAATCCTTTATCATCACCGGAAGAATTGCCCAGTCATCAACCGGATACAATGCCCTTAGCATTTCTATCTGATTTGGCAGCTCTTTCCTGTCATTTTCATCCATTGGCTGAATAACAATATACCTTGCTTCGGCACTGCCGAAAAAGTGAATCCCCTCTGTCATTTCTGTTGTTTCTCCATTTCTATTGCTATGTGTGGATTAATAAAATTTATTTATCTTTTCTTGATTCTAAAAATTTTATCGTATGTTTTCCGCTTCATATTGAATCTCCACAACTCTTAGTTATCTTTCGCACAGTTTTTAGGAAACTTGCAGCTCACACAGCTCGCTGACATGGCTTCGCTTTCGCAACATACTCCGCAAATTGCTATCGCTCCCGCCATTCTGCGTTTCTCTAAAAACTAAATGTGCGCCAGACAACCCCTAATTTGAAGCGCGCAAGCATGTGCCCCGAAAGCAATCTTGCGAAGCATGTTGCGAAAGGGGAAAATGGAAGCGACTGCGAAGCAGACATTTGAATTTAAGTTACTGCAGCCCCATAATAAAAAGTATCAACGCTGCAATCGACAGAGTAGTCCAGCCGATATATCTTCCTGCAATTTCAAAATCGGACGGCTCCGCAGCGTATGCATATCGAATCTGAAACGACAGATACCAATGGAACAGTTCATCTGCAAACAAAACAGAGAGCATATTGAAGGCGCAGATAAGCGTGGCTCCAAGCCATGCAAAGCCTTCCCCCTTGTGTGTCAGTTTGGGATCATTCATCAGCTTTAGAATTGTAGCTGCCGACGGTTCCATAGGATCGATTTGATTCCCGTTTTCATCTAGCTCTTCTCCACCGCTGATTACAACAGAAATATCTAAATCACTCAAAACTCCGTCCTCATTATACAGCAAGTAAAAATCTTTGGTTTCTAAAATACCGCCACGAAACAGAACATATTCTCCTTGTCTTAGTTCTACACCGGTCATATATTCTGCCATTTCTTCCTCTTTTGGAATCACTGTAGGATCTTCTTTTGCAGTATAAGGGCCATAGGTTTTATTACCATACCGAAATATAACGGTCTTATCCTCTGAAATCGTAAAATATGCCTGTTGACCATGGATTTTACCAGAATACACTGTCTTGTCTTTTTCTTGACTCGGTACCAGAATGGTATCCTTATATTCAAATCCAACCCGTTGAATTGTTATGAGATAAATTACCGCAAAAGTCAAAGGCATAACAATCATAAGTATTAGGATACCTTTTTGATAACGATTCAAACTTTTAATTCTATTCATAGTTCATTTCCTGTTCATGTCTTAAGTCATCTCTCTGACAAGTTTTGTGAAGCTCATCGCTCGCTAGCTCGCTTTCGTGCCTTTGCTTTCAAAGTTTGCTTTGCAAACTTCTGTCGCTCTCGGCACTATGACCTTATACAAAAACCAGATCTCAGCTCGACAAACTCTTAATTTATCTCTCTGCTACCGCTAGCCCAATTCCATTTGCCACTTAAAATTCATAATGAGTCCATAGACTGATAATTTTAGTGACCTGTTCCTCTTCAAAAATCTCATATACAAGGCGGTGTTTCACATTGATTCGTCGTGAATATGCTCCCTGCAACTCTCCTTGCAATTTTTCATAAGATGGCGGAGTTTGGTATGGATTTTCTCGAATCAACTCAATTAAAGCCTTTGCTTTTTTCTCCAGTTTTGCCGCCTTAAGATTTGGTATATCATTCTTTGCTCTCTTCGTATAAACAATCGAATACACTACCACTCCACCTCATCTTCCGATAAACATTCTTCCAACGGAGTATGTAAACCCTCTACAATTTTTTCCTTCATAGTCGGAATCGAAGAAAGGTATAGCGTTTCCATAAGACCTTTGTAATCTTCCTCACTGATAATAACCGCATTGCCATCTTTCGTGCTGATATTAACCGGCTCATTAAACTTTATGGTTTGCTCCAAAATGGTAAAAATATTTTTTCTAAAATTTGTAATATTCGTATTAAGCATATTGCGCCTCCTTTTATGTACATTTTAGCGTACGCCCTTGTTTCTGTCAATACGATGTACATTAAAATGTACCGAATATAACCTTTTTATTTGTATCCCTATTTTATCGCTTATTTTAAATCGTTTAAGTATAAACCATTTCCTGTGGTGTTCTAATCCTTTCCGCTATCACTTAGTAACAGCCGTTTTCCCGGAAATGGCTCAACTAGAAAGGCTTTTTCTTCTTTTCCGGTTTCCTTTATCTTCTCCTGTTTTATCTTTGAAACAGCTCGATGGCTCTAAGCCTTTGCTTTTTATGATTGACGATAGGCTCATCGTATATTTTTTCTATGTCGATTCCGCATTCCTTCCGGATTTGCTTTGTATATTTGAATGGTTCTTGGATATATTTTGCCGGAATATTTCTTAATTCCTTCACATATTTTTTGATGAAACTTCCTTCCGGATCAAATCTTTTGCTCTGCGAATTCGGATTAAAGATTCTAAAATAGGGAACAGCATCTGTTCCAACCGAAGCCGCCCATTGCCAGCCCCCGATATTCGAAGCACTATCATAATCTATCAGCATTTCCGAAAAATATTTCTCCCCAATCCTCCAGTCCATAAGAAGATCTTTGGTAAAAAAGGAGGCAACTATCATTCTAAGTCTGTTATGCATCCAGCCTTCTTCTTTCAGTTGTCGCATGGCAGCATCCACAATCGGAAATCCGGTCTTACCCTCTTTCCATTTTTCGATTCTGCTCTCGTCATATTCCCAGCGGATGTTTCTATACTTCTCAATGATCTCTTCGTCCTTTTGCTTTGGATAAAAATGATAAATCATATTATAAAAATCTCTCCAGCCAAGCTCTTTGATAAAGGTTTCTTTTCCCTTAGAATTCGGTGCTTGCTCCACTCTTTGATATACTTGGCGGATGGATAGTTGTCCCGTACTTAGAAATTTTGATATTCGGCTTGTGCCTTCCGTATAGGGATAGTCCCTCATTTCTTCGTATTCGGCTAGGTGGCGTTCTACAAAATTCTCAAGGATTTCTTGGGCTTTTTCCTCACCGGTTTGCACGGTGAAATCCGTTGTTATCATTTCTTGTATTTCGCAAAACTTATTTTGCCCTTCTTCGCCCTTAGCTGCAAAATTCTTTAGAATCACCTTTCTAAGTTTATCATAATCCGGCTTTTGTACTCGCCGAATCAATCTGTTTTTCCACTGATTATAATATGGTGTAAAAACTCTATAATGTGAGCCGTCTTCTTTTAATACCTCGTTTGCCGAATGAAGATGATGGTCATAAAAATCCAGAATCCTGACATTGCTTTCTTCTAAAATTTTCCTTACCGCACAATCCCTGACCATGCCATAGCCGGAATCGTCTATATTAAAATATATCTTTTGGATATCCGGAAATTCTTTTATCAGCTTTGAAAAGCAGTCTTGTGGATCACCATATAAAAAATGAATTGCCAACTCTTTCTCCAAGCAGTTTCTGTAAAAGGTATTTAATGCAGTGAAAAAATAGTCATGGCTATAGCTACCGGTTTTTAACTGTTTTGGATCTATACAGAAAACCATCAATATTTTATCATCTGCGTCAGCATCCTTTACCGCCTCAATCAAAGCCGTATTATCTTCCAATCGCAAGTCATTCCTTATCCATACCAGCGAAATATTCAATTCCTTCCTCCTGCGTCTTTATCATCGTTTTTCCTTTCCGAATGCTCTCGGTATTGCGGTGGATGATTAATTCTTCCAATGTGATTGATCTAGTGGCGAATCGCTTCCCGATAAACCGGAGTTGTCAGTCCAGAATAAACTCATATTCCCGATATATCATTCCATCTTTAAAGTCAAAAATATCCAATGAACGCACGCCAGAATTATTTACCAGATTAGTAGCGATTCTATTACCATCTCCTGAAACATGCATATTTATGCATAAAAATTGAGCATCAGAATTACTATAAGCATTTTTTATTACCTGCATATAGTTCTCTATACCAATAATCCTTTTTTCTTCTTTGTCTATTAATTGCCACGATACTTCCGGATGAAGAAACTGCTGATAAAGATTCCAATTACGCTCATTTTCAGCCTTAAAAAAGGCTTCTATCACTTCTTTATTTGTCATAGTGCTTCTTCCTCCATAAATTCTAAGTTTACTGGCTGTTTACCACCGTCAGACCAAATGCTACGCATTTGCCGTGCCTTTGGCACTCTCTTTCTGACAGTGAAGCACCGCGAAATGTAAATGTCCGCTGCGCGGCCGCTTCCATTTTCCCCTTTCGCAACTTGCTTCACAAGATTACTTTCGTTCCCGCTCATTTAACATGCCCTGTCGAAAAACTTCGTTTTTCTGCCCGGGTGGGCAACCTACCTTTCGCCACTTACTGCGTAAGATGGCTTGCGGTTACACCCTGCTTTCGCAACTTACTTCGTAAGATTGCTTTCGCAGCACATGCCAAAAAAAGGCTGTTCCAAGGAACGTGGGAAAGTTGAGTAATTAACCTACAATTTTCTAATTCTCATACCAAAGCGCTGTACCATAAATGGAATAATATGTGTCAGAGGCTTCATCATACAGATAAACCCTTCTGCCATCTTCTGTAATAAAGTATCTGGCAATAACCGGCTCCGTTTCTGTATCTTTTCCCTTAGAACGGATCATAACCGTAAATCCTTCCCGTTCAAAGATATCGCCCAGATTATCCGCCTCCGCCGAAAAGCTATATTCTTCTGGATTTTCCAAATAATATAAATCATTCAAAATCTTAACTGTTTCCTCGACCGCATTATTCTCAGTGATCTTTTTCTCTTTGATCTCCGCCAAAGGATCTTCATAAATAACTTCTTCGGTATGGCTGTTCCAAATCTTACGACTTGCCAAATCAAAATCATAATAACCAATCACCTTTTTATTGATCAGGTCATAAATCGGATAGCGAAATATCACTCCATCCGGTTCGCCACCCAGCTCCGGCAAAGGATCTTCAAATTCTTCCACCGCTGACTCATCATCAAGATCAGTCCAGCTTCCAAAATCATAGATATTAGGAATGATCCCCTTATTTTTCATTGCCCAAAGAATCAAGTCAACATGCAAGTCTTCATTCATTGCATTCCCCTGAAATGCTATCGGTTCCAGGTCACTTAATACATAAATACCTGCCTCTCCGCTATCAATAAAGGTCTGACCGGTCACCGTATTTACATATAAAATATTCATATGAATATACTCATCTTCTTTCGGCCCTTTTTCAAAGCTTTCTCTTTCTAAATCAGAGGCAAACAATAAATATATTTTATAAATACCGGGATACCTCTCCCGCATTTGCCCATATCCATAAGCATATAACATATAAAGTTTTTGATAAAAATCACTTTCTGAAATTTCCAGCAATTCCTCCACATCCGTTATCACTATGGCTTCATATTCTGGCACATCCTCAGCCAATCGATTGACATATGCCAAATGATCATCATATAATTTCTTTCTGGCTTCTTGATCTGACAGGATTTTTGTTTTTTTCTTTTTTGAAGATTTCGTATCATCTTTTTTTTCTGTCTTAGCGTCAGCCTTTTTCTCTTTATTCGGCTGAAATATCTTTCCTTTTTTAGAAGACTCCTTTTCTTTTGTATCCTTCTCTGCTTTATCAATTTTTTCTTCTTTTTTCGTTTCTTCTGTTTTTGCTTCTTCTGTTTTTGAGCCTGTATTTATAATGAAGTGGCAAGCAGACAGGCCCATTACGACTAACAACATAATACATAATTGCAATACTCTTTTCATAAACTCTCCTTTTCTCCTTTTCTTTTTTCGTTTTTATTTGCTTTCTTGAATAACAGACATTCTCTGAATCAAAAAATTTTCTGTTATACAAGCTATTCCAATTATTTGTAATATAAATTTTATATGAGAAAACCCAAAAATGCAAGTTCTTTTTAGCCAACTCAGGTATTTAATAAGCCAATCCTTATCTGATTTATAAGAATTGGCTTATTCCATTTTCTCCATCCTAACTGTTTTTCACGCCTATGTCTAATGTTTCAAATCAAATAAAAACAAAAGATAATCGGCTATTCCTTTTCCGCTTTGACAATGGCAATGCCAAGTTCTCTTAATTGCTTGTCTTCCACCACGTTTGGAGCATCCGACATTGGGTCAGAAGCATCTTTGACTTTCGGAAAGGCAATCACATCCCGAATCGACTCAGCTTTTGCCATCAGCATGACCACCCGATCCAGGCCATATGCCAGTCCGCCATGTGGTGGAACTCCATATTGGAAAGCATCCAGCAAAAATCCAAATCTTTCATAAGCTTCTTCTTTGGTAAAGCCAAGTGCTGCAAACATTTTTTCCTGTAGATCACGCTGATAAATCCGCAGACTGCCGCCACCGATTTCATTGCCATTTAAACAAATATCATAGGCATTGGCTCTAACTTTAGCAGGGTCAGTGTCAAGCAGCGGAATATCTTCTTCCATTGGCGAAGTAAATGGATGGTGCTTGGCAGTAAAGCGGTTTTGCTCCTCATTCCATTCTAACAATGGGAATTCGATCACCCAGACAAAGTCAAAGACATTTTCATCAATTAAGTTCAGTCTTCTGGCCACTTCCAGACGAAGCTCACCTAAGACATTAAAGACAGTTTCTTCTTTATCGGCGACAATTAAAATAAGGTCGCCTACTTCCGCTTCGGTTAATTCCAGAATCTTTTTCATTTCTTCATCCTTCATAAACTTAGCAAAGGAAGATTTAAGTTCTTCTTCTTTAACCGCAATATAGGCCATGCCCTTGGCACCATGATATTTACACAGCTCGGTCAAAGCATCAATTTGCTTTCGTGGCAAATCAGCCATGCCCTTAGCATTGATCGCTCGTACACTGCCGCCATTTTTGATAGCATCACTAAAGACGGCAAAACCACAACTCACTGCCACTTCCGCTAAATCTTTTAATTCCACTCCAAAGCGCATATCCGGCTTATCCGAGCCAAAACGCTCCATAGCTTCTTTATAAGTAATACGTTTAAATGGAATGGCAATATCCATATCCATTACTTTCTTAAAGACAAATTGCAGCCATCTTTCGTTTAAGTTGATAATGTCTTCCTGGGTAACAAAACTCAGCTCCATATCGATTTGCGTAAACTCCGGCTGTCTGTCTGCTCTTAAATCCTCATCCCGAAAACATTTGGCAATTTGAATATAACGGTCATAACCGGACAGCATCAGCAATTGCTTAAAAATTTGCGGCGATTGTGGCAGCGCATAAAACATTCCCTGATTGATTCGGCTTGGCACCAGATAGTCTCTGGCTCCTTCCGGAGTAGAACGGGTCAGCATCGGGGTTTCGATTTCCAAAAAGCCTTCTCTGTCAAAGAATTCACGGACGGCGGTTGTCACCTTATGGCGCAACATTAAGTTCTTTTGCAGCACCGGACGGCGTAAATCCAAATAGCGATATTTTAAACGCAAATCCTCTTTGGCAGTCACATCATCTTCAATATGAAATGGTGGTGTTTCTGAATGGTTTAAAATCCGAAGGGCTGTGGCCTGGACTTCAATCTCACCAGTTTTCAGGTTTGGATTGGCATCTCCACGCTTTTGCACCATTCCCTCAATTGCTACCACAAACTCAGCCCTGAGTTTCTCTCCTTTTTCAAAATCTGCTTGGCTGAGTACATTCTCATCCAAAAAGACCTGAATCAGCCCGCTTCGATCGCGAATATCCAAAAAGATAACACTCCCCAGATTACGGCGCTTTTGCACCCATCCCATTACGGTTACTTTTTCGCCTACATTTGTCAGGCTTAAGTCTGTGGCATAATGTGTTCGTTTCATGCCTGCCATTGATTCATTCATTTTTTATCCTCACTTTCATTTATAGCGATATCATACTAAAGTCATTCTTAATTGTATGGCATAGTATCAACTCTATTTACTTGGTGCTTATTTTATCATATTTTTTGGGGAAAAACAAGAAAAGGAAATGCATAAAATACAAAGGGTAAAATACAAAGATTCTCCCGCTTACGACTTCTTTGTTCGATATTTCTGTAATCTGCTTTTCGGCTTTTCCGGTATAGTATACTCCAGTTTTCCACTATTAAGAAGCGGATTTAAAAAAGTATTTGTCATATAAGTCAAATTCTTATATCCGATATACTCCGAAATTTCCTTTTTTGTTCTTGCTACTATGCAAAATTGAAGAATTTTCTCCATAAGTTGCTCTCTGCTGACTTGGTCACTGACTTGGTCACTGACTTGGTCACTGACTTGGTCACTGACCCTTGGACCCAACTTTATAATAGAGGTTGCTTCTAGAGGAATTACTGTTTTAAAAATGTCTCCCTCAATAAATTCCGGTACTCCTCCCGAATAGAGCCTGGTAAATTTATGTGTGTTTCTCATTCCTGAACCTAATTCATCTGCCAGGCCAATTTCGCGAAACACTTTAGAAATCGGTGGATTTTTCGCATATGGTTCAAATGAATTCAACTTCAGCGAACCATATCCATGTGCTCGGTTACTATTTTCCGTGTATAACCTATCTTTTTCAATCACCATCTTCGCAACAAACCCACTGGCATAATCTCTATGTGCCAAGCTATTTGACACAATTTCTCTTATAATAGCATCCCTTGCACTGACCGATTGCATTCCATCGAGTATAAACGGATCATTTAAATGTTTTTTAGCAAATGATGTCATCCTATCGTAACTATCCAGTAAATTAGTGGAAACCACATCTCTGTCATCATATCGATCTACACTTTGTACTCTTAAAATTAAATCTGTTTTATGTTGCGGAAGAACAGACATGATTGCTGAATCTTTACCAAAAAGTAATATCCCCGCTAATGTAATTCCGTCTTGCCTACTTTCCTGATCCGGCAAAATCAAACCGGCACTTTGCAATAATTCATTATCGTCCATAGATAACCATGGATGATTGCTGCTTTTTGATCGTGTCATTTTTCTTGCACGATCAATTAAATCCGGACGAAGCACATCTTCCGTTCGCCATTTAGAAAAGACTTTATTAACAAAATATGTCCCTTGTTTTCTTGCATATAGTTTATATACAAGTTCTTCATTATTTGTAATATCAATATCCGAATCATTATTTCTATCATAAATTCGACCGGCACACCTGCTTACTTGTGCCCCCATCGGTACATAAATATGCAAAACTATTTTCCCTTGCACTTGATATTCCTCCGGCATTAAAAAAAGCGGAGGATACATTTTGTTCGTATTATTAATAGCAGTAACAAAATCTTTTTTTATTTTCTCGACTGCCCCCTTTTCAACACCCAAGATTTCACCATTGTCTTTCACTCCTAGGAAGATATGACCACCATCTCTATTATAAAATGCACATATACTTTCATATACATCTTTGGTTATATCTGATGTTGATTTTTTGAATTCCGTTGTATGACCTTCTCCTTCAGCAATAATCTCTAAAATCTCTTTTTCCGTCAATCCAACCACCTCCCTAGCTAAATTTATCTTTTTGTCACAGCCTCCAGTCCCAAAGAGCCCATGAGAGTCGGTGTAATACCTGCGGCATTGAGTCCTTTGCAAATTTCTATAAAACAATTCCATAAATCGGTATTGGTATTTTTCATAATTTCTCCTATATTTTAACTCAAAATTTTCTCCGCAAATAAATCATATCCACAAGCCTGCTGCCATCCTCATAAATTGGATGGTCGTAATTATCTATAAAAAAATTCGGCACAATATGGGAACGCACAAAACCGCATTTCTCGTAAAAAGGAATCGTAAATATACTATCCCCTGTTCCGACTTGAAGAATCTGATAGTAGTCCCTGTACTTTTCAATGATAAAATCAATCAAATATTTTGCATAACCCTTTCCCTGAAATTCCGGAATAGTAGCAATATTCTTGATTTCAAGAATTCCATTCCCTTCATCGGTTACCACACATTCGCTTTTTATTCCATTATCCTCAAGTACATACATTGCGCCTCTATCCAGATAACGGTCTATCATATTTTCTTGTTCATCTGCCAGTAATAGCAAAGGTAAATATTGCCTTTTGTTTTCCTTGATTTCTATAATTTCCATTTTCTCACCTATCAATCTCGTATCATTCCAGCAAAACTTTGTATGGATTAATTATCCTCATTTCTAAGTTCTTTTACAAGTCTTTCTGCTGCCGGCTTAGTATTCCTTTTTCATATAGCTTTCTTTGTATTCGGCATACCCATGTTTGGTATAAAATGCATACGACTCAAACCACTGTTCTTTGGGCGTTCCCAGGTGTACCCTAAAAACTTTGATTCCTTTTTCTCGCATTTCGGACTCTGCCGTTAGTAAGAGCCTTGTGCCAATACCTTTGTTTTTTTCGGATGCTTTTACAAACAATCTATGTAAAAATGCTTCCTCTGTATCAGGAATTCGCAAATAACCGATAGAGCCGATTACCCTGTCTTGTTCATTGACTGCCAGCCAAAAATTACCACCACTATCTATGTAATTCTTTTTAATATCCAGCAAGTCCTCATTTAAACCGGGTTTCCTGCCCAGTGCATCTTTCGCTTGTAAAATCATAAAAATTAAATCGTCCCGATATTTTTCTTCAAATCTTTTGATAATCATTTCCCCTCCGAATAAAAGGCTTGTAAAACAAATGCTAATCTCTATATTCTACTCGATATCTTAAACGCAATATATAGCTTTGCCAAATCATGATTTGCTTTTGATAAGCCCTCTACCTCATAACCGCTCTCACCCAGTACATCACCGGCCTCCAAAAAATTATATAACTCCAGTCCATAAAAGTCACAGACCGCCTGAACTCCGGCCAGTTCCATTTCTACCGCTATGCAGCCTTCTGCCTTTCTTTTATTGACTAAGCCTGCGGTTTCTCTGAGCATAGAATCTGTTGTCCAGACCTTTCCCTGCACGAAAGGAATTTTTAATTCTGCAAATATTGTCGCCATTTTATCGCTGTTTTTAATGGCAATATAGTCTGCCGGCGGTGCAAAATAATAAGAACAGCCCTCACCTCGGTAGCTTTCGCTTGGAATGATATATTTTCCGGCTGTAACTT
Organism: Clostridiales bacterium COT073_COT-073; assembly: GCA_003858485.1. Lineage (GTDB taxonomy): Bacteria > Bacillota > Clostridia > Lachnospirales > Vallitaleaceae > W11650. The sequence continues at coordinate 43,955 of RQYD01000007.1, forward strand.
CTTTCTTTAAGCTACCACAAGAACCAAACATAATAAACTTGGTCGCTCCGGTTATCCAGCTTGTTTCATAACACTCGGTCGCCGCCGGTGCCGAACAGGTGGAGGATAAATAAAAGGCAATCTCCTCTCCCTCTAAACTCATCTTATATATCGGCGTACTTCCATTGCAAGCTCCCAGTAAAGCAATTTCCTTACATTCAAAGGTTTCCAGTAAATGGTCATGAATCTTTTTGGACAGGATAATCAGGCATTTATCCACCAAATGCTTTTTCTCACCATAAAAATCCTTGATATGGATAATCGGTTCTGTGTCTATGTCATACCAGCTTGTAATCATGTGGTTTCTCCTTTCTCTATTATTCCCTCTGCAATTAAAAGTTCCAGCACCATAGCCACTTTTCCCTTTCTGACTATGATACTTCTGGCGGAATGACACGTAAAAGTACGGGTGCATTGACTGTAATCTTTTTTATCCATATCAAATAGTTTTCTCATTGATTTCATCCTCATCATCATAAAAAAACTCAATCACTTGCCTATTCACATCTACCTTTGAATGCACTCCAAAAGGTATGATACATCGGGGAGTTGCATGGCCGATATTTACATTATACACAATCGGCAAATCTTTCTTACCGATTTCCTCCAATAAAATCTCTTTATACTCTTTAAAATAGGTTTCATTTTGCGGTTTTCCGATTAGAAGTCCGGAAATCACCTCAAATATGCCATAATTCTTTAATACTCGAATCATTTTCCGGAACAAATCCGGCACAGGCTTTTCCTCACTGGTTTCCAGCAAAAGAATCTTGCCTTTCCATTCCTCTAAACTCGGAAACAAATTATATTTGCGGCATGTCGACACCGTATCTTTATATCTGGAATGATCAAACATATCATATATCGATTCCAAACAGCCGCCCAATATCTTACCTTCAAAGACAGCACTGCCGCTTAGCAATTCAAAGCCGTCATTGACATAACTATTCATAGAAATGCCAACCGCATTTTCGCTAAAATCTTCCCTCTCTTGATACCATACATGACTCGGACGGATTTCTTTTATCTTTCCGGTTGTAATTAATTCCTCAAAATATTGTTTGGTATAGGGCAACATTTCCTTGGAAAGTTCACATACATCCGGCAAAAAGGCTTGTCCATAAAATGTTTTGATTCCCAGCTTATGCAGCATAAAATGATTCATGGTGGTATCGGAAAAGCCCAAGAATATTTTTTGCCGCACCACATTCTTTAATGCATCGTTTTCAAATAAATACGGCAGCAACCTATAGGCATCATCTCCGCCAATGGCACATAAAATCATATCAATGGAATCCTCTTTAAAAGCGTCTATCAAATCTTCCGCTCTCTTTTGAGGATTTTCTTTTATAAAATCCAGCCCTTTCAACGCATTCGGTAAAAATACGATTTCCATCCCATATTCTGTTAAACGCTCTATGCCAATATTAATCTCATGCCGGATAAAATCTTCTCCCAAAATCCCACTCGATAAGCTGACAATTCCAATCTTGTTTACCATTCTTTTTTTCCTTTCAAACGATTATGTTAATGGTTTGTTATCTTTACCAAAATAATCTTCCATTGATAAATATTCTTTTTTTATCTCATTTAACAGCTCTTCTTCTGTCGGTAGATATAATTTATATTTGGAAGCAAAAATTTGCTTCTGTGAAACCTCTGCCTAATTCTAAAAGAAATTTTTGTAAATGATTTATTAATGCTTGTTCTAAATCACTTTCATAAAAATCGGTATTTCCTTCCAAGCCTAAAAACTCCAATACATAAGGGTCTCTAATAATATCTTCGGGTACTTTACTCTTTTCCAATTTTAAAATTTCACTTGAGACTTCTTCTTTATTTTGGCTGGACAATAGCCTTTCATAGAAAAAACTATTAATCTGTCTATCCAGTTGTCTTGTGCTCCAATTAGATTTTACTGCTTCCTCCAAGTAGAAAGCTCTTGCCTTATCATTCTCAACCTTTATTAAACTTCTATAATGTGTCCAACTTAATTCGTCATGCAGTGCGTGACTATTTGGAAATGTCAGATAAAATTGTCGCATATACTTTAGATTAGTTACTGTAAAACCCTTTCCAAAATCTTTTGTCATTTGTGCCGACAATTCCTGAATCAATCCTTGTCCATACTCCGCTGTATCTTTTCCACCTTGCTCCTCGATAATTCTTTTGTCTATATACCAATACGCTTCCACCATTGCAAAATTAGCAGTCTGATAAACCTTGTTTCTGGCTTTTACTAAAATTTTCTTTATTTCATTGTAGAAACTATTTTCCATGTTTTTCACCTCTTTCTATTTTCTACTCTCCCGAATATGTGGTGTATACAAATAAATTTACAGTTTCAACACCGCCTCCAAGCAAAGTATTAGTGCATATTCATACGAATCCCCGCCAAAATTTCTGGAGTCATACTTTTCTACATCCGCCAGCGAATCCGCAGTAAATAAGATTTGACCCCAAATGAGATTCCGTAACTTGGCGACCTCCCTCATCTCTAAGGGCAAGTTTCGGCACTAAAAAATAGTTTTCCGGAATATCTACAAGAACTCCGCAACTTCCGGCGCTAATAATTTCCTCTACACCATACGCCGATAGCCAGTCCAAGATTTGGGAGGAAGGGGCTGAGCCCATCGGTGCCTGCACCAAGCAGATATCTTCTCCTTTATAATGAATCACATATATCGGATACTGCTTGGTAATGGAATCAAACTTCGCCACTTCCATCGCCTTATTTTCTAATGCGTATTCATCAATATATTCTCCCAAAAAAGCATAGACGCATTTTTTCGGGAACTTTAAGTCCAGCTTTTCATGTCCGGGCATGATAATGGCTTTTGGATTCGTGTCATATTCTAAAATAGGAAATTCATTTTTGTTAATACTCATTGCTCTGCCTCTTGTATCCTTTCCTGTACTGCTGTTAAAGTGGATTAATCTCAATATCATTCCTAATTTATGTATTTCTGCACATTTTTTAGGAATATGAAAAATGCCTTTTCAATCATTTAACTGATCCAATATCTTAATCGCCTGAAACCGCTCTCCGCAGGCAGTGCAAATCCAGTCACTATTACTTTTCTTTGCCTTTTTATGAAAATAATCCAGCCTGCCACCACACAAAGGGCAATCTTGCGGTTTTTTAGCCCAAAGGCTTTTTAAGAAAGCTACCATTTCTTCTCTGCTTTGCATTTTGTATTTCTCTAAAATCTCTTTTTCCATAGCGATACCTCTTAGCACCCATTTTTCAGCTTTATTCTCTTATCAGAGTCCTCTACATTTTACAGACAATTTCAATCAATTTAGGAATATACTCCTCTCTTGCCTGATGAAAAGTTTGCGTTTCTTCCTGCGTTTTTGAAGTAATCGTATCCTATCACAAATTTCCTCTGATTTCAATCTCCATTCCCTTTTTATGTGTATTGACACATTTTTAAGGAATAAACATTTCTTCATTTTTCATGTCTTCCATAGAAAAACTTTTACCCACTTATTCAGCGTATAAAAAGAGGGGTATCAGCGATTGCCTCTACTCCCTACGAATCATTACTAACCACCATATCGGTGTCAGTTCACCTAAAATCATTTGCCGAAAGGAAGTGGCAAAACTCATTCCACTTCAAACCACTCACCCAGCGATACTTCTCTTCCATTGAAATCCCATTTTCGGTATAACTCGAATACTTTCCTGATTCCATTGTGTTTTTCTATCAGCTCATTAATCGCTAAGAAACTACGCCAGTAAAAATAGAATATATGGTCATTTGTCTTTGTGTAAGTTTCCGATCCGAATTCTTCCAGTGATTTTTTCCCGTATTTATTCTCAAATAAGCCAATTAATATCTGATTTGCCTTTTTTTCTCTTTGATACTCCTCATCCGAAAAAAAATACTTTCTGCTGATATATTCCACCATTCCTTCTTCAAACCAAATTCCCTCATCAAAATCACCATCAAATTCGTTGAAAAACAACTCACTTTGATGTGCTAATTCATGACCAATTAATTGCAAAATATGATTTTCATGGATACTATCATAATATCTTTTGATATACTCTACCTCTGAAGAATCTTCATAATTATCCAGTTGAGTTAAATATATGTCTTTCCACACAGAAATTTCCGGAGTAATCACCATTCTTACATCATTTGTATATGCCGGTATTGAAATTTTCCCATAGACATTCGTACCGGCATCCAAATTAGAAAAAACAATATACTCCGGCAAATCTATTACATCCAAATCTCTTTTTAAATATTCGATGTATCTTGAAATTTTATCTCTATACTTCTCCACAAATTGAGAATATGCATTGTATTCCTTTTGATTATACACTGTGTACATATATTTCATGATTTTTCTCCTACTTTGCATTTGCCATTTCGTTAAAATGTCTTTACTTTCTATTCTATCTTTTCTCGGTAATAAAAAGGCATTTTTCATACCGATTTTCGGTTCCATTCTAGTCTATATCAAAATCCAATATCTCTGCTCAATTTCTCCATCTGAATTGACAAATTCATTTTCAAGCACTCCACCATTTTTCATTATCGCCTTGGCAGAGCCGATATTATCCTTATCACAGGTTATCAAAACCTTATCAACCCCCAGTTTCTTACATTCTATCAAAGCCAGACGAATGATTTCTGTTCCATAACCCTTTCTTCTTTCACTTGGCCGAATACCGTCACCGATATGCCCACCTTCTCGCAATAATTCTTCATTTAAATAATGACGAATATTGACCGCCCCCAACAGTCTATCCGTTTCATCATCCAGTAAAAAGAACACCGAATCCGGAACTCTGCCGTCTTTTTCCTCTTTGTGTTCCAGATGATTCAGGTAATAGTCAAAATCATGATAATCATTTTTAAAAATTGCCCATGGCGAATGATTGGTTTGATTCAGCTCCTGATCCGCTTTCCATTCATCAATCATTTCACCCAGTTGTTGTTTATATTTTTCTGTGAGCTTTATCAGTTTCCGCATTTTTCTCCTCCATATCATCTATAACCACCACATCGGGGTCAGTTCGCCTAAGGTCACTACCTTGCCTTTCTCAAAATCCATCATTACCTCAACATCCTGATACATTCCGGGCATTAGCTGAGCAATCAATTCCCGGCAAGCTCCGCATGGCGCAATAACACTGCCATTTGACCGAATGGCGATAATTCTCTTAATCCGGTTTTCTCCATTCGTAATCATATTAAAAATGGCATTTCTCTCGGCACAAATTCCCAGTGTGCAGGAAGTATCGATACATACACCTTTATAAACATTGCCATCTACTGTTTCTATCGCTGCAGCAACACCACCGGCACTTACTTTTTCCGAAACTTCTCTAGAATTTTGTACCGACTTCGCTACCTCATATAATTTTATCCAGATTGGATTCATAGATTGAAACCTCCATATATTCTTATAAATTACCTTTCATTTTTTAACAGCACTATTATCTGCCGTCTTTTTCCATACTTTTCGCATCTTCTCCACACCAATAAATTCGTTGACATTGTAAACCATTTGTGTCATAATCATTGTGAAAGGAGATAATAATTATGGCAACTGTTCCAACTCAAATTCGCATTGATTCCGATGTAAAAGTTCAAGCAAATGCTCTTTTTAATGAACTAGGTATGGATATGTCCAGTGCAGTCAATATTTTTCTTCGTCAATGCATTCTTCGTGGCGGTCTCCCCTTTAATGTAGAGCTTCCTAAATATAACGAAACTACTCTAAATGCTATGACTGAAGCAAAAAGAATATCCAGAGATCCTGATATTAAAGGATATTCCTCTTTAGACGACTTGAAAACCGCACTCTTATCTGAATAAATGTTTACTATTAAATATACTTCTGCTTTTAAAAAAAGCTATAAGCGTATGATAAAACGAGGATTGGATATATCCTTACTAGATGATGTTATAAAGACAACTTGGTGTTGTCTTTTTTATTATGTTTCAAGTTCCAGTAATAATTTCTTTTTCATTTCTTCCAATTCATCTTCTGACGGTCTATTTTCCTCACTATACATTTTTTCCATCGGATACCATCAAACCGGTTAAACACATTTTCTGTTTCCTCATACTTAGCGGTTATTCTCAAGTGTTCTTATTTCTGAATTTAATCGTTCCATTAAGTTTAATACAGCCCCTCTAAATTCCCTCAGTTCATTTAACTGCTCCTTGATTTGCCCTTGTACCCTAATATCGGTAAAGATATTATCAAACCATACATCAAACGCATTGTCGCTCAAAGTATCACTAATTCCAGCCGGTAAGTGCATATTGACATCCTCCAGCTCTTTATTCAATCTATGTAGGGATTGAGAGATTTCATCAATATGTCTATTGGCATCTCTGATTTTTTCTCTCTTAATTAAACTGGAGAAAAACTCCCCACCAAACAAATCAAACCATCCCCACGAAGAGGCGCTATCCAATGAAGATATGGCATTGTCAATTCTGGAAATCACCTGCTGTGCCGCTTGTTTTGCTTCTTTTAGTTCTTTTAATCGGTCCATTATCCATTCTCCTTTCGTACTATGTCCGGTGTAACCGAGAATACATTCCCTAATAATACCATATTTTATCGCTCCATGCAAAATATAGAATTCTTTAAAAAGGTCTATTTAAGTACTTAGAACAAACATCTACATGGATTCCTGCCGCTCAAACAAGCCATCCTTTTTTAGTTCATATATTTTATCACAAACTTCAGCTATAAATTTTCTGTCATGCGAAATGCTGATGACCGCACCCGGAAATTCCCGTATCATTTTGCGAATCACCGGTCCGGATAATGGCGAAAAGTTTCTGGTCGGTTCATCTAAAATTAGTACATTTGCATCTGACAATGCCATTTTCGCTAGGAGCACTTTGGCTTTTTGCCCTTCTGACAGTTCGCTGATTGGGTGTTCCATTTCATCTGCCGTATATTTTAATGAGCCGAGAAAAGTTCTTATTTTTGTTCTTTCTTCCTTTTCTCCTGTTTTGTCCAAAAAGTCAACCGGAGTCATGGTGAAATCTAAAAGTTCCTCATAATTTTGCGGCATGTATTCTACCTTAAGATCCGTCCGATTCAGTAATTTTTCAGCCAAATCTCGGATGAATGTCGTTTTGCCGGCCCCGTTTGCCCCTACAATACAAATTTTCTCCGCACCTCGGATTCTCAAAAATATATTCTGTGATAATAACCTTTTTCCGTCAGGACTATATAGTGCATCCAAGCTGTACTCTAAAACCGTCTTACCACTAGGAATTCCGGATTTATCGTTTCCAATCGTAAAAAATATGGCCGATTCCTGTTCCGGAATTTCCATCATATTTTTATCTTGTTTTTCAAATCGTTTGCCCATGGATTTCACCGCATGCATCTTGTCCTTGAGATTTTTTGCTACACTCGGACTCTGTCTGGAGCAATTGTCCAGTGCCGTTTGTACCTTATCCTTTACTCTCCTATATTTTTCATCTCGAATTTGCTTTTCTTTTCGTTCACTTAATGCCTGTTTCATCTGTCGTTCAAAGGAATTTTCTCGCTCTGCAACATACCTCTGATAATCCATTTCTGCGACAGTAAACCTGCTCTTTGTCTTTCTGTGAATTTGCTCTATATGGACAATTCGGTTAGCCGTATTTTCAATTAATGTTTCATCATGTGAAATATAGGCGACAATGTATTTCCAATCATGAATGATCCTTTCCAATAATTCAAGGCATGCAATGTCAATATCATTGGATGGTTCATCCAGTAGCAGTACCGTCGGCTCTTGCATCAAAAGTTTAATAAGCTGAGCCTTAACCCTCTCTCCTCCTGAAAGACTTTCCACCTTTTGGTCACTATAAAAAAACTCAATTTTTACTCCAAATTGTTTTGCATAATCTCCTAATTGATTCGGTGTCTGATTCCAAAAGCAATCTTCCTCTGAGAAAAACTCATATAGACTCTTTGCCTTGTCCTTCTCCGGCAGCGCCTGAGGTAAGTAACCAATTCTCTCATTTCCCAAGTTTCGCTCACCCTCTGCCTCAATATAGTCCTCAACCAGTTGTGGTGCATAGAGCCACTTCATAAGTGTAGATTTCCCATTCCCTTCCTCACCGATAATAGCGAGCTTATCCCCATAGTTTAGCACAATGTCAAATTTTTCAAGAATCACTCTCAAGTCTTTTTTATGCGTTAAATGAAGTCCCTTTATTTGTATCATGAACTGTAACCTCCTTTTTTCGGAACAAAAAAGCCTGCATTTGCACACGCAAATACAGACTCACAAAAATTCCTCAGGATAAAAGGATATGATTTATGCGATAATCTAAATTAAGCGTACACAAATAGCCCCTTATTGCGGAGCAAAACTATTATGCATTTCACCTAAGTTAAACTATCGAATGATCATTTCTACACCTTACACAGTTCCTGTGTTCCTTCCTTTGTAATATGTCCACATTCTAGCATAATCAATGAATAAAGTCAATCGAGATGGGGGATATCTAAATATTTTACTTTGAAAACACTGTAAAGAAAGAGCGATTCTTCCATTTTACCGATTGGAGAAAGGTATCCGAAGAATTTGCCGGAAATAAAAATGAGATTTCTCCCACAGATAAAGGGGATAGATAGGTCAATAATGGCTATTGCAGTTAAAATCAATTGTTTACAATAACCATTATAAATAATACTACGAAATAACCGGAGGTTTAAAATTCTCTTTCAGATAATTTGCCAATATCTCGATATCTAAGCCTAAATCCTGTATTGTTTTTGCGTTTTGAAATGCGGTAAAATAATCTTTTCCATTTTTCACAAAATCATTGGTAACAATATAATATTTTTTTGAATCCTCCACCAATTCAAATTGATTTTTTTCTAAAATGAAAAGTTGATCATCTTCCATTTTAATTCCATAGCTTAAGGGATTCATTCCCGTTTTCAGTGCTTCTTTTAAATCAATCCCTAAGATTTCTACCAGCAAAATGCGTTTTGCAAATGGTAAAACATTGAATACATCGTTGTATTTTACTTCCCCCTTTGGCAAAGAAGCACGAATCCCTCCTCCGTTAAATAACGCTGCTTCCACATTCAAACCGGTTTTTTTACCGGCTTGCAGCAATGCCTGTAAAATCAACTGCGATAAATTAGTGTGTCCTTTTCTTAAACTATCTCGTTCCCCATCAAAGTCTTCCTTTAAAACCGCAATTTTTTCAGAAAATTTTTGTGTTTTTATTTCTTTTAAGGAATTAATATGCCTTTGCACATCTTCATCAACTTCTGAATACTCCTCAAAATTGATGAAATCATATTTTAATATTTCAAAAGATTGATTTTCATAAAAGCGAATGTGTGCATGCCCCATATATTGGCCATATTTTCCTGCCTGAAAAATCGCCGTATGATTCGACATCACAGGTTGTGTTAAGACGGTATGTGTATGGGAGCCGAAGATAAGCTGAAAATCATTGATTTCCTTTGTGAGAGCTATATCCTCCTCATATCCTAAATGACTAAGTAAAATAAATGACGCATTTGGAAACTGACTTTTCAGCGCCTTTATTTCCTGCTTTAGTGCTTTAATCGGTTCATGAAATTGAATGGAATCCGGCGGTGTTGCCGTATTCATCGTATCCAATGTTGTTGCCCCCAGCACAAAAATTTTATGGCCGCCGACCTCCCATTCCAGAGAAGAATGTATTTTAAACTCCTCCGACCTTAGATTGGTAGCAACAAGCGGGAAATTTGCGTTTTGATTTAACTTTTTTATGACCAAATCACCATTGTCAAACTCATGATTTCCCAGCGCCATTGCATCATATTTCATTTTATTCATCAATTTAATTTCTTCATCGCCATGAAATAATTGAAAGTAAACACTTCCTGAAAAAACATCACCACAATCCACTAAAAAAGTAGGAATATTCTTCCGGTCGTTTTCCTCTCTTATTATTTCAACGAACTTGAACTTCTTACCAAAACTTTCCACATACGAATGCACATCATTGGTATGTAAAAAAGCAATATCAAAATATTTCATTCTTTATCTCCATATAATTAAAAACTCAACTTTCCCACGTTCCCTGGAACAGTCTTTTTTAGGCACGTTAAATGGGTGGGAACGAAAGCAATCTTGCGAAGCAAGTTGCGAAAGTGGAACCCATGTGCCCGCTCTCCAGTGCGGGATAGGGTCAAAAAAGACTGTGGGAAAGTTGAATTAAAAATCTTCATTTTCGCCTACCCCCTCTTGCTTTCGCCTAATTATAGTATGCTTTTAGGCAATTAATCTAATTATATCTCCCATTCTCTAGAATCTCCTCTATCTTTTCAAATGTTTTTCCGTTTCTAATCGTTATTTGCTTATAAAAATCTTGCTTCATTAATTCTTTATGGTAAGCGGATTTTAAATACTCAGATTCATCCTATTTTCCCCAAAATACTGCGTGTCTTCCCACCCACATTGATGCCACGCAATAAAAGTATATATCTCAAATGATTGCCCTCCTTGAATTCTAAGTTATTTTTCTCTATAAACTGGGAGTTGTCATTGTTAAACTTTTGAAATCTTTTCCCATTTTAACAAATATCTATAGTAAAGCCCCATCCTTATTTCACATCTTGGTAATTCTTCTGATACTATCCTTCTTACATCATCGAGGTAAGGAACATTATAGCTAACAGGTATATTGTTATCTTCGGAGGAACGCATCTTTTTTATCTTAGATATTATCATACATGGTATAGTTCTCATGCCCTCAATCAGATAGTCCATTAAATTTGACGGCTTTGCAAGACCAACAATAATTAAAACACCATTTTTTGAAAGCATTGATTTTGCTTTCTTTATTGAATTAAGCATATTCATGTGGTGAATTGATGCAACAAATACTATTGCGTCAAAAGGCTCTTCATCATTAAAATCTTCATAATCACAACAAACAAACGAACAAGATGGCGACACATTCCGTTCCTTTGCTTTTTCAATACAAAATTTATCACTATCTATCCCCATAAGAAACTTTGTGCCATCATCTAAATAACGAATAAGAAAACCATTCCCACATCCAATATCTAAAATACGATTACTTTGCTTAAGTTGCTTCTTTATCCAATTATAATAAACTGTATTGTGATTCCAATATTCAAGCTCTTTCAACATTTCACCTCCACAACTTCTAATTTTTTAAACCTATACTTGCTCCGATTATGCTTTTCTTTTAATAATAAATGCATTGTCCGCTTTTTCAAAATTCAGTTTAGGATAATAATTCATAGCCGGACTTGCCGAAAGTAATATTAACGATACTTTTTCGCCTATATGCTCTCTGACTTTTTCTATAAGTCCTTTTCCAATACCTTGTTTCTGATACTCTTTTTTTACTGCTAAATCTGATAGATAACAGCAGTAGCTAAAGTCCGTAACACATCTTGCAAGTCCTACCAGTTCTCCATTATCATAGGCAAAATAGATAAGATTTGCATTCTCAAACATAGATTCTATACGGTCTTTATCTTTTGTAGGTCTTACTATACCTGAACTTTCAAATACTTCAATTATTTTTTCTATATCAAAACTTCTTGCAATCTCGTATGTTATCATATTCTTCCTTTCTTTAATAGCTCTGTTCTAATTCTATTTTTTAATTATAATCTAACGACTCTAAAGCATCTTCTTAAAAATTCTTTGGCAAGATAATTTTTACCAACGATCCAAATTCTAAGTTATCTCCATTATTTTTCTTCCGGAATATTTTTCAATATATATTTACTCACCAAATAGCCAACACCGGCAAGGACAATTCCAACACCTACAAAAGAGGCTAAGGCAATAAAATAGCCCGAAATCTTACTTGTATCAAACCATCCGCTGTATAATAAAGCCGGATAAACGGTACAGAGCATAGCAATAGTATGGAGAGTGATTTTTTTCTTAACGCTCCAAACATCATAGTCATATAATGCCGAAAACCCTGAGACCGATGCCGATATTATCGTAATTGCAACCATCATCCGAAATTGCTTAAAATCTCCGCTTTTATAAGTAAAATATGTGCCGATACCCATAATAATCAATAAGATACCGCCTCTCAGCAGACCACTCCTAATCACTTTTCTTTTCAGTTCCATGTGTTTCTCTCTTCTAAATAATTACTTTTATTATTTTTACACATTATTTTAAATGGTACCGTTATATTTTTGAAATAGAAATCACCTTTTTGAATACTTTCATATCCAAATTTGTTATATAAGTGAATGGCTTTTTCATTGCTTTTTTTCACACTTAATAAAACATAATCAAATCGAGTATTGGATAAATAGCTCAACAAGTCATGTCCAACTTTTCTGTCTTGAAAATCATTATCAACAAATAATTCATTTAATTCAAATGAATTTTCAAACCAATTTATGCCTTCCGGTAGAATATCAATAATTTGTTCCGCCCACCAATTTTCTTTTTTGAAATCAAATCCAAATAAAACACCAATTATCTGTCCATCCTGTTCCTCTGTCAAAATAATGGTATTTCTCTTTAATTTTAAGCTATTATTAATTCTGTTCTTTAAATGACCTTTTTCTGTACTACTATCTTTATAAACTTTATCATATAGTTCAGATACATTATCAATTATCTTTTGAATTTCTTCTTCTTTGTATATTTTAATCATCTCTAAATTATTCAACCTCTCTATGCCTTTATCGTTATTATTTATCGCTTCTATCCTTTACTAAGATTCCGGTATTCTTTCGTCCAGATAATCCACTCTTTTTTCAAACTCATTATAAGCAGCTAATAGGATTCGCAAAATGAATATGCCCGCTTCCATTTTCCTTGCGTACTTCATATTCAGAGTTATCGGCTGTTTCCCACCGCCAGACCAAATGCTTCGCATTTGTCGCACCTTGCGGTGCTCTCCGTCTGACGGTGAAGTGCCGGAAAATGTAAATGTCTGCTTCGCAGCCGCTTCCATTTTCCTTGCGCACTTCATATTCAGAGTTATCGGCTGTTTCCCACCGTCAGACCAAATGCTTCGCATTTACCGCACCTTGCGGTGCTCTCCGTCTGACGGTGAAGCGCCGTAAAATGTAAATGTCTGCTTCGCAGCCGCTTCCATTTTCCTTGCGCGCTTCACTTTAATAAATATTTTTTCTATGGCCTACATCAACTAAAATCAAAATCAATTTAGTATCCTGTATGTCTGCTAAAATCCGATAATCCCCTATCCGATATCTCCATTGTCCACTACGGTTTGAAGTAAGACCCTTTCCATGCAATCTCGGTTCATCACAACCGACCAAGTTTTTATCAATCCATGACTTTATTATTTTTTGAATTTGCCTATCCAGCTTTCGAAAAGATTTCTCAAATTTTTCTGTGATAACTAATTCATAACTCATAGCCCCAATTCTTTCCATAATTCGTCAATCGGTTTTGTTTTCAATGTTCCATTCTCTTTCTGGCTTTCATATTCTTCAAACACTTTAAGGTCATACTCATTCTCAATTTTTTCAAGCATAGTAGTTCGAATTATTTCCGATAGACTGCTGTTATTGAGCTTAGCATAAGACTTAAAAATATTTAATTCCTTTTCCGGAACTCTCAAACTAATCATAGACATAGCGGTTCTCCTTTCTACTTCTTTGTAATGCTATTGTATTACAAGATCTAAAAAAAGTCAAGAATGCCCATAATTTTTCTTCGCTCTCGCAACATGCTTCGCAAATTGCTGTCGCTCTCGGCACTATGACCTTCTACAAAAACTAAATGTCAGCCAGATAAATTCTAAGTTGTCGGCTATTCTCCACCGCCAGATAACTTCTAATCAACTTTTTATCACTATCTTTCATTGAAAATACAATCTCCCGGAAATAATAACAAATGAGAGCCATCCATCTTCTTGTATTCATTCCAAAACTTAATATCATCTGTTTCATTATCAATCGCAATACGATAGGAGGAAAATCCGCCTCGTCCTTCAATAAAAGGAAGAGTCTCTACATTATATTTTTTTGCTGCACCAAGTTGTTTTTCTTTTAACAAACGCAACCAATCCAAGGCTTTGTCCAGCTCTTTTAGAGCAGTCAAGTGTTCGTTTTCTCCATTTTTTAAGGCGGTGACAATCAATTCTCTCTCTTTTTCTAATATTTTTATGGCATATTCCATATTTTACATATCTCCTATTATCCGTCTGACAGGTTTTGCTAAAACATCATCAAAATGCTTCTTCAGCACTGCCATAAGTACTTCATGTGAAATAAATCTCATTAAATTGGCAACCGATATCTCAAAATACTGCGAGTAACTCCAATCCAGTATTTCCTCTCCACACCAAAAGCTGAAAAACTCAGAATACAATCCATGATATAAAAGACTATCTTTCGCATTTGCCATTACCACATTTCTTTTCGGAATAGATTTTGCAATATCTGTAAGTTCATCATAAGACATTGTTTGGTTCACATATTCTTTTATCGCATCCTTATAGTGTCGAATCTCCTCTTTTGTTGCAGGCAAAAAATATGAATCCTCCACCTGATCAAACATTTCTAAAACGCATATTATTCGTCTAAAATGAAATTCATCAAGAGATGATATTTCTTCCCAAAATTCCTCCAAAAACTGAAATTCTTCATCAATTTTACAAGCAACCGCCATCAATGGAGCATAACCCAGTTCTCTCCAACTGCTCCATCTGCTTTGCTCCAATTCACCTACTTTTTCATAACACGAATTACAAATTCCATTACTCCAAAAAATCTCTTCTCTCATACAGTAGGGACACATAATTCTATTGTCACTCATACACTTTTCCTCATATTCGTCACGAAAATACTGTTAAATCTATTTAAACTATTTCTTTCTCGAATAATTATACCATAAATCCCCTAATTCTAAGGCATGAACTTTTTTAACTTTGCAGGCAAATGCTCCATATTTTCTTCACAAAGTCTATATAGCTCCTGTCCTTTCTCCGTAAAGCCATTCTTTTCGATATATGCCAATACAAACTCCCCTTGAATACTTTGATGCTCTCCGTCACAAAGCAATAAGTAATCGCAAACCAGCGGATGATATTTTTCATCCCGAAGCCCCAATGCAAATACTGCAAAACTACCCGGCATTGCACAAAATTCACCTTCCAGATTATGATACCACTCAAACTCTTTCATCGCCAGACGAGCGTATTTTTCGATTTTATCATGTAAACTTGGGTACTCTACCGCATTTGCAAATAATTGGTTGACCCCCTTTTTCGGTAGTTTTTTTATCGGAAGATAAGTCTTATTCGGTCCTCTGAATTCAATCGCATAGCTTTTGGCAAAGCCAAACTCAAGCAAGCGGCAAAGATAGTCCAAAACCCCTGCATAACTTTCTTCTCCTTGCTTTTTGACCGTTATTTTTATGGTTGCAAATACATCATTGGCGACGCAGGAATATTCCTTTGTTTTACATTCCAGTATTTCTCTAGGTATTAAGCCGCTTCCTCGTTTCTTTATTTCTGCCGGCAACGAACTGCCAAGTGCAGATACAAACGAAAGTATCTCCTCCGAAAAAGACTTATCCCCGCTGTGTCCGTACCTTGTAAAACATACTGCCACAAAGCAAGCAAATTTCAGATACTCTTCCGGCAAAGGATATTCCATTTCTTCTGTTTTTAATATCCATTTATGCTCATATTTACTCTCGCCGGCATCATAGAAAAAACGATTTCTGATGATTTTTTCTATCCAAGTTTTTAAAGTTCTGTCAACCTCCCATTGCCAGCCGCATAGCACACGCATCTTATCTGTAAATTCTTCCGCCTTTTTACTGACAAACCCCAAAGTCTGTAAATCATATAAAAAATACTCTAATGCCGCTTCCACTAAGATTTCTTTTCCCTCAATATTAAAGCAGGGATACGAGGGATAACCCTGCTTTGCTTTGGTTTTGGATACCCTTGCTTTACCGGTTTGTATCGCTTCGATACACTTATCCAAATAATCCTTTAATTCTTTATCCCGTAACACATCCTCAAATATGATATACGACCGATTACTCACAATAGCCACCGTCCTCTCTAAACCGAAACTAATCTCACTTCTTTCTCATCCGCATTCAGCTCCACCATTGCCCCAATCGGTATCGTTAGCATCGGATGGGTATGGTGAATGCTGTTATCACTATCCTTCCAGTATTTTCTCTAAATATACTGCAATCCCATCTTCCTCATTCGTTCCAATTACAATATCTGCAACCTTTTTCACTTCCTCAATAGAATTCCCCATTGCTACACCGATTCCGGCAAATCTAAGCATTTCTATATCTGCGTAATCGTCTCCGAAAGCAATAATATCCTTATTCGTTTTTTTGTATGTACTACAAATCAGCGACATGGCATTCTCTTTGGTAACTCCTTTTTTGGTAAACTTATACCAATAACCATCTGAAAACCTTAAACTATCGCAATCTTTCAAAACATCTGCCAAACATCCGGCTTTTTCGTCATCAAAGATTTCCACACACATCTTCAATGCTTCTTCTGAAAAATTGCTATAATCCGTCCAAACGCTATCTCCCCAATTGCTTTCCAATTGTCCCGGATTCACTTTATAATTCCAAAAGTGTGTATCTACTGTGTCTATCGTAATCTCACAATTCATTCCGCAAATTTCCCTTGCAGTATGAATTAGTTCTCTTGTTCTTTGCCGGGAAAATACCGCTTTGTAAATATACTGCTTATCTTTCTTGACCAAAGCTCCACCGCTGGTGATTAATATATCCGGCATTAAATCACCCAGAAATGAAAGGCAATTCTTCTCACTTCTTGAGGTAGAAATGCCAATAATATCCCCTTTCAATCTGCAACGATTAATAGCAGTCAGCGTTCTGTCAGAAATTGTTTTGTCTGCTCTCAATAATGTCCCGTCTAAATCAAATAATAGAATCCGTTTGTTCATCTCTCTACCACCTCCCTCTGCGGTATGCCACAATTCCATAGACCAGCAGAAAAATCAGCACTAAATTAACTCCCAAACTGGCAAAATAGTAAGTTGCCAGTATACTATCCGTTCGCACTCCATCTTCATCTTCATAAAGCTGACCATCGGCTTCATACACTTCCACCCACTTTCCTGCTCGGTAAGAAAAGCCCATCTTGACATTTTGCAGTTCCTTTTCTTCTCCGTTGTGCTGCACTTTTATTATATACTTTAGCGTATCGGTAGTATCTTTCGGCATGATGACCTCTACATCGGTTACCTTTACATTCACTTTATGATAATGGATGTCCATTTTCTTCAAATTCATCGCAAGCGTACCGGACACCGTAATCCCCAAAAATAATAACATTCCTATCCAAAGAATAAATTTTTTCATAATACTATTTTCTCTCCTCATACTCTTCCCTTAAAATACTATACATGCAGGCATCTACAATTCCCTGATTATTGAAATCTGCTTGTCGAAGAGTACCTTCATAGTGCAGTCCACATTTTTTCATGACCTTTCCCGAATAAATATTTTCCGGATCATGCTGTGATTCAATTCTATTTAATCCAATTTCATTAAAGAAAAACGAAATCATCGCTTGCAAAGCTTCACTGGTAATGCCCCTATGCCACCATTTGCTGCCAATGCAATAGCCAATATGTACCATTCCAATCTTATCATCCTGTCCAACTGCACCAATACTACCAATCGGTTCATTGTTTTCTTTTAGCACAATTGCCCATTGATAAAAGTCCAAATTGGAATATTGCAAAATCCAGCTTTTTAAAACCTCTTTGGTAATCTCAATATTTTCATGAGCTTGCCATCTCAGGTACTTGGTTACCAACTCATCAGACATCCAGTTTTGATATGCGAAAAACGCATCATCCATAATAAATTTTCTTAATACTAAACGCTCTGTTTCTAGCATTTTCGTGCCTTTGTTCTTCATACAATCTCCCTCCTTTTTTCTAGAAAAGTTCTGAGATACTTTCTTTTGAATCCTTCCAGTTTTCACGGTTAATCAGTATTCCCTTATATGTTGCATCATAGGTATACGGAATTAGCTCAATGGTGTTCGGAATATATTTTTCTAAACTTCTTCCATTATAACATCACTATTTGTCAAAAATCTACATTGATTTCATCCATACCTGAAAAATTTTCCAAATTTAGAAAAGGTTTCGATTATAGTCGAAACCTTTCATTGTAGATACATTCCGTCAACTTTTCTTCCATCTACCAGCCCAAATCCGCAGTCGTTTTCCTGCAAGCAGCTCTCCTATAACACCTGCCGCCGATAACGATTTTGCGTTCCTTCTGTCTCATCAACCCAATTGGGGACTACTTCAAGCAGTTCAAAGCCTTGTTTCTCATAAAAGGGGATTCCCATTTTATTACCGGTAGTCGCAAAAACCTCTTGATGGGTAATGCCATAATGCTCTTTCTGATAATCGGTCAAAAAGTCCAGCAAGGCACTGCCAATTCCCATTCCCTTGCAATCCGGCTTGACATAAAGAACATAGATAAATCCGGTATCGCCGTCACAAGCCCCTCCAATGCAGCCTAGCACTTGATTGTCTTTTGCAGCGACGATATAGCCATGCCACTCTTTCGATGATTGCCGGCATTCTCTCCGAATTCGGTCAATATTATAAAAGTCATCAATCACCTTTTCGATATATTCTTTTGAATAAATTTCGGCATATGTCACTTTCCATGCTGCCGAACAAATCTCGGAAATCGCCTCGGCATCTTCTACCGTAGCAAATCTAACCTCTATCATTTTCTCTCCCTACCTTCTCAAACCTCTCTGCCGAAGCTAGGTCTTTCTTTTGTATCAGGAGGCATTTATCGTTGTCATACGTAACCATATAAAGATGCTTCGTGCTATAAAGCGCTCCCATCCTATCATTTGGGATTTCCTCTGTCCCATCCTCGGAAGTGATGAGAATTCTATCATTCCCCACTGTGATCCTATACTTAAACTTCGCCCAGTCCTTCTGCCTTAAAGAGGCAACCATTTCGGCTGCCGGTCGGTGACAAATATCCGGAATGTCCGATGGCCTTTTCTTATTTGCCAGCATAAATAAAAATGCGGCAGCTAAAAAGTCTATCACTCCGACCATTATCATTGATTTGTTTACCGGCGGCATAATTCCAAAAATAAACAACCACGTTCCCATAAAGCAAATGATGCCCCCATAAAGATTATATCGGAATTTACGCTTTTCTCGGCCCGGCCCTTTTTGCGCATAGGTATTCAGACTATCAGTCAGCTTCCAAAGTCCGGGAAGCCTGTCCCGGCTCTCCTTTTCCAGGTATTGACTTAAAAGATCCGCCACTTCCTCTTCTAAAAAAGAATCGTCATAATTGCTGATTTCAAATTGAAACATATCCTCTCCTCTTTAAGTCTTTCCCTTTGAATCTTGTCAGTATCGTGCCGGCGATAAGGAAGAATTCAGTCTTTGACGAAGCTTAAAAAATCTATCCTAGCAGAATTCTCTCTCCAAATCCGCAAGAGCCAGCTCTTTTTCTTCTCCGGTTTCCATATTTTTCAGCTTAATTTGACCGGTAGTGATTTCATTTTCACCAAGCACCACAGAAAATCTTGCTCCAACTTTATTGGCATATTTCATTTGCGCCTTGACCGACTTGGCATTTAAATCCATAACTGCCTTAATATGCTTTTCTCTAAAGTCTGAAACGAGTTTTACTGCCGTTTTCATGGCTGCTTCGCCCATATAACCGATAAAGAGGTCACAGCTGGGCACTTCTTCCTCCGGCTTTAATTCCGCCTCAATCGTCATTAAAAGTCTTTCAATACCTACACCAAAACCAACTGCCGGTGTAGGGCTGCCGCCGATTTCTTCCACTAAATTATTATATCTGCCGCCACCACAAATCGTGGATTGCGCCCCAATATCCGATGATACAAACTCAAATACCGTACCGGTATAATAATCCAACCCCCGTACAATCCAAGGATCGACTTCAAAAGGTACTTCCATTGCCCTAAGCAGCTCTTTTACCTGCTCAAAATGTTTGGCATCTTCTTCCACCAAATAATCCACCATCACCGGTGCATCCTTTACCACTGCTTTACAGGTATCTATTTTACAATCCAGTACCCGCAAAGGATTTTTCTCCATTCTCTCTCTGCAAGTCGGACAAAGTTCGCCACTTACCCCATGCAAAAAGTGAAGTAGCTCCTTTTTGTAACTGCTTGCCGATTCTTTTCCACCCAAACTGTTTAAGTGCAGGATTACTTTTTTCAGTCCCACTCTTTGTAATAAGCGATATCCTAAAGCAATGACTTCCGCATCCGCCAAAGGATGGTCAGAGCCTAAAAGCTCAATGCCAAACTGGTGAAATTGACGAAGTCTTCCGGCTTGCGGCTTTTCATAGCGAAATGCCGGTGTAATATAAAATAATTTGCTCGGCTGAACTTCGGCATAAATCTTATTTTCTAAATATGCTCGCACTGTACCGGCGGTTCCTTCCGGCTTTAAGGTAATGGAACGTCCCTTTTTATCTTCAAAGGTATACATTTCCTTTTGAACGACATCCGTACCTTCTCCCATTCCTCTGGCAAACAGCTCGGTATGTTCAAAAATTGGTGTTCGGATTTCTCCATAACCATAGTCCGCACACAGCTGGCGAATGGTATCTTCCAGCTTTCTGGTCTGGTTTAGTTTACTGCCAAATAAATCATAAGTTCCTCTTGGTGCATTGGTAAGCATATTTTTCCTCTTTTCCTATTAAATTCTATCTAATATTTTCCAATACTTAATCTCGTTTTACTAGCTGTCCAATTCTTTCTGACAGCAAATCCCTGTAAAATAAGGGTTCCCGTCTTGCAGCCATATTTTAGTACTTCCTTGGTTTTCTTGTCAAGCCCCACATTCATACCTGCGCACTTTAGGCTATAATAAATCTCCTCAAAGGTAAAAGCCAAACTTAAACTATTTATCGCTCTGACAAATACTTTTGGATCTCATCAAAGCTTAATTTCCTTAACTGCGTACCAGGATATTCTTGATACTCCTCGATCATAAATACCGGTTTAGCTTCTGTACAAGCCTTATCTTTATTCTTTTTCAAAAATATCTGCAAATCCTCATGATCCGCAAAAATTTTATAGGATTTTCTTCCCTTTTTATCTGCAATCTCATAGATCCCGCAGGCCTTTTTCATACTATAATCAGCTGTCCGCAAATACATTTTGGCAATTGCCAATGACTTAAAAGGGAAATTCCATCTTTGTAAGCCCCGCTTTGGTTCCCGCTCAATACAAATACATCTGCCACAAGTTCCGCATATATATTGAGTATGATCAGTCAAACAATCCTGTGGATTTAAAAGCGGTGTTATTCTATTTTCATCAATATAACATTCTATACACATCTCCATACACCACCTTTATAACTTTCGTTTTATTTCACCAGTAAACAACAGGATAAAGCCTCCAGGTTTGCTGGTAAAATTGGATGCTATACCCAAAAATATCAGCTGCCTAAAACCAGTGGCCAGACAAAGCCGACACCAGCAATGCCGATAAAACTGCCACTATCAAAAACATCAAAACGCCATTAACAAAGGCTTTGATATAATTTTTAGGATCTTGATATTTCGTTCTATCCGGAATACTGGAAAATCTGATGCGTTTGGTATTTCGCCACCAACATAAATCAATAATCAGCAAGTCAAAAAGATTTAAACCTTCACCTAGGATCAAAAAATATACAAATGCTTTGTCAAAGCCGGGAATCCCTAAAAGCATCCCAGTGACTGTAAATATATTTCCGTATCCTTAATCGGGCTGCGTTCCATGGCCAGCAAATAATCTTCTTTTTTTACCTGACTCCAGTCAATTACGGCCCGTAATTCTGCTCTTAATATTTGGTCAAGCCAAAGCCTCATGCTTCTGCCATTTCCCTCTAAAAAAGGATGGATGATATTCATTTCCACATATTTTTCTACGATTTCTGTAAAACTTTTTTGCGGCATTTTTTCTACCGCCTGTATCGCCGCCGGTAAATACATGGCTGCCGCAAAGCGAAAACTTCCTTTTGAAATATTAACATCCCGCAGCTTACCGGCAAAGTCATAAATATCTTCAAATAAAAAGCAATGAATCGCCAGCAAGCTGTCAATTGTTCCGGCTTTCTTGTCCTTGAAAAAATCATTTTCAAGCATTGCTTTGGCTTTGATTTTGCTGATCCGTTCTTCTTCTTTAGCCAGCTCCATTTCATTGGTAATTCCCAGCTTATTCTTCAGCATGCTTGCCTCCTGTTAATCCCGGTTGCGGCTCCTTGACAGCAATACCAATCTGGCCAGATGGGCAATTGCGACCGCCGCAGCCGCCACATAAGTCATAGCAGCGGCAGTCAAAACCTTTTTGGCACCGCCGATTTCCTGCGGGCTTAAAATATTTTCTTCACGAATGCAGGCAATCGCCCGAGTGGAAGCATTAAACTCAACCGGCAAGGTGATGATATAAAAAGCCACTGCCAGCGAAAATAAAATAATGCCAATTTCCGTTAATAATTGCCAACTAAACATTAAACCAAAAATTGCCATTGGCATCCCAAAATTGGAGCCAATATTAGCCAGCGGATAAACCATACTTCTAAGCATTAATGGTTTATAATTTCTGGCATGTTGGATCGCATGTCCGGTTTCATGAGCAGCTACGCCAACTGCGGCCAATGAACGGGAATTATAAACCGAACTGGATAACCTTACCACCTTGGACCTCGGATCATAGTGATCCGTCAGATTTCCGGCCACGGCCTGCACCTGGACATCATAAATACCGTTCCGGGATAAAATCAGTCTGGCCGCATCCGCTCCGGTCATGCCTCTTGAGTTTCCGACCTGCGAATATCTTTTAAAGGTTGAACTAACTGCAAATTGGGCAATCAATGATAAAATGGTGGCCGGAATAATTAGCATAATATAATATGGATCTAAATAAAACATCATTTCCTCCTTATCCTGTCTAAACTAGTATTACTGCATGATTTCATTCATTGATAGTTCTAATGTTTTTTAAATCAACATTAAATTTTAGTATATCATATTTTTTATGTTAATGCAAAAAAATCATTTTTAATCTTGGCCAAATTTGAGCAATGATTCTGCTTTTTCCTACTCTTTAAAAAGTTTAGTACCACAGAATGGACAGTGCAGACCGGTCTTGGTAAATCTATTTATCATCTTTTAAACACTTATTTTTCAATATTAAATTCCGAATTTGGATTACTATCTCTCCGATTAAAATCCCAATCACTGCGCCTGTCACAACATCGGACGGATAATGGACGGCTACATATAATCGTGAAAAAGCCATGATAATTGCTAAGATCAGTACCGGCAGGCCATACTTTAACGGCAGTTCCCGAAACAGCACATATGCTGCTGCAAAGGCAGTTGAGGCATGCCCAGAGGGAAAAGAAAAGCTCCTTTCCGCTGCCACCAGCCGCTCTAATCCTTCAATTGCCAGATATGGCCGGATCCTGGCCACCCATGGCTTGATCATAAAATCCACTGTCAAAAACGTGAGTACCAGAGAAATCACAGCTGTTAAGGCTGTCCGGCGATAAAGCCGGAATATCAGCAGCAACAATAAAATTCCGATCCATAATTCTCCATGATTGCCCAAGCGGGTAAAAAAAGTAAGAAAATCCGAGAAGATATCATTTCTCAAATTTTCCTGAATCCATAATAATATTTCTCCATCCCAATCAGCGATGGTCATTGCTTGATATAACATTTTAGTTCTTCCATTTCTCCCCTTTCGCAACTTACTCTGTAAGATTGCTTTCGGGGTACATACTTGCGCGCTTCAAGTTAAGCCACCGTTAGACCAAATGCTTCGCATTTGCCGTACTTCGCACTCCTTGTCTAACGGTGAAGCGCCGCAAAATGTAAATGTCCGCTACACATCCGCTTCCATTTTGCTTGCGCGCTTCAAGTTAAAATTTATCGGAGATTGCCACCGTTAGACCAAATGCTTCGCATTTGCCGTGCTTCGCACTCCTTGTCTAACGGTGAAGCGCCGCAAAATGTAAATGTCCGCTACGCGTCCGCTTCCATTTTGCTTGCGCGCTTCAAGTTAAAATTTATTGGAGATTGCCGTTTGCTGTTTGCAGATCTATTTGCTCTTTAATATACTGCCACAGTGCTTCTGAACCTTCATGTGTTCTCTCATTGATTTTTATGACCTGCGATTTTTTTATGCCATGTTCTTTCCAGGATCTTCCATTTGAGGCCGCATTTAAAAGAAATGGATGGATCTTATCCAGGGCATTGGCAAACTTGGCTTCCGCTGTTTCCATTTCTTCAAATTCATCCCATAATTTACGAAACTCTATAGCCTGCTCCCCTGGCAATAAACAAAAAATTCGTTCCGCTGCCTTTACTTCTCTTTCCCTTTTATCTTTATGCCCATTGGCATCATAAGCATAAGTATCGCCGGCATCAATCTCGACCACATCATGAATCAATAACATTTTTATGGTTCTTAGGACATCCATTTTTTGATTGGCATGTTCGGCCAGTACCATGGCCATCACCGCCAAATGCCAGGAATGTTCAGCATCATTTTCCCGTCTGCTGCCATCAGCCAAATAATTGCGCCGGATAATATGCTTAATTTTATCCAATTCCATAATAAATTGAATTTGCTTTTCCAAATCTGTCATCATATCCTTATCCCCTTTTATTCTTTTTAATAATTCCTTCGTTCTCTCTCTCTTCCGGAAACAGTCTTTTTCACTATTTTAGCTGGATATTCTCTGGCCGACATTAAATTTTAATTGCCTGTACTGATCTGATACCTCTGCACCAGCAAATACAGCATCGGCACTGGCTGCCGGTATTTACACCTGATTGATATCTGGTAACAGTATATCATATTTTTTTAAATTTGCGAATATCCTGTTTTATATTTTCAATATTTTTCAAAAACATCAGCCAGTCAAAAAGGACTGCCGCCAAAAGACTCCTGCCAGATACCATCTTAACTATGATATTCAGCCCAAAGCTTTAAGCGCACAATCCTTTTCTGTTCATTCATTTAAAAATGTCTGTCCCTCCGGCATTGAAAGACCACAAAATACCTGATCCCGCTGCCGCATTCCTGTTGTTCTCCGGCTTAACTTCCCTTCCCACAAGGGCATGGGTAAGCAAAGCCAATAACTGCCGTCTTATCTCTCTGCCCGGTAAACATAAAGTGTCTTAA
Organism: Clostridiales bacterium COT073_COT-073; assembly: GCA_003858485.1. GTDB lineage: Bacteria > Bacillota > Clostridia > Lachnospirales > Vallitaleaceae > W11650. Next base: position 69,199 of record RQYD01000007.1, read on the forward strand.
TATTTTCTTTTCCGGCAGCGTCCACTACTTTTAAGACAATCTTATTTTGCCCGACTGTCAGCGGAATTTTCCAGCTACCGGTATACGACACAGCCTCCGATTGCAATGATTTAGCGGTCAAATCTTTGCCTCCCAAATAGGAACCATTTTGGTACACCCGAACCCGAAAAGAATCATCATTCACCTGCACCTGCAAGTTCATAAAGTCATCATCCAGCTTTCGCTGATCAACGGTATATACCAGATTCGGCATCTGGCGGTCAAAATACATTCGCCGGACAATACTTCCACTTTTCCCATTTTTAGCAACTGCTTCAATTTGGATATTCGTCAAAAACACCGGGCTTTCCAGTTCAAGGCCAAACTCATATCCGATGCCCTGATAAAGAATATCCGTTTGCGGGGCATAGCGAATCATTTTTTTATTTAACTGTTCTAGTGGATATGGAATTGGATTGGCAATCAAATTGCCATTTCCGTCTACCAAACGAATGGTTAAACTTTCCAGTCCTTCTTCACCCGCATATCCAACAAATCCTTCCACTACAATTTTATTGGCGTTTTCCTCATGGCCGGACTTTATTTCCAATAAATTTGGTGTCCGCAAAAACACCGCCGGATATTTATCATGGCTCTGTTTTCCATCCTGTTTTTTACCATCAAAAAAATCATCCAGCGGAAAACCGCCATTATCGTCACGGAAACGAATAGTCAGCTTTGTAACATCCACCAGTTTTATCTTGATAAACAGTCTGCCTTTTACTGTCATATAGGCATTGTTCAGATCATTATAATCATCCTGGTCAATTGCTTCCGGCACAAAAACTTGATAGTTCTTTCCTGCTTGCTTCAGCAAAATATCGACCTTCTTTTGCGGATCATTAATCTGTCCTGCTAAATAAATAATCGCATCTTTTGCAAAATGCATGGGTTTACTGTCAGCCGAAATCGACACCGGAAAAAGTCCACCGCTGCTCAGCTGCATTTTACCATCGATAAAACCGGTAAAATCAATACCATCAAAAGATAAATCATAACCCGGTAATTCTGCCACAGTAATAATTTCAATCAATCCCACTTTTGCTTCTATGGTGAATTGATAGCCATTATCCTCAACCATCAATTGATATTTGGGTGAAATATCCGCCCGCACTTTTCCCTGGTCAATCAAAATCTCATGTTTACCATTAACATTAACTTTTAAAAACTTCAATTTCGCATTTTTTTCCGGAAATTCAATTCTTACCTTAGAAGCACCACTAGCCAAAGTTTGAATATCAGTAACTTCCTGATCATTGACCCAAATCTTTCCCTGATTCGGTTTAATCTGATCAAAATAATTAATAAATTCCACTTTATACTGAGGTTCTGTTCCAGTGGGCAGATATTTGACCGCTGTATTCGTCAAAAAATCAACAGCAAAGATACCCAGGTAAGACTCATCCGTATCATAATAAATTTCCACTTGAATCTCTTTATTTTCATGCCCGTTAAGGTCACAGAAAATTTCCTGATTGGCCGCCGGATTATTCGGTAAGTAATTTTCCGGAACAATTAACTTGCCATTTACCACCTGGAGTGTCGGCAAAGCAGAAGTATTGCTCTCTTGTGCCTGAAGAAATTTAATTTTTAGAAATTTTCCATAATACGGTTTCCATAAGTCAAGATCCGGCATGGTTCCTACTTCTTCCGGCTTACCTATTCGATGATTGCCTTTCTCATCTTCTGCTCGCTCCTTAAAATGCATTGACTGTAAATAAATACGATCTAAACCTGCACCACTATCTTTAACCTTAAAAGTAACTTTCTTGCGAATCCCTTTATAATCTTCAATCTTAATCTTATCTGCACCATTTTCCATAAATTCCGGAAGCAGGGTGTCAGCTTTGATTCTATACTGATAAATCTGGGTTGACGGATTTATTGCATGATCATTTAAAGTTGCCTTAATTTGATAAATATAAGCATGATTATCACGAATTTGCTCTCCGCTAATATCCCCATTCCACAAAGATTCCGGCATATAGATAAAACTGCTTCTTTGCCCAAGTCGGTTTAATTTGCGAACATCTCTGCTTTCACCTAATACTTTCAATATTTCTCCGGTTTCTTCATCTAAAATCGAATATTCTACTTTAGACATATTACGTAAAGATGCCATTCTTATTCCGACAAGACCATAGTCATTTTTAAGTCTTTTTTTCTCAACATCCGGAATAAAATATATAGTATCATTTTTAAATGGTAATGGCAATCCGGCAGATGTCATAAAATATGAGCTATATGCATTAGCATTTTTATTGACAATAAACTGAGCCTGTCTGGCAGTTGAGCGGTTTAACTCCTTTACTTTAAATGCATCAATTGCTTCCGCTTTTGACCAATCACCATAAAAAGCCAAAAACGGTACAGACAAGTCTACTCTGTTTTCACTTTCTGGGGAAATATCCTTACAGAAAATATATCCTTCCAGAAAAGAATCTTCTTTGATTTGAAGATATTCACCAAAATTAATGCTAAATTCTATACTCTTTGCTGTATTTCCCGGAATCGTAAAGACTGAGGAAATATGTCCGAAATCAGAAATATTCTCCGGTATATTTGACAATCTTCCGTTTTCCACTTTTTCCGTAATTCCCAGGGCTGATATTTCATAGATTTTAGTATTCGCCGATTCATTTTTAACTAACATTGTCACACTAAATTCCGTTTTTTTAAGTTCACCCAGTTCCAATTTACCATCTGCAATTTCATCATTGGTACCGGTTGCTTTAACAGAAATTTTTGTTCTCAGTGCTTTATCCAGTTGAATCAAACCAGCGCCCTGCCGACGTACAAACTCGATCTTATTTTCTTTATTCATGACCGGCTTAGCTGTATTCATCAAACGCAGTTTGATTTCTTCGGCTAAATCTTCTCCGGTCAAACCACTTTTTAATAAATATTGTTTTAAAATAGCAGCTGCTCCTGCCACATGCGGAGAGGCCATTGAAGTACCACTCATATTTTTATATTGATCATCCTCGGCAGTTGAATAGATATTTCCGCCCGGTGCAGCCACTTCCGGCTTGATCCGCAAATCCGGAGTTGGTCCCCACGAAGTAAAGCCTGACAATCGTCCCTCATTGGGTGAAGCTTCTACCTCCGGAATGGAAGATAACAGCAATTCCAGATTTGGATCATTTGCCAGTTCAGCAATAATCTTTTGTCCTCCACTATATCCCACGACCGCCAGAGTCTTGCGAAACAAAGGATACATCGTATTCAAATCCCGGCCTACACTTTCTCCCCCGGCCAAATCATTATAAAGCAAAATTGCCCTGGGGTTTTTGGACTCCGCCAGACGAATTCGCTCTTCCAAAGTCATAACATGCTTATGGTCATGGTCATGCATCAGATGAATGGCTGCTGCACTGACAGCTTCTGTTTGATGCCTCCTTTCATCTTCCTTAGGATTGGCTGCCAGGCTCAATAAAATTATTTTATCTGCCACCTCTTTTTTTTCATAATCCTCTTCATCGCCAAAACCAATATGAATTGCTGTGCCGGTAACTGTTCTATCATCATCTGTCCCCATCCGGATATTAATTCTGGCTTTTTCCATAACTCCGGTCTTGGTCCGGAAGCGTAAATTAGTAACATGGCGTACACTGTTTTCCACCGAAGCAACACTGATTGTACTTTCATATAAGGTCGGCGAAGCTATGAGGGCTGTGTCCGGATTCTCGGCCAGTGCTTTATCCTGATAGTGATTTCCCGTCATAATATTACCATCATTTCCGGCTGATACCGCTACCACAATACCGGCTGCTCTGGCCCGGCGCAGGGCTTCATCTTCCGGTCTGGCATTGGCTGCTGAAATCATTCCGGCCGGTGAACCCAAACTCATATTAATTACATCAGCTTTCAGGGCAATGGCATCATCAATTGCTTTCAGCCAAATATCGGTAAAAGTGGTCGGATATTGAATATCATCGGAAAAGACCTTTAATGCTAATAATTGGGCATTGGGGGCTATTCCGCTGATCTGCGCTCCATTTTTCTGATTGGCCCCAACTGTCCCGGCTACATGCATTCCATGCATCACCCCATAACTGTCAAAAGTATTGGTATTATGGTCATAATAATTATAGCCATAGGGCACTTTATCTGTAAAATACTTGCCCTTCAAGCCATTTTCCGCAATCAGCTGATTGATTGTATCACGATTATATTTTATTTTTACATCATCATCCAAAGTCATGGCTGAATGAGTATAATCAATGCCGGTATCAATCACCGCCACCACCATACCATCCCCTTTCAGACCAAGGGTCTCCCAGGCAAATCCGGAGCCGATCATTTGGTGAGAAGTTTTCATTTGTGGGCGCTGATATTCTTCAGCTATGTAAACCCTCTTAACATAAGGTTTTTTTTCGATTTCTTCAATATTTTCGGATTTGACGGTCATGGCCAAGCCGTTAAAACCAGTGCTATAGCGAATAACTTCATCTGTCTGCGTCTTTTCGGTTTTGGCACTTTTATCTGCCACTGTCATCACTTCTGCCAGATCTTCCAAAGCAGCTGTCTGCTCGATCGCAAGGTTTTGCTCCAGATTTTCCACTACTTGTCCGGGTAATTCGGAATAGCTTACTCCCCGGCGAATGGCTTCTTCAATCACCGGTTCACCTTGTAACTCAACAATGATTCGGAGTTCTTTGGTTTCAGCCGGAATTTCAGCCATTTGATCTGAGTCATGTTTTTCGGTCAGTAAATCATCAGTCAGGGCTGATGTTTCGCTAAATACTACTGCCTCTCCACTTTCTATGGAAGTAGTTACCGGCTCGGTCTGCCCGGCCCAAACTAATCCATGAAAACTTTGCAGCATCAGCAGCAGAGCTAATGCAGCTGCTATTATTTTCGCCTGATATCTTTTCATATTCTGTCCTTTCCAAGTAAAGAGTTTGCAATCACTCAACTTCTCCACTGTCTTTTTTCGATCCCACTCCAGCAAGCGGGCACATGGGTTCCCCGCTTTCGCAACTTACTTCGTAAGATTGCTTTCGCAGCACATGCCTTTCGCCATTTACTTCGTAAAGTGGCTTGCGGTTACACACCTAAAAAAGACTGTTTCTAGAAACGTGGGGAAGTTGAGTCAATAATTAAAATCAATTGTGCTTTGACCTTCCCATAATTAATCTGATTAATCACCACATCCTCGGTGGTAAGTGCTTGCAATAAATATCTGCCTTTTTCACCACGAATGGCCTTGTCCAGACCATCGCCACTCCAGGTAACAGCTACATCCATTCCGGTGTTTTCACCGTTTTCACGCAGTAAAATCGGTAACTTTGGCGGAAATACCATTTCTTCGCCAATTTTTTGATAGAGTTCCCCCTTAGCGGTTAAACCGTTAAGCAATGGCCAAAACTCCGTTTGTTCCGGTTTTGGCTGTTCCGGACTATTGCTATTTCCATTATGATTGATGTTTTCGGAATCATTTGATTGACCGGAATCTCCTGGCAATATTGGCTTATATTCATCCGTTAGTCCGGGCTGCGGCATATAGCCGAAATCAATTTTTTGCTCTGCCAATTTTTTTATTCCAGCTTCCAAAGATTCAAACGGTAATTTCAGGCTGGCAATTGTACTTGCCTCATCTGTGTAAAGCTTTATATTTGTTAGCTCTCCGGCTTCATCAATTATTGTTTTTTCCAGTAATACCATCACTTGATTTTGTTGACTTAAAGCTTTTATTTGATCTGCTTTTCCATTCTTTAAATAAATAGCCTGCGCTGCCTTACCCATTATAATCAACTCATAGTTTCCGCTAAAGTCCTTGATTTTGGCTTGCTTAGCTTTAATCAAAACCAAAGCTTTGGTTTTGACCGGCCGGATATTCTGACTGCCATACTCTCCGGAACCGGTGATATACGCCGCTACCATATTGTCCAGGATCTGCACCAATTCTCCTCTGGTCAGTGCCTGCTGAGGGTTGACCTTACCTTGATAACCTTTCAGAAATCCATGCTCTGCCATCACTGCCACCGATGGTCTTGCCCAGTTTGAAATAGCCGGATCATCGGTAAAACCGGTAATATTGGTACTGCCAGTCAATTGAAAAGCCCGGGTTAAAATAACGGCTGCCTCTTCCCTGGTCACCTTATCCATCGGCCGTAATTTACCCTCATGACCATTAATAATCTGTTTGGCATTTAAACTTAAAAGTGCTTCAGTATAAAAAGCGTCCTCCAGATCTGTAAATTTTCCTCTGTTTTCCGCTGTCTTATCATATTCCAAAATCCGGTTTAAAATAACTGCCAGCTCACCTCTGGTGATTTCGGCATTTGGCCGGAACTGACCATGATATCCTTGGATCACACCTCGCTCACTCCATAACTTAATTGCTTTTTCTGCAAAATGTTGATCAATATCTTTATACTCCTGTGCCCAAATCGGGGGCATAAATAAAAAAACAAGCATTAATATCATGATGCCCATTTGTTTCCAGTTCATTCCCGCTTTTAACATGATAAGTCATCCCTTTCTTAGTTGCGAATAATTTGCATTTGCGTTATATATTATAGCGAAACTTCTTCCATTTGTAAAGAAATTTATAAAAAAATACAGAAAAGGCTGTTGCATCTTAACATTTTCACACATGATATATGATAGAATCCTTCTAATTTACTATGATATCCGGTGTGAATTCTGTATTTTGCAACAGTCCCCACTGTACTTTTTTCATTGGTTCTTTTTTTTACTCAGCTTTCCGTCTATTTAAGGCTGCTCCCGGCAAACCGGCACATATCCGGCAAAATATTTTGCATTTCTACTCAGGCAAGTGACCAGTCTTACAGACTACTTATCCAAAAAACAACTCAATTATATACTTAAATACTCCGCCTTTAGTTTGCGCTTCATTTGAATGACTTCTTCGCTTAACGGATCACGTGGTCTGGATAAATCAATTAAAATACTTTCCGAAATCTCCGCTGGCCGGCCTTTTAAAATATAGATCCGATCCGACAGCAAAATGGCCTCCTCAATATCATGAGTAATAAAGAGGGTGGTTAAATTGATCTTTTTCATAATATCCAGATACCAGCTATGAATGCCTTCCTTGGTAATGGCATCCAGTGCTGAAAACGGTTCATCCAAAAGCGCCATTTCTTTTTCAAAAAGATAGGTGCGCAGCAATGCTGCTCTTTGTTTCATCCCCCCGGACAGCATTTGCGGATATTTATACTCAGTACCATCTAAACCAAATTCCCTGAAATATGGCAGCGCCATTGTTCTTGCCTCTTTTTTGCTCTTACCCTTAATAATTTGCGGCAATGCTACATTATCAAGGACAGTTTTAAATGGCAGCAACAAATCTTTTTGCAGCATATAGCTGACATAGCCACTTTTGCCGGTAATGTCCTCTCCTGCCAGCCATACTTCACCTGCGGTCGGCTCCAATAGACCAGCCACAATATTAAAAACGGTTGTTTTGCCACCACCGCTCGGCCCGATAATACTGACAATTTCTCCTTCATCAACATATAAATTAATATCTTTTAAGATCTGAATGTCCGGAGCATCGGCAAAGGCATGTGAGATATTTCTTAATTCCAGCTTAGGCATATTTTACTCCAGATAATCATTGCTAAAGCCTTGGTCAACTAATGGCTGCTCAATTAATTTTTGATCATACAGCCATTGAAAGAAACGATTCCAGCGCTCTCTGTCAATCACTCCCCAGCTTTTGGCATCAGCAATATATTGGGTTGATAAAAATTCCTGGCTGGCCCGAATCAGCTCTGCATCTCCTTCCGGTGCATTTTTAATTAAAATTTCAGCCGCTTCTTTGGCATTGTCCGCAGCAAATTCATAGCCTTTTTTAATTGCCCTTAATGCTCTTTTGGTAACTTCCGGTTTATTTGCCAGAAAATCATTGTTGGCGATTAACACCGGAGTATAATAATCAAATTCCGGTGCATAGTCTTTCAATAAAAAGAAATTAGTTTCTACCTGTTTCACTTGAGAATGAATATAATCCCAACCTTGATATACAAAAATGGTATCAAATAGTTTTAGTTTCAAAGCAGTGGTTGCATCTGTTGATTCACCCGGTATCCATTCCAGAGTAGAAGCATCACCTCCATCTTTGTCGACAACATACTTAACTGTTGCATCATCAATCGGGTCTTCCCAGGTTGAATGTTTTTTACCGGTCATTTCCTTAGGTGAAGTAATTCCACTTTCCTTTAAGCTCATAATGCCACCGGTATTATGCTGTAAGATCGCTGCTACCGCAGTAATTGGTGTTCCTTTTAAAAGACGTTTGACCATATTCGGCTGAAAATAAATGCCAAGTTCCGCTTTACCGGCGCCAACAATGGCTGAGGAACTGTCATCAGCCGGCTGCACAATTTCCACTTCCAATCCTTCTTCTGCAAAGTAACCCTTGTCTTTGGCAACAAATAATCCGGTATGATTGGTATTCGGCACCCAGTCCAGGACAATTATTAGTTTTTCCGGAGTCATTTCCTGCTTATCCGCTTTGGTTTCCATTTTTTCTTCTTTGGGTTGTTCTTTGTTTGACTGCTCAGCTACTGCATCTTTTTTCATATCTGTCTGTCCGGTTGTTTCCGCTTTCTTATCGGCTGCGTTACCTGCACATGCAGTCAAAGTCAAAACTAAACTTAGTACTAAAACATATTTTAAAATTTTCATCTGCTTTCCTCTTTTCTAATAATAATTAATCAATATTTTCTGAAACTATTTTGGGCAGCCCGCCTTCCACTGCTGAAACAAACAGGATTCTGACTGGCATATACTGCCAAAGCCACCTTACATAATAAGTAGTGAAGATAAATGTAGCCGCCAGCCAAGCCGCCTGTCCTGAGTTCTGCCCACTGATTATTTTTTCCTGATACTTTCTGTCTTAAAGCCTTTTACTCCTCGTGGCACATAGCTTTGCCGATTCAAAGTTTTATGCAGATAATCAACTCCGGCCATCAGTATCAAGCTCAAAAATGAAATAAAAAAAATAATGGCAAACATTTTATCCAGTGCAAAAGCTTTGCGCACCCGGGTCATATATACGCCCAGTCCATAATACCCCCCCAGCCATTCCGACACCACTGCCGAAATTAAAGCATAGGACACCGATACCCTTAGTCCGGCAAAAAAATAACCAATGCTGGCTGGCAGCTTGACATGCCGGTAGGTCTGCCATTGACTGGCCCCCATACTTCTCAGAAGCTTGATGCTGTCAGGATCAACTGCCCGATAGCCATCCAGCAAAGCAATTAAGATCGGAAAAAATCCGGTCATCACCACCAGCACAACTTTCGGCGTCATATAAAAGCCCAGCCAAATGATCAGCAATGGTGCAATTGCTACTGTCGGAATAGTCTGGCTGATAATAATCGGCGGATAGAGCACGTCATACAACACCTGAAAGCGATCCATCAGCAAAGATAAAATAAATGCCAGAGTGATAGCAATGCTCATTCCAATAAAGGCTTCCAATAAAGTATACTTAGTATGATACATAATCAGTGAAAAATCTTTAATAAAAGCCATAATTACCGCAGCCGGTGATGGCAGGATAAACTCCGGCAAAATTTTGGTCATGGCCAGTCCTTGCCAAAATGCTAAAATCAATAAAATCACACTGTATTGATAGCCAAATTTAATGATATTTTGCAGTTTTTTCTTCAATGCTCAGTCCCTCATCATTTGGATGATAATTGATTTTTACATAGCTCATAACCGATGGCGCACCGGCCTCAATCGCAATTAACTGACAGCCTTTTAAAATTTCCATTAAAATATCATAATCTCCCTCGATTACAGTTTCAAACGGGCCAACAAAATACTTCAGTCCATAACCGGCAATATATTCAATCACCCGGTCAACGATTGCCACCATCTCTCCACTACATTCCGCCCTTGGCAATACCTGAATTGCCATACTTGCATTAAACATAAAAAAACTCCCTTCCGGGAGTACTTTCAGCAAAGAAACAGAAAGTCCATAAAATCTGACATTGAGCCATTTTCATGAAAATAAAATGCCTGCACCAAAGGGGCAAGCCTTCTTTCTGCTATCGTATTTATCCCTACGCCGGCATTATCCGATCAGGTCATACGGGTATAATCTCAGCCTTTTAAGCACCCCACGATATAAAATTATTCTTTTGCCAAATATACTACTCTGATTCTGATCAGAACAGTAAAAAACAAAATGATTTACTTTCATTATTATAATGATTTTTGATAAAATGTCAAATCCATTTGCAACTGCCCAACAAATCTGAGATTTATCAGGGTGTTTCCACCATCAGAACCAATACTTCGCATTTGCCGTACTTTCAGCACTCCTCTTCCTTTATCAAATAATTTCTGATTTCTTGTTAACTTTTCTATATGAAAAATATACTATCTTTTTAACAATTTATTTATGTTTTTTCAATTTTTCTTTCACTTTTTTTATCGGTTTTTTATATATCATTATCTTTTTTTTAAATTATATTGACATTTTCTTTACTAAACCTTAGAATGGACATGTCACTGATATGATTTTACAATCATTTTATAATAAGTATAATGTAAGATTCTAACAGGAGGTTTGCATTTATGAAAAAACATTTACAACGTTTAGGGCGCTCCTTGATGCAGCCGGTAGCAGTATTACCGGTCGCCGCCTTGCTTTTGGGCATCGGTTATATGATCGACCCGGTCAATTGGGGTGGCAGCAGCCCGGTCGCCGCATTTTTTATTAAATCCGGTGACGCTGTATTAGCCAATTTAGGTATGATTTTTGCAGTTGGTATTGCCTATGGCATGTCCAAGGACAAAAATGGTGCTGCCGCACTTAGTGGTTTGGTTGGCTTTTTGGTGATCACCACTTTATTAAGTGAAGGCTCTGTTACCCAACTCCGTCATATTGTCGGTGAAGACGGAAAGACTTTGGTTGCTCCTTTGGCTACTGAAGGATTTGGCAAGATCAATAATGCCTTTATCGGTATTATTTCCGGTATTATTGCTTCGTTGGCATATAATCGTTTTTACCAGGTGAAATTGCCTGATTTCTTATCCTTCTTCTCCGGCCGTCGTTTGACTCCGATCATTACTTCGTTTTATGCGATTGCAGCATCCGTTGTCTTATTCTTCACCTGGCCGCTCATTTACTCCGGCTTAGTAGGATTTGGTACCGGTATTCTCAGTCTTGGCTCCATTGGTGCAGGTATTTATGCTTTCTTTAACCGTTTATTGATCCCAACCGGCCTCCATCACGCCTTAAATGCAGTGTTCTGGTTTGATATTGCCAGTATTAAGGATATTACTTTATTCCTGGAAGGTCCAAAAACCATTAAATTATTTGCCGAAGGTCCAGCTGCCATTGAAGCTGCCGGTTTAGCAGTGCGTGACATTAAAACTGTTGGTATGTATCAGGCCGGTTTCTTCCCGATCATGATGTTTGGTCTGCCGGGCGCTGCTCTGGCCATGTATCACACCGCTAAAGACAATAAGAAAAAAATAACTGCTTCTTTATTAATGGCTGGTGCCCTGGCTTCTTTTGTAACCGGTGTGACTGAGCCACTGGAATTTGCTTTTATGTTCTTGGCACCGATGCTTTATTTAATCCACGCTTTACTGACCGGTATTTCCGTAGCCCTTGTTTCAATGCTTGGCTTCCGGGCTGGTTTTGGTTTCTCCGCCGGATTATTTGACATGATCTTAAGTGCCAGAAACCCCTTGGCGAACCAATGGTATATGTTACTGGTAGTTGGTTTGGTCTTTTTTGCCATTTACTACTTTGTCTTTAAATTCTTCATTCTTAAGTTCAATTTAAAAACTCCGGGCCGGGAAGATGATGATGAAGCCAATCCAAATGAAGGTGTGGTTTTAGGAAAAGACACCAATTTTGCAGAAATGGCTAAGATCATTTTAGAGGGCTTAGGCGGCAAAGACAATATTGCTGAACTCGATCACTGTATCACCCGCCTGCGTATTGACATCAAACAATATGAACTGGTTGATGAAAAACAGATCAAGAAAACCAAGATCGCCGGAATTATCCGTCCATCGCAAAAACATATTCAAGTCATTGTTGGACCACAAGTACAATTTGTCTTTGATGAATTAAAGAAATTAGTATAATGTTGTAAAATCATTTTCAAATCTCAAGGGGCTGTTGCAAAATCCAGATTTTACATATGATATCATGGTGAACGATATGAATTTTACCTTATATCCTGTGTGAAAATCCGAAAATACAACACCCCTTGTTCTTCATTTATGATATTAAAGGAGCTATTTTATAATAGCTCCTTTAATATCATTACTAAATATTCAGTGATCGATTTAAAATCTGTATCACATACTTTTTTCTTTGATCCATCAACCTACTCCACCCGCTTTAACTTGGCAAATGATGCCATCAGCATTTTTTCACCATGTCCCGGAAACAGTACCTTGACCTGAAAATCTGCACCACCGGCTTCAATGCTGATCACCTTGCCAATCCCAAACTTCATATGCTTAACCATATCACCTTCAGCATAATCTAATGTCTTGCCCTGCGGGCTTGGTATCTCCATCTTATTTCCGGCAGCATATGGCTTACGGTTCATTGCCACTTTGCTGCGGCCAAAATCACGCCCGGCCTTGGTTTCTACTTCAAACAAAGAACTTTTCTCTCTTTCCGGCACTAATTCTTCAATATAGTCCTCCGGAATTTCCTTTAAAAAACGCGATTTCGGATTGACCTGCGTTTTTCCGTACATCAGTCTTTCCTTGGCCGTTGTCAGAAATAATTCTTGCTTGGCTCTGGTAATGCCAACATAAGCCAGTCGTCTTTCTTCTTCCACATCTTTTTCGATCCCGGAGCTAAGGCTCATATAGCTGGGGAATAAATTCTCCTCCATCCCAATCATAAAGACCACCGGAAACTCCAAGCCTTTGGCCGAGTGAATTGTCATCAGCACGACCTTTTTGGCATCTTCTTCTAAAGTATCAACGGATGCAACCAGGGCTACATCCTCTAAAAATCCGTTTAAACTCGGCTCCGCGGTTTGATTGGTATAATCTTTGGCTTTGGACACTAATTCATTGATATTTTCTACCCGGCCCAGGCTTTCCGGAGTGCCTTCTTTCATTAATTCTGAAGTATACTTGGTTTTTTCCAATACCAGTTTGATCCACTCATCCAGTGCCATATCTTCTGTCAATTTGAGACTCAAGTATTGCATCATTTGATAGAACTCATAAATGGCCGCTGCTCCCCGAAAACCGGCAGTTCTGCATTCTCCGGCTGCCTCCAGTAAAGAAATTCCATTTTGCAGGGCGATCTTCTGCAAGGCTTCCAGACTTTTTTCGCCAATCCCCCGTCTTGGTTCATTGATAATTCGCAAAAAAGAAACGGTATCTTTGGGATTATTGATCACCCGTAAATAAGCAATCATATCCTTAATTTCTTTTCTCTGATAAAAGGCCACACCGCCGATCAAGGTATAGGGAATATTGGCCTTGACCAATGCCTCCTCAACACTTCTGGACTGCGCATTAGTCCGGTAAAGCACCGCAAAATCACTATATTCTTTTCCAGCTTTTTTGCCCTTTTCAATTTCCGCAGTTACAAATCTGGCTTCTTCTTTTTCATTGGCCGCCCTCTTATACTTTAATTTATTGCCCATGGTATTTTCTGTCCACAAAGCTTTAGCTTTACGGCTTTGATTATTGGCAATCACTGAATTGGCCGCCGCCAGAATATTTTTAGTCGAACGATAGTTTTGCTCCAATCGAATAACCTTAGCCTGAGGGTAAACTTCCTCAAAATTTAAAATATTTCTGATATCAGCTCCCCGAAAAGCGTAAATCGACTGATCATCATCACCGACCACACATAAATTCTTATATTTTCCGGCCAATAAGCTCACCAGTTCAAATTGGACGCCATTGGTATCCTGATATTCATCGACCATGATATAGCGGAATTTCTCCTGATAAATTTCCAAAATATCCGGATTTGCCTGAAACAGCTCAACTGTTATCATCAGTAGGTCATCAAAATCCATGGCATTATTTTCATGGAGTTTTTTCTGATAATTTTCATAGACCCTGACTGCCATTTCCCGGCGAAAATCTCCCCTGACTTCTTTAGCCATTTCCGGCGGAGTCATTTTCTGGTTTTTAGCAGAACTGATCAAATTGGCACAAAATGACTCTGACAACATTTTACTGTCAATATTCATTTCTTTTAAGATATCTTTAATTAACTTTTTGGTATCATCGGTATCATAGATACTAAAGGTTCTGTCAAACCCAACTGCATCCGCATAGCGGCGTAAAATCCGAACACAACTGCTATGAAAAGTACTGACCCAAATATCTTTAGCCCCTTCGCCAATCAAGCGATCAATTCTCTCACGCATTTCTTTGGCGGCTTTATTCGTAAAAGTAATAGCCATAATATTCCAGGGTCTGACTCCTTTTTCTTCAATCAAATAGGCAATCCGATGTGTCAATACCTTTGTCTTGCCTGAACCGGCACCTGCCAACAGCAAAAGCGGGCCATCTGTATGAAATACTGCTTCTCTTTGCTCTTTGTTAAGTTCCATGTATTTATCCATATTTCACCTCAATGTATAGTTATCAGGCATTGCCAACCGTCAAACCGAATGTTTCGCCTGAACTCTTTCGCCGTGATCCTCTGATAATCCTCTTTGCGAATTATCTACAAGGACATCGGCTTTTGCTACGCAAAACCGCTTGTCTGACGGTGAATCGCTGTAAAATGAATATGCCGACTTCGTCGTCGCATTCATTTTCCCCTTTCGCAACTTACTCCGTAAGATTGCTTTCGGGGTGGTCCTCTGACAATCCGCTACGCGGATTGTCCACGTGGACATTGGTTTTGCAAGCAAAACCAATTACTTGCGCGCTTCACACTAAAAGTTATTGTGTACTATCAACCGTCAGACGCTGCCACTTCGTGTCAGCCGCACCTTCGGTGCTATCTGTCTGACGGTGAAGCGCCGTAAAATGAATATGCCGACTTCGTCGTCGCATTCATTTTCCTTGCGCGCTTCACATTCATAATAAAAGCCCGCCTATTTAAAAGAATATTGTTTAAATAAGCAAGGCTTTTATGCCATTCGCTATGTCAAAATCATTGTTATTTTCTACTGATGTCTGAAGTTGCTTGGTTGATCCAATATTTTAATATGCCAAAATTAATCCTCCGGCATTGGCATAATTAGAGCTTAATCCTCTGGTGGCAACCACCACAATATCCCGAAAATCATATTGCTCTCTGGCTTTGTCAACCACTAATTTTGCATATTCAGCTGCCTGGCAGTGGGCAACGACCAAACGTTTGTCGCTGACATTTCCGCCCAAATCAGCCATCATCGCCACCATTTTATCAATGGCTTTCTTGACTCCTCTTGCCTTTTGCAATAGCTCAATTTCTCCGTCATTGGCCCCTAAAATTAAATTGATATTCAGAACACTGGCAATTTTACTTTGCAGCAGACTAAGTCTACCGGATTTTTCTAAATTATCAAGTTTTTGCAGAACAAAAACGGTGTTCATTTCATCAATATACTGCTCCACTGTTTCAACTATTTCTTTAAAACTCCGTTCCGCTTTTATTAATTCATAAATTTTCAAAGCAATGGCCACTTGTCCGGCCGAAGCACTTTTACTGTCAAAAATATGAATATTTTTAAAAGGATTTTCTTCTAAATACAAATCTCTTGCCAATACTGCCGAAGCATAACTGCCACTTAATTTAGAAGATAAAGTAATGCAAAATATCTCTTCTTCTCCCTGAAATGATTTCATATAGGCTTCCGGCGATGGACAGGCTGATTTTGAAATACTCTTTGAAGTAGATTGTCTTTGCAAAAAGGCTTCCACATTCATGGTTTCATCATCCACAAAAAATTCACCATCTACTTCTAAAGTCAAGGGAACCAAAGTGATTTTCATTTCTGCTTTCATTTTATCAGTAATATCACAACTACTGTCTGCCACAATTTTATATGCCATATTTTCACTCCTTTAAGGGGTAACAGATTATTCCATTGCAAATAGCACTACCCTAAAATTTAAATGTATTATTATTTTTTATTATATGTTATTTCCCTATGGTATTCAAGTCTTTTATAGAAATAAAATATTTACAAGCTGTAAAACACTGTCATCATCTTAACCATGTCTTCCATATCCTGCCGGCCGGCCAGTTCTCTGGCAGAATGCATGGCCAGCATGGCCAGTCCTGTATCGACAATCGGTATCGGCAAATAACGGCTGATCAAAGAACCAATTGTCTTTCCACCAGGCACATCTGCATGATTGACAAATTTTTGATATGGAACTTTGGCTAAATCACAAACCTGCTGCAAAGCTGCTACACTAAGAGCTTCAGAAGCATAAGCTTTATTACCGCTCTGTTTAATTACAATTCCCTGATTCATTTTTGGCCGGTTCGTCGGATCGCATTTCTCCGGATAAGCCGGATGACATGCATGTGCTCCGTCAGCAGAAAGAAAGAATGAATTCAGCAGACTATTATTCCAGGCCATTTCTTCAATTTTTAAACCACGCCGAATTTTTTCCAACAGCATATTTAAATTCATTGAATCTGCACCTTGGCGACTGAGGCTGCCAATTTCTTCATGGTCAACAAATAAGCCAATATTGATTCCGGTTTTGGGAGTGGCTGCAACCAGTGCTTCCATGGCAGCATAAACCATTGATGTATCATCAATTCGCGGGCAGGAAATGAATTCCTCCTCTGCCCCCACCAATTGCCCTCTTTCCAAACAATAGACAAATAAATCAAAGTCCAATATCTCTTTGGCGGAAACATTTAATTCTTTGGCAATTAAATTTAATAAATAATTCTCTTTTTCCATTTTTTCGCCAAAAGTGGTAATCAACGGCATCATCTCTTTTTGAGCCTTGATTTCCACCCCTTTATTGACCTCACGATTCATATGAATGGCCAAATTAGGAATAGTAATAAGTGGTCTGGCAAAATCTAAAATCCGAATTTCCGGCTTTAGCACTTCCTGGCTGCGCAATGCCACAGTACCGGCAATGCCAAGCGGCCGATCAAACCAGGTGTTAAAAATCGGGCCACCATAAACTTCAATATTTAAGCGGCGATAACCATCCGAACACACCTCCGGTGCCGGCTTAATTTTCAATCCGGGATTATCAGTATGGGCTCCGATAATTTTACATTGATCATAATGCTTAACTTTTTTAGCTGTTTTAAAAGCCATCAGCATCGATGGTGATGTTTGGGTATAATAGCCTTGCCCCGGCTTAATACTCCAGTCATCGGTGATCACCAATTCAGCAAAACCGGCTTTATTTAATCGGTTTTTGGTTTCTTCCACTGTGCACACAGCAACTGTTGCCTTACTCATATAATCGAAAAAATCCTGTATTTTTTTCATTAAAATCTCCATTTCTGTTTTCTTTATTCTTTCTCTCCACTAAATCTATTTCCTTTCCTTTATTTCGGAAATCATTGTATCCTTCTTAACAATTTCTATCGATTTTGGACTTATATTCTGCTTTCATAAATATATCTTTACCCTTATTATCTTCCGGCCGGGTCAAAACCACTGACTTATAAAAAATCCTCCACTTATGGCCGGCCATGGTTTTTAAAATTTCAGCGCCGGCTCTGGCGCAAGTGATTCCAAAAAAGCACAACCCTTCTATTGCTTTTGACTTTTCGGTTTTTGCTTTAAATACACAAGTGCTGAAATCCAAACTGTTGCCGGAATGGTAAACATCAAGCCAATGCTGCCGGCCATTGCTCTTAAAATTTCAGAAGAAACTGAGTCATAATTCATGATCTCTGTAAAAGTAATATTATAAACCATAAATAAAATGATCAAATGAATAGAGGTACCGACATAAGCCAAAATCAAAGTATTGGACATGGAGCCCATAATATCCCGGCCAATGGTCATGCCGGATTGAATTAATTTTTTAGCCGGTAGTTGCGGATTGATCTCCCAAATTTCCCACATTGATGAGGCAATCGACAGCGCCACATCCATAATTGCCCCAATTGAACCGATAATAATGGTTCCAAATAAAATGCCCTTATAGTTCAACCAGCGAAACTGAGGAATATACGCCAAACTGATTGATGTTTCAGATCCCAGCCCGGTCACTTGTCCTATTTCTCCAAAAATAATGGCCAAAATACCGGCAATTACCACCCCGCTGGCTGTTCCCATAACTGCTACCCAGGTTTTTTTATGCCGGCCACTGATAATAAATAAAGTTAGGGCAATGGCCACAATCGAAATTAAAATCGATAATAAAATTGGCGGAAACCCTTTTAAAGTTCCCGGAATATATACAAAAAAGATCAAAACAATGGTAGCGATTAAAGATGCCAGCGCTTTCATGCCTTGCTTCTGTCCGATCAGGAGTATGATTAAGACAAATAAGCCTATGATCAAATAATTGGCATAATCACGAACTCGTTCTTCAATTTTCAAAGTATCAATCTGACCCTCGGCATTTTCGGTAATTCGAATTAAAACCTTATCCTTTTCTTTAAATATATAATTTCCCGGCATAATCATTTCAATGGTATGCCTGATGGTCAGAACTTCTCCCTTATGTTTTCCAGTCAAAATCTCAATTTGCAAATGCTGATACCGGATATCCGCTTCCATCGGAACATCGGCCCGTACTTCCCGGGTATCATCAAATTCAATGGTTTTAATAATGGCTTTGGCGACATCATAATCTCTGCCTTCCATTTGTTTTTGATAAACTTCTCTCATTTCACTGTCATCATTAATCGCCTGGGCTGGCAGGGAAAATCCAAGTACCAACAGACAAATGTAAATATAGCAGTATATTCGTTTTTTACTCTCTTTCAAACTTATCTCCTCTTATAAAGGAGAGGAAGATCGCTAACAATCTTCCTCTCCTTTGTTTATTTTTTATTGACCTTATTTCTTGCTTTTAAGCTGCCGGATCTAAAACCAAAGAGGTTTTATTAATATCTTTTAAAATACCATCAATTGATTTTGGAGTAATTTCCTTTTGCTCTTTGATCACTTCAACCAGGAAATCTCTGATTGGAATATAGGTCTCATTAACATTGGTGGCGTTTTTAAAGTCATACTCATCACCATTGTTGAAAATAAAGTCATTGATTACTACCCGATAGGTTTTCTTCATATCCAGCGGTGTGCCGTCTGATAAGGTGATCTTGGTAATCCGATTTTCAAATTCCTTGGTTGAATCATATTCGACCAATAAACCGCTGAATGAGCCATCGGTGATCTTAGGATTGATAATACCATGGTCAATTGCCTTCTTCAGGTCTTCACCCGGTAAATCCATAACTACAAAGTAATTGTCAAATGGCATAATCTCATACATATCGCCCATAGTGATATCGCCTTTTTCTAATGTCCGGCGTAAGCCACCACCATTTTGAATGGAGATTTGCGCATCGTATTTAGCAGCTGAAACTTCACATACCCATTGTCCCAATGTAGTAATATTACCTTTGACACTGCGGTCATGAGTAAATTCTTCGGTTGCCTTACCAATTACTTCACCTAAAATTGGTTTTAATTCTTTGTCCAGTGCCGAATAGAATTTTTCAGTTTCATTGTCTTTTAAGATCACATCTTTAATATCAGAACCTTGATTTAACTTGGAGCTGAGTACAAATTTGCCATCTTTCTTTTCAACTGTCATAATACCAACAGTTCTGCCGGCATAGTATGCCTGCATAATTTCCACACCATTTACTTTTCCGGATACCGGACGATGGCTGTGGGCAGATAAAATACCATCAAGACCCTTTACTTTATTGGCTAATTCCGTAGCCGGGCCACTAATTTCATTTGTCTTTTTATCTTGATCTGAGTCAATATGAGTTAAGGCAATAATTACATCCGGTTTGCCTTCTTTGGCCTTGCCGGCTTGCAAATAATCAACCCATTCCTGCGCAGTTTTGATCGGATCTAAGAATTTATAACCTTCGGTGGTGCTTCTGTTGGTTAAAGTTGGGGTATCTGGATGTGCCAAACCAATTAAAGCAATCTTGATTCCACCTTTTTCCACAAACATATATGGTTTTACCCAGCTGGCCAATTTATCTGCTTTAACATCCCAAATATTAGCTGCTAAATAGGTAAAGTTTCCATCTTCTGCCCATTTGCCGATTCTTTCCCAGCCCCAGTCAAATTCATGGTTACCCACCGCTGATGCCAGGACATTCATCCCTTTCATCATGGCGGTCACCGGTTTGCCGTAAGTTAAGTTTGATTCAGCCGTTCCCTGATAATTATCGCCACCGGATAATACAAAGCTATTTGGATTTTGAGCCACATATTCATTAACAAAGCCAACTAATTTGCTCATTCCGATATTTCTCTTTTTATCAGTAACTTCTTCTCTAAGATTACCATGGAAGTCATTGAAATAAAGGATATCGACTTTATTCTCCGGCTGTGCCAATTCTTTTAAGCCCAGTTCTTTGGCTTTTTCTTTAGAAATCACTTCCCGATATACTAAAAATTGGCCTAAGGTTTGATTGGCAACACCTGCCTGCATCGGTGCATTTAAAGCATTAAGTACGACGGCTGCCGCTTCTCTTTTGGTGATCGGTGTTTCAATATCCGTATCAGCTGCTACTAAACCAAATTCTTTAGCCAGTGCATCCGCATTTTCCCATGCTTTCTTGCTGTTATGCTTTAAAGCCCGCAGCAGGAAGGTAAGAAAATCATGTTTGCTTAATTTAGCTTCCGGATCAAATACTTCATCGGTTTTTCCGGTTGTGATTTTTAAATCCTTGGCCAGTCCAGCATAACCTTTAAACCACTCCGGCACATCAGTAAAGGTGTTTAATTTCACATTTTCTTCTTTGCTGGCTTCCGCTTGAGAATAACCAATTGCTTTTAAGACCATGGTCAATCCTTCGGCTCTTGACAATTCTGCATTCAGCTTTTCTTCGGTATTTCCTTCTTTGTCCAGCAGGTTTAATTCCTGCAGATCTTTGACAGCATCTTTATCTGCTGCAAAAACAAAACCCGGCACTGAAAAAATCATGATCAATGCCATCATCATTGCAATGTACTTCCTCCTCATGAGACGCCTCCTTATTAAAAAGTGCAAAAAAAACGATTTCAATCTTATATATTACCCAAAATGATATTCTTCTCCTCTGACGATCATATCACTTGCCTGATAAAAGTTTGTTCCTCTTTTTTCATAAAGCCAAACTCCTAGGATTACCCTAATATATAATTCTGAAATCAATTGTGTCATAATTTATTATAATACAGATTAGTGATTAAGTCAATTTATATTAATCTTTTTAAGTGGTATCACGGCCCGGGATGCTTTTTAAATATCTGTAATCCTCCGGCAATGAATAATCAATGACCAGAGGATTATGGAACTTATTCTACTAAATGGATTATTTAACAATTTCAATTTCCCAATGATTGCTATAGCTTTGTCCGGCAGCCAATGCTTTTAGATCTGACTTTTTCTCTAAATCTTCAATCACGCTTTGTCTGGCCGGCAACGATGACCATGGCTCAATGCACACAAAGGCAGCCTGCGACTGCGGACGCTGCCAAATAGCCAAAAAGGCCATATCCGGAAAGGCCACCCGAATTTTTGTCTGCCCTTTAGCACTTTGAATTATTACTTCTTTGCCCATCTTAGTTAAAATAATAGCATCATGGTCAAATAAATCGTGGCGCAGAGACATTTTACCATCTTCAATGGCTGGACAGTCAATATGCTCTTCGGTCATAAAATAATCGGTGGATAAGAGAATCTGGGGAATCGATTTTTTTTCAAAAGCAATTTCATAATCTTCAAAAGTCAAGCCCTGTTCAATCGGCACCTGAAAACCGGGATGACCGCCAACTGCAAAATACATGGTCTTATGATCCTTATTTTCCACAAGATAAGTCTGCTTTAGAATCTTGCCCACTAATTCATATTGAACGGAAAAACGAAAATGAAAGGGATATTTTTCATAAGTAGAAGTACTGTCCTCCATCATTAACACCAGCTTGGTATCTTCCCGGTTAAGCAGGGAAAATTCTGTTTCCTTGGCAAAACCATGAATCATCATTTCATATTCCTGCCCTTGATAAGTATAAATTCCATTGGTCATCCGGCCACAAAATGGAAATAAATTGGTGGCACGATTTTTCCAGGTATTTTCATCACCCTGCCATAAATATTCTTTGCCATTTAAATCTTTAATCGACCAAAGTTCTGCTCCCAATGAATTGACACTTACTTCTAAATCCTCATTTTTCAACTGATAAATCATAATTTCTCCTTAATATAATCATATCTGTCCGTTTATTTTTTTCTTAATCCGGTTATTTCCTGCTAAAACTATTGCCGCTACGCAGTTATTTTCATAATATGGGTTTTGTTATTATCTGTCAAGCGCTTTCCGATCCGCAAGGTATAAAGTTTTTAGCGATAACTATCGATCGAAACTGCTTTGCCCTCAGCTAATCTGGATTCTTCAGCCGCCAGGGCAATATAATGGCTGTCAGTTGACACCTCTAGTGAAGTAATGGCGGCAGATACCTCTTTGCCCTGCATATAATCCAGAAATTCACGGATCAATCCGGCATCACCGCCACCATGGCCTTCAAAATTATCGGCCAGTTCGGCCACGTTGATCACTTGCCTTTCACTGCCAAATGGCCAGTAAGAGATCAAATTCGTAGCCATATCTCCAATTAATTCACCGGCCGTCCCCATGATTTTAAGATATCTGGCAAACTCACCGGTCAGACCTGACATGGTCAGGCTGATGGTGGCACCATTTTCCATATTAATATTGACAATTTGATGATCGACCACATCATTATCACAATAATACACGCATCTGCCATATGGCCCTTCCTTTAGGGCCTGATAGACCGATTCAACTGTTGGTGTTAATGTCAACACTGTATTGGGCCAGCCGGTATTTCCTTTAGCCACGCCCGTCCGATCATTTGTAATATAAATTTTTTCAGCATCAAACACGCATTGCTCCTTAACCGGGCAACCATCCAGACAGCGCTTGACCTGATTTTGCGGTGCTTTTTCTGACTTAAATAAATAGGTTGAGCCAAAGGATGAGGTTGTCTTAGCTGTCCCCCCCGCCAGCCATGTTAGAATGTCGGTATCATGACAGCATTTTTGCAGTATCATTGGACTGCTCTCCCGGCTATTTCTCCAATTGCCCCGGACAAAACTATGGGCATGATGATAGTAGCCGACATTTTCAATTGCCATAATACTGACAACTTCACCTATTTTTCCTTGTTCGATCATTTGTTTTAAGGTCTTATAAAAAGGTGTATAGCGAAGAACATGACATACA
This sequence comes from Clostridiales bacterium COT073_COT-073, assembly GCA_003858485.1. Taxonomy (GTDB): domain Bacteria; phylum Bacillota; class Clostridia; order Lachnospirales; family Vallitaleaceae; genus W11650. The sequence continues at coordinate 92,594 of RQYD01000007.1, forward strand.
ACTACCTTACGGTCAAGTTTTTCAGCCAACACCGCAATTTGCTTACATGCCCCGGCATCTGAGGAAATCGGCTTTTCCAGTAATAAATCATATCCCTTTTGCAAAGCCGACATTGCCTGTGGAATATGAAGTCTGTCGGGTGTGGCAATGATCATAAAATCTGCCAGCTTATCCTGCTCCAACATTTCTTCAGCTGAACCAAAGCAATTTTCCTGCCTGATACCAAATAATTTCCTGGCTTTATCCACTTTTTCCGGTTTTAAATCAGCCACTGCCACAATTTTTACTTCTCCTGGATATTTGGCCATTTCCGCTGCATAAGTATCCAGCCCCCGATTTCCCAAACCGGCAATTGCTGCTGTCAACATTTTCTCCATAATTTCCTCCTTTTCACCTTAATACCGGCTATTCCTCACTATAGCACAAATGCCCCACCACCGTACCAATTTCCCTTTGACCACTTATTGTACCATATTGCTTTCAGAGCATCTATCAGTTATTTCACTTTCCAGTTTTATCTTATTTTTAATTATATCTGTTCAAGGGGATGTGGTCAATTCTCTTTTATTATTTCTTTTATTATTTTTTCAAATCTTTCTTTTAATTACTCAACTTTCCCACGTTCTCTGAAATAGTCTTTTTTGGCATATGCTGTGATAGCCATCTTAGGCAGTATGTGGCGAAAGCGGAAGAAATGCTGACAATTTGCACAGCCGATTGCCAGAGGAACGCCGGATATATCTGATATCAAGGGACAAGGACCGGATTCCGTCAGGCTTTACAAACAAAATTTACTTTAAGAGTTAACCTGGGAATTAAGCATAATTAACCCATAATCAATACGCACTATAAAAACGCTTACAAACTTTGACTTTCTGCCAAAATAATGATAAAATAAACCGATATTTGTTATTCCATTATTTTATAGAGAAAGGAAACCGCTATGTTACTGTCTGTTAAAGATCTGTCCTTTGCCTATATTGAAGAAAATATTCTCCGGGACATTTCTTTTCATATCAATGAAAATGAAAAAATTGCCCTTATCGGCAGCAATGGTGCCGGAAAAACAACTTTATTCAAGATTTTAACGGATGAATTATCGGCTGGCGGACAAATTTTTAAAAAAACTGATATGTGTCTTGGCTATTTGGCTCAAAATGCCGAATTTGAATCAGAAAAAAATCTATATGATGAGCTTTATTCCTCGGATGAAGAAATTGTTTCTCTGGAAAAAAAGTTGGAGAGTTTATCGGTGCAGATGGCCGCTCCCGATAACAGTGAAGAACGGCAATTAGCACTGATCCATGAGTATGATCAGCTGCATCACCGCTTTGAGCGCTTAAACGGATATAGTTATAAAAGTTTTGTGCTGGGCATTCTGCAAGGCTTAGGCTTTGAAGAAAGTCGTTTTCACCAGCCGGTCTCTACTTTATCCGGCGGTCAAAAAACCAGGCTCGCCCTGGCTAAATTACTCCTCCAAAAACCGGATCTGCTGCTGCTGGATGAACCAACTAACCATCTTGACTTACAAGCGATTTCCTGGCTGGAAGGCTTTTTAGCAGAATACCAGGGTGCCCTTTTTATTATCAGCCATGACCGCTATTTTTTAGATAAAGTCGTTAATCGGGTCTTTGAGCTGTCTTTTGGTAAGCTGGATTTTTATGAGGGCAACTATTCCTTTTACTTAAAGCAAAGGGAAATTCGCCAGAAAATTGCGGAAAAAGCCTATCTCAATCAACAAAAGGAGATCGACCGCCAGCAAAATATCATTGATACCTTACGTGCCAGAAACCGGGAAAAATTTGTCAAACGAGCCGAAAGCCGGGAAAAGCTGCTAAATAAGATAGAACGCCTGGAAAAGCCGCTGGCAGAAAATAATGCCATGCACCTGAGCCTTTCTCCCAAAAAAGAATCCGGCAATGATGTCCTGGATTTGGAGAACTTAAGCAAGTCCTTTGGTGATTTAACTTTATTTCAAAATCTCAATTTGCAAATGTTTAAAGGCGACCGCATTGCTTTGATTGGTGAAAATGGCAGCGGCAAAACCACCCTGTTCCGCATTCTGCAAAATGAGATCGCAGCTGACAGCGGTCATGTTCGTCTGGGCAAAAATGTGTTGATCAGCTATTATGACCAGGAGCATAGTAATTTAAATATGAATAACACTTTATTTGACGAAATTTCTGACCAGATGCCGACTATGACCAATACCGAAATTCGTAATCTCTTGGCTGCCTTTTTATTTACTGGCGATGATGTCTTTAAAAAGATCAGCACTTTATCCGGTGGCGAAAAAGGACGACTTTCCCTGGCCAAAATGATGCTGACGGAAGGTAATTTTCTGCTGCTGGATGAGCCGACCAACCATCTGGACCTAACCAGCCGTGAAATCCTGGAAAATGCCCTGACTCATTATACCGGCACGATTTTTTTTATTTCGCATGACCGCTATTTTATTAATCAAATCGCCACCAAGGTGGTAGAACTGGAAAACTACGGCTTAACTCAGTATTTAGGAAATTATGATGACTTTATTGAAAAAAAAGCTCAACTTAAGGGATTGTCCATCAATAACACCGGTATTGCCGGCGGGGCACGAATTATCAATACTGCCGGTGACAGCAGTAAGCCCATGAGTTTTTTGGATTTGGCACCATCCAATCGAATTGAGCTGTCAGACACCAATATCAGCCATACCAAAAGGGACTGGCTGCTGGAAAAAGAGCAAAAAGCCCGCACACAAAGACGGGCCAATCAGCAAAAAAAGCTGGAAGAACTGATTGATCAAACTGAGCAAAAAATTTCGGAATTAGAGCTGCTTTTAACCAGTGAAGAAGTTTTCACTGACTATGAAAAAGCCTATGAAATTTCAGCCGCCAAAGAGAAGCTGGAAGAAAAACTACTGGCATATTATGAAGAATTGGAGGAAATGGAGAGCTAATATTGGATTTTTATCTCCTCCCCTGTTTGTGGATCAATCCTGATTTTTTCTGATGGAATGACCTCAACTAAGCATTCCTCCACTTTCTCTGTATCGACCGGTTCTGCTATCTGCAAGGCACTGCCGGAAATATTTTTAACTATTTTATTGTCAATAATCTGACCGGGACCTTTCAATTTCAGGGTAAATTTTTCGGTTTTGATCTCCAAAAATTCATTTTCTTTGGTATTGTTATTCACCTGACTAACTGCTTCTTTAGCTTTCTGCCCTTCTTTTGTTTCCTGATCCTGTTCAGTCAATGAATTTTTGCCGGGACTTTGACTGACAGTGCTTTGTTTTTTATCAATCCCCTGCATAATGGCCCTGATTTTTTCCTGATCTTCCCCAGTTAAAAGAAAATCTGTTGATTGCCTGTAACTATGTAAAATTACATAGTTTTCACGATTTCGAAATACCCATGCATACCAGGCAAAAGCCTCTTCCTGGCAAGGAATGCGAATGGCAACTGATTTCAAAGGTTTACAGGACATACTAAGACCATTAAAAACTCTGCGATCAACCGGCTGACTGTTTTTAATGGCATGATACATAGTCATAATGCTATCATATGTATTAAAAACATATATCCAGTCTTCCTTTTTATCTCCTGTCAGTGGCTGCGGCACACTCATAAACTGCTCAATCGCTTCCAGCAGATCCTGGCGATAGCCAAAGCTATGCCTGTCCAGATCACTGATCAGCTGAAGCAGTTTCCCCTTATCTTTGGGTGCAATTGCCAAATAAATATCCTTATCATAATAATTAAGACATTCCTCCGGTTTATAGTAGTAGTGAATAGTCTGCTTCAAACAAGGTAAATGTAAAGCTATACTTCTAGACGAATATTTCCCACTATGAAGCACCTGATTGATACTAAATTTTTCCTTTTCACTATCCTCCTCCATCACTTTGCTAACTGCCTGTAAACTCCTAATTTTCCCATTTTTTATAATCTCATACACCAGATAAATACTGTCTCTACTATTTAGGTAATATTCATCCGGTGCGGCTGTTTTATCCAGCTTAAATTCATCCTGACTTGCCAAATAATTCTCAATTGCCAGCAGCATTTCCTGACGGGCAGCCCGTATTTTAGGATCTTCTGCCGGAAATTCCCCTGAAAACACAAGTAAGCCAAACAGAAAGGCAATTGTCACAATTATCATCAATGGCCGCCAATTAGCTAAGGATTTCATGGTTTCACCCCCTGACTATTTAAACTTTCACTTTACGGCTTTTATGTTCCCATATTTTTCTTATACTGTTATGCTCAAATATCCCGTTTAATATCATTTCAATTCTGCAAACATTTGAAATACCTTTGCTATTTGCACCATTCCCATTGCTGACACTTTGATCCGATTTTTAGTATCAATTAAAAACAGCAAAATTTTATGATTTTCCATTATTATTTCTATATTTGTCTTACAATTATTATATCACTCTTTCATTCTTCTGAAAATAGTCCTTTTCAATCAAAAAAGCGCTGATAAAACCATATAAAAAGCCCTTGCACTGATCTCTGAGCGTATAAACCCGTCTTTGGTAGTTAACACCAGAATTTTTGGGTAATAAAATTAGTTAAGGACTGCTTTCCGGCAGTCCTTTTCAACGAGTTTACACTACTTTTTAATGTCTGGTACCAAAGTCAGGCATCCTTTATGTCAATAATTTAACATGCATTCCCGAATCTGTCAATGCCTGCTCCACCTTAGATTTTGTCAATTTTTGAACTCTTGAATAGACATCGGCTAAAAAGTAAGGGAAAATATAAGGTCGGCGAAAGAAAATGACTTACTTGATTTATCCAAATAATAATGATAAGATACTAGTGTAACCACTAATGATTTCATGCACATAAGGTCTAAAGTATGGAAATTTATTACTCAAAACAAGCTTTCAAAAGCATCAAAAAAATACCTGAACCCTATAAAAGAAAAATCAAATCGGGGATTGAAAATATTCCAAATGGTGATATTAAACTTCTAATTGGATTTTCAAATATGTATCGCTTGCGAGTTGGCAATTATCGTGTTTTGTATCAAATAATTCCCGAAGGCATCTATATAGCAGATATTCTGCCTCGTGGAAGCGCCTATCAAAACTTACAAAATTGAGGAGGTCAAAGATGAGTAGAGAACAATTACATAATATGATTGACATCGTTGATGAAAAAGAACTTGATTTATTATTTAATCTACTAGTAAAATTCATGCCTACTGATAAACCTTATGAAGATGAAATCAATTCTATAATCCAAGCTGAGAAAGAAAGAATTAACGGCGAAATCTATTCCCATGATGAAGTTTGGCAATGACTTCTACCAAATCTAAGAGGCTGTTGCACTTTGAGAGTTCCATACAAGATATAAGGAAAAGTTCCTATGGTTTACCACAATATCTTGTGTGAACTCTGTATTTTGCAACAGCCTTTTTTTATGCTCTGTCATTTTGTTTTTTTATTTCGCAATATCAAACCTCAGCTAAAAAGTAAGGGAAATGTAAGGTAGTACCTACGGCTTGCCTGGTTCAAACGGTGCCGGTAAGTCCCACTTATGAAAATACTGCCAGGATTGACCAAAACTACGCATGGTAACTTTATCATCAACGACAAAAGCTTTGCCACAATCTTTTTTCTCTATCCCGCCCCTGGGAACAAGCACATGGATTTCTCCGTTTTCGCCACTTATGGCATAAAATTGCTTCTGGGACATATGCTTTCCCGCCTTTTTGCAAAAAGATGCTTTCACAGAACATGGCCAAAAAAATCTTTTCAGGGAATGTGGGAATATTGAATTACTTATTTTCTTCTTTATATTGAGCAGTTACTACCTTGCGCCTGGTAAAAAAGGCCACACTATCTTTGCCATTACAGTGTAAATCCCCAAAAAACGAATCTTTCCAGCCGGAAAAAGCAAACCAGGCAATTGGTGCTGGCACGCCCAAATTAATACCGATCATTCCGGCATCAATATTTTCTCTAAAGTAGCGAACGGCTGATGCATTGTTGGTAAAGAGACAGGCTCCATTAGCCAGGTGATGACTATTGGCAATTTCTACCCCTTCTTGCAGTGATTTAATCTGAATCACGCAGATCAGTGGCCCAAATATCTCATCTTGCCAAATCTTCATTCCTGGCTGACAATCATTAAAAATAGTTGGTCCGACAAAATAACCTTTGTCTGGAATTCCCTGTCTGCCATCCAAAAGTAAATTGGCCCCTTCTTTTTGTCCAATATCAATATATTTAAAAATTCTATCTTTGGCGGCTTGATCAATGACCGGCCCTAAATAAATGGAATGGTCTTGTACAGGATTGCCAATTGTAATTTTTCTGGCTTTTTCCAGTAATTTATCCAAAAAAACCTTAGCAATTTCTTCCTCTACTAAAACTACTGAACCGGCCATGCATCTTTGTCCGGCCGAGCCGAACCCGGCCGCTGTGACCTTAATGGCAGCATCCTCCAAGTCCGCATCTTTTAGGATAATGGTATGGTTTTTGGCTCCGCCTAAAACCTGTACTCTTTTAAAATTGGCACATCCCTGTTCATAAATATGTCTGCCCACCTGTTCAGAGCCAACAAAAGAAATGGCCTTAATCAGCGGCTCCTCTAAAATAGCATTGACAGTATCTTTGGCTCCATTCACAATGTTTAAAACTCCTGCCGGAACTCCTGCTTTTTCTGCTAATTCCACTATTTTTTCAATCAATAAAGGAGTCTTTTCTGATGGCTTTAAAACCACTGTATTACCACAGGCAATTGCCATTGGAAAGATCCAAAACGGAACCATCATTGGAAAATTAAATGGTGTGATTGCGGCAACTACCCCAACCGGGTATTTATAATTAGTAACTTCCACATCCGTGGCAACTGTAGCCAAAGAATCTCCCATTATTAAATTAACAATGGCGCAGGCATTCTCCAGATTTTCAATTCCTCTTTGCACTTCTCCATATGCATCAGTATAACTTTTTCCGTTTTCCAGGCAAATGATCTCTGCCAGTTCCTCATGTCTTTCTTGTAATAGGGCATATAAGCGAAATAAGATCTTTGAGCGAGTTAATGGTGATGTTTTTCTCCAAACCAGAAATGCATTGTGAGCCGCTGCTGCAGCCTGATTTACTTCTTCCGCCTGTGATAACGGGCATTCTGCCAATATTTCTTCTGTCGAAGGGTCATGGACTGCTAAATACTCCATGCTTTGGCTTTCCAACCATTTCCCATTAATATAGTTTTTTAACTTTCTCATTGGACTCTCTCTTTCCCTTATTCATAAATTGCTTGCACTTGTTCACTAAATATGTATCGATTTCCCGATCCAATCATACCAATATAGTTTTTAACAAATTCAAACACTGCCTGTTCTGCTGCCTGACACATTGCCAAATAATCTGCATTTTCATTTTTTTTCAGTAAATTGAGCATGGCTTCTTTTGCAACTTGAAATACATCTGTGCAAACATTGATTTTATTAATTCCATTTGCCACTGCTTTTCTCAAATTTTCTTCTCCTGATCCGGAACCGCCATGCATGACTAATGGTATTTTCAATTCTTTTTTTATTTCTGCCAGCCGCTCAAAATCCAATTTAGGAACATAACCCTTTGGGTATCTACCATGAGCGGTCCCAAACGCTACTGCCAAACAATCGACACCTGTCCTTCTCACAAATTCGGCCGCCTGAGAAACATCGGTCAACAGATCATTTTTATCATAATCTCCTTCTGCCGCCTGTCCAACATGGCCCAGCTCAGCTTCAACCGAAATACCGCATTGATGCGCCAAATCTACTACCATCCTGGTTCTGGCAATATTTTCCTCAAAACTAAGTGATGACGCATCAATCATTACATTGGTAAAGCCATATTTTAATCCTGTTTGAATGGCTTTTAAATCCCCACCATGATCCAAATTAAGAGCCACCGGTACTTCGGCTCCATTGGCCAGTCTTTTAATCACCGGCACAATATCTTCAGGATGTGCATGTGCCCGCATCTGCCCTGGTCCAATTTGTACAATAATTGGTGATTTCATTTCTTCAGCTGCCCGAATCACAGCCCGAACAATTTCAATGTTAATTGAATTTACAGCCATTACTCCGTAATTATCTCTATTTGCCACATCCAAAATTGATTTCATTGATACCAACATATTTGTCCTCCCGTAATTCCTTCACTTCCGGTTTCCCAAACATCATCAATTTAGTAAAGCCTGTATGATTTCATCCTTACTTTCAGCTTTTTGCAACTTTGCCATAACTTGACTGCTCCCCAACTTTCCAGCCAATTCAGCCAATAATTTCAAATGCTCTTTTCCATAATCATCTGCGCTAACACAAAACAAAAAAATAATTCTGGTTTGCTGCCAGCCATCATCTTCAACCGAGCTTTCCCATAGAATCTCATGCTCACATCTGCCAATTGCAATGCCGATTTTTTTTACAGCTTTGCACTTTCCATGTGGGATGGATACATTGTTGCCAATGCCGGTCGCTCCTTCTGCTTCTCTTAAATAAATGTCTTTTACAAATAAATCAATATCTTCAATATATTCCTGCTCAAATAGCATTCTGCTCATATCGCGCAATACTTCATCCTTATTTTGACCTTTGACATGTAAATTAATTACATTTCTGTCTAAAATATCCTGCAGCGGCATAATCCCACCCCTTTTCTACTTAAAATTAATTGCAGCTGTAAAAAACGCAACCGCCATGCAAACATAACCAAGGCGAAGTATCATTCTCTGTTCCGAATCATAATCCATAAGATCCGGATTTTTTTGAGCAGCCAAAGAATATTTAATTTTGGCAATGCATACCAAAGTTATTCCTAAAATAAGACAGACAAACATAATTATTGTTTTTATTTGGCTTCCCATCACTTTCTCCTTACTGATAGTCAAGGCTGTTGCATTTGAATTGTTTCCCAATATGATTCTCAATTTCTCATCATAATATTCTGGTAAAACTCTTTCTTTGCAACAGCCTCTTTTGTTATTTTCCAACCACAATTATTGGATGGTAATATCCAGTTCTTTGATTTCTTCCTCTAAGTCTTCTTGTTTTATTGGTTTTCTCAAAATCGCATATAAAACAGCCGTTACCAAAGTACCCACTGCCAATGACAGCAAGAACATCAATGGCTTTTCCGTAATTGGTACAATAAAAATACCACCATGTACCGCCGGAGTTGAACAGCCCAATGCCATTGCCATTCCACCAGCTACTGCTGAACCAATCATCGAGCATGGAATCACCCGAATCGGGTCAGCTGCTGCAAATGGAAGTACACCTTCTGTAATAAAAACAAGCCCCATTGGAATACAGGTTAAACCGGCATCTCTTTCAGCCGCAGTGAACTTATTCTTAGCAATTAATGTGGAAATGCCAATTCCTAAAGGCGGTGTCATACCACCAATAATTTTAGCTGATTCGGGTGCCGCAAAGCCATCAGCAAACAAGGCGTTGGCCGCCATAGATGCTGTTTTATTTACCGGTCCGCCCATATCAAATCCCATACATGCACCAATTGTAGCTCCAATGACAAACTGAGATCCGGCATTTAATGACATAATCCATCCTTGGAATGCAGTCATCATAATTGACATCGGTCTGGCCAGCACAATAAAGAAAAATAAACCACCCGCCAGTGTAGCAAACAAAGGAATAATTAAAACCGGCATCAAGCTTTTTAATGCTTTATGCATTTTCCAGGTAGTCATCCATTTAATAAAATAACCAACTAAAAAGGCCATTAACATTCCGCCTAAAAACCCGGCTTTTGCAATATTAGCTGTATATCCTAAAATAAACCCCGGTACGATTCCCGGTCTGTCTGCAATCGAGTAGGCAATTCCGGCTGCCAATGTGGCAGTGGCAAAACTCATGGCATAATCTGATAATTTACTGATTGCCCACCAGAATTGCTGCCAGTCAAACATATTCAAATTAGAAAAAATTGTTCCTCCTGCTTCCGGCGCAGCTCCACCAATTAAATAGCCACCAAAGCCTTTGGCAATTGCTCCTAAAATTCCGCCCGCCACTACCATTGGAATCATATACGAGATTCCAGTCAGCATATGCTTTCTAATTTCCGAAGCTTTCATGTTTAACCTCCTTTGATTTATTCTTGGCTTAATTTTTTTTCAATTGTTGCAATTAAACTCTTTGGATTTTTCATTGCTGTTTGCACAGGTACATCAACGATTCGTTTTCCGGCAAAGCGCTCCATACCTCCTACTGCAATATCATGAGCAATAATTACACAATCTGCCGCTTTTATTTCTTCTTCGGTTAACTTGTCCTGTACCCCAATGGTTCCCTGTGTTTCAATTCTACATTCATGACCAGCTGCAACCGCCGCTTCCCTGATCTTTTCGGCCACAATATAAGTATGTGCAATTCCGGCAGTACAAGCTGTTACCCCAACAAACTTCATGCTTTAGCCTCCTCACTTAAATAAATAACTCAACTTTCCCACAGTCTTTTTTGGCCCTATCCCGCTCTGTAGAGCGGGCACATGGGTTCCACTTTCGCAACTTGCTTTGCAAGATTGCTTTCGTTCCCACCCATTTAACGAGCCTAAAAAAGACTGTTCCAAGGAACGTGGGAAAGTTGAGTAAATAATTATCAGGATATTCCCGCCATCAAAACAAATGCTTCACATTAATTCTTTCACTGCACTCCTTTGGGAATCCACTTCCCCGATTGTCCACAAGGACACCGGATTTTTCTTGGCAAAACCAATTTTCTGATGGTGAAGTGCCGCAAAATGAATGTGCTCGCTTCAAAGTTTTCTCTTTCAGCCTTTTCAACCTTTTTTTGTCGCCTCCTTTGAATAATTGTCAATAAATTCCTCTATTTCTTCTGCTTTGGGCATTGCGTCCGAACAACTGTGTCTGGTAACTACCAAAGCAGCTGAAGCACTTCCATATTTTAAAGCACTCTCTACATCCTTTTCTTTAAGATATTTATATAAAAATGCTGATGCAAAAGAGTCACCTGCTCCAAATGTTTTTAATGGTGTGACCTTATATGCCTGAGCAATATATTCTTTCCCTGATCCGTCAAATGCCTTTGAGCCTTTTGCTCCATGTTTAATCACAACTAACTCAGCATTTTTTTTAATTAACTCACTTGCTATTTGGTTATCTGTTTTTTCCTTATTATCCCAAATCAAGTCATATTCATCTCTGGTTCCGATTACAATCTCACACTGCTCTGAAACCAATTGATAATAAACAGCCACTGTCTCCATCGAATTCCAATTATATGGACGATAATCCAGTTCAAAAATTGTTTTGATTTTATGTTTTTTGGCAATTTGTAGCGCCTTCAAAACCGCCTCTCTGGATGGGCTTTGCGCCAAAGCGGTTCCGGAAATCAAAAAATGAGAAGTTTTCATTAAATACTCCGGCCTGATTTCTTCCGGCTTTAGATATAAGTCACAAGCTTCATTACGGTACATTAAAATACTACATTCCTGTGGTGATTTAATTTCCGTAAATGTCAAGCCAATTTTATGACCTTCCCGGTCAACCACAATTCCAGATGCATCAATTCCTTTTTCACTGATGTATTGAAGCACATATCTGCCTAATTGATCATCTGAAACTTTCCCTATAAATCCGGCCTTGAACCCCAGAGTAACTGCTCCCACCGCAATATTAATCGGAGAGCCACCAACATATTTAGCAAAGCTCTTTGTTTCTTCCATTGGACAATTAACCTCAATTGAGTTTAAATCCACAGCTGCACGACCGATACAAATTAAATCAAATATCTTTTCTGTCATCTTTTAGCTCCCATTCAAACTTTACCATTTTGTTGAGTCTTTTATCCTTTATTTTTGTAATAATGATAACATTTTATGTTATTTTTGTCAATATTTTTTTAAAATTTAATCAATATCATCATTTTTTTGTTTTTTCTTAAAGACACTTTCTGCTTTTTGGTTAACGATATTTTGATCTCATCTATCTTTTTGTTCATCCCATTCTCAGATCATTATTAATTCAACTTCTTCACAATCTTTTTTGGGATCTATCTAACTCCAGGAGTTGGTCCATGCCCTCTTTCTCCACTTACTTCGTAAAATGGGCTTGTGCTCACATACTTTCGCACTTTTCTACGAAAAGATGCTTTCGGGCCACATGCCCGGTAAAATACTTCGCATTTCTGCTCAAGGGTGCAGCCTAACTTGTGTTTTCCTATGCTTTTGTCACTTATTACACAAAATAGCCTTCGGACCACCTGCCCTAAAAAATAATATTTCAGAGAATACAGGAAGGGGCTGTTGCAAAATAGCCCTTAAAAAAATGAAAAACTAAATTAAAAAAAGCAAAAGCACATGGTAAAGAGAATTCCAAACCATGTGCATTTGTG
>RQYD01000061.1 GCA_003858485.1 Clostridiales bacterium COT073_COT-073
TTTTTGCTAAAATCATTGTACTTATATATTAAATTATTTGGCAGTATATAATGAATAGTTTGTTTTAAACTGAATCAATAAGATCATAGAAAAGATATACTTTTATGATTAGAACAAGATTAAATATTATTGATAGTTTTTTTAAAAATATAATAGTAATATAAAGCGCAAATATTATTGGATGTAAATTGAAAAATTATGAATCCATTACTTTACAAAAGGATGTAATGTAATTTCTTTCTTTAATAATTCTTTAAATACATTAGTTAGTTTAAATAGAAACATACTGCAAGATACTTAAAGGGAAGAGCAACCATAATAACGACAAACCTTAATTTTAAGGATATAGAAAAAGAGCAAGAAGATATAATGCTTGGCAGGATATATTCAAGGGTAATAGAAATGTGTTTACCACTTAGGGTAACGGGACTTGATAGAAGAAAAATACAAAGCAAAGAAAAACTGAAGAAAGCACAAAACTTAATAGACGAGTAGGAGCGATTAGAAAAGTAAAAATCTAATCGCTTTTTTAATTGCAAGGAAAGGAGTAACCGATGAAAAAAGAAAAGACAAGATATATTGTAAAACGAAACTATACAACACAAAGAACAGGAGCAGAAGCGTTTATCAAGCTGATTAAAAAAGACAACAACATTGAATATACACAATATAATATTGATGAAAATAAGAAGATGTGTTATACTAAAGACAGTCTTAGAGAGGGTTGTGTCATTCCTAAAAATCCAAAGGAGGAATAGGAAATGATACAAACAAATTCAAATCACTTTTCATATCGGACTGCAATTTATTGCAGACTGTCTAAAGATGATGAGCAGAAAGGAGAGAGTGTCAGCATACAAAACCAAAGGGATATGCTTGAACATTATGTCAAGGCAAGAGGTTGGAATATAGTTGATGTCTATGTCGATGACGGATACACAGGCTTAAATACCAATCGCCCCTCATTTCAAAGACTGATAAAAGATGTTGAGGATAGAAAAATTGATATAGTCATAACCAAAGACTTATCAAGACTTGGAAGAAACTATCTTCAAACAGGATATTATACTGAGAATTTCTTTCCGAAAAACGGAGTGAGATATATCGCAGTCAATGACGGAGTGGATACCTTACAAGACAATAATGAGATAGTCCCCTTTAAAAATGTACTAAATGAGTTTTATTCAAGAGATGTTTCAAAAAAGATGAAATCGGCTTACCTCACAAGAGCAAGACAAGGTAAATTTACAGGCTGCCTTGCACCATTCGGATATATGAAAAATCCGGATGATACTTACTCTCTTATGGTTGATGAAGAAACTTCGTGGATAGTGGAAAAGATTTATGACCTTGCTATCAGTGGATATGGAGTACAGGCAATTAGAAGAATACTCTTTGATGAAAAAATTCCTACACCTACTTGGTGGAATAGGAAAAAAGGACTTAGAAATGTCTTTACAAAATTAGAACAAACCGTAAAAGACGGTGAGTATTGGTGGGACTGTACTACAATCAAGGAGATAATTGAAAACCCTGTTTATCTTGGACACACGGCAAGTCAGAAAGCAAACTATCAATTCAAAATCGGTTGGTTATCTGATAAACCGAAAGATGATTGGATAGTTGTAGAAAACACCCACGAACCTATCGTTTCAGAAGATACCTATAAAATGGCAAATGAAAAGATAGAAAGTAGGAAGCGACCTTTTAAGACAGGGGAAGAAAGTATCTTCGCAGGACTTGTTAAATGCCCTGATTGTGGGAAAGCCTTAAATCTTGGAAGAAACAACTCAAAGAAAAAAGAGAAAATACTCACTTGTAACACTTATCGCAGATACGGAAAAAACTTGTGTACTCAGCATAGGATATACTTTGATACTCTTTATGAAATCGTACTTGCAGATATTAGAAAGAATGCAGACTTCGCTTTAAAAGATGAAAAGGAAGTCTTAAAGGCTCTTGAAAAATCAAGAGATACAGAAAATGAAGAAGAACAAATCTATATCGCAAAGAAGATTGAAGAAGATAGTAAAAGAGTGGCAGAGCTTGGTAACAAGATTGAGAAACTCTATGATGATTGAATAAATAAGAAAATCAGCGAGAGCAATTTCCAAAGAATACTTGAAAAATCTCAAGATGAGCAAGAGCTTTTAACAAAGCGAATTGAGGAAATGGAAAGAAAAGTTGTTACAAGTAGAGTAGATGAAAATGGTGTCTATAAATGGATAGAACTCATCAAGAAACACAAGAATATTAAGAAGCTGGACAAAGAAACCTTAAATGAACTCATCTCAAAAATCTATGTTCACGAAAAGGAAGTAGTGGACGGAGAAATCACCCAAATAATAGAAATACATTACAATTTCATAGGAAATACAGACAGCTTACAGGTCAGCTACAATCTCTAATTAGCCATAAAGCAATTGATGGCAGGAGGCGGTATCGTCCTTATCGGCTTAAAACTTATCCCACTTCTTGCCAATGTGCTGAAGTAAAAGAAAAGCATTCTGGTAATATGTCAAGAACTATTTGAAAAAGATTTTGATATGGTTTTCGAAAAAAAGGGTAACTTTAATAAACCTTCGGCAGTAGTGCATCAAAAACCGAAAGTTTGTTCTGCTAAGTATTCAGCTCGGCGTCCAATTTTTCGCCGGTATACAGTTGGTTTTTGGCCAGCAATCCAAAAACGAGTCGTACAAATTTACGAGAAGTAAGCGCAAGTGCTCTCTTGTGCTGATGTTTGGTAACTTCAGCATACTCCGGAACGTGCTTTCTGACACTGTTTGCTGCTTCGGCTAAATAATAGCGAAGATAGGGATTTCCGGCTTTCGACATTTTAGTATCCTCGGAGGAGAAATCGCCGGAGTCGCCCTTAGGCCAGTACAAGCCTGCATATTTAGCAAGAGCATCCGAAGAGTGAAACGCCGCAATATCGCCTATTTCGGATAGAATACCGGAAGCCCATACGGGACCGACTCCGGGTATCGACTGAAGGATGATTAGGGCATTCGGGTTCATTCCGTTCATGCATTTTGCAATGGCTTGCTCAATGCCTTTCATTTCTTTTTGAAATGCGTGAATGCAGTTAAAAGAGCTTGCCAGAGAAATGTTGAGGGGTTCGTACATGCATTTATCCAGGCGATAGGAATCTCTTGCCGCTTTTTGCAGCAATTGAGAAGTTTTGGATAAGTCCGATATCCGGTTTTTCCTCTTTTGTGCAAGGAAGCAGAGTAAATCCTCCTCAGAAGCATCAATGATTTCCTGAGGAGAGAGAAACTCCGTAAGGACAGCCGAAGAGGTAGCACCGTAAATGTTAGCAAAGGGCCTATCATTATCCTCAAGAAGCTGGAGTTCGCTGAACTTCAGGTACAGGTTAGAAACCATATAGGCCTTCTCTCTGGTGATACACTCAGAAAGGTGCCTACGATGGCGGGTAAGTCGTTTGAGGGCTATGAACTGCCCACCCCGCCATGGTTCCAGCTTTTTCGTCCGGCCGACCCTGGCAAAGTCGGCAATCCGATAAGCGTCGGTGGGATCGGTTTTCTCCATCCCGATATAGGACTTCCGGTAGTTGGCGGTTTGCTTTGGATTTACGCAGAATACGTAAGGGTTATAGGGCATAAGGACTTCGCAGGTAGAAAGGAAGTTCGCAATATGGACGCTGTATACCGAAGTGGCTTCAAGAACAAGAAGGATCGTATTCAGATTTTTGTGCTTATGCATGCATTGAGCAATCGTATCAACAAGCTTGTCGGCACCGGGCTGATTGTTGCCAAAGGAGGAAGAGATGTACGTATTTTCTTCAAAATCCATGGCAAAAACCGCATTGGACTTTGAGCTTACATCAATACCTACAAACAAAGTGGACATATAGTTAATTTTTAACATGATATCACCTCCCTTCGGATTAAGATTTGTGGAGCTTAAAGGAAAAGGGTTATCCTGTGCAACATATGGTGACCGAAGCCTCGCGCAATGAGCATACATCCGGTCAGCCTTTCTTGCTGGAGCTACGACTGGAGATGAAAATTCTGGGTTAGCGGAATGTGCCATATGTGCCAGGCTGAATGCTTTCTGAGCAGTCACGGATGAATCCGGCTGAGGAGATAAAACAATGGATTACAAAACAATGCGAGATAAAATGGAGGATATGGTAAATGATAACCATAAGGACTTCGTAAAAGCGGTTATCAGCATAGAAAAAGGAATTAACGATGAAAGTACTTTGGATAAGCTCTATGACGCTTATATGGACAATGACACCGTAAATTTGCTGCATGAAGAATTCGACTATATGATTGAGGATTTAAGGGAACAGGGACAGATAAAAGACCTGCCCTATGTTCAGGGGGAAAAAGATGACCTTATAACTATCGTCGGAAATGTTGTAGGCAAGGTCGATGTCATTGAAAGGGAAAATAAGAACGGAGAAGCCTTTAAGGTGGTGAATTTCTCCATTGTTTCAAAGAATGATGAGGGAGATAAGGTGTATCATAATTGCTCTGCTTATGGAGAAAAAGGAGAACTTCCCAAAGATTTTAAGCAGGGAGATTTTGTGAAGCTCTTTGGTCAAATCAGAACTTCCGTTGGTGATAACGGTAAAGAACACAGCAATGTAAGGATATTATCCTCAAAGATATTGAAGGCAAAAGAACAGATGAAAGGACAGGATAAAAGTCAAGAGATTACTAAATTGAAAAGTGAGATAGAAGAAAGAAAAAAAGATTTGTTTTATGCAGATTCATGGGAGCAATCCGAACAGATTAGAGCGGATATTGACAGAATGAAAGCGAAATTAAATACTTTAATTCACTCTGAAAAACCTCAAGAAAGCGGCAAAAAATCTATACTTGAAGCTATCAAAGAGTTTCAGGCGGAAGATAAGCAAAAGCCGAAAGTAAAGCAGGAATCGTCAAAAGAAACAGAAAGATAAGTTGATGGTCGGTGTGGTCTTCGGACTGTACCGGCTCTTTTTTGCAACCTTTATTTACAAATACTCTTTAATATTGTATAATAAAAGCGTAAATGTAGGAGGTGATGTATGATGAATATTTTGGATGAATATTTAAAAGAAAAAGGATTCATTACAAATAAAGAAGCTGAAAAGCTCGGCATTAAGAGATATAAGCTTGCTGAACTTGTTCATAAAGGGAAACTTGAGCGAGTAAAAAATGGAGTATACAAGAAAAAAGATGATATAGACGATGAGCTTGTACTAATATCGTGTAATAATGAAAAAGTTGTATTTTCGTTTCATACCGCCTTGTTTTTGTTAGGACTTAGCGATAGAACTCCAAATTCTTTTCATATCAGCGTACCTCAAGGCTATAATGTCGGTCATATAAAAAAACGAATGAATAATATTAAGGTGCATTATATAAAAAAAGAAAACTTTGATATTGGTATTATAACCGTAAAGACAGCATTTGGAAATGAAGTAAAATGCTATGATATGGAAAGAAGCATCTGTGATATTGTTTCCGAAAGAAATGCCATGGACAAACAAATATTTGTAGATGCGATCACCAGATACTTTAACAGTAAGGGAAAAAACATGAGAAATCTTATTAAATATAGCCGGATATTCGGAGTTGAAGATGAAATAAGAAAATATATGGAGGTATTATAAAATGATTAGTTCAGAGAGTTTGAAAGGCAAAGTAAAAAACATTGCAAAAAGTAAAAGATTAAGTTCACAGGAAGTTTTGCAGATGTTTTTCTTTGAAAGATTTTTAGAAAGATTATCTTATTCCAAATATAAATTTAATTTTGTGATTAAGGGTGGATTGCTAATCTCATCAATGATTGGCATAGATAATAGAACGACAATGGATATGGATGCGACTGTGAAAGGAATTCCCTTAAAAGAAGATGTCATTAAAAATATAATTTTAGAAATTTTGGGCATAGAAGTTGGTGATGGAATACAGTTTGAGGTTACTGATATTACTCATATTCGTGAAGAAGATGATTATGAAAATTTCAGAGTACATCTAATTGCCGTATTTGGGAAAATAAGAAATGCAATGAAAATTGATATTACAACAGGAGATGTAATTACACCAAAAGAAATAGAATATGTATATCCCTGCATGTTTAGGGAAGAAGGACTTAAAGTTCTTGCATACCCTATTGAAACGATACTTGCAGAAAAATATGAGAGTGTTATAAAAAGAAATATATCTACAACAAGAATGAGAGATTTTTATGATTTATATAGCTTATATCGTTTAAGAAAAGAGGAAATTGATTTTGGTGTTCTTAAACAGGCTATTCTATCAACGGCAGGAAAAAGAGATAGTATGTCTTTTATCCAAGAGGCAAATGAAATCATAAATGATATTAAGGAAGATAGCTACTTAAAAGAATTGTGGGAGGTCTATTTGAAAGATAATCCATATATAAAAGAACTTGATTTCTTTGATACGGTAGAAGTTGTCAAGATAATAGCTGAAAAAGTAGAAATTTAGGAGATAGAGAAATCATCTCTCCATTTCCTTATCTCCATCTCCTTATCCATATAAATTCCATAGTTTTTGCGTATCTTGTAAAGTTCGTCCATTGTGGTTTTTGAGGAAGAATACTCTTGCATGAGGGTATTCTTTTTTTGATTGTCTGCTTTAGCAACAAAAAACCCCCAGCTATGCTGGGGGAGAAGAAAGCTTTAGCATCAAGGAAAAAACCTCCTGTGATATAATGAATGCAGGTC
>RQYD01000062.1 GCA_003858485.1 Clostridiales bacterium COT073_COT-073
ATTGTATGTCATAAATAGAGTATATCACAAAAGCACATGGTTTGGAATTCTCTTTACCATGTGCTTTTGCTTTTTTTAATTTAGTTTTTCCTTTTTTTTAAGGGCTATTTTGCAACAGCCCCATCAATTTTTCCGTAAGTGTCCGTACACTTACTGTGCTTGCTACAAAAGTGTGAGTTATGGAGCAAACATTAAGCATTTTATAATGATATTGTTTAATTTTACAATATAGGTGCTAAAAAGTCAAAAAAAATCATTTAGATTGTTTGAAAAAATTAGTTGACACTAACTATCAACTGTTATATAATAAAAACCGACATATTTGTCGGTTTTTATTATATAGAAATGAGGTTTTTATTTTGAAAGAAGAAAAACAAAAAGTCGGACAAATTAAAAAAAAGAAAATTAGAGAAGCAGCAAAAAAATGTTTTCTAACAAAAGGTTTTCAAAGCACAACAATGGAAGATGTCATTACAGAGATAGGTATGAGTAGAGGGGGTGTTTATCATCATTACGGAAGTACAAATGAAATGCTTAAAGATTTAATGCTTGATGGTAATGATTACAGAAACAGTTTGATAAATGAGTATCTGGAAAATAATCGAGGAAAAGATAAATATCAGCAAATGGGTGATATTTTGGTTGATAAGTCACTGGCTGATACAGATTTGATGAGATTATATACGCTCCTTTTACAGGCAAAAAAATATAATGAGGATTTGGAAAAATTGTATCAAGAATTAAAACTTAATACGACTAATGAGCTAAGTTTAATTGCCAAGCAGCTTGGAATTAAAGCAGATATATTTAATGACGGTTTCTTAGTGGATTATATCAATGGATTGATATTAAGTTCAGAAATTCTTGGTGCGAGAAAGTCTTATGGGGAGCATAAACGATATATAAAAGAAACGATGATAAATTACATTGTTGATGTCGAAAAGAAAAATTAAAACGATTAGGAGGTTTCAAATGAACAAACGATTAGAGGTAAAAGATTTAATCAATATAGGATTGTTTTCTGTATTAGGATTTATATTTATGATGATTGGGTCATTTTTAGCAATGGTTCCGGTTTTAATGCCACTTGTTCCATTCGCGCAGGGAATTTTAGTAGGACCGGTAAATATGTTGTATTCTACTAAGATTAAAAAAAGTGGAATGATTTTTATTCAATCATTATTGATTGCCTTGGTATATGTTGCTATGGGACATGGACCTTGGGCATTATTGACTGCTGTTATTGCTGGTATTATTGCTGAAATAATTTTGAAATCAGGAGAATACACGGATGTGAATAAGGCAAGATTGGCATTTTCAATAGCTCCTCTTTGCACATTGGGAAATTGGTTACCAATTTTCATATCAAGAAATGAGTATATTAAGCAAATGTTAGAGCAGGGATACAAACAAGAATTCATTGATAAGATGCTTAGTGTTATGCCGAACTGGATTATTGTTGTAATGGCAATCGTAGGAATTATAGGTTCATATATAGGGTGTAGCATTGGAATGGCATTTTTAAAAAAGCACTTCCAAAAAGCGGGTATGGAAAAATAAGATTTCATGGAGAGTTAGGATGATAATCAAACTTGATTTTCGTACAAAACTTTTTATGACGATAGTTCTTTCGTATGTGATGGTATTAGGCAATATTCAAACAAAGTATTTCGTGCAAGCCATTTTAATATCCGTAATTCCGATAGTGCTTTTAATCAACTTGAAATACAAAAGAGTAGCTATTATGGGAACTTTTACTCTTTTGTTTGTTTATATTGCTGATAAATTTCTGATAAGACTTGATTACAATCCTGTGGGTGCAATTTTATTGATAATAGTAATGGTTATAAAAAAGATTCTTCCTGCATTTTTGATGGGAAAATACACCATACTTACATCAAATGTAGGGGAGAGTATTTACTCATTGAAAAAAATGAAATGTCCCGATGAAATAGCAATACCGTTGACTGTGATGGTTCGCTTCTTTTATGCCGCAAGGGTTGATTATAGTCAGATTAAAAAAGCTATGCGTTTGAGAGGATTAACGCTTAAAAAGTTAATAAAGAATCCAATTTTACTATTTGAATATAGATTTGTGCCATTATTGATGTGCCTGTCAAAAGCAGCAGATGATTTGACGGTATCGGCTATGACGAAAGGGTTGGCTGTAAATCAAAAGAGGACAAGTATTAGTGAAACATATATGGGATTTGTTGACTTTGTGTTTTTCTTAATGATGGCATGGATAATCCATTTATATGTAAGGGGAAAATATGCTTAGTTTAAAGGATTTAACAGTGAGTTTTGATGGTGAAAGCATACTGAAAAATATAAATATGATTTTCAAACCGGGTGAAGTAACTGTCATTACAGGACATTCAGGCACAGGAAAAAGCACCTTGCTAAAAGTGATCAATGGAATTATTCCAGAATACAATAGTGCAGAATTAGAAGGAGATATTTTATTTGAAGGAGAATCATTGTTTGACTTGACGATATTGGAACGATCTAAATTTATATCCACAGTGTTTCAGAATCCTAAAACACAATTTTATTGTATCAATTCAACGGATGAACTGGCTTTTCAGTTAGAAAATAGAAACATAGACAAGAATTTGATTTTAGATAAAATTCGGTATTATTCAGAGGTTTTAGGTACAAAAGAATTATTGGACAGAAATATTTTTGAATTATCCGGAGGAGAAAAGCAATTGATTGCAGTAACGGCTTGTGGAATTTCTGAAAATGAAATTATCTTATTGGATGAACCCTCTTCTTCTTTAGATCAGGCTGCAATAGAGCATTTACAGAAAGCCATTGAGGAACTGAAAAAAAGAAAGAAAATTATAATCATTGTGGAGCATAGGTTATTTTATCTGAAGGATATGCTTGATAAGTTGTGTGTGATAGAAAATGGAACTTATAAAGAATACACAAAAGAACATTTCTGTGATGCTTTCTTTGAACAGGTTTCTGAAAAACATAATCTAAGGAGTTTTAATGCGATTTTTAAAAATAAATTTTCAAGCAGGAAATATAAACAAGTAGAAGTGTTAAGGAAAAATTCTTCGGATCTTGATTGTAAAGCGTTGTCTTGTTTGAATTTCAAAAAAGAATATGAAAGGAAGGAAATCTTTGACTTCAGTATTGCCTTTGAATCCGGTATCAATTTCATCATTGGTCAAAATGGTGTTGGGAAAAGCACTTTTATCAATTTGCTGATGGGGCTAACAAGAGGAAAAGGTGAGGTGTTTTATAACGGAGTAAAAGTAAAAAAGCGATATAAAAATATTTTTGCTGTTATGCAAGATGTAAATTATCAACTTTTTACAGAATCTGTATGGCAAGAAATTTCAACTATTACTAAAGATGATGAATTAAAAAATGAAATTTTGAGGACAGTAAACTTATTTGATAAAAAAGAAATGCACCCAAATTCATTATCAGGAGGTGAAAAGCAACGATTATTACTTGCTATGTCAATGCTGAGCAGGAAGCCTATCATAATTTTCGATGAACCGACAAGCGGATTATGTAAAAGGCAGATGGATATTTTGATTGGATTTCTTAATAAAATGACCGAACAAGGAAAAATAATTATTATAATCACACACGATTATGAATTTATAGATAGGTGCAATGGAAAAGTATATGAATTTGTGAAATAAATATAGGGAAAGGAGAAAAGTACGATGAAAGAAGATATGAAAACACAACTTTTAACCAAGAGTCCCAAAGAATTGTTATTTAAGTTGGCAATTCCCGGAATAATCGGGATGATTGTCATAGGATTGTATCCATTTATGGATGGAGTGTTTGCAGGATGGCTCATTGGTGATTATGCTATGTCAGCCATTAGTGTATCTATGTCTTTAACAATAATCAATGGTGGAATATCGGCATTGATTGGCGTTGGAAGTGCCTCAATACTATCAAGAGCGATCGGAAAGGGCGATAAAGAAACGACAGATAAAATATTTGGGAATTTTTGTTATTGGGTAATATTTTTCTCTGTAATTATCACAATATTGGGTTTAGTTTTTGCACCTCATTTTTTGGATTTGGTAGGGGCTAAAGGAAATATTAAAGAACTTGGTGTGAGATATTTAAGAGTAGTTTTCTTTGGCTCAATATTTGTGAATTTTGCTCAAGCGGGAAATATGACAATGCGTGGCGAAGGTGCATTAAAGAAATCTATGATGATTATGGGAGCGGGAGCTATATTAAACATTATTTTAGATCCTATTTTTATGAAACTCATGGGAGAATATGCGATTGAAGGTGCAGCTATTGCAACTGTAATATCTCAAATCGTACAAGCAATATTGACATTCCACTATTTTTCAAAGAAAAGTGCTTTTGTAGGTATCCATAAAATAAGGAAATACAAGTCTATTTATAGCGAAATGTTTAGCATAGGAAGTTCGGCTATGATGATGCAAATTTTATTTGCTGTGCAACAAACATTCTTGTTTAAGCAAGCCTTTGCGTATGGAGGAGATAACTGGGGAATTTTGATGTCTGCAACAATGAGATTGTATATGTTTTCGTTTATTCCATTGTGGGGAATGAGTCAAGGGTTACAGCCGGTTATAGGAGCTAATTTTGGAGCGAAACAATATCAAAGAGTAAAAGATACGATGAAGATTTTTATGTATGGTGCAACAATACTTGCTGCTATTTCTTGGATACCATCAATGTTTTTCTCTGAAAAATTATTGTCGTTGTTCAACGTTAGAAGTGAAATAATTGAAGCTGGAGTTGTGAATTTTAAGTTGTTCTATTCTACATTTATCTTGTATGGAATTATGATTATGACACTTACATTTTTCCAATCTATTGGAGATGGAAAAAAAGCAAGCATGATTGTAATGCTTAGACAACTGATTTTATTTATTCCTGCGATATTGTTATTGCCAAAGGTATTAGGAGGTTTAGCAGTTTGGTGGGCTGAACCAATCGTAGATTTCACTATGATTATGATTGGGCTAATTTTAATGCTTAATGGAGTTAGAAGGATGGGAAAAGAAGATTAGAGTTTTCTTAAACTTAAAATGGGTTTATAAACTATCATGGGTTGATAGTGAAAATATATAAAATTAAATGGAGGTAAAAAATGAACACATTTATTGGCTTAGCTAAAAGTCGTCACTCTGTCAGAAATTATGAAGGAAAGACAGTAGAAAAAGAGAAAGTGGATGCAATTTTAGAAAGTGGTAGAATTGCACCAACTGCGGCAAATCAACAACCTTGTAAGTTCTTGGTATTAGAGACCCAAGATTCCCTAAAAAAATTGGAACGAGCTTGTAATCCTCATGGAGCTTCCCTTGTTATTGTCGTTTGTGCTGATAAAGAGATCTCATGGGTGCGACCATTTGATGGGCATAATATGTTGGATATTGATGCAAGTATTGCAACAGATCACATGATGTTATGTGCCCAAGATTTAGGATTATCTTCTTGTTGGATTACTTATTTTAATCCTGAGGAATTAAGAAAACAGTTCAATATTCCAATTGACCTCTTT
This sequence comes from Clostridiales bacterium COT073_COT-073, assembly GCA_003858485.1. GTDB lineage: Bacteria > Bacillota > Clostridia > Lachnospirales > Vallitaleaceae > W11650. The sequence goes on from RQYD01000062.1 coordinate 5,528, forward strand.
TACTTTCTTAAAGAAAAAAATGCCGGTTAAGGCAAATTGGAAGAAAAAAAGAAAGATCCCTTTTGAATATTTGTACTTTGACAACTGAATGGACCAAGGTAGGACTTTATCTACTTATGGAGGATTATGACTTACGCCATGACCTTTTTGCTGAAAGATTTCGGTTTTATAAATACTGGGTAAACCAAGGAAACAAGAAAGCGAGCGAGAAATAAGAATACATAAAAAACAGAGGTGGCAATCTGTTCGTTGAAATAAGTAGTGATAATGATACTTCAATAGTTTATGCCGGCTCGTCTTAAAGAAGAGGCGGAGGTGAGATTCCTATGTTGTCAGCCAAGACACCTACCAATGTCATAAAACTTAAAATGAAGAAAGGAGTTTTTTATGGACACAGAAGAATTAACAAGATACAAAAATATGTCGGTGGATGAGATTGATCAAAGACTCGTTCCGGACATTGAAGATATAAAAAGTAAGAAAAATATGGATCCGCTTTCCATGTATTTTATGAAAGTCGGAAATGTTATCGTCAAATGCAGTTATGCAGGAAACGGAAGAAGTTTAGCGGATTGCTTTTTGTCCTATTTAGAAAAAAAAGCGATGCTGCTTGATTAAAAATATGATAAAAGGGGCAGACTTTTTTACGAATTTATGGTATAATACGAATCAAATAGGGATACAACTTAAATAAGTGCTTGAAAAGACTCCAAGTTATCATATTTCTCTTGAAAAAGAATATGAAAGTTTGGAAGTTTTGTTATGTCTAAAAGAATTTCGGATACCTATCGGGTAGCCATGTATCTTCGGCTATGCTCCTTACGGTTATGAAAAAGATGAAGAAGATAAGCACAAAATAGTAATTGATAAAGAAGTGGAAGATGTGGTGCGAAAAATCTTCTCCATGAAACTGGAAGGATACAGTTCCTATTCGATTGCCAAACACTTAAACGATAATGGAATCCCCTCACCGATGGAG
>RQYD01000063.1 GCA_003858485.1 Clostridiales bacterium COT073_COT-073
GAATTATAACAGGTCGACAGATTGAGGGGCGCAAACAAGCTATAGTAGCGGGCTGCTACCCCAACGGCTTTTAATAGAAACAGAGTGTAATGTAAATTTGTTAAATAAATGACGGTATTTTTCTCTGATATAATTTTGCTTTTAATAGAAACAGAGTGTAATGTAAATATTTATAACTGATGAAAATAATAAAATTTTAAATTATCTTTTAATAGAAACAGAGTGTAATGTAAATGTCTTTAAACCTTTAATATAAGAAATAGCCGCTTCCTTTTAATAGAAACAGAGTGTAATGTAAATATGGATTTGAGCAAAAGCAGGTAACGGTAAATGGCACTTTTAATAGAAACAGAGTGTAATGTAAATGCCTTTTTGCTTTAGCTATTTTTGCTGGAATAACTGCCTTTTAATAGAAACAGAGTGTAATGTAAATACTTCTTGAATCGTGTCCAACTTCATGATGATTGGCTTTTAATAGAAACAGAGTGTAATGTAAATTTTTTTATGTTGTTTTTGCCAAATTTTTTGTCTGTACTTTTAATAGAAACAGAGTGTAATGTAAATCTTTCGATAAGAGCCTGCAAGGAATAAAGTAAAGTCAACTTTTAATAGAAACAGAGTGTAATATAAACAAGAATGTTGTGGAATTTAATCATGTAGTATATATCTTTTAATAACAATATAGTAGCAAGAAGGCGACACAAAGAGGTGATGTATGAAAATAACGGGGGTAATGATTTACTATTATTTTGTATGTCCGAGGAAACTGTGGTATTATCGGCATGATATTACTATGGAGAGTAATAGTGAGCTGGTCGGCATAGGAAAACTGATTGATGAAAGTAGCTATAGTAGGGAGAGGCGTTCCATTTTAATTGATGAAACAATACAGATTGATTTTTTGAAAGATTGGAAAATTATTCATGAGGTAAAGAAAAGCAAAAGTATAGAAGAAGCCAGTTGCTGGCAGATTCGCTATTATATTTCTGTGCTTAGGGAGAAAGGGATTGATATCGAAAAAGGAATTTTGGATTTTCCGACCATAAGAAGACGAGAAGAAATCTATTTGACCAAAGAAGATGAGAAACACTTAGAAGAAATAAAACGAGAAATTACACAGTTATTAGAGAGTGAAGTGCCGCCAAAGCAGGTTAAAACAGGCATTTGCTCAAAATGTGCCTACTATGAGTTATGCTATATTTAAGGAGGGATTATGGGGGAAAACTTTTATATTTTTAAAAGTGGAAGATTGCAAAGAAAAGATAACAATGTAGAAATAGTTTCCAGTGAAGGTGAAAAGAAAAACTTGAAAATTGAGATGTTGGAGGCGATCTATCTTTTTGGGGAAATGGATTTAAATACGAAAGTTCTTAATTTTTTAGCACAAAATAAGGTACTGATACATTTTTTTAATTATTATGGATTTTATACAGGAAGTTTTATGCCTGCTGAGAAAAATGTCAGTGGTTATCTTTTGGTACATCAAGTGGAACACTATACTGACTTGAAGAAACGGATGAATTTAGCCAAAAAAGTATTGCATAGTGGCAGCAAGAATATTTTGCGAAATCTTAACTATTATCAACGAAGAGAAATTGAGATAAAGGAAGTAGTCAGTAAAATCGAGCGGCTAATAGAGCAACTGGATACTTGTAAAGGTATACAAGAGCTTATGGGAGTTGAAGGAAATATTCGGAAAGAATATTATTCCGCCTGGCAAGATATTTTCCGTGATGAAGTTGAGTTTGAAAAGAGAGTGAAACGGCCACCGGATAATATGGTAAATTCCTTGATTTCTTATATTAATAGCCTGCTTTATACTACAATTCTGGCTGAAATATATAAGACACAATTAAATCCTACCATCAGTTTTTTACATGAACCAAGTACCCAGCGATTTTCTTTGGCACTGGACATTTCGGAGATCTTTAAACCGCTGATAGTCGATCGACTTATTTTTTCGTTGATCAATAAAAAACAGATTACGGAAAAGCATTTTGAGGAAGGGTCCAATTGTGTTTATTTAACTGAGGTAGCAAGGAAAATTGTACTTCAGGAGTATAGTAACAGGCTGGAGCAGACCATTAAGCATAAAGATTTGAAAAGAGAAGTGAGCTACCGATATTTAATTCGGCTTGAATGTTATAAATTAATTAAGCATTTGATTGGTGAGAAAGAGTATGAAGGCTTCCATATTTGGTGGTAAGAAGGTATAAAAAGTAAGGAGAGGACAATGTATGTGGTTTTAATTTACGATATTGCAACAGATGAAGGAAGTCCCAAGGTCACTCGCAATGTGTTTAAGATCGCTAAAAAGTATTTGACACATATTCAAAAGTCAGTATTTGAAGGGAATTTAACAGAGCTGAATTATCGGAAATTGGAGAAAGAGTTGTCAAGACACATTCGCAAAGACAGAGATTCGGTCATTATTTTTAAAAGTCGGGAAGAAAGATGGCTGGAAAAGAGCTTTTGGGGTATTGATGAAAGTGAGAAAACATCAAATTTCTTTTAAAAAAATGTTGATTAAATAAGAAATGGGTTATACAGGGAAAAGATAGATTAATTCAAATAAATTCTGGTAAAATCTGTCGCCCCCAGTAGTCTGAATTTACCTGGAGATCGACAGATTCTTTACTAGTAAGGGATAGAATTGAATTTCACTTAAATTTTTCTTGTCTAAGAAAAGGAAAAATGATAGAACTACAATAGGCCGTCAGATTGTGGGGCGTAAATAAGCTATAATAGTGAGCTGCGACCTCAACGCCTTTTAATAGAAACAGAGTGAAAGAATGTTGTAGATTTTAACTGTGTAGGTATATATCTGTTAATAACAATATAGTGGCAAAAGGCGGTAAGCCTGATTGTATTTTTGGGTTCGAAAACGATAGAGCTATTCCCACTTAATTAGTGCATAAAAAGACTCAAATAACGGACGGAGTCACGCACGGATTTTCAGCGACTACTAACATAAATAGGCGTATCTCCTTATTTTTATGTGTTGTAACTGTTGAATAACCTTAAATTATGGATTTTATCAGTTATAGATTATAATTTTGCGGTTTATACATTGAATTTTACTTGTAAATGTGCTAAGCTATAGTCAGCTACGAGAAAGGGGGCGATGATATTCATGATTAAACGCGAATTGTATATGAGTCGTATCCGTCCATTCATCGGATCAGAGCTTATAAAAGTGATGACCGGTATCCGACGCTGCGGAAAGTCGGTTATGTTGGAGCTTATCAAGCAGGAACTTGCTGAGTCCGGTGTCAGCCCGTCTCAGTTTATCTCTATCAATTTTGAGGACATGAGCTATTCTCATATGCAAACAGCGAAGGTATTGCATGATGAGATCACAAAAAGAGCTGCTAAGATTGATGGCAAGGCTTATCTCTTCTTTGATGAGATTCAGGAGGTTAAGGATTGGGAGAAATGTATCAATTCCTTCCGTGTTACACTCAACTGCGACATCTATATCACCGGCTCGAATGCGAAGTTGTTGTCCGGCGAGCTTGCAACCTATTTGGGTGGGCGCTATGTTGAGTTTGTAATCTATCCTTTTTCCTTTGCAGAGTTCACGGAGCTGTATCGTTCTACTGCACCGGGTGAGCCTATCCGGAAGTGCTTCCAGAAATATATTTTATCTGGTGGTATGCCGTACCTTGGAAACCTCCATTATGCAGATACACCGTCTAAACAGTATCTCCATGATCTATTCAACTCTGTTCAGCTCAAGGACATTGTAAAGAGAAACAAAATCCGAGATGTTGACCTGTTGGAACGCATCATTTCCTATGTCATGGTGAATGTTGGCACGACTTTCTCCGCCACATCTCTTGCAAAGTTCCTCAAGAGTGAGCAACGCAGTGTCGCACCGGAGACAATTCTGAACTATATCAAATACTGCTGTGATGCTTATCTGTTCTATCAGGTGAAACGTGAAGACTTGCAAGGTAAGCAGATTCTCGCCTCCAATGAAAAATACTACATTGCGGATCATGGCATCCGTGAAGCAGTTTTCGGCGGTAACACAAAAGACATCAACCGCATCCTTGAGAATGTAGTCTACTTAGAGCTGCTGCGCAGAGGATATGATGTAACAGTTGGTAGAACCGGAGACAAGGAGATTGACTTCGTTTGTGATAAGCGAGGCGAAAAGCTCTATATTCAGGTTACTTATCTTTTGGCAGCAGAAGAGACCATTGTCCGTGAGTTCGGAGCGTATGACAATATCCGAGACAACTTCCCGAAGTATGTTGTTTCTCTCGATGAGTTTGATATGAGCCGAAATGGTATCAAACACCGGAATATCCGGGATTTTCTTATGAACGAAGAATGGAACTAAAGAATATGAGCATCAGAGTTTTTGAAGACTGTGACGAGCTTTCTGTTATAAACTTTAGTGGAGGGAGCCACAAAGGGTAAATGAGTAGCTCAAATAAACCACTGATTATACCAGAGGATTTAGATTTACTTTGAAAAATCCGGTATTGCAGTAAAATAGAAATGAAAACAGATTGAAATTTCAAAAAATATGTATCCAATACTTGACACAAGTGTGAAAGGATTCAATATAGATATAAATCTGTCGTCGCCCGGTAGCGCAAATTCACTGGCGGATCGACAGATTCTTTGTTAGTAAGGGATAGAAGCGATTTTTACTTAAATTTTCCTTGCTCAAGAAAGGGAAAAATGATAGAATTATAATAGATCGATAGATTGAAGGAAGCAAACAAGCTATAATAAAGGATTGCTACCTCAACGCCTTTTAATAGAAACAGAGTGTAATGTAAAGTGTACTGCTCGTTGGTGCCGCTGGCGTCGGGTATAATCTTTTAATAGAAACAGAGTGTAATGTAAAGGAGACAAGCGAATGAAACAATTGCAAGCGCATATATCCTTTTAATAGAAACAGAGTGTAATGTAAAGTTCAAAGCCTGGGTGAAAATACATTGAAAAGTTAATCCTTTTAATAGAAAAAAGAGTAAATTATAGAAATGTAAAAAGGTAAATAGGACTAAGATTATTAAATTAGCCAGAGAGTTTTGCTATTTTTAATTAGTGCATAAATGTATTGCTGTTCGAAATCAAAAATGGTATAATCCAAAGCGAAAGGAAGTGATATATATGGCAAGAACATCAAATATTTATGTAAGAGTAGAACCTGATATCAAGGAGCAAGCGGAAGTGGTGCTTGAAAAACTTGGGATCCCAATGTCAAATGCTGTCTCTATTTTTTTGAGACAGGTTATAATGCAAAATGGTTTACCTTTTGAAGTTAAAATACCTAATGTTAAGCCTCTTTCTTTGCCCGATTTATCAGAAGCAGAATTTAATATGGAAATACGAAAGGCTCATAATGATTTTGAAAACGGAAGAACATATAGCTTTGAAGAAGTTGAAAATGAGTTAAAGAGAGAGTTAGGGAGATGAAATATAAGATAATTTTTTCTGAAAATGCGAAAAAGGATTTGATAAGCGTTGTAAGATATATTTCGGGTGAATTATTAGAGCCTGATATTGCTGAAAAATTAGCTCAGAGAATACTAAAAGCCATAAAATCTCTTGATGAATTTCCAAATAGCCATAGATTATGTAATTACAAAGAATGGAAAGAGAAAGGGCTTAGAGTTTTACCGACGGAAAATTATCTTGTTTTTTATAGTGCTGATGATGCAAATAAAATTGTAAAAATATATCGTGTCATATATGGCAAAAGAGATATAGAAGACCAATTAAAAGATAGGATTGAATTTGAAGAATAAGCGTGCTAGTCGTGTTGGTAATAAAATCTGTCGACCCCCGGTAGTGTAAATTCACCGGGGGATCGACAGATTCTTTACCGGTAAGGGATTGAATTGAATTTTGCTTAAATTTTCCTTGCCGAAGAAAAGGAAAAATGATAGAATTATAACAGGTCGACAGATTGAGGGGCGCAAACAAGCTATAGTAGCGGGCTGCTACCCCAACGGCTTTTAATAGAAACAGAGT
>RQYD01000064.1 GCA_003858485.1 Clostridiales bacterium COT073_COT-073
TCGCTCATATATTCGCTTTCGTGCCTCCGCTTTCGCAACTTGCTTCGCAAGCTTGCTTTCGCTCCCGGCACTATGACCATCTGCAAAAACTAAACGTGTGCTAGACAACTCTTAGCTGCCTCTCACACAGGTTTTGTTAGACAACTCTTAGCTGACTCTTGACATTATCGAAAGATACTCGCTTAATATCCGCTCCCAACTTTTGCAGTTTCTCTTCAATTTTTTCATAACCACGGTCAATATAATCCAAATGAAAGACCCCGGTTGTGCCTTGGGCCGCCAAACCGGCTAATACCAAAGCGGCACCTGCCCGTAAGTCTTTAGCCTTGACATCTGCCCCCAAAAGTCGGGGTACCCCTTTAATAATGGCAGTGTTTCCCTCAACGGTAATATCTGCTCCCATTTTTAAAAGTTCCTCGACATATTGGAAACGATCAATATATACTGTTTCCGTCACAATGCTGGTACCCCCGATCAGAGTCAAGAGAGCCGTCATTTGCGGCTGCATATCTGTAGGCAGTCCAGGATAGTAAAGAGTTTTTAAATTACAAGGCTTCAGCGGCTCATCCACATATACCCGAATAGAATCTTCCGTTTCTTCCAATTTCACATTCATTTCCATTAATTTGGCTGAGATTGCTTCCATATGCTTGGGAATCAAATTTTTTACTACCACATCCCCGCCGGTAATAGCTGCTGCCACCATAAAAGTTCCGGCTTCAATTTGGTCCGGAATAATCGAATATTCACAGCCATGCAGACGGCTGACACCCTTGATTCGGATCATATCAGTGCCTGCTCCCTTAATGTCTGCTCCCATACTATTTAAAAAGTTGGCCAAATCAACCACATGCGGTTCCTTAGCCGGGTTTTCAATCACTGTCTTGCCTTCCGCCAACGCTGCCACCATCATGGTGTTAATAGTTGCACCAACACTGGCAATGTCCAAATAAATAGAAGTTCCGATGATTGGCGCCTGTTCTTCGTTAGCAATAATAAATCCATGTTCAATTTTTGTACGAGCACCCAAAGCCTCAAAACTTTTGAGATGCTGATCAATCGGTCTGGTGCCCAGATTACATCCGCCCGGCATAATTGTCTGGGCCTGTTTAAACCGTCCCAACAAAGCCCCCAGCAAATAGTAAGAGCCTCTGATCTTTTGCATGTATTCTGAGTCAACCACCGGTTTTTTAATTCCGCTGCCATCAATGGTCACCCGACCATTATCATATGTTATCTTTGCCCCCAGGCTTTCAATCCCTTTCATCATAATCCGGATATCCAGAATATCCGGCACATTATCAACCACACAAACATCCTGAGTCAGAGCTGCTGCAGCCAAAATCGGTAGGGCTGCATTTTTTGCTCCGCTGACTTCTACTTGCCCTTTCAGCGGTATTCCACCCTCAATCAGTAATTGTTCCATCTTTTCACCTCTAAATAATATTATTTGTTCGTACTTATTCCTCTGCCACTGATTGGTTCAAATTTTGAGCATCGCCTGCTAAATCGCCAATATCCGGTCGACAAATAAATGCTATATCTTTATCATTAGAATTATAGCATGGTCCAATGGGAAATGCAATAAGGAATTCCAGATACTGTGCTTCTCCCTTTCCTTTTGATGGTGAAACAAATATAAATATCCGGTTTACAGGCCTCTGTATTTTCTGCATGCACTTCAACTTTTGAACATGGTTAATCAATCAAACTCCAAAAATTCATTTTTGTAAGCATCAATATAATAAACGCTTTCACTATTTTCTAAAATGATTCGGTAGACCGGCGTGGACTCCACTGTCAGCTGCCTGGTACTTCCATCTAAAATATAATAACCGACATCCGCATCTTTAATGATGATTTCCTTTTGTTTCTTTTCTTCCATTTTATTCATGAAATAATACATGACTTCATCAAAAGCATAGATTTCACGGGGAGCACCTACAAAATCAACCGGTTCATAAAAACGACCAATCGCCTCACGAATTCCGTCTGTTCCAATTTGAATTTGAAAATAACTGCTAAAAATAACTTCATTGCCAAAGCGGCCATTCACATCAAGCAAATAACCATCTCCTCTGATTTGTCGATGAGTTACCTCAAATTTACGATTGTCACCTACTAAATCCTGAACAAATTGAACGGCTTTATGTTCCATGGCTGCCAAAGTCTGGCTTTCCGGCAGATAGCGCTGATTTTTTCCCTTATAATACAAGGTTCCATTATGCTCTCCGGTATAAAATGACAACTGTTGCTGCTCGTTTTGGTATGTATCAGCCAGCACTCCCTGATAAGTAATCTCTGAGCGGTAGGATTGATCCGCAAATATTTTGGTTAGAATTTCCTCTTTTTTCCACTCAGCAGTTTTTAGTTCCAACTTTGCCTTTGGGTAAAAATCCGGCAAATAAGCATACATGGTCACACCCTTTTGTTTCATTACATTTTCCATTTGGCGGATGCGACTGCTTGACAAAGTATAATTACGTTGATTTCTGGCTTCTCGATATGCAAAAATGCTACCATTAATCAACAAAAAAAGCAGGATAAAAATAGATAAAATTTTATTCCAATTCATTCCTTGCCACCTCCGAATGCAAAGGATACAAAAATTGCTCCTTTTCGGTTTCTACTACCCAGCCCAATTGAATTTGATTTTGCTCAACAAAATATCCCAGATAAAGAGATTTAACCTTATCCCGATGCTGCTTTTGATAAAACTGGTTGAGCGCTTCCTGATAATTTACTTTAAATCGTGAACCCTGCTGCAGCAAATAATCTGACTGCAACAAAATCCGTTGGTATAATACCACTTTCTCTTTCTCAACCACTACCTCCATTGGATATTCCATTTGATAATTTTCAGCAAAATCTTTCCCCCAAACCAAGGGATGCCCACGAAAATAATAATTAAAATAAAAATGATGCTGATTATTGGTATGGCTATAGTCTGCCAATCGGATTTCTTGATTGCTTAGCAAACTATCCTTTTTTAAAAAATCCAAAGCTCTGGTCAGGGCTTCACCAGCCGGCAAATTTTCACTTTCTTCCGGCAGGGCCTGAATAAACTGATAGCGAAGCCGTCCCCGACTATTATATTCTAATAGCACAGACGAGTCACCATAACGAACCCGCTCTTCTTCCAATATATTCCACAAAATATTAGGATTTTTTACATACGCAAATAAGTATTCGGCTAATTTATCCTTATCAATTTTCTCTCCGGCTGAACCTGAATCGATAAAAGCCAGCTCCTGACTCCACTCCTGTGGCAGAATGTAATTTTGGTTTTGTGATGGCAGCAAGACCTCGCCCACAAAGCCCGGCAATTCCTGTTGTTTGGATGACAGCAGCAAATTATCGCCGACCATCGCCTGATTGCTGATATACTGGGCAAAAACTTCATTTTCATCTTGCATTTCCGACTTGGAAATGGCAAACCCCAGCATTTGTGTTAGATCTTCATTAAAAAATAACAACCGGAAATAACTTTCTTCTAAATCAGCCGGCACAATCACCATGCTTTTTATTGCCAATGCCGAGCTGCTATTTTTTTGAGCAATTTGCTCAATTATCCGACTGGTAATCGGCACAGCAAATTGACATAAAATATGCGGCTTTTCAAATAAGTCCAAGTACTGGTAAGCTGTTGTCTGCATTTGTGGTAATCGCCGGATCAACTTACCCCCATCTTTTAACACCGCATTAAATAATATTCCGGCTGAATCGAGCATAAAATATTCACCCTTATTTTTGGCCTGATAAACAGCAATATATTCCGGTTCTAAAATCAATTCCTGCAAAGCCAGAACTTCCTTTTGTTTTTGCGGAATATAAGTAAAAAAGCCATGGCTTGAACTATTTTCAAACCATAACTTTTCTATCTGTAGAATACTCAATAAAATAAGCATTGCCAAAACAATGGATTTAATTGCTATCTTACTTTTCATATTAACTCCATTTCCAAATTTTGTATCTTTTTGCTCCGATACTATTTCCCAAACTGCAGAGTCATGCTTTCCAACTTATCCTTGGTTTTAATATCTTCCACAATAATTTGATACAATTGATAACCAGTTATTTGATCATCACTTTCAACTTGAATCAACAAATAATTGAGACCAATTCGGTCAAGCGCAACTTCGGCACTAAACAACCGACTGGCTCCAATTTCATATGAATTTTCTTGTAAAATCACAACTTCTTTATCTGTACTTTGGTAATCATCACTCACTCGAAACAAAACCAAATTGATCTGATTATTTTTTTCGCCTTTGGCTAAGAGCTTTTTAACACCGGCAAACAATTTCACCCGTTTTTTGCTAATTCCTTCTGTCCAAGTCAAAGAGCCAATCTTTTCAACAGTGGTGTTTTCCTCGGTCACCAAATTTTCTTCCAATTCATCCACATATTTTAAAAGTTCTTTGATCGGAACAAGAGTTTCTGCTTCCGGTTTATCTGCTTCTTCTTTATTGCTTTCTGCCTTACCAATTTCAGCTTTGCTTGCTTCTTTTTGATTTTCTTCTGCTCCTTTAGTGGCCTCTGTCAGCCGGGGAGCACTAATGGTTTGGCGCTTCCCACTTGGCACAGTGCTGGCCTGCGCAGCAAAAGAAAAGATAAAAAGCCAAACAAAAGCAAATCCGATGATATAACTTTTTTTCATAAATTCTCCTTCCTTTTGCTTAAGCTAATTCTACTCGAGTATTATATCGTATGGATGTTACAAATCGATTACAATCATCTAACGGATTGATTACTAAATTACTCAACTTTCCCACGTTCCCTGGAACAGTCTTTTTTAGGTGTGCAACCGCAAGCCATCTTACGAAGTAAGTGGCGAAAGGCACGTTAAATGGGTGGGAACGAAAGCAATCTTGCGAAGCAAGTTGCGAAAGCGTGTGCCGCGAAAGCCATCTTACGAAGTATGTGGCGAAAGCGGTTCAAGCAATCCGCTATTTTACTAAATCCTAACGACCATTACATAAACCTGTCGCCAAATCGGAAAGTCTGAATATCATCATTCGTCTTATAAATCTTTTGTTAAAAAATTATTATTCTTTTGTAAATGACCGGATTTTATTACATTTACCTTGTGCTTTCATCCAAAAAGCACTATAATAAAGAATGGAGTAATATATTGGCAGTATCCGGAAATTCAGTCTTCAATCTGTTTGCCCCCGGAAAAGCCTTGCCCCTGGTTTAGCTGTGCAACTTTGCCTTGGCATCACATTGATGCATGCCAACAAATGCCAGCGCATGCCCGGCAAAAAAACTGCTCCGTAAAATATGGAAAAGTCACATAACCAACTGACAATTGAGGTAGAAAATGGCATATAAATTATTAGTTGTCGACGATGAAAGTAATATTGTAGATATTTTACGCTTTAATTTGGAAAAGGAAGGCTATGAGGTCCATACTGCTGAAAATGGCAAAATCGGATATGAAGTATTCAAGCGGGAGCATCCTGATTTGCTGCTGCTGGATATTATGATGCCGGAATTGGATGGTTTTGGACTGTGCAAAATGATTCGGGAAGAATCCAATGTGCCAATTATTATGCTGACCGCCAGAGCCGAAGAAGTTGATAAAGTCCTGGGATTGGAATTCGGGGCCGACGATTATATTACCAAGCCCTTTAGTGTCCGGGAATTAGTGGCTCGGGTCAAAGCCAATCTGCGCCGTCAGAATATGGAAGAGAAAAGTGCTCCTGATAAAATCCTGCGCTTTGGCAAACTGGAAATTGATACCATTCAATATAAAGTCAGCAAGGATAAATCAGAAATCAATTTAACAGTCCGGGAATATGAGCTGCTCAAATTTTTAATGGAGCAAAGCAATCAAATCTTTACCCGTGAGCAGTTACTGGAACAAGTCTGGGGTTATGAATACTATGGCGATGTCCGAACGGTTGATGTAACCGTCCGCCGTCTACGTGAAAAAATTGAAGATGATCCGGGGCATCCGGTTTATATTGAAACCAAACGTGGTGTCGGCTATTATTTTTCCGCTAAATAATGTGAAGCGCGTAAGCGTAAATGAATGCGACCGCGTAGCGGGCATATTCATTTCGCGGCGCTTCACCGGCAGACAGAGAGCACCGAAGGTGCGGCAAATGCGTAGCATTTGGTCTGGCGGTGGCTACAACTCCACAAATTCTAATTTGAAGTGCGCAAGCATGTGACCCGAAAGCCATCTTGCAAAGCAAGTGGCGAAGGTAGTGTCAAGTGATTTATGAAAAAGTTTGCCAATAAAAAAAGAGACAAATGCCCCTTAAAAAACTGTAAATATAGATCGCTGAAGGCTCTCCGAG
>RQYD01000065.1 GCA_003858485.1 Clostridiales bacterium COT073_COT-073
TCCTTTTTTCTCCAAATATACATAGTTTTCTTCGCTCTCATATCCGGCATCGGCAACAATTTTATCCATTAACTTTCCATAGCTTTTCGTGAGCTTTTAGCTTTTCCAGCCATTCTTCGTATTTCTCATATTCTCTCTGCCAGTTCGTTTTTCTCTTCCCACTTCCATAGACAAACACAATCTTTTGTTTCTTGCATTCCTCTCTGCAATGATTCCTTGCCTTTTTTACCGCTTTTCGGATGTCTTCTTTGCAAGCATCCGCCGACAAAGAAAGCGTTTCTTTTATCTTTGCATGCAGCTTTGCTTGGTGTTATAGATATACAGTGTAAAAAAGATGAAGTATCTAATAGGCTAAAGGAAAATAAAGAAAGAATAGCAGACTGTAATAAGCAAATCAAGAATATAGAAACCTTAATCAAACAGGTTAAAATAATGAAAGAGCATAAAACCGTCTATGATAGATACAGGAGAGCTGATAACTCTATCTTCAGTAAAATAGCAGGTGCAAGTAAAGAAGAATATTACAATTCCCATAAGGATAACATAGATAAATATATCAGAGCAAAGTCTATACTTAAAAAATTAAGTGGAAGTGAGAAGATAGAAATAAAAAAATGGGAGAAAGAAAAGGTAGCTCTACAAACCGAGATAAGTCATCTCATTTTTAACCAAAAATCTATAAAAGAGGAAATCAATCAAATAAACCATATCAAATATGTAGTAAATGAAGTAAATAAAGACTTTGGGATAGATATAAACATCGAGATAGAAATAGCCTATAAAAAAGCCATAGCAAGAGGAGAAAAGCCAAGTGTTAAAATGGCACTTGAGGAATTCCAAAAGCAAATCAAAAAAGAGGATAGACAAAGAGCATGGGCAAAAGAGCATTACAAAAATAAAACCACAAAGTCAAAAGAAACTGAGAGATAGAAAAAAAGTGATATTTTTGGTATAATTATAGCAATTAAACCGAAACTGTGATGATAAAATGGGCTTGTGGTCTGTAAGCTAATTATGATAAAAAGATAAAATAATTAAAGATTGGAGTAGTGTAAATGGATAAAAAAGATTTAACTATTATAAGAGATAGTGAGTATAAAAAATTACTTTCAGATTTAAAGGAAAAAGTTAGATGTAGTCAATTAAAAGCGGCAGTAAAAGTTAATTATGAATTGCTTGACTTGTATTGGAACCTAGGCAAGGAAATTGTAGAAAAACAGAAAGAGTATTCTTGGGGAGATAGCTTTTTAAAAATACTCAGCGAAGATTTGAGAAAAGAATTTCCAAATATGAAGGGATTTTCAGAGCAAAATCTTAGGAGTATAAGATTTTGGTATCAATTTTATAAGGATTATTTAATTTGCTTACAGCCTGTAAGCGAATTAGAAAAAGTTGAAGAAAAGATAAAAAGTATTCCTTGGGGGCACAATCAAAGGATTATGTATAAGTGTAAAGATGTTCAAGAAGCACTGTTTTATGTAAATAAAACAATAGAAAATGCTTGGAGTAGAACAGTTTTGGAACATCAGATTGAGGGTGATTTATATAAAAGACTTGGAAGTGCAGTTACCAATTTTGATAATAGATTACCTGCTATACAATCAGATCTTGCGAAGCAAACAATCAAAGACCCATATAACTTTGATTTTCTAACAATAAGAGATAAACATGATGAAAGAGAGTTAGAAGAAGCCTTAGTTAATCAAATAACTTCTTTCCTTTTGGAATTGGGTACAGGATTTTCTTATATAGGTAAACAGGTTCATATCAAAGTTGGAGAAAGTGATTTTTATATAGATTTGCTCTTCTATCATGTGAAATTACATTGTTATGTGGTAGTAGAACTAAAGACAGAAAAGTTTAAGCCGGAATTTGCGGGTCAACTCAATTTTTATATAACGGCTGTCAATAAGAATATGAAATCAGATAGTGATAATCAAACCATAGGAATACTGATTTGCAGAGATAAAGATAATGTAGTTGCTGAATATTCTCTTGAAAATATCTCACAACCAATAGGAATAAGTAAGTATGAAATCAACAAATTACTTAAGCAGGAATACAAAAGTAGTTTACCATCTATTGAAGAAATAGAAGAGTCTATAAAAGAATTAGATTCAGAAAAATAAAATACGAAAATGGCAAATAGTTATTGAATAAATGCCATATACACTTATAAAGGGCGGTAGAAGTAAAAATCTATCGTCTTTTTTATTTGAAGAAAGGTAGGAATAAATGGCAGATAAAAGAATGTTTTCACTAAAGATAGTGGATAGCGATTTATTTTTAGATATGCCACTAAGTAGCCAATGCCTATATTTTCATTTATCAATTAGGGCAGATGATGACGGCTTTGTGGATAATCCAAAGAAGATAATAAAAATCATAGGAGCAAATGATGATGACTTAAAAATCTTAATTACAAAAGGTTTTGTAATCGTCTTTGAAAGAGGAATTATAGTCATTACTCATTGGAAGATAAATAACTTCATTAGAAAAGACAGATATAAGCCAACCATGTACATAGAGTAAAAACAACAACTTTATCAAACGGAAAATGGAGCATATATTTTAGAAGAAAGTGTTGGTTGTCATCTGGTTAACCAAAGGTTGTCAAGTGGTCAACCCAGTATAGATAAGGGGAGAGAAGAACAAGAAAACCAATCAGCCCCCTTTTCCTTTTACGGAGAATTTAAAAATATTTGCTTAACCGAAGAAGAATACCGAAAACTAAAAGATAAGCTGCAAAGTCATACTGATACGATGATAGAAAAGTTATCAAGATATATCAAAAGTACCGGAAAGGCGTATCAAGACCACTATGTAACCTTACTCAACTGGTATGAGCAAGATAAAGAAAGACTATCACAGAAAAATAATCAAAATAGGAGCAAAAAAACTTATTCAAGCAACTATGAGGATAGCGACAGCTTATAAAGCTCATATAACAAGGTTAGAGCATTAAACCTAAAAAAAGGTATCAGGTTATGCCTAAGATAAAAAAATAAGCCTTAAAATATATTTTAGAGCCATATATAAAAATATCGCACCACTGATGCGAGAAATACAATACTGTAAATTGTTCACAGCCCGTGGACGATTTTTAAGAAAGAAAAAAACTATGAATAATAAAGATAATCAAAATATGATTACTACAAAAATAGAGGGTACAGATTTTACCTACGACAAAGATACTCACTATGAAAGGGACGGACATATCTATTGCAAGACTTGTAATGAAAGAATAGATGGAAAAGCAATTCCGATGTTGAATAAGTCTATGATTATTAGAACAGCTTGTAAATGTGTTAGAGATAGACAGGAACAAGAAAAACAAAGAGAAAAACTGTTAAAGCAAGATAGGTTAAGACAAAACTGCTTTATATCAAAAAATCAAATAGCATATACTTTTGAAAATGCTGATGAAAATACAGATAAAGACATCATTAAAAAGGCAAGAAACTATGTAAAGCATTTTGATGAAATGAGGAAAGACAATGTTGGAATAGATGAAAGAATAGACTTAGAAAAAATTGTAGAAGTTAAAATGCAAATTGAAGAACTGTATAAAGCATTAGCTACACTGACAAAAGAAGAAAGAGAGCTAATTGAAGCCATCTTCTACAAAGAAAAAAGCCTAAGGTCAATTGGCAGAAAAGAGAAAGTAAGTCATCAAGTAATAATCAAAAGGAGAGATAGGATTTTAGAAAAACTAAGAAGGTGCTGTTGCAAAACGATAAAAAAATCGTTTTAGCAACACCCCTTTTTTCTGCCTTTAAAATAAATAGGTTTGTTCCTTTTAAAAAATATTTCAAAGTGA
>RQYD01000066.1 GCA_003858485.1 Clostridiales bacterium COT073_COT-073
AGCGTTTGCCGATTTCAAACTTTAAATTCAAATTCTTCAGCACAAAATTTTCCGTTCCTGGATAGCGAAAGCTGACATTCCGAAATTCCAGTTCATATCTGCGGTCTGTTCTTTTTTCCGTTGTCAAAGTGCCGGTATACATATCCGAGCGGATATTCAGGAAGTCCATTGCTTCTTTGGCATAGGGAATATTGGTTTTCTGCTCAATCAAAAATGTGCATAAAATGCCAAAACCAATCACAAACTGGCTGATACCACCAATATACTGGGTAAAATAACCAATCGAAAAGGCTCCGGCATAGGCTTTTACCCCTACCAATAAATAAATCAAAATAACCTGAATATGTCTTAGGGCAGTGCAAGCTGCTTCTGCTCTTGCCACAATAGTGTTGACATATTTTTCAAAAATATTCCCTTTAAAATAAGGATTGCTTTGATTGGAATGGAGCAGCACTCTGTCCTGCCGGTAAATTCGGCTATCCAAATATCTATGCGATTGGAAGGGAAAACGGAAAAGAAAATGCTGCGCCATCCGGTTGCCCAAATTCCTTTCTTCCCTTGTTTTCAGCCATTCCTTTGTCATCCAGTCAATAATATAAATACAAAGGAGCGAAAGACCAAGACAAATGCCAATCACCGTCAAATTCAGCCAGCCAAAATTTAGATATTGGTAATCGGCAATTGTCACCTTTTGCCGGAAAAAGGAAAGCGTGAGCGTCAAACTGCCTGCCATTAAAGTCATTCCCTGTACCAACTCATCCCATTTATACAGCAAAAAATCAATGCCAAAACCGGAAGATCCCTTGTTTTGTTTCATCACGGAGTACCTGCCAATGAGTTTTTCATCTTCTGCCATTTGCACATCCATCTGTCGATATTTGCGGGCCAAAATATGATGATATTTGGTATGGTTTTGCTCCAAAATTTTTTCCATAATATTTCGGGTAATCGCCTGAATCATTTGACTGAGGAATATTGCCAGAGTTGCATAAATCGCCCAAATCGGCAGCTGAGCATAGTCTTTTTTAAGGACAAAATCAATTATTCTGGCCGTAAAATAAAGCTGCAACAGCGGAAGAAGCGCCTTTGCCAATGCTTCCAAAGTAGAAAAGACGACTTCTTTTTTATAATAATGAAAAAATGTCCGAAGATATCTTGCCGCTTCTTTCATCTTGCTCCTCCTCCCGATAATATTTGCTTTGCACCTCATACAAATAATGATACCGGCCATTTAAGTTCATCAATTGCTGATGGGTTCCCTTTTCGGCAATGCCTTTGTTTTCAATTAAAACAATATAATCACAAAATTGGGTGGAGGCCAGCCGATGGGAAATAAAAAGCGACATTGCGCCTTTGGCCAGTTCATTATATTTTTCATAAATCGCTTTTTCGGCAATCGCATCCAGAGCTGCCGTCGGCTCATCCAAGATCAAAATCGGGCTATCCCTATAAATTGCTCTGGCCAGTAGGATTTTCTGCATTTCGCCACCGGAAAACTCCGGCGCATCATGATACACTTCTTTCACAATGTAGGTATCCGCTCCATCTTTTAGGGTATTGACCTTGCCCGTCAAATCGGATAATGCAATCGCCCGCTCCAGTTTTTCTTCATCCATTTGTTCCAGTGAATTGGCAATATTCCAAGAGAGCCTACCGGCAAAAACAGAGTGCTCCTGAAAAACTGCCGAAAAAAGCTGATAATACTCATTTCGATTAAATTCCTTAATATTAATGCCATTGAGCAGAACTTCTCCCTCAGTGGGATCAAGCAGTCCACAGATTAGTTTAATAAATGTCGATTTTCCGGCACCATTGAGCCCAACCACCGAAACCTTTTCACCGGCGGAAATCTTAAAGTTGATATTCTCCAGAATATTTTCCCCATCTTCTGTATAGCGAAAACTGACATTCCTAAGCTCGATTTGCATATCATTTTTATCTACAATTAGCTCTCTGCCATTTGCAAAGCGAAAAATCTCCGGATAATCCAAGAATTGTCGAATGGTGCTAATCTCCAAATGTCCGGCATAAAAAAGATTGACCGCTGTCAAGAGGCGGCTCATATCCTCGGCAAATTTGGTCTGCGCATTAAAATAAAGCAAAAACATCGGCACCTCAATCTGTCCCTGCACAACCATAGAAATCAAATAATAATAGGTCAATGCATTCCGCAAAAGCTGAAACAAAACGGCAAGCCCGTCAGCCAGAATTTCTTTTTTGGTAGCAGTGCGGTAAAAATCATCGTATAGTTGCATTACCGACTGATAAATGTCATCAAGCCACTGATTTAAGCCAAACATCCGAATGTCTTTGATGTTTTGATGATTGTCCGAAAAGCGAAGTACATAATAAAGATGTTTCAAATGCTTTCCTTCTGTTTCTTTATGGTCATATCGCCACTGTCTGAGAGGTTTTCCAACATAAAAGCTAAGAAAAGTGGTTAGAATCGTCAACCCAATCAAAGGCCAAGGAAGTGCAGACAGCAGCAAAACATAAAGTACTGTCAAAATCGAATAAGCTCCCAAATGAATCAGATATTCCCAAATCTTTTCTATTTTGGATGAATTGTCATTCATGGAACTTATGCTTTTTTCTTTGATACTTCCTACTTCCTTGGAATAGGTCAGCGGATAACTCATTCTCATGCTTTTAAGCAAAATTTCCTGCAACAGCTCCAACCGAAAAAATATCTTTTTGGCTCTTAAAATTGTGTTTCCATAAGTAAAAACCGCATCACCAAAGAGCCAGCCAAAACCAAAGAACAAAATGACTTTGATGATTTCCGAAAGCTCCTTTCCGGCCATAAATGTCTTTAAAATCTGCGGCAGCATAAAAATTACCAAGAGCGAAATCAAAATCGTCATAACAGTAAGAACAAAGACGGTCGGCAGTAATCCTTTATCCACCCTCCCAGCGACCTTTGCTATAAACTTTAAGTTGTCGAAACATTTGTAACTGCCGGAAAATGGAACTGTCTGCTGCGCAGTCGCTCCCATTTTCTCTGCACGTTTCCTGTTCCTCCAAATGCTGTATTTCTTTTTCATCTACATGACCTCCCTGACCTTAGGATAGCACAATCAGAAATGAATTTTTCTTTTTGGAGAAAATTCAAACATTCATTATTTATTTTCTTAAACTGCTTCTCCTATTAAAAACAAATCCATCAAATCTGCCTCCTACTCCTGATAATATCCGGCCTGGGCATCCCAAAGCTCCTGATACTTGCCGCCGCTTTGGTAAAGCTCCGCATGGCTGCCGATTTGCACGATTCTGCCTTCGTCAAAGACCAGAATCCGGTCGGCAAACTTGCAGCTTGAGAGGCGATGAGAAATAAAGATGGCCGAGCGGTCGCTAACGATATCGCCCAGTCTTTCGTAAATCTCGGCTTCGGCAATCGGATCAAGAGCGGCCGTTGGCTCATCTAAAATGATAAAGGCAGCATCCCGATAAAGCGCTCTGGCAATGGCAATTTTCTGTGCCTCACCACCGGAAATCTCAATCCCGTCCTCCTCAACATCCGTATAAAGATAAGTTTCCAAGCCTTTTTCCCAACCGGCGATTTTCTCCGTCAGTCCGACCGCTTCCATACAGTCCTCTAACTTTTCCAAATCATAATGCATACTGCCGGCAATATTTTGCCCAACCGGATAGGCTAAGAGTTTAAAGTCCTGAAACACCACCGAAAAGATTTTTAGATAATCCTCATACTTATACTTACG
>RQYD01000067.1 GCA_003858485.1 Clostridiales bacterium COT073_COT-073
TTAGGCAAGGAAAATTTAAGCAAAATTCAATTCAATCCTTTACTGGTAAAGCATCTGTCGATCCCCAGGTGTATTTACACTACCGGGGGTCGACAGATTTTTTTAGATAACTTCACTTTACTTATTTTTTTCTTATTGTTTCTTACTTTGCCTTGTAGTTCTTAAGCACTTTTTCTACCTGTATCTCCAGTTCTTCTCTATCAGGAATATATAAAGTGTACTTTGAGGCAAAGATTGCGTTTGATAGATTACCAAGTGCATATTCTGCTTGTATACCGTCTTTGTCAGTACAAAGGATTATTCCAATCGGCTCATTATCCATATGGTCATTCACTTCTGTTTTATAGTAATTAAGGTACATATTGATTTGTCCAACCGCTTCGGGCATTAACTTTCCGGTTTTTAACTCAATCAAAACATAACTTCTAAGTATCTTGTTGTAAAATACCATATCAACATAATAATGAGTATTTCCAAGCGTTATCCTTTGTTGAGATCCGACATACATAAAACCTTTTCCAAGCTCCAATAGAAATTTTTCAATATGAGATATTAAGGCTTTTTCTAAATCACTTTCCATCACTGCTTTTTCTTCAGGTATTCCTAAAAACTCAAATACATAAGGGTCTTTTATAATATCGCTCGCCTTATTTACTTCATTTCCCTTTAAAGCTAATTCTAATACCTTTTCTTTATTTTCATCTCCTGATGAAAGTAAAAGTCTTTCAAAAAGTGATGTTTTTATCTGTCTTTTCAACTCTCTCACAGACCAATTTGCATTGATCGTTTCTTTTTCGTAAAAACTTCTTTTCTGCTTATCGCTTATGGAAAGTAATTCACAGTAGTGCGACCAACTCAATTTTCCAGACACCGTCTGGAAAATCGGAAAACTTAAATAGAAATTTCTCATATTAAATAAATTGGATTTTGAAAATCCCTTTCCATATTCTTTTGTAAGTTTCTTTGATAAGTCTGTTACTAACTGTTTTCCATACTCGGCTCTGTCAGAGTTTCCCTGTTCATCTTCTACTATAATTCGCCCAATCTCCCAATAGGTTTTTACTAATATATCATTCACTTGTCGCGCTACATCCGTTCTCGCATTATCCATTAGGTTTTTGATATTCGCATAAACATCCGCATGGAGATTGTCAACTAAATTACTCATAAGTCACTCCTTAATTCATCACATTATGCGATGAATTATAACACAAAAGTTGAATAAGCTCAACATTACGAAAGGTTGATATGTTTATTTGGAATATTTTCGAAATATTATTACATCCCATAAAAACCTCCTTTTAGACCTGAGCATTTGATTTTCACTATTTTAAAAGCAAGGATACAGCGTTGAAAACTCCTATTTATCCGGCTTTTCTCTCTGTACACTTATTATAATCAACTCTGTTTCTATTAAAAGCAGAAATGCATCTGAATTCATCAGGTGAAGGAGGTGCTTATTTACATTACACTCTGTTTCTATTAAAAGAAGAATATGAAATTGATAGCAACATTCGTGGAAAATACATTTACATTACACTCTGTTTCTATTAAAAGCAATCACTACAGATACTTTTTTGCTGTTTTCTATGATATTTACATTACACTCTGTTTCTATTAAAAGAAAATATCATTTATGAAGCCTTAAAGGACTACATTAATTTACATTACACTCTGTTTCTATTAAAAGTCGTGCTCTCCACTCTTTGCTCTTTTCAAAACCGTCATTTACATTACACTCTGTTTCTATTAAAAGTATTACAAGGTTTCATATGATGTATCTCATAGAGCATATTTACATTACACTCTGTTTCTATTAAAAGGTTAAATCAAAGATGCGAGTAGCACCGTCAGCAAAATTTACATTACACTCTGTTTCTATTAAAAGCCTGTTGAATCAGAAATCAAAAAACAAAGTTCAAAGCATTTACATTACACTCTGTTTCTATTAAAAGTCTGTTCCCTTTGCGGACTATTATCAATCCCGGAATACATTTACATTACACTCTGTTTCTATTAAAAGATGGACTGGAAGATTTATGGGCGCAGGTCTACTTGCATTTACATTACACTCTGTTTCTATTAAAAGGATAAGATTGTGTATTTATCTGAAATAAGCAATAGACATTTACATTACACTCTGTTTCTATTAAAAGCTTGCAAAGACTCATTGAAGTTATTGCAAGGGAATTGGATTTACATTACACTCTGTTTCTATTAAAAGAGTAAATACTCTTTTACTTCGTTAATGTTTGCTTTATTTACATTACACTCTGTTTCTATTAAAAGCATTAACTCTTCTTTTGTCAGACTTTCATAATTCTTTAATTTACATTACACTCTGTTTCTATTAAAAGGAAAGAATTAATGAAGCATTATGGAAAAGCGAGGAATATTTACATTACACTCTGTTTCTATTAAAAGGAGAAATACAGACTTTGAAGTTTCTGCAAGTTACAAATTTACATTACACTCTGTGTCTATTAAAAGAAGCATCATGAATAGCACTACCGAGAACCGGACACGCATTTACATTACACTCTGTTTCTATTAAAAGGGGTGGAACCCCCTTGCTCGAAGCGCCACACACCTCTCTGATTTACATTACACTCTGTTTCTATTAAAAGATCTCTCTTATCAGATTTTCATATATTTCATCAGCAATTTACATTACACTCTGTTTCTATTAAAAGATTTAATCGCATAAGTCCATGCACTTCCTTTGGCTTATTTACATTACACTCTGTTTCTATTAAAAGGAGGTAAAACAAAAGAAGTCGAAAGGGACCATTATTAATTTACATTACACTCTGTTTCTATTAAAAGTCTTCTCACTCAGTCGTTCACGGTGTCCGAAGACTTCATTTACATTACACTCTGTTTCTATTAAAAGACGCAAGGAGTTATGCCAAGTAGGCAAACACAACGAAATTTACATTACACTCTGTTTCTATTAAAAGATTAAAAAAGGAAGGTATACTATGATTTATTATATGCAATTTACATTACACTCTGTTTCTATTAAAAGCCGTTGGGGTAGCAGCCCGCTACTATAGCTTGTTTGCGCCCCTCAATCTGTCGACCTGTTATAATTC
>RQYD01000068.1 GCA_003858485.1 Clostridiales bacterium COT073_COT-073
CTGTTCTTAGTCCATAAAATATCCATAACCGCTCCATCAAAGATATTCCAAGATTGAAGAAAAATATTTAATTGAATAAAAGCTTGTTTAAAATCATTAATTTTATTCCATGCTCCAACAATTAATATCAAACTCCCAAACATTAAAATAATAAATAAAGAATAAAATATAATCTTATTTCTTTTAACTGTTTTATAATCTGTATAACCAAATTCAACAACCTTATCTATAACGGATTTAGGATAAAAATATACAATATTGATTGCATTACCTCTAAATGATAAAGCCACTAATAATGTGAATAATAAGCAATACAAAACTACTTATAGAAATATGATATTCATTTTAAATATAGCCTCCTTCCATCATTATATTTTTAAACGTCAATAATTATTAACCTTATCTTTTTTCCAATGCCAATGTTACTCTCTTAATTCCTTCCCAAGATTCATATTTTTCAAAGAGAACCCTTATATTTTTGTATGAAACACCCTTTTTAAGTTCTTCATTAGTTTTAGGTGGAGAGATTTTAAGTGCTTCGTATGGATCAATCCATTCTCTTCGTTGATCAAATTCAAGGTCTATGAAAACCGTATCGATAAATATAGTTTTTGAACCTGTTATAACAGCTTTTACTATTGTCGCATCGTACAATGAGCAATCCGAATCTGTTAAGTTTTGTGCTTGCACTTCTATATCGACAAAATTATAATTGTCCGTGCTTGAAAAAGTATAAATATCACTCATTTCTTTGGGTTTTAATATAATTTTTTCAAGTTCTTTTGTATCAAAATTTTTAAGTTTCAGACCTTTATAAAAGCAATCCTCAAATGTATCTCCTCCTAAAGAAAAAGAACGTCCGTCGCTCGCTCTAAAGATAATGCCATCTGAATTTTGAATGCGTGTTTTTATTTTAGGAGCAAGCTCATTGTAAATCTCATCATAGGACTTTATCTTTATCACTCCTTTTTTTGTCTCACAAACATTATAATATTTTGTTTCTGTTTCAATATCACCTTTCAATATAATGCCATAAATATCAAGCCTTACATCAAGCAAGTCCGTATCAACGATAACAGGATATTTTTCGGAAACAAAGTTAATAAACTCTGTCAATTTCTCATAAGATACTTTCAATTCTTCAAGAGAATTTACTTCTGTCCTATACATAAATTGAGTATCTGAATACTCCAGTTTATCCGAACCAATATTATTTACTGATATAAATTTACTGATTGCATTTTTACTAAATACTTCATCAAAGTCACTCCATATAAAAGGCGACATTAGTGGTTGTCGGGAGACGGTTATTTTAAATTCAAGTTCCGGATATTGTTTGAGATTTACAAGATAGTTATATTTATAATTAGGATCTTGCTTAATCGTATAAGAATTTTTCCCATACACATCATCAAGGTATTTTATAATATTTTCTTTATCTTCTTTTGTGTGCGAGCATCCGGCTAATATTATTGAAAAGGTTACAATAATAACTAAACCAAAAGCTAAAATATACTTTTTCATTAATAGTCACCTTAAAAATTGTTTTACAGATTCTAATTTATACATAGTCCTTTCCAACCACCTAATTTATCTATGAAAATAATGCAATGATTGTTAAAATTTCAATATTCCCATTTTCATCTGTTTGAATGTTTACATTTTGATGCGACCAAAATCCAGTGTTTGGCTTTCCATTATAGCTCAAACCGTATTCATCAACCTTACTGTCTGCGGTTGGATTTGCAGACAAAATTGAAGCTCCTCTATTCGATAAAGAATCTAACCATTTCTGAGATACTGATTCTAAAAGATTCATTTCATCGAATTTCATTACTAAATTCTCATCTTTTATGTTTTTGAAATGATCTTTGTCAATATAGATTTCTTTTACGGGTGACTTATTTGTCATTTCCCCATTCTTGGCAACGAAAACTATTCTCATTATTTTATGATTACTTATCGTATAAATATCGTAAAATTTTTCTTCTTTAACTCCATTGAAATATGGATTTTCTACATATTCAAGAATCAAACCGCTATCTTCTATTTCCTGATAACTTGTATGTCCTGCTGTAATTACAGTATTACCTATCTGCAATTCCGGTGATTTCGGCGGAACCCCAATAAGCACATAAGTAAATAATGAACCGAGCCATAAGGTAAAGATTAACAGGATTATGAAAATATCACGCTCCGGCTTTTTACGAATTTTTACTAAAGCAGCCAGTGGCGGAGCTACTATTATGCGTGCCCATATTGGACCGATATCTGCTTTTATCACGAAAATGAAACATAGAATAAAAACTAATAAGTATAACATCTGTATCGTTTTTGGTGCAGGTCTATCGCTGGACGAATCATATGTTGTAGCATTAACACGCTTTAGATATGCAGCCTTAATCCAACGATAGACTACAAATAGAATTGCTATGAAGGCAAGCCACATTCCTATTACTAAATACAGCAATATCCAATTAATCATATTAATCTCATACTCCTTTAAGAATTAAAATATAATACTTTTTTATATTTTTTTCAACTTCCATTCTAATCTATCATTCCTTTTAGTTTTTCCAAATAGAATGCTAATGTCTTTTCCATTTTTCTTTCCATAATCAAAATATACCTCTTACCATTATCTCTTCTTCCTTGAGTATAATGTATTTCTATATATTTTATCTCACTTAGTAGAATGTTTCTTCCCCCGAAAAACAAGACATATTCTTCCACTTGATGCGTGCTAGACTATTTGCCTTTTGGCCATTAAAATCACCTTTCCTTTCGTTATAAATTGGCTTGAATAACCTGATTATAGCGGAAAGGTGATTTTTTTGTATAACAAACACCACACACCCGCATAGTGGGTGGTTAATATCTCGTACGCTTTGTGTACTCGATATCTTTTCTATGATCTTATTGATTCAGTTTAAAACAAACTATTCATTATATACTGCCAAATAATTTAATATATAAGTACAATGATTTTAGCAAAAA
>RQYD01000069.1 GCA_003858485.1 Clostridiales bacterium COT073_COT-073
AAAGGGAGGTCAATGCTCGTTTTATTTTAGATTTCCCTTAAAATTAAGTTTCTTATAAGATTTTGTAACAAAAATATAGGTAGTTTTTGACACTACCGATACACAAAAGGAGGTAAACAAATGAAAATGGCGATACTGGGTGCTGGTAAAATTGCCGGTGCCATGGCAACGACGATCAGTCAGATGGAAGGGATAGAAAATTATGCAATTGGTTCCAGGGATTTAACTAAAGCCAAGTCCTTTGCCAGGGAATATAACATTCAGAAAGCATATGGCTCATATGAAGAAATGCTGGCAGATAAGGCAATTGATTTGGTCTATGTGGCGGTTCCGCATTCTCATCATTATCAGTGGACGATAGCGGCTTTAAATGCCGGGAAAAATGTTCTGTGTGAAAAAGCTTTTGCAGCGAATGAAAAGCAGGCTCGGGAAATGACAGAATTGGCACAGCAAAAAGGACTCCTATTGGCAGAAGCTATTTGGACCAGGTATATGCCATCCTGTAAGATGCTGAAAGATATTATCAGCCAGGGAAAGATTGGAGAGGTCTTTACGGTTTCTGCCAATCTGGGATATAAAATTAATACGGTAGAGAGAGTGATCCAGCCGGAATTAGCTGGTGGTGCGCTGCTGGATTTAACTGTGTATCCGCTGAATTTTGCCAGTATGATTTGCGGGGATGGTATTAAAAAGATAACAGCCAGCTGTGTGATGACTGATACCGGTGTTGATGGCCAGGATACAGTGATGATTGAATATCAGGATGGGAAAATGGCCAGTTTATTTACCACGATTTATACTCGAACCAACCGGATGGGACTGATCTGCGGGAGTGAGGGCTATATTGAAGTTGACAATATTAATAATCCTCAACAGATTAAGGTCTATTCAGTAGATAAAGGCTCATTGCAACTGCCACAAATAATTGAGGTGCCAAAGCAGATCACCGGTTATGAATATCAGGTTCAGTCCTGTATGAAAGCAATCATGGAAGGAAAAACGGAATGCCCGGAAATGCCACATGCCCAAACTCTTGAGATCATGCAGCAAATGGACGAAATCCGAAACCAGTTTGGCATTGTCTATCCTTTTGAATAAAAAGTTTATTAAAATACTCAATAAAATATTCAACCCTCCCACCTTTCTGGGAATCGTCTTTTTTAACAAGAATGCACCCTATCATAAAAATTGCTTTTGACAGTGGCGTTAGATGGACGGAATGGCAGCGATCTTAGAATGATGGTAATCTATATACCCACTTTTGGAGTGGAGCAGAAGCAAAAAAGAAGGTGGGAAAGTTGAGTAAATATCAATGATGCTGTCCGGTTCAATAAAATGCGAAAAAATCAAACTTTCAGTAAAAAACAAGTGAGCCTGTGAGGTAGAGAAATGCAGAAAAAACGTGAGAACATTATTCGTTTATGGTTTGATATGTGGCTGGAGCAAAAAGATCTGGGAATGGATGAGATTTTTACAGAAGATGCAATATATATTGAAAGCTGGTGTCCCCAATATGCAAGCCGGAATACTATAAAACATTGGTTTAAAGAGTGGAATACCAGAGGAAAAGTGCTAAATTGGGAGATCAAACAATTTTTTCATAAAGCAGATCAGACTATGGTTGAGTGGTATTTTAAAAATCAAATGAATAACGAGCAAATAGAGGAATTTGATGGAGTATCACTGATTTATTGGACGGAAAATGATCAAATCAAATTTTTAAAGGAGTTTGGCTGCAATCGAAACAATTATGATCCTTATGAAAATGGTGATCAGCCACAATTCAGAGATGACAAGGCAAACTGGTTTTAGGAGGACTTTTCTGGCAACGATATTTTCTGGTAAATTTGTTGTTTTTTATTTTTTTGTTTTAAAATAATGCTTTTGACTGATGTTTTTTTGATAAATCTGGAGTATAATAAAAATAACCAGGAAATCAGATGCATTGTCAAGAAAATCGTTGGGCATATATTCAGTGCTTGATAGACTGTTTTTAATCGGTATATCGGCAGTTTTGGAAGTGGACGATTTCTTATCTACTACCTGTCAGGGGGAAATTAGGATGTGATTATTAAAGGGAAAGGGTGGTGTTTGTATTGATAAGAAAAAGGAGTTACGCTGGACTGGTATTTTTATTAATTATCATTGACCTGGGATTGTTTTTCTGGATCGGCTATTCTTTTTTTACCCAGGAAATTGTGAATCCGCTGAATCAAAAACTGGAGGAAACAATTAACAAAGGGGTAAGTGATGCATTTTCATTTGATATTTTTAAGACGCTTACAGAAGAAGAAATTCAGGAAAACCTTCAAACAAGCAAAAATTCTGGGAAAGATAAGGAACAAACAGATAATAGCCTGGATATCGAAGGAATAGTGGATTTTGATTATAATACCACCGAAAAACCAATGCTGGTTGAATTTACCTGGCTTTATGAAGGGGTTTATTATCAAGGTATTCCCCAGGGAGCAGTGATAATTGATGATTATCCGTCCATTGCCGGGGATTGGAAAGCGTTGATTTGGTATGATCCGGAGGGTAAGATCGAGAATATAGATGCCAAATCGCTGTTTAATATCAATATTTCCGGTCAAGCGGAAGAAGTAGTGATGACTTTTGACTGGAATCTGATTGTGTATAATAGTCAAGAAGTTAAAGATGAATCGGATATGCCGGATGAAATTTTTACAGGCAAATTGGAGGAAGGTAAGTTAACAGCCAATGGCTTTGCCAATTTGAAGCTGGAAATCTTTTATTTCTTTGAAGGCAAAGAATATGCTTTGGGAACCATGCAAATGCCGGATGGTAGCCCTGCATTGATTGCCCTGGTTCGACCAGGTAGTGTCAAGTGATTTATGAAAAAGTTTGCCAATAAAAAAAGAGACAAATGCCCCTTAAAAAACTGTAAATATAGATCGCTGAAGGCTCTCCGA
>RQYD01000070.1 GCA_003858485.1 Clostridiales bacterium COT073_COT-073
AGTTCAAGGCCTCGACCGATTAGTACTTCTCAGCTGAATGCATTGCTGCACTTACACTCAAAGCCTATCAACCTGGTCGTCTTCCAGGGGTCTTACTTCTTACGAATGGGATATCTTATCTTGAGGGGGGCTTCACGCTTAGATGCCTTCAGCGTTTATCCCTTCCCAACTTGGCTACTCTGCTATGCTCTTGGTAAAACAACAGATTCACCAGAGGTCAGTCCATCCCGGTCCTCTCGTACTAAGGACAGCTCCTCTCAAATATCCTGCGCCCACGACGGATAGGGACCGAACTGTCTCACGACGTTCTGAACCCAGCTCGCGTACCGCTTTAATGGGCGAACAGCCCAACCCTTGGGACCGAATTCAGCCCCAGGATGCGATGAGCCGACATCGAGGTGCCAAACCACTCCGTCGATGTGAACTCTTGGGAGTGATTAGCCTGTTATCCCCAGGGTAGCTTTTATCCGTTGAGCGATGGCAATCCCACTTTCTTACCACCGGATCACTAAGTCCTACTTTCGTACCTGCTCCACTTGTTGGTGTCACAGTCAAGCCATCTTCTGCCTTTACACTCTGCGAATGATTTCTAACCATTCTGAGATGACCTTTGAGCGCCTCCGATACCCTTTCGGAGGCGACCGCCCCAGTCAAACTCCCCACCTGACACTGTCCCTGTACCGGTTCACGGCACGAGGTTAGAAACCTAATACTACAAGGGAGGTATCCCAACAGCGACTCCACCAACCCTGACGGGCTAGCTTCTTCGTCTCCCTCCTATCCTGTACATGTAGCATCAAGTCCCAATATCAAGCTAGAGTAAAGCTCCATGGGGTCTTTCCGTCCTGTCGCGGGTAACTGGCATCTTTACCAGTACTTCAACTTCACCGGGCGCGTTGTTGAGACAGTGCCCAAATCGTTACGCCTTTCGTGCGGGTCGGAACTTACCCGACAAGGAATTTCGCTACCTTAGGACCGTTATAGTTACGGCCGCCGTTTACTGGGGCTTAAGTTCCTAGCTTCGACTTAACGTCTAACCATTCCCCTTAACCTTCCAGCACCGGGCAGGCGTCAGCCCCTATACTTCACCTTTCGGTTTCGCAGAGACCTGTGTTTTTGCTAAACAGTCGCTTGGGCCTTTTTTCTGTGGCCGGTTTTTCTCCGGCACCCCTTCTCCCGAAGTTACGGGGTCATTTTGCCGAGTTCCTTAACAACGCTTCTCCCGTCGGCCTTAGGATTCTCTCCTCATCCACCTGTGTCGGTTTGCGGTACGGGCTTGTAACAATCTATAGTGGCTTTTCTTGGCAGTTTAGATTCAGAAGCTTCGCTACTTCCCTTCGCTCCTCATCACGCTTCAGACTCTTAAGGCGGTATTTCCCCCGCCCATCCTTTGCGCTTGAACCGGTCTTTCCTTTCCCGGCTCTTCCTATCTTCCTGCGTCCCCACAGTTCTGTTCCTACAAGGTACTGGAATTATCACCAGTTGTCCATCGACTACGGCTTTCGCCCTCGCCTTAGGCCCCGACTTACCCAGAGCAGATCAGCTTTACTCTGGAAACCTTGGATATTCGGCCTGAAAGATTCTCACTTTCATCTCGCTACTCATTCCGGCATTCTCTCTTGTACGCTCTCCACGACTCCTTCCGAATCCGCTTCCTCAACCGTACAATGCTCCTCTACCAATACACTTGCGTGTATTCCACAGCTTCGGTGTCATGTTTTAGCCCCGGACATTTTCGGCGCAAGATCTCTCGACTAGTGAGCTATTACGCACTCTTTGAATGTATGGCTGCTTCTAAGCCAACATCCTAGTTGTCTGTGAAATCTCACATCCTTTTCCACTTAACATGTACTTTGGGACCTTAGCTGGTGGTCTGGGCTCTTTCCCTTTCGACAATCGAACTTATCTCCAACTGTCTGACTCCTGTACATCCTTCCTTTGGCATTCGGAGTTTGATATCTTTTGGTAAGCGGTGAGGCCCCCTCCAGAAGTCAGTGCTCTACCTCCACGGAAGTAATACAAGGCTAGCCCTAAAGCTATTTCGAGAAGAACCAGCTATCTCCGGGTTCGATTGGAATTTCTCCGCTATCCACAAGTCATCCCCGCCTTTTTCAACAGACGTGGGTTCGGTCCTCCATTCCCTGTTACGGAAACTTCAACCTGCTCATGGATAGGTCACCCGGTTTCGGGTCTACTGCATCAGACTATTTCGCCCTCTTAAGACTTGGTTTCCCTTCGGCTCCGTGCTTTTCGCACTTAACCTCGCCTGATACACGTAACTCGCCGGACCGTTCTACAAAAAGTACGACATCGCCCGAAGGCTTTGTCTGCTTGTAAACATAGGGT
Source organism: Clostridiales bacterium COT073_COT-073 (assembly GCA_003858485.1). GTDB lineage: Bacteria > Bacillota > Clostridia > Lachnospirales > Vallitaleaceae > W11650. The sequence continues at coordinate 2,347 of RQYD01000070.1, forward strand.
TTCAGGTTCTCTTTCACTCCCCTCCCGGGGTTCTTTTCACCTTTCCTTCACAGTACTGCTTCTCTATCGGTCACTAGGTAGTATTTAGGCTTACGGGGTGGTCCCCGCTCTTTCACGCAAGGTTTCTCGTGTCTTACGCTACTCTGGATCCTGCTCGCTATCTTTCGCTTTCCCCTACAAGACTTTCACTCTCTCTGGTAGGCTTTCCCAAAACCTTTCGGGTAGCTATCTGTCGCTAAATGCAGTCCGAACCCCAAATGGCTTACGCCTTCTGGTTTGGCCTCTTTCCCTTTCGCTCGCCACTACTCAGGAAATCGATGTTTCTTTCTCTTCCTCCGGGTACTTAGATGTTTCAGTTCCCCGGGTTCCCTTACTATGACTATTTTATTCATCATAGCATGACATACCTTCCGTATGCCGGGTTTCCCCATTCGGTAATCTGTGGATCGCAGGATATTTGCTCCTCCCCACAGCTTTTCGCAGCTTATCACGACCTTCTTCGGCTCCTAGTGCCAAGGCATTCCCCCTATGCTCTTACTCCCTTGAACTTGTCCTTTGCCTCAGCCATCTTC
>RQYD01000008.1 GCA_003858485.1 Clostridiales bacterium COT073_COT-073
CTCGGAGAGCCTTCAGCGATCTATATTTACAGTTTTTTAAGGGGCATTTGTCTCTTTTTTTATTGGCAAACTTTTTCATAAATCACTTGACACTACCACAAAAGTAGCGAACAATCATCTTGTCCGCCACTTGTTTTCTTAAAATTTATTACTTTGAAGCTGCAGATAACATGTTCGAAACAAATTCATCAGCAGAAATAGAACCTGCATATAATTTCATCAAATTTGTTTTTAAGGCAGGAGTGATATCCGGATTATTTTCCAAGCCACCGGAGACAGCCAAAATACTCGTGCATTCATCCATATACTTCTTAGCTTCTGCTAATTGCTTTGGCCAAGTAGTGTTATTTTTATCAGCCGGAAAGGATATACTCTCAGTTGCAAGTTTATTATCCCATTCTCCACGTGTTAGTTTTTTAATTAATTCAAAGGCAACATCTTGGTTTTGACATTTACTGGTAATTGCAAAACTTTGGCTTCCAATTACCATTGCTTCCAGCCCATTAACACCACCTTCTACTTCAGGATAATTAAAAAATCCCCATTGAAATTGATCTCCTGTTATAGCTTTTGTTTCATTAACTACCCAAGTACCTACACAATACATCGCAACTTTACCTGTTGCAAATTCAGTGTTTTGTCCTGTTGGCCAAGTATTAGAACCAATTTGTCCTGAAAAATATCCTTTGGCAGCTAATTCTTCAAAAGCTTTTGCTGTTTTTAACACTTCCGGTTTATCCCATAAACCCTCATTAACTACTTTTTTTACTTCATCCGAGCCAATCAATCTCGCTAAATGGATACCAAAAGCTTGTACTGCATAGGCATCATCAGTTGTCAAAGGAATCGCACCGCTATCCTTAACTTTTTGACAAACATCTAAAAATTCATTCCAATTTTTAGGAGCTTTTGTCACTCCTGCCTTAGTTAAAAGTTCTTTATTATATAAGTAGCCATTAGACTTCATTTGATAAGGAATTTCTCTAATTTTACCATCCGCATAATAACTCCGACATAGTCTTATTAATACCGGATTGGTATCTTTTTCATAGTCATTTTTTAACACCAATTCTTCTAAATCTATAATACGATCTCCATAATTTCCTTTGTTGCCAGCTCCATCAAACAAATCTACTCTTTGATTAGCATCTAAAGCTGGTATTAATCCTTCTTTTATACCTTTTCTACCTTTAAATTGAAGGTCAACTTCAGCACCGGTTTCTTTTTCAAAATCTTTTACTGCTTCAGTAATAACTACCCCTTGAGGTTCGGTTGCTTCCCAATTGGACCAATATACAAGCTTTATTCCTGAAAATTTCTTATCTTCTTTTTTATCTTCCTTTTTATCTTCTTTCTTCTCATTTTCTGTATTGATATTTGCATTATCCTTCTTATTATCCGCAGTACTACCACATCCAACCAATAACCCAATAACCAGAATCAAACATAACACAAAACTACCACCCACTTTAAACGCCTTCTTCATAGTTATAAAACCTCCTTTTTAATATTGATTAAGTTTTTTATATGCACATAAATTATTTTGCAAAACAATATCAATAGGGCAATCAAACTCTTGAGAAAATTTAATGCGTTTTATATTGGCATCGACTAATATACCAACACTGGTATATCCTTTCAAAAATGAAGCTTGATTAATAATCGCTTTTAAATAACCGGCTTTTAAAAATTCAGCTGTTGAATCATTAAAATCCGTACCAATAATTGCAATTTTTTCAATTAATCCTAAATCTTTTACCGCCTTAACAATCAACTTATTATCTTGAGCAGTTAATGCATAAAATACTACTGTATCTTTATTTTCAATCAATGCATTTTTAATTTTCTCATAAACTGGTTGATCTGTTTCCGGTTTATTTGAATAACCTTCCACTATTTTGACCTTTAAGAAAGGTTTTTGCTCTGACAAATATTCTCTAAAACTGTTTACCTTATTAAAATGGATTTTAGAACCGGGGCGACCTCCCGTTACTAAGACAGTACCCATATCCGGGCTAATTAATCCTGTTAATTCAGCTGCCACCCTTCCAATTGCTTTTTCATTTGAAGGTAAACAGTACATTCCTTCAATTGCATCAATTTTATCATCAATTAACACTGTAGTAACTTTTGAAGAAACGATTCTTTGTAGTTGTAGCAATACATTCGGATCACGAGTATAAGAAAAAGTAATCATGCCTTGGTACTCTGTTTCCTTATCTCTAGCAACTTCTTTTAATAACTCATACTGATGCCTTTCATCATGGCAAACAACTTCTTCTAACTCAATATTTAATCCACTAACTTCTTTAATTCGAGAACGAATTCCCTGCCACATATAATCAAAATATAATCCTTTATCTTCCGGTAAAATTGCAATAATCTTCATGGCTTTGCGTTTAATTGAAGCCGCTGCATAATTGACTTGATATCCCATTTCTTTTGAAGCTTGAATTATTTTTTTTCTTAATTTATCACTTACACCTTCTTTTCCTGCCAATGCTCTATGTACAGAAGCCGATGATATATTTAATTTTTTTGATATATCATTAATAGTTACAGGGGCTTTATTTTTGATTATATTATTTTTGCGCATTTTATCTCCTTATAAATTAAATTACGTAGACGTTTACGTATACGTTTTCTTAATTTAATTATAGCTTTGGTTATTTAATTTGTCAACTAAATTTCTTTTTACTTCCTATGTTAGATATTAAAATATCCCTGAAATAGACTTTTAAAATTTTCAACTTATTTATCCACTAATATAGCAAAGCGGGATAGCTTACGCTATCCCGCTTTGAAACTCGATTTTATTCTTTATCAACATTATTTGACAAAGAACCTAAATTTCCATTTGTTCCTAAGCCGCTTATACTGATCCCTTATTCCTGTTCCGGTTTCTCAGCCACTACTGTAGAAGCCTTACCACCTAAAAATCCGGAGATCAATGCTTTAATATCAATACCCATGCCTGAGGCAATGCCGTCTGTCACCTGGGTGGTGCCTTCGACAATATCCTTCAGCAGTTTGGTATTATTGCCATCTCCATACATGGTGATTTTATCAACTTTACTAAGCGGCGTAGCCACATTATGAGCAATTTCCGGCAAAGCTTTAACTACCATTTCAATGACAGCCGCTTCACCATATTGCTTCATGGCCTCAGCTTTTTCGGCAATACCTTTAGCCTCCGCTAATAATTTAGCCTCAATCGCTTCCGCTTCCGCCAGCCCGACGGCTTTAACACCGGCCGCTTCCTGCTCTCTTTGGAAACGGAAGGCCTCGGCTTTGGCTTTTTCTGCCTCAGCCCGTTTTTGTTCATCATATAATCTGGCTTCCGCATCTTTTTTCCGTTTATACAGCAAAGCCTCAGCCTGTTGTTCTTCACGGTAACGCTCCGCATCTGCATGGGCTCTGATTTGGGCATCCAGCTCCTGTTTCTTGACCTGAACTTCCTGCTTTCTCAGCTCTGATTCCCGCTCAGCTCTGGCAATTTGAGCATCCACAGTAACCGTTTCAATAATCTTTTTTTGTTCCTGTTCCTGTACTTTATAAGCAGCATCCGCTTCTGCCTTTTTAACATCCGCTAAAATTTTCAGCTCAGATTTTTTTATTTCCAGCTCATTGTTGCGTTTGGCAATTTCTGCTTCCGCTGTAACATTGGCTTCATTAGATTTGCTATTGGCTTCGGCCTGAGCGATCTGCACATCACGCTCCGCCTGTGCCTTGGCAATGGCTGCATTTCGCTTGATCAGCGCTGTATTATCAGCACCTAAGTCCTTAATCAGCCCATTCTCATCCGTTACATTTTGAATATTGCAGGATAAAATTTCAATTCCCAATTTCTCCATATCCTTTGAGGCTTTGAGCATCACCTGATCGGAAAAACTATCCCGGTCAGTATTAATCCCTTTTAGTGACAAGGTACCGATAATCTCTCTCATATTGCCCTGCAAGCTATCTTGAAGATCTCCGGCAATATCTTTAGGATCCTTGTTTAAAAAGTTTTTTGCTGCTAATTGCAGGCCTTCGGGATTATTATATATTCTGACCTTAGCTACCGCATCAACATTGACATTGATAAAGTCATTGGTCGGTACACTTTGCTCTGTTTTAATATCAACGGTAATCTGACCCAGATACAAGCGGTCCAGTCTTTCAAAAAACGGTACCCGAATGCCAGCCCGACCAATCAAAATTCTACCCTTTTTGCCTAAGCCAGAAATAATATAAGCTCTATCCGGCGGCGCTTTAACATAGCCTAAAATCAAAATAATGACTCCCAATGTTACCAAGACAATAATCGGAAGTGCCTTTAAAATTGCATCCATATCCTGCTCCTTTCCCTTTCCGGTATTTCTTTGCCAAGTTAATGGTGTGAAAAGCTGAGCCGAACATTAATGTATTATTATACGCATTGTTAGCTGTCTGACATACCTGTTTCAATGCCGGCTATCAACAAATACGGCTTATGCTTTTCAAGAACAGTATATCACCATTTGCCTGGAAATACTATGCTTTTTCCCCAATCTTCATCTATTTATAATGTATTTTTAATCATCCATGGTCCGCAAATGGTTTTTATTCTTCAACCACCCGAATATAGGAGGAATTAGGCTGACAAATATAAACCTTGCCATCAACATAACTAATTCCGGTTTTGGTCGAATGTTGATAACTAACTTCATATGCAGAGCCAGTCAGTATCACTTCATCATCTTCTTGGTCGGCCTGCCCCGACAAACTGACGGTGTCGGTTATTTTCCCATCTTCCAGAATGATCTTACGCAACATATGATAATCCCAAACATATAAATCATTGCCATTAGTCGTTAAAGCCATTGGCATATACAGTTTTGGCAGCGGACCGTCAACAAAGTCTTTTTCATACTTGGCACCGGCAAAATATTCTAAATTGCCCTGAGCAAAGCGATAAATCACACTGTTTTTAGCCTGGGCTAAGTAAATTTGGCCATCTTGCGTTTGCGTAATTCCTTTGATCTCATCTTCCTGCTCAAGCAAAACCGTAATTTCATCAGCCTGATTATCATAAAAACAAAGATCGGTTTTTTCTTCAACATAATCGGTCAGCAAGAAATAAATTCCTTTATCCGTTAAAATAAAATCACTGATCTCCTTTAAAGCAATCGGTAGGGTAAACACTTCCTCCAGTTCTTCTTTGGCCGGATTAAGGCGGAAAATACCAAGCAACATTGCTTCTCCTTCCTGCCAAGGCCTAACCGAAAGATACAGTCCATTTTTATCGGCCTTGATCACCTCCGGTTTCAGAAACTCTAAATCAATGGTGCTGACCTGGTCATTCTTAATTTCCCGCAAATCGCCGTCAACCACATAGCAGGCATCTTCCCATTCCGCTATGCTCCGCGGCTCAAAAAAGGCCGCTGCTTTCAGTTTCCCATCCTGACTATCTCTTTCGCCGGTACCGGCATAAATTTCAGTTTTGGCAGTTTTGCTGTATTTGAGAGAAATGTCAACTCCCAGAACCCCGCTTTCAACCGTGATCGGAATTTCTAAGGTTTTATTATAGTAACTCCCCACTAAAACTGTACTTCCGGCATTTTTAGCCAAAATGATTCCATTTTCCAAAACAGCGATTTCCGAATTTTCCGACTGCCATTTGATCCATTTATCCGGTAAAATTCGCTCTTCCCCATCCGCATATCGCTGCCGGATGCTGATCGGCATTTCTTTTTGCTCGGATAAAATAAATTCAGTTTGTGGTAAAATCAATTCCGAATTTTGTTCACGATATTGTAAATAGCCATAATAACCTAAGCTGCTGACACCCACCAGCACCAGCGGAATTGCCAGGCGCCGGAGCAGGCGATTGCGTTTGCGCCGATGCAGGGCATCTATTTTTTGCTTTTGTAATTGCAGCAAAGCATCCCGTAAAATTTTAACATCGCTAAAACGGGCTGCTTTGTTTTCCGCCATACAACGGTTTAAAATGGCTGCAAACTCTTTACTGATGGTATTTTCTTTAAAAATATAAGCAATTGTGGCACCCAGACTGTAAATATCGGTGCGCTCATCAATATCACTGCTAAAGGCCTTTTGCTCCGGTGAAGCAAAACTTGGAGTATAACCTCTGATCTCATAAGTTTTGGCCTTTTCTCCATCTTTTAAAGAGGCAATTCCAAAGTCAATTAAAATGGCTTTATAATCCTCGGTGATAATAATATTCTGCGGCTTAATATCCATGTGAATAATCGACTGTTTATGAATATACTGCAGCGCTTCCGATAGCTGAATCATAAAACTGATCGCCAAATCTTCATTTAGCTCCGATTTCCGGGCCTCAGCAAATTTATGTAAGGGAAAACCTTCCACAAAGCTCTCAACAATATAACGATCATCCCCATCGGTAAAGACATCGGCAATCTTGGGCAGAGAAATATGATTCAGCTTAACCAGGATATCCTTTTCATTCAATCCTCCCTGGAAATGTTTCATTGCCCACATATTCCCCAACTCAATATTGGTACAAACATAAACACTGCCCTGGGCACCTTCTCCCAATACCCGCTCTACCCGGTATCTTTCATTTACCACTGCTCCGGCCTGTAAGGCCTGATAGGCCTTTCGACCCGAAGCTGTCTTGCTACCGCCGAGTTCTGATTGAGCCTGTGTCTGAACAATGGTTTGGGTCTGATCGGGGTCAATCGCCACTGTTTCTGCCACCGGGACAGTTGGCTCCATATAAATGGTTTGCGTTTCCTGCAAACTGGGCGTCGGTCTGGATGGCAATTTTTCCGTTTCCAGTGGTTTCGTTTTTTTGCGACCGGAAAAAATTCCAATCAGTCCTAAAATAATTGCAATTCCCACAAAACTAATGCCAATAATTAAATACTCCTGATACATCTCTTTCTCTCCTTCCCTCTGTAAAATACGATTAAACAGCTGATCCGCACTGGTCTGATTTAATCTCTTTGCTTTCTTTAAAGGAGCTGTTGCATTTTAAGATTTTGACACGAGATATAAGATAGAATCCTTATAATATACTACAATTTCTTGTGTAAAATCTGTATTTTGCAACAGCCCTTTCATTTACTAGGCAAAAACTATTCCTCTTTATAATTTCTCATACAGCCGGTACAGCATTTCCGCTGCCTGCTGTCTGGTCATCATTTGGGTGCCATCATAAAAACCGCTGGCCGCTTTAAGCAGGAAGCCTTCCCGTTCGCCCATGGCAATATAGGCCACTGCCCAGGCCGGAATATTACTGTTTTGGGCTAGTTTTGCCAGGTATTTCTGCACTTCTTTGGGAAAACGATAACCCTTTTTATATACCAGCATCATTGCATTCATCTTCGCCATTTCAGCTGCGCCAACCACATTATTGGGTTTAAAGGAATTATCCGGATATCCGTTGACCACTCCGATTTCGGCACCGGAAGAAATATAAGGATAATACCAGGCATTTTTAGCAACATCATAAAAATTGCTAACTGCACTGTTATCATAAGCATATGATAAACGTACTAAAACTGTCAAAATTTCGCTTCTGGTAATGGTTTGATTAGGCATAAACTGACCAATGCTATTGCCCTGCAAAATACCTTTGGAGGCCAATATTTTGATCATTTCTTTTTGTTTGGTGGGTAAGCCTTCGATATCGGTGAAATTCTTTTCATTTTTACGCACATAGTATTCACCGTCATCACCGATCTTGGCACTCATCTTTTTGGTTTTTTTATCATATTTACCGCCGATGATTTCTTCTCCATTTGCCCCTTTGCGGCAAATGACATTATAAGGGTCATCATCCGTTTTCATGGATAAGCCAACTTTAGAAGTTTTCTTACCCTTTTTCATTTTAACCTTATATGTTTTGGATTTCTTGGCATTGCCGCCCAAAGCCTCACCTGCCATCAAATTGATGCGGGCACCGGCTTTGACTTCCTCAATTTCAATTTCCAGATCTCCGGCGGCCTGTAGCTGCTCGGAATTCATTTCCAGGCTGACTTCCGGATTAACTTCAATGATCAGCCTATCCACCTCCGGCAATTGGCTGACTCCCTTGTCAATTCGAATTTTGGTCAGTGGCTGAGCAGATGCGGCCAGTGAAAATTTAACGATCGTTTCCAGTTCCTTATTTAATTCTTTGCCTTCAAAGGTCGCTTTCGCATACAGCTGATCTTTGACCGCTTCGGCTTTTTGTGCTCCATTCTTAGCATTGGCCTTATTAATAACAAACAGCCCATTACTGCTGCCCAATTGCTGGCGACCGGCATTTTCAATAATTTCCTCAGCCGCCCGGGTCAGGGTATCGCCTGTTTGATTTGTATTCCACAGTCTGACCTGATTGTCACTTATGCTTATATTCATAATTCGGAACTTCACACCGGAAAGCTTTCTTTTTAATAATGCCAACTGATCGTCCGGGAGTTTACTGTTTTTTAGAATGACCACCCGCAAATTCGGCAGCAACGCCAAAGTCATAATATCGTCAATTTGAGCAAAGCTTAAATCCAGCTCTTGCAAATTCCGGGCTTTTTCCAAACCGCCAAGATCTTGCAAATAAGCACTTGTCAGATCCAGTCTGGTCAGTTTCGACCAATCAGTATCCGTTAAATCACCGGATAATTTACCGATCTGTTGACGGACAATGGCTTCCAAAGCAGTTGATAAGGGTTTTGGTGTTACTACCAAGGGCTCGTTGGAGATCATGGTGTCACCGGGTATAGCCACTTTTTCTATCACCTTATGAGGGGTCAACTGTTGAGAATCTAATTTGCCGATGCCTAATTGGCCACTGCCATTATTGCCCCAGCTCCATAAACTATTGTCATTGAGCAGGGCAAAGACTGAATCACTGGAGAAAAATACATTTTTCACTTCATCTGTTACTTTTTGGGGACTGCCCTGGTCGAACGTTGTACCGATCCCAAGCTGGCCATAATATCGATTTTGTCCCCAAGCCCACAAGCTATCATCATTTTTTATCACATATACATTTGCATCCGATACCACATAACGCCAAACATCATCCATCACTTTTGCCGGTACAGCCCGCGACATAAAGCTGCCATCTCCAAGTTGACCATCATCATTCCTGCCCCAACTCCAAAGACTGCCATCTGTTTTTTTGGCATAGGCTGATTGACCCTTAGAAACCATAATTTCTTCAACATCAGGCAACAATTGATTTTCTCCTGACATCATCGTACTTGCAGGAAATAGACTTTGCGGATGATTCCAGGTCCATAGATTGCCATCATCTTTGATCGCATAGACACCGCCACTATCAGCGGCAAACTGGCTGACATTGTCCATTACTTTTTGCGGCGTTGGATAATTCATCATCACAGCGCCTGCCACCACCTCATTGCCCCAGGCCCATAAACTGCCATCTCCTTTGAGAGCATATGCACTGTTGTAATTTGCCTGAACACTTTGCACATTATCTAATATTTTTTGGGGGTTGGGATTAACATAGTTGGAGCTCCCGATCCCCAATTGATGGTTGGAATTTTCTCCCCAGACCCATAAATCATCATAGGCATCGATCGCATAAACACTTTTATCCCTGGTGATCACTTGCCGGATATCATCCATCACCTTGGCAGGATAGCTGCGATCGACAGTTGTACCATCTCCCAGCTGACCAGCATCATTCCAGCCCCAGCTCCATAAGCTGCCATCTTCTTTGAGGGCATATGTACTGCTCTCGCCAATTACAATTTCTCTGACATCCTCCAAAACCTTTTGTGGTGTCCTGGCATCGGTTGTCGTACCAATCCCCAATTGACCTGCGCTATTATAGCCCCAGGCCCATAAACTGCTATCCGCTTTTAAGGCAAATGCAACTCCCTCTCCCAATGCTGCTGTCACCACTTGTTCCATGATTTTTACGGGGTAAGCTCTGTTATCTGTAGAACCATCGCCTAGTTGACCACTGCCATTACCTCCCCAGGTCCAAAGACTTCCATCCTCCTGAATAACAAAGGTGGTGCCAAAAAGGCTGACTACCGTTTCGCCAAATTCATCTGTTGTCGCTCTTACCTCTGCTTGCCAGAGACTTACTATTAAAATAAAACTCAAGACTAAGGCAATTCCTCTGCGCACCTGATACTTTTTTCCTGTTTTTATTACTTTCATAGTACTCTCCTTTTGTGATTCATTCTTCGTTCTCTTTATGAAATATCCACTCTGAAAAACAAATAAAATCAGCTGATCTCAAGTCTTTCCCGTAAAACATTTCACTTTGCCAAAGCAATCAGCCTGTTTAAAAACAAATCGTTAAATCCTAATTTTCATGCAAAAAATAATAACTTTATCCTTTACTTCCAGAAAATATAAAACCCCTGATACTGTACTATTAAATTAATCACACTACCAATCGCAATAGCCACTGAAAACGGAAAATGAATTGATTTATCATAGTTTCCGGTTTCTTCATACGGCGCTAAGCGAAAGCTCCGAAAAAACATTAAAAAATAATTTCCTAAATTCCGAAAACGCTCTTTGGCATTGCCATAAATCATCATTTTAATCAGGGCTGCGATCAAACCAATGGCAAAGATATAAAAAATTGCATTGCCCACAAAACGATAACCCATGATTGCCCCAATCGCCATCATCGCCTTGATATCACCGGCCCGAAACATACGCAGGTAAAAAAAGGGGAAAAATACCACAAAGGGCAATATTATTCCTAAAATACTGCCTGTCCAGCCGATTTCTCCTGTCAATAAATTGGTAATTAGGCCGATCATGGCCAGCGGAAGACTGTATTTATTTTTAATTTTTTGCTCACGCAAGTCGGTATACAAACATAGCCCAAGCAAAACTATCAGCTCAATGACTTGTATCATCATTTTTCAACTCCTTGATTCCACTTCTCCAGCTCTTTTAAAAATGATTCAAGCATAGCTGCATCGACCTCAACTTTTTCTTTGGTCTGATAATACTCCAAACTTGGCTCTGCTCCCTTTTGCGGCCATGCATTTAGTACCAATTCAGCAGTAAAATTGCCCTGCAAACTAAGGGCAATATTTAACTGCATAATTTTTAGATCAGGAGTAACAAAACAATCGATTGCCATTGCCAAATTGTCTTTAATCATATTTTGCAGTTCCTGTTTGCGCTCGGCCGTCAAATCTTTCTCCGACAAACCGACCAGCCAGTCGATAAACTTAGCCGGCAGCGGATTGGCAGTGCTGACCAAATGCAAACATGATACATTTCCACCAAATTCTCTTTCCAGTGACTGATAGCCTGCTTTTTCAAATTGCAGCTCCCTGACCCAGCGAATTATGGTTTCTCTGGTGATTTCACTGGAATTGCTGGCAATATGCCATATTTGTCCTTCCATTGCCCTGGGGATCTCAAACATCCAGCCAGTCGAATCTCTGGCCAAATTAAAGAGATCACCGCTGCCTAAAAAATCACTTTCCAGTCGCCAACGGCTGTTAAATTTACCGCTCTTCATGCCATAATCAGCTTCACCTGCAAAATCAAGAATGATCGGACTTTCCAATTGCTCAAACAGCAGCGAAAAGTTACCATCAATTTTCCATTTTTGATTTTCCGGCAAGGTGGACAAGGCCAATAATACATTTTTCTCAGCACTGATGGTCCAGCCAAATCCATAAATAGCCGCTAAGGTAATTAAACTTAAGACAACGGCAATACCTATTTGAATGATATTTTTTTGCTGTATTTTTTTCATGCCTGCCTCTATTCCATTTTCTTAATATAAATATAGCTCCAATTATCACCGGCACCATTGTGATAGATTTCGGTTTTGATTTTTTTCCGGTATTGATTCTCACTGTCCAGGGTCATCGCCTGCAAAAAATCAGCCAGATGCTCCGGTGCAATATACTGATAAACACCATCACTGCATAGTAAAATATCATGATGCAGCCATAGCATTTGACTATCGGCAGTGATATTTCTGGTTCCCCCCAAACATTTGGTCAAAATATTCTGAGCGATCCCCTGCTCTTGCAGATCCTGCTCAGAATAACCTACATCCCGGAATTGCTGCTGATAACTGTCATCTCTGGTAAATTGTGATAATTCATGCTCCCGCACAAAATAGCCGCGGGAATCGCCAATATTTTTAATCAGCACTTGCTTATCCAGCAAAAAAGCAAGGGTCAAAGTGGTGCCCATGGCTGCACCTTTCTGCTCACTATAATCGCAAATTTGCTCATTGATTTGCCAGATACAGTGATCAATACTGTCCGAGATAGCTTTCCATGGCATATTTTCGCTGATGCAGTCCGGCATCTGCTGATACCACCATTGCTCAAAACCAGCTATCACCATTTGACTGGCCATTTCTCCATCTGCCAGTCCACCCATACCATCTGCCACCACGGCCAGTCCTAGTTGCCGGTCGGATTCCTGACCGGATAAAAACAAGATCGAGTCTTGATTATTTTTTCTTTTTGCACCAATATCGCTGTCTGCAAAAAACCAAAAGCTAATTCCCATACTCCTGCCCTCTAATTTTTCCTGTCAACCATCTACCCTATTTTCAATTATATTTTTCAACTTAACTTTTCCCATCTTTTTGGGTTTCGTCCAGCTCCGGAGAGCGGCTACACTTATTCCCAGGAATACTGCCAAGCTGAATGATTCTTTCCCATCTTTTTTAGTTTCGTCCAGCTCCGCGGAGCGGACCATTTATGCCCTGATTCTTTGGTATTTCCTGACAAATGACAAGCCAACTGCAATGTTTTTGCATTGCAGCCGAGTCAGATAAAAGCTTTAAAATATTTCAAAGATCAGATCGGTATTGCCGATCCGAATTTCATCTCCATGATTTAACGGATAATACTGATTAACTTCCAGGCGCTTACCATTTAAGATCGTTCCATTTTTAGAGCCGATATCGACTAAATAATAACTGCCATTTTGACATTCTACCTGACAGTGCATACCGGAAACAGCGGCATCAGATATTTTCCAGTCAGCATTCCGGCCCAGGCGATAAGGGTTGACCAGGACCTTACGTTTATCACCGCCATTTTTCAAGCTTAAAAAGACTCCGCTTTCCTGCTGGAATAAAACAGTTGCTCCCGATGGCTGCATTTGATTGGGATTGCCCATGATCATGGTACCTTCCGCTTCCGGCATCATGGCTGCTTCTTCATACATCGGCGGCATCATTGGCTGCATTGGTGTTTGGACTGGTGGCTGAACCGGCTGAACCGGTGGTATCGGCGGTTGAGCACGATTTACTGGCTGGACTGGTGGCTGCATTGATGCAGCAGGCATGCCCGGAGCATTACTACGACTTGGCATACCTGGTGCTGACATGCCCGGTGCTGACGACATACCTGGTGCTGATATGCCCGGTGCACCCGCTCCGGCAATTCCCGGCGTCTTTCCGCCCGCCGCTTTCTTTTCTTTTTTCGGCTTGGCCGGAACAGCTTGACCGGCGGCCATTGGCTGCTGATTAACACCGATCTTCAGCCAAACTAAGGCTAAGCCGCCAATCACAATCAGCGCCACTAAAATCACATTAAAAATGTCTAAATCACCTTCCGCATTTTTCAATACCCCAGCCAAGATCATTATAGCGACAATGGCCAGGATGGCCACATGGCCAATAATCAGTCGGGGCATATTCCATTTACCGGAAGCAGCCGGTTTAGCCGCCTTCGGCGCTGCCGGACCACCCGGATAGGGCGGATAAGAGGACTGATTTGGTGTTTGCATCATTTGAATATTGGCTCGGGAATGATTCCCTGTCACATTTCGATTTGCCCCTTTATTGGCCGGGGCTGGAGCACCCGACTGCATTCCCGGTACCGGGGGCATACTCATTGGCTGCGCTGGCATGCTCATCGGCTCCGGCGGCATATTCATCGGCTGAGCAGACATATTTGCCGGTTGGGATGACATATTCATCGACTGAGCAGGCATATTTGCTGGTTGGGATGGCATATTCATCGACTGCCAATTATTAGTGGAGCCGGCCATGCCCGGCGATTCCATTTGCATTTGTTTTTGCAGCTCCAATACCGAAAAGACGGACTGACTCTCTGCAAAACGCAGCTGCTTAGTTAAAAACAATAAACTGCTGTCACTTTCCGCATGACTTAATAATTCCTGAATTAACTTTTTCCAGGCTGTTGCCAGGTTTTGGTAATCCTCCATCAATGGCAGATAAATTGCATATATCTCACCTCTGGCATCCACCCAGATCTGTTCCAGATCAATCACCAAATTGGCAGATGTCAGCAAAGGATATTTTTCAATTTCCTGAATCAGTTTTAAGATTTTTTGTAGCACCCGGATCAGTTCATCCTTTTCTTCTGCTCTCTTATGATAAATAGCGATATACTGGTTTAAGGGCTGCATTCCGCCAACCGCATAAACCAGCTCAGTCGCACCGTCAATCATCTTTTTTTCCATCTGAGCCAGTCCCTGAATTTGCAGCTGACGGACAGCGGCTAATTGCTCGCTGTCAAATTGGCTGACATCTTCTAAGGGATAACATAATTGTTTACTGCCGTCAACTTTTACATAAAATGCCATAATTACCCTCCTGTTAAAACCATAAATATATCAAATACGCCATTGTCAAAAACGGAATAAATGGTACCTCCGTTTTTCGGTTTGCTTTTTTTATAACTAATAAAATCAAGCCCAAAATTCCCACCAGTATCAAAGCCATCAACACAATTACTCCGCCTGTTTGATAGCCTCCCAGTAAACACAGGGTCGGAATCGCCACTGCATCGCCATAGCCAATTGCCTGCTTGCTGTAGCGGGCCAGCAGATAAAAAATTCCATATAAGCCAAGTGCCACCAAAGGATTGATCCAGTCAGCCTGAGCTAAATGCAAAATTACCACTGGTACTAAGAAAACCAAATAAAATTCAATTGGAATTTCTTTTTTTCGGATATCTTCAGCAGTACTGACCAAAAACAAAGTCAACATCCATAAATTGCGTACCCAAAAGGCGTTAAAACCAAAACGAAGAAACAGGTATGCTGCCGCTCCAACATAAATTACTCCCGGCATCAAACGCCAGATCAGATGTGGCTTTTCTTCCGTATATAGCCACCGGTCTACGCTAACTGCAAGTAATGCCGTCAGTCCCACGATCGCTGCTATCATTAATCCATTCATATTATCTTTCTCCAACCCAAGGTCTGATGGTTTTCCGAATTGTTCTTTCCAACTCAACTTCCGGTGCAATAAAAAGCGGAATGCCAACCTTATATTTAATATTAACTGTCAGCAAACGGTCCAATCCAGTTTTGCTGTCGGTGTATAAAATGCCCTCATCGCCCATATCGATCTCAAACGAGCGAATTCGAAATTTATATGCTTCTTCGCCCATACGTGCCCGAATATCACATAAAATCTCATAAGTCAGCATATACTCTAAGCCAAACATCACAGTTTCACTGGCAATCCCCAGTCCTAGTCCTTTGGCATCTTTGGCACTGCCAAAGACGTCCATCAGAGTCTTACTGCCCTTACTCAATTGTTTAAACTTTCCGGAAAACTGATCTTTCAGTTCTCCTTTAAAGGGCAAAAGTGCTTTTAAAATAGTAAGAACTCCACCATCGCGCCAGGCATCAATCAATTGCTGGCCGGCATCACCAATGGTAAAATCAGTTGCATTTTCCTCAGCTTGACCATCACCTGGTTCAGCCCCACCTTTTTCAATTTTAGCTTCTAACTTGCCGCCCTTGTTTTTGGTTCGCTCAGCGATCATATCACCGGCTTCAAAAACTCCCATTTGATCCAAATAAAAGAATTTCCCGGCAATGTCCTGCATCACTCCAGCCGCTGCTGCATCAATTGTATTTTCAATGTAATATGACTGTATCATATAGGATAAGGTCAGCATGGCGAAGATATAGATTGGCAGGGCAATTGCCGCTTCCAACGTCAAAGCTCCTTTCTTTTTCATATCCTGTCCTTTCCTTGCCTAATAGCCCGCAACTGAGCGCAGCCTAAAATCAACCCACTCATAATCCGATTCTCTTAAATCAATAGCATCGGATTGCTTTTTGGCAATTTGAATCATCCGCGGTAAAAAGAGATACTTAATCTTAAAGCCCAAATCCATTTCCACGCCTGCCATATATTTGCTGATCTGCTTTTTCTCTCTAAGCTGGATCAGATCTAAAACACGCATCAGTTTTGCATCCTCTGGAGTAAACAGTAGATCGATCCGCAGATAATCTTCATAACCCAGCTTAAAGAAGGAAGTTGACTGCTCAGTTTTGCTGATCTCCGGTGTGTCACTGAAAACATCCTTAATACTATCCCCAATAAATTCCTGCAATTGTTCTGCTCCCAGATCAACCTGCGAGTTCAGATAATTTTGCAGTTCCGATTTGATCCGGTCTTTTTGCTCAGCGAATTCATTCTCCAATGGGCCAAAAACTACCTCTTCCAGTTTTTGTTCCAATTTCTCACGCAGGGCATCTTTTCCTTTGTCAATGCCCACCCGAATGCTGGGATCACTTTTAAGCTTATTCAGAATATCCTGTGAACCACTGATATTAGGATTTAATTCTTGTTTCAGCTTTTGATTAATTAGCGGAATGACTTGATCAGCATTTTCTTCCACCGCCTTCATCAATGATTTACTGATCTGGCTGCCGGACTCCTCAATTAATTCCTGAATATCCGTTTCACCGGTTAAAATGCCCTTAGCCTTGTCTTTTTCTACCTTGACAATATATTTTCCAACCACTGTTTCGACATAGATATCAATTGATTTCTCATAATCATTAACTGCCTGCTCTACCATTTGGTACTTTTCGTTAACAAATTCATAGATCATACTGCTTTCAACTTCATCTGCTCCCAGTTTATTAGCCAGCTTATCCGCCTGCCGCTTGATATAGTCCTTGGCACGCTGGGATAACTCAGTAACATAGCGATCCATTTGTTCCAGCCCCTCACTGATCCCGGATTTAGCTGCCTCGGCTACATGATTAACTGCTGCCTTGGCTAATACCTTGGCCAATTCAGGAAAACCGGATGGACTGAGCATAAACTCACTTGGTGTTTTCATAAAAGCAACTCTTTGACCTGACCGCAAAACAAAGACATCGACCACCGATTCGGCAATTGCCCATAACACCACTATCACTAAGTAGACCAATGGATAAATAGGTGGAAAAATTGCACTGATCGCTGATGCCAGGGCACTGGCCAAAGCATTGGTTTCTGAATTCATCAAAACAAAAAGCAAATTAGGTATCACCCGGAGCATAATAATATCATTAGACATCGATTTATTATTCGACGGATCCGAGCGATCGCCATTAATTACATATTCAATTTCTGCCTCCAGTGGCAGATCCTTTTTTTCGGGATACTTGGTCTTATCCTGGAATTTTAAATTTATTTGGCTCTCGTATTCGCCCACTCCGGTTACACTGGAATGAAAGGCGGTCATAATATACTCATTGACATAAATGGTGCCCAGGGGATCTTTGGCTAAATTCTTAAAACTTTTAACCATATTCTTGATTGCACCAAACCAGGACTGAGAGGACTTACCGGTATCCTTGGTATTATCGGTACCACCGGTATCGGCCTCAAACACCCCCTCATCATAGCCGGGATCTTCCCCACCATAAAAGTAAATATAAGAGGGTAGCTTTTTAAATTCTTCTTCACTGATCTCTTTGCCGCTACCAAAGGAAAAGAGAGTGTCAAAAACTTTACCGGCCGCTTTCATAAAGTCTTTTAAAGAGCCGGAGCCTTTTTCAGCTATGGTTTCCGGTTTTTCCCCAGACCCAGAGTCCAGAGTCTGTACAAACAGTTGCTCTTTATTAAAGTCAATATGCATATTACGGCAATTTTCATCATATTGCGCCTTTAGTTTTAGAAAACCTTCTTTATCAAACTTCGGTTTCTCCAAAGGAGCATCAGGATCATACCAATCAAAGCTTGCGCCGGTCACCTCAGCCAAAGCAATGGAACGAGCCTGAATTTCAGCAAATGACTTTTCCGGCATCATCTCATCCTGGCTTAATTCACGGGTAAGCTTTAATGCATTCTCCTGTTGCAGCGGAATTGACCGTCTTTCCTGATCAGAAAAATGAGCGACCGGTAACTCATAATATCGCAATGATTTCAAATCAAAGTTATCCCAAAACTCCTCATACGGAGCTACAATCGGAACAATCAGTTTCTTAATCATTTGATCCAGTAAATCAATATTTTCATCAAATTTGTTTTCCGACTGTACTTTTTGCAGACGTTCCTCCATCAGCTGAATCATCTCCAGCTTATCTTCCAACTTTGGCTGAACAGATGCTACATAATTCGGATCTTTAGCATCCGATCCGGCAACTTGCGTCATTTCTTTCCTGACCTGCTGCTTATATGCCTCTAAATTTTCAGCCACCTTCTTTAACTTTTCTTTAGCCTTTTTATTGGCAGCTTTTAAACCAGTCAAAATCCGGAAGTTTTTTTCGGTCAAATCCATAATGGAATTATAATAATATGCATCCATATTCAAGGCTAAATTAAATGCCCCTAAATCCTTCATTCCATCAGTATCAATAACCACAAAATCCCATTCCAATTCTTCTTCGCGCCGATTGAAGTAATAGTCCATATACCGTGTCATGTAATAGCCCATATTGGTATACAACCTAAATATATCCAGATCCTCATAATCCTGAACTGTTTTCTTATCCATTTCCTCATATTCAAACCGATCATAGCGAAGTTCATCCAGCAGCTCAATTTGTTTTTCCAAGCCTTCTTCGCCATTTTCTTTTCTATCAATCAGCTCTTTCCAGAGCATTGTCATAATCTGATCATGTTCATATGCCTCATCAGAGCCTAAATAGCCGATATGAAGAGTTAAATTGGCAATCGCATCCGGGGTGCCATTATGATCGATAGCATAAGAATATCTTTCAATATCAAAGTCATCCCAAGCATTCCGAAACAGGTTGGTATCGCCCATATTCATATATGGGGCATAGGGATTGTCATTTACAAAATCAGTAAAGGAACGAATAAAATAGCTATTGGTTCTGTTTAAATTCGGAAAGGCAATGTCATATGATTTAAAAAGACCATTGGGTTGCTCTGAATAAACCGTTTTCTTTTCAAGACGCATGGCTTCACTGCTATCATCCCGAATATATTTATATTCCGGCCTTTCCTCATGAAAAGTCCAGCCCTGTACAAAATAACGATAGTTATTTAAAGCTTCCAAAAAATCGGCATTGCTGATCTCTGTTTCCATCCGTTCATCAAAATTGTCACTATTGGAAAGAATGCTTTCCATCGAACTAAACATTGAATACAGTTTACTAACTGCAACCAATGGTCCCCTAAATTTCATATATTCCAGGATTTGCTCTTTGACTTCAGCCGGTCCCATAGCAATCGGTTTGATCTTACTTCTGGAGTAGTCCGCTTTGCCATTTTGAAAATTCTCCTCCAGCATGAATTGGACTTTTTCCTTTAATTTGCCATTTGGCGACATAAAAAATCCATAGTTTTCCTGAAACGCCTTATCATATGGAGTAATCAATGAATTCGATGTCAGTTCCATCGCCCTCTGTGCCTGTGCCTTATACACTTCCATCCGGGCAAAATCAAGGACTGACAATGCGATTAGTAAAACCGACATAAAAACTACTCCAAAATATAGAGTAAATGCTCCCTTCCTCTTCCTTTTCATGGCTTTACACCTCATCTCTTTTCTAATTTATTTCCTCAGCCAGCGGCTGTTTTTGACAATTTCTAATAACACTCTCCACATATCTTTACTGCAATAATTCCTGAAGCGATGCCTTTAACGATGTCTTAATTTCGCGCAAGGCTTCACCGCCGCCAAATAAACGCACCGAATCCTGAAGTAAGTTAATATTCCGAATCCACTCCGGTTGATCAACCACCGCCACCTTGGCTCTGGTTTTAATCAATACTCCCTCACTATTAATTCCCAATACTCTCAAAATCGGAATTATTCGCTTAATTCGTCTTTCTCCAGTTACAATAATATAAGATGATAGTAATTTCGTTTCTTTCTCCACCCGAAGTTTTGTATCGGTTTTAAAAACCATTCTTCTGGCCAGTTTTTTAGCCAAGTTACTCTCATTGGGAAGATAATCTGCAAACTGCCGCCAATAAATGGGATAACGAAAGGAATGCTCACTCATATCGACATCCCAGGCAATTTTATTGCGATAAAAATATTTCTCCGTTTGATTCACTTCTGATGTGGTTGTAAATTTAGCATTGGCATACTTGGCAATCCCCTCTGCATAATTATGACAAAAGGTTGACAAAATTGTTTTTTCATAATAAATCAGTACAAAATAAATCATCACAATACTAATAGCCAATACAATCGGCATTATAATTGCCGCTTCTAAAGTAATACTGCCCCTCTTTCTCACTGCTCTCTCTCCTCTCTGTCCTTTCTGTCCGGAGATGGCCTTATCTGGCGCAGTAGTATAGACTATAAAAGTCCTTGCTTTCATAGCCTATACTCTCCACACCCTCATCTACCATGGTATCATTGCTGTTTCAGGCAGATTGCTCGAAACTGTCTATTTCGTTTTCGTTCCCTCCGGAGTCGGTACTTCCGCTGCTTTATTTCCCTGATCGGTCAAACCTCTGATCAAATTATTGAATAAGTTGATGATTACATTTCGGAATGCAATTGCCATTGCTAACAATACAACAATGATGATGATGATTTCAATCGTACCCAAACCTTCTTCTTCATACCAAAATCTCTTTAAGCTCTCCATTCTCGCCACCTCCTTCCTCTTTATTATAGTTTCTTTGTTCCCCATTTTCAGCCTTATCCTTTAGCTAAAACAGGTATATATAAAGGTCAGTTTATACTTACCATTTATATCTTTCATATCTTACTTCACTTTAAAGTGTCATTTGGAAAATAGCTGGTGCCATAATCATTACCACAATCGCAATCAGCATGATCGCCAATGGTAATAACATCTTGGTCGATGCCTGTGCTCCTTTTTCTTTGGCCAGCTGCTTTTTCTTCTCCCAAGCTTCTCTGACCAAACCACTTAAGGAATTACTGATTTCCTTATCGCCTTTCCGAATCGCCTGACCGATCAAGGAAGAAAACTTCATAATATTAGGGATCCGAATCCGTCGTCCAAAGTTTTCAAAGGCATCAACATCTGAAATTCCCTGCTGAATTTCCTGCCGCAAAATAATCAATTCCTGATAAAGCGGATGACTTTCTTTTTCGGGATTCCCGGCCAGAGCCGACTGAATCGCCTGATTTAATGCTCCAAATACGGAATTACCACAATTTAAAAGCAGAACAAATTTATCAATGAAAATCGGAAATTCCATTTCAATATCAGCTCGTCTTTCTTTGATCTGCCGGTGTAATTCCTGATCATAGCCAAAATAAGCCACCACCGAAATCACCAGGAACAAAATAAAATACTGCAAGGCCTTATTGTCACTGCCGCCGCCGGCATTTTCCACATATTCATACCACTGCATCTGCACGCCTTTATCACTGTCTTGATCCGGCAGGGAAATTTTTGATTGTTCCACATAACGTTCCTGTTGATTAATATCAGTGCTGGCCTCCTGCACCGCCTTGGCTCTAAGCTCAGCATCAGTATACTGCATGGGCAGGATGGTCATTTCTTTTTCCAGTTCTCCCAGCATTTCCTCTTTGTAGTAAAAAGCAACCTTAACCTGTTCTGTCTTGCCTTCTTCCGGTCGCTCCGGCCGCCGCATCTGGCCATCAATATAAAAGAGACTACCCTCTTCTATTTCCCATTCCAGTTTCAGTCCGCTCTGACTGTCGTATTCATAAAAATCCATTGATGTTAAAATCTTATCCCAGGCCGGATTCTTACCTAAGGCTTTGGTTTCAACATTTTGCTTAGCCAACTCCAGCGCCTGTTCCAGTTCTTCTTCGGTTGGATCCTGGCGTGGTACCACAATCTTGACCCGGACATCCGAATGTTTATCTTCAGCATCTTGCGGATTATTATTCTCAGCCGTTACCTGATAGGTCAATTCCTTATCACCCTCTAAAAAGCCCGGTCGTTCAATTTCCGTTATCTGACTGGGCTCAGGTACTTTTGTAGCTGTCAGGCCCTGAATAGCTGTCATGACACCGATCAGCGACGCTGCCCCGATCAGCAACGCCAGCATGGTTAATTTATGAATATAAAAAAGCCGAACTTTATTTTCCACTTCCCGTGGTCCGCTCATTTGCCCATAAACCTGTCTGGCTTTTTCCACCTGTCTTGGTGCCAGCTCCAAATGTTTTTCCTTGAGGATATCATAACCCCAATAGGCCCCAATATACATCATATCGCGCAGCGGAAATTCTTTTTTATTTAACACTCGATAGCCTGTACCATAGCGTTTTTTACCCTGCAGCATTAAAATCAAGACAAATATCAAACATGGCAAGGCAATTATAATTGTAATTAAATCCATCATAGCCTACACCTCGATTCTCATGATTTTCTGCGAAACCGCATAAGCTACTCCCAATAAAATCAGGACAATCGTAATCACTGCCCGGCCCAGTAAGCCGGTAAACAATGGCTCCATATAATCGCCTGCTGTCAGGGAAAGCCCTGCCATAATTAAAAATGGCATAAAGTTCATGACCTTGGCTTCAAATTTCTTTTCTGCTACCATCATCTCAATTTCCCGTTTGATTTCAATTTTTTCAACAATTGTATTAATCGTGCTTTTAATGATTTCTGCCTGTTTGCCGCCAGTATTCATACTCATCACAAAAACGTCTGTGAAGTTAGCGACATCTTCCAGTCCACTCCGTTCAGAAAAATCGCGCAGCACATCTTCCACTTTTTCATTAAAACCAATCTTTTGTTTCATCCGGTCAAATTCCTTAATAATATCCTGTTGGCCTTCAAAATACAAACGCTCTAATTCTTCCTTGGCACCGATAATAGCATTGGTGGGCGAAGTACCGGCTGAAATCGAAGTGTAAATAACTGCTAAAGCATCTTTAAATTCCAATTGCAGCTTACTCTTTCTTTTTTCAATCAATTGTTTCCGTTTAATTGTCGGATAGGCCAAACCAAGCAGCGATAAGATCAAAGATAAAATAATACTGCGGTAAAAAAGATAGCCAACCAAAAACAGAAACAAGCCTGCCATTAACGAGTAGCGAATCCTTTCAATTACACTCAAATGATACACATTATAGTCAATATCCACTTCATTTGCTCTTTTTTGGGCCTTTTGTTTATTATCAATCAATCCCAGAAAGAGCAGTGCGACCACTACAACTCCTATAACAATAATGACTCCCATAACACCCTCCTATAAGTCCAGCTCATATCCTGCCATTTGCAGTTTCAGCCGGCTTTGCAGTTTGTTGCCGGTTCGTTGTAACCTGCCCTTTACTTTCTTTTTATCTTCCGACGGCTCCTCCTCAAAGCGGAACAGCGGATTTAACTCAATTTGCTTGGTTTGCACATTATAACCAAGGACCTCACAGATTTCCAAAGTTTTCCGGCTCTTATCCCTTAATCTGCCTAAATGAATAACAATATCAAGGGCCGAGGCAATTTGCTGACGAATGGCCTCCAGCGGCAATTCAACTGCCATTAAAACCATGGTTTCCAAACGACTCATCATATCATGAACGGAGTTAGCATGGCCGGTCGATAATGAGCCATCATGGCCGGTATTCATGGCCTGCAGCATATCGAGTGCTTCTTCGCCCCGGACTTCACCAACTACTACCCGGTCCGGACGCATCCGCAGGGAGGCTTTGATCAATTCCCGAATCGGAATATCCAAACCAGCTTGTTTATTAGCACTTTTCCTGGCTTCCAGCCGAACCAAGTTGGTGATCCCGTTAATTCGGAGCTCAGCCGCATCCTCAATCGTAATGATTCTCTCATCTTTAGGAATAAAATTGGACAGCATATTTAAGAATGTGGTTTTTCCTGAGCCGGTACCACCGGATACAAAAATATTGTATTTGGCAGCCACTAAAATCTCCAAAATCTCAGCCACTTCCTCCGTAATTGAGCCCCAACGGATCAAATCTTCAACCATCAGCGGCTTATCAGGGAATTTCCGGATCGTTAAAATCGGTCCATTTAAAGCAATCGGAGGAAAAACAGCATTGACCCGCGAACCATCAGCCAGTCTGGCATCAACAATCGGTGATGACTGGTTAATTTCCCGGTTAACACTTTCCACGATCTTACGGATGATCCGCTCTAATTCTTTGCTGTTATCAAAGCGAATATCCAGCTCGGTGATCCGGCCGGCCCGCTCCACTAAAATCGGAGCTGTACCGTTGACCATAACTTCAGTGATGGTTTTGTCTTCCAGAATCGGCTGTAGGATTCCCAGCCCCCGGGTGATATTGATCAATTCTTCAATCAGGATCTTTTTTTGCTGCAGACTATAATCAATTCCTCTGTACTGTAAATAATTATAGGTGATCTCCTGGACCTGCCGCCGGTACTTTTCATCTTTTTTCTTCTCAATATATTCCGGATTATTTAACCAATGTTCCGGCAATCCCTTTTCCCTGTCAACGGCAATTTCGGCGGAAACATCAATTTCTACTCCGGCTAAAGTTTCAACAATTTGGCGTTTCAGATTCTCACGTAATTCACTATATTCTTTTTCCGCTTGCTTTTCCGCTTGATTGTCCATTTTTTCCTACCTTTCCATCACCGAATAGATAAAGTTCCTGAGGCGACCGGCAATCCCCGAATCCATCGGAAAAACTACTTCCTCTCCGGCAACCGCCTTAATTTGCGGGTCATAACCCAGTTCACAAAATGCCACAAACTCATTTGGATCAATAACCGACCGCGAAGCACTATGTTTCGCTGAATTGATAATACCGTAAAGCTCTCTTTGCTCAGGATAACGCCGGCGGAAATAATTCATGCCTTTGGTAAACATCAGACCTTCCACATAGCCCTTAGCACCAATACAAAAGATATAATCACTCTGCTCAATCCAGTGCCGGGTCGAAAATACATCATTAACTGACAAGTCAAAAACCAAATATTCATAATCGGTTTCTTTTTGCAGCAATTCCAAAAATTTCTTCCAGTCATCAAGGTCAACGGCCATCTTATCTTCCGGTGATTCTAAACCAACTAAATAATTTAAGCCGGTCTGTGGATTTTTGGCCACCAACCGGTTCAGCTCATAGCGAATGGCCGCCGTCATATCCGCTCCGGTAAAAAGCTGCTCTAAAGAGCCGGATGTTTGAGCTGCTCCATATAGCAAACGCCGATCATTAAAGTCTTCCATCGGCAGATACAAAACCCGTTTCCCCATTTCCGCCAAAAGATTTGCCACCAGCAAAGAAATGCTGGTTTTTCCACAGCCACCGATCGGTGAAAAAAAGCTGATCACTTTTGTTTTTTTCTGATCTCTGGAAACTGAAATTAAATTTTGCGTTTTGGCATAAAGGTTCATGACCTCCCGGTAAATTTCTTCCAGAGCCACTAATTTACTTACTTTATAAAAATCTTGATATTCAGCAGGGATAACGCCGGCATATAAAAGCACAACCACATGGTTAACCAGAATTTCCTTTAATAAGGCATAACTCTGCGGAGTGGTCAAGACCATCTTATACTCGGCTAATTGCTGTTTAGACATAGACTGACAACTTGCGGCATTCGTAATCACATCAACATTCAACAAAGCATCCTGAGCCTGAAAATATTGCTGTAAATTTTGGGCAAACCTCAAGTTTTCTTCTATTAATAATATGCTTTTATTCATAATACTAACTCCCTTTCCTCCATAATTTTATTGTTTTAGACATGACTTCTAATTTATGACTTGACTGATATCTTTTTTTCTATCTATAAGATCATTAATTTCCGGTTTTTCTTTCTCTTTATCTACCCGTTTTGCAAATTTTACCATTTTTTCAGACTAAAGTCAATAAAATTAATGCAATTGTAATAATTAGGTAGATTGTCTCCCACCTCCGAGCAAAGAAAACTCTGTGTCCTGCCATTTCTTAGATCTTTGTTTGACTGTACCATTTACTCCCCAACCCAGGCCCGGACCGTCTTATTGACCGTTCTTTCCAGTTCAATATCCGGTGCCAGAAATAACGGAATGCCGATTTTGTATTTTATATTTACGGTCAGCAAGCGATCAATTTTTGCATCCTTATTACTATATAAAATCCCATTTTCGCCCATGGTGATCTCCATCTTACGTATCCGGTAGTGATGCGCATTTTCTCCCAGCCCACGACGGACCGCTGATAAAATATATCTGCTTAAAAGATATTGCATGCCCTTTGAGACGCCGGTACTGATCAGGGATAAACCAATTCCCTTGGGATCAGCCAACAGCTCTTTTCCGCTGGCATAGATATCGGTCACATCTTTATAAGTGTTTTTCATCTGATCATAGGTTCCGCCAAAATTGCCGATCAATTCTTTTCGAAAACGAGGAAGTTCTTTTAAAATTCCCAAAAGATTGCCGCCTTTCCAATGACTGAGCAAATTTTTTCCGGATTCGCCCAGTTCAAAGGACGCAATGCTGTCTTTCACCTCCTTCGTATTTGCGTAGGCCGCTTTGCCTTTTTCAATAACTGCTTCAATTTTTTGATCCGTACCCTTGGTTCGCTCAGCGATCCTGTCACCGGCCTCGATCAGCCCCAATTGATCCAGATAAAAAGTTTTTCCGGCAATATCCTGCAGCACCTGTGCAGCCACGGCATCGATCGTGTTATGAATATAATAGACCTGAATCATATATGCCAAAGTCAGCATGGTAAAAATATACACCGGCAAAGTTACCGCGGCTTCCAGTGTCAACGCCCCTTTCTTTTTTTTCTCCATATCATTCCTTCCTCATTTAATATCCGGCAACCGAACGCAAATTAAAATCAACCTCTTTATACCGATCCTCATTTACGGTGATGGCATTGGACTGTTTCTTGGCAATTTGAATCAGTCTGGGTAAAAACAAATATTTTACTTTAAAACCGGCATTTAATTCCACCCCTGACATATAGCTGCTGATCTGCTTCTGTTCGCGCAGTTGTATCAGATCCAAAATCCGGAAAATTTTATCATTTTCATTGGTGAAGATCAGATAAAAACGCAGATAATCCTCATAGCCAAGGCTAAAGGCCGATGCACTTTTATCCTCTGTACTTAAATGCCCCGCCTGACCGGAAAAAGCATTTTTGATCTTATTGTCATAAAAGGACTGCATTTTTTCAGCTCCCAGATCAATCTGGTCATTTAAGTATTCTTGCAGATCCGCTTTGATCTCATCTTTTTTGGCAGTAAAATCCTTTTCCAATGGTGCAAAAACTACTTCTTCCAGCTTTTGTTCCGCTTGTGTACGCAAATTGGAAACCTGTGCGTTAATGGCTGACTGGATGCCGCCATCCTGCTTGATTTGTTCAATAATTTCCACCGCACTGCCGACATGGCCCGACAATTTGTTTTTCAATTTGTCATTGACCAGGCTGATTACATTTTTCATATTGGCATTGGCCGCTATGCTGATCGCCCGCTTGGTTTCAGTGTTAAACAGCAAATCAACATCAATGACTCCCATTTTTTCACCCCTGGCTCTGTATTTTTCAGCCTCCACAAAATAACGGCCAACTGCGGTTTCAATATAATTATCAACGGATTTTTCAAAATCGCTGACCGCAGTTTCCACAGTTTGATATTTGGCGGTAACATAATCCTGCAGCCGGGCAATCTGCTCCTGCGATTTTTCTTCCAGCTTATTTGCCAATTCATTGGTCTTGTTCTTAATATACTTTTTTGCATCTTGGCCCATCTTGGTAACCATACCATCTAAAGTATCAACGGCATTATCGACAGCATTTTTCGCTGCCTCCTTGCCTTTACTGATAACAATCTTGCCAAAGATATCAGCAAACGCTTTAAAGCCAGCGGGAGAAAGCATAAAGTCACTGCTGCCTTTTAAAAACGGAATTTTGATGCCCTGGCGCAGCACAAACACATCCACCAAAGACTCCAGAATCGCCCATATCATAATGATCACCACATAGACCAAATAATATAAAGGCGGGAAAAACCAAGTGAGCGCTGAAGCAATCGAGATCGCCAATGAATTGGTCTCACTATGGGTAAAAATATATAAAGCATTAGGGATGATCCTAAGCATCAATATTTTGATAGCAATATTTTTATTATTCTCCCGATCGGATTTCTGGCCACCGATAATATACTCAATTTCCGATTCCAGCTTTAGCCCTTCACTTTTTATGGCCTTGGCCTTATCCTGAAATTTTAAATTCATTTGCTTTTCATATTCACCAATGCCGGTCACTGTTGAATAAAAGGCCGACATAATGTATTCATTGACATAGATCACCCCAATCGGATCTTCCACTAAATTTTTAAACCCACCAACTAAATTCTTGACCCCATCGATCCAGGAAGTGATGGTATTGGCCAATTTTTTGATCGCTCCCAGTGAGCGGGTATTTCCCTTAAACACACCTCCATCCGGGTTTTTCTGATCATCCTGTGACCGCACTGCAATTGATGGCAAGGCTTTATATTCTTCCTGACTGAGCGCTTTGTCGCTGCCAAAAACAGAAATTGAGGAAAACATTTTGCCGGCCACTCCCAAAATCTTGCCGATCGAAGCAGAAGATTCTTCGGCTTTTTGCTGGGCAGCTGCCTTTTCTTCCGGTTTTTTATGAAACAGCTGTTCCTTGGTAAAATCAATATGCAAGCTTTGGCAATTTTCTATATATTGCTGCTGCAATGCCAAAAAACCAGCTTTGTCAAAGGTGCTCTGCCGTTTGATCCCCAATTCTTTGGCCAATTTACTGCCTTCATCCAAAATCACGCCAAATTTGATTGGCCTGATCATTTCGAATGTACCGGTTCGCAGATATTCCAATATAAAGTCACTGGTCGAAACACTTTCCGGAATCGTATAATATTCAAAATCCCTGAATTTTTCCAGTTCTTCTCCGACAATACACAGCTTTTGGATCATTTGGTTAAGCAGGGCAATATTTTCATCAAATTTATTTTCCCGATTGACCCGTTCGACCTGCTGCCGGATAAGACCGATCATTTCCAGCTGATCCTCTAATTTGGGCAAAGTCGCCGCCGCGTAATTGGCATCTTTGACCTCTGTTTCACTCTTCAAACTATCTATTTCCGCCAGCACTTTTTTTTCATAGCTCTGAAGATTTCCGGAAATATTTGCCAAACTCTTTTTGGCCTTCTCATTAGCTCTTTTTAAAGCATCCAGGATCGCATACTTTTCTCTTGTCAGCCGGTAATTTTCTTTCAACCAGCGGACATCACTGAGCATTGCCTCATTTAGTTCAACCACACTGCTCATCCATTCGGTCGCCAGCTCATTTTGCTCCTCTTCATTTTCGGGCTGCGGCTTTTCTGTCCCTTTTTTAGAATTATAGTAATCAGCATAATGCTTAAAAAAGACAGTGATTTTCTTTAAATGATCGGGCTTGGAGATATTATTGTATTTCTCCCGTTCTACGGTATCAGGTGCCAAGGAGTGATAAAAGTGATAGACATTCAGCTGTTCCATGGCTTCGATCTGTTTCTCCAAACTCTCCCATTCCGGGCTTTGCGCCACGACTGTCAGCAATTGCCCCCGTTTCTCAGCTAATAATGCTTTTTGCTGCTGATCATGGTCAAATGCCCGCTGATCAGTAAAAGTTGCAAGTACAAAATCATAGCCCAATTTGGCATACTGAGTTCCCTCAAAATAGCCGGCATAACCCTCCACATCAAAATGACTGCGAGCATTTTGAAATAAGGTCGGGTCTGCCATATCAATATAAGGGCGATATGGATTTTCTGAAACATAATCAATCAAGGCCCGGACAAAATATCCGCCGGTTTTTGCTCCCAGGTCTTTGGCAATATATTTGTATCCCGGCTGATCTTCCTGAAATTTCCAGCCATGAAGAAAATAACGATACTGATTTAATGCATCCAAAAAGCTGCCATTACTCTTTTCCGTTTCCAGGCGTTGTTTTACTTTTTCGCCACTCTTGATCACATCCTGAATTGATTTCAGACGGGAATAAAGATTGGTGGCGATCAGGGCCGGGCCACGAAATTTCATGTATTCCAAAATTTGCTCTTTGGTTTCTGATGGATTCATTGGAATTGCTTTAATCTCTTGACTTTCCAAAGAACCTTCCTGAAAATTTTCTTTCAGCAAAAAGTTGGCTTTTTCCTTTATTCCCTCATTTTAAGCCATAAATAAGCCATATTTATCCTGAAAACCTTTATCGTATTTGGTGATCAATGAATTCGCTGCCAGCTCCATTGCCCGCTGAGCCTGGACCTTGAAGGCAGTCATCCGGGCAAAATCCAGCACTGACAAGCCGACCAACAGGATCGACATAAAAATCACTCCAAAATACAGAGTAAATGCTCCCTTTTTTCTTCTGCTCATGACAATTCATCCTTTTTATTATTTGTTTCTATGGTGTCAGATCAGCCAAAATTGCTCATCTTCTTCCGGTTTCCAGACCTTCTTTTTTTGAAATATGCTGCAAAAGTCATCTGACCAATTAACTTTCCCTTATTCCTGAAATATTTTTTAAGATAAAGACCAAAATTACAAAAAGTAAATTTACTTTAATAGTTTATCCAATGATTTTTTTAAATTGGCTTTGATTTCCTCCATTACTTTTCCGGCCTTGGTCAATTTTACGGCATCTTGTAACAAGCTGATATTCCGGATCAATTCCGGCTGGTCAAACATGGCCACCTTAGCCTGGGTTGTAATAAAAACTCCATCTCCTTTAATGCCCAACACTTGCAAAAGCGGAACAATTTCCCGAATTCGTTTTTCACCGGTGACAACAATATAGGAAGATAAAAATTCGGTCTTTTTTTCAACCCGCAATTTCGAGTTGTTTTTAAAGATCATTCTGGCTTCCAGTTTTTTAGCTATATCTGATTCTTTAGGAATATAATTACTAAAAAACCGCCAATATACCGGGTAACGATAAGACCGCTGGCTCAAATCCACTTTCCATGATAATTTATCCTGATAAAAATATTTGTCTATTTGGTTAGCCTCTGACTCAGTGATATATTTGGCATTGGAGTATTTGGCAATAGCTTCGGCATAATTATGGCAAAACGCCGATAAGGCTGCTTTCTCGTAATAAATCAACACAAAATAAATCATCAGCACACTAACCGCCAATACAATCGGCATCACAACTGCCGCCTCCAAAGTAATGCTGCCCCGTTTATTCACAAACTCACTCTCCTCTTAAAGATCATCTTATGTTTTCCCCTTTTAAAATCCCATCTGAAAAATGGCCGGTGCCATGACCATAATAATAATGGCAATTAACATGATCACCAAGGGAATCATCATTTTAGTCGAAGCCTTGGCCCCCTTTTCCTTAGCCAGCTGCTTTTTCTTTTCCCAAGCTTCGCGCACCAAGCCAGTCAACGAATTGGTGATCTCTCTGTCACCCTTGCGAATGGCCTGACCAATCAAAGATGAAAATTTCATAATATTGGGGATACGAATCCGTCTGCCGAAATTTTCAAAAGCATCGACATCAGAAATCCCCTGCTGGATCTCCTGGTACATGATTTTAAGCTCCTGATAAAGGGGATGATTGGCTTTTTCCGGATTGCCGGCCAGAGCCGACTGAATCGACTGATTAAGTGCTGCACCTACAGAATTGCCACAATTAAGGAGGAGTACAAATTTATCCACAAAAATCGGAAACTCCATTTCAATCCTGGTCTGGCGCTCTTTGATCTGTCTTTTCAGCTCTTGGTCATAGCCCATATAAGCTACAATCGCCAAACCGAAAAACAAGGCAAAATACTGAAGGGCCTTGCTTTCACTGTCTTGACCGGTATTTTCAATATATTCAAACCATTGCATCTGCACATCTTTTTCTGCATCTTCACCGGGCAGAGAAACTTTTGCCTGCCCGACATACTGCTCCTGCTGATTGATATCGGCACCAGCCTCTTCAATCGCCTTACTTCTTAATTCAGCATCCGTATACTGCATTGGCAAAATGGTGACTTCTTTTTCCAGTTCATCCATTTTTTGATCCTGATAATAAATACTAATCTTGATTTTTTCTTTTTTCCCGTCTTTGGGGCGTTCGTGGCTGCGCATTGTGCCATCACTATAAAATAAACTCGCCTCCTCTGTTTCCCATTTCAGGCTAAGTCCGGATCGTTTATCATATTTATACAAATCAAGCGAAGTGATGACCTGATCCCAGGCCCGGTTTTTTCCCAAAGCCAGTGTTTCTATATTTTCTCTGGCTATTTTCAATGCTTCCTTTAATTCTTCCTGAGTCGGCTCCCGGCGCGGCACGACAATGCTGATCTGCATATCGGTTTGGGTATCGTTGGCATTTTGCGGATTTTTATTTTCAGCCACCACCTGATATGTGATCTCCTTATCGCCCTCTAAGAAATTCGGTCTGGCAATTTCCGTGATTTGCCTGGGCTGATCCGGGCTGCCTGTGGTCAGGCTTTGAATGGCTGTTAATAGTCCGATCAGGGAAGCTGCTCCGATCAGCAGTGCTAATATCGTTAATTTATGGATATAAAAAAGCCGGACTTTATTTTCCACTTCCCGTGGCCCGGTCATTTGGCCATAGAGCTGTCTGGTTTTTTCGACCTGCCCCGGCGCCAGATCCAAATGCTTTTCTT
Source organism: Clostridiales bacterium COT073_COT-073 (assembly GCA_003858485.1). Taxonomy (GTDB): domain Bacteria; phylum Bacillota; class Clostridia; order Lachnospirales; family Vallitaleaceae; genus W11650. Next base: position 32,680 of record RQYD01000008.1, read on the forward strand.
TGAGAATATTATATCCCCAATATGCTCCCATAGACATTAAGTCCTTCAGCGGAAATTCTTTTTTATCCAAACCGGCATAGCCATCCCCATATGTTCTTCTGCCCTGGATCAGCAAAAACAAGGCAAAAAGCAAACAGGGCAATGCCACTATGATGGTAATTAAATCAAACCAAAATCACACCTCACTTCTTATTATTCAGAAAACACCACGCAATACTCCATAGACTACAGCAGCTGCCATCTTTTTAAACTATATCTGCACTGTCAGCAGTTCCCGGATGATTAGCTGTTATATTATTTATAACTATTCATTTTTTATCTATAATATTTAAATTATAGCGTTCGTCTTATTGAAATTCAAGTATTATTTTTAAAAAAATTATATATTTTTTTAATGTTAATATACTCAGTTTTCTACTATTTTTAGGAGGGCTTTATCTCATTTGGAGGAAAGTTTGGGGAAAATTGAGTAATAGAACAAAATGACCTTTTTGTTAATTTCTAAAAGTAAATTGCCATAAAAAAAGCCTCCGGAGGATTTTCATCTCCAAAGGCTTATTTTACATCTACATCCTGTCCACTTTTTCCTGTGATACCTTCTTTATATTTGTACCGCCTGTGCTTTCTTCTCCTTTCCTAAGGTGTATCTGATTTGGGATTGTTCATGGTCTTTCTTGTTCCGGCACAGTACTAATCTTTTATCCGGCTTGATTGACTTTTCATCTATCCCTTCTTATTCATTCTGTCCAGTTTATGGGGTACAGTATATTCCAAGTAGATTTTATTGTATATTAATGTTATAACATCAAACCCGTAATTTTATATATTTCATCCAACGAATAGCCCATTTGTTTCATTCTTTCAGCAATACTAAGTTTTCCTTTTTCCATACCTTCTTCGCGGCCTTCTTCCCGACCTTTTTCCATGCCTTTTTCCATGCCTTCTTCCCGGCCTTTATTATATTCTTCTGTTAATACCATTTCCATTGCTTGTTCCTGCGTAAATACCTGCATCATTATTTCCTGCACCTCTCTTTCCTTTTGCATTAAGAATTCTTTCAAAATATTTTGCTCGATACAGTAGACTATGGTTTGCTTAAGCGCATATAAGCGCTTTTCTCTGGTATCAGCACTTTGGCTGTATTTATCATATATCTGACAAAAGGACATATACTCTGCTAAAATACTATGTTCGACATCTGCTTTGGTGATGATATGAACCAATAATTCCAGCGGGATCTCCTGAGATTTCTTGTCGGGTACTTGCTCCATATAACAATCCGATAGTCTTAGTATTTTTTCACCAAAATTTCTTTCTCCCGTATAGACCAGGAAAAACTCCGGCCATGGAAACTTAGCCCGAACTGTCCCAAAAATATTAACTCCATGGTCTAAAATATAATTATAATAGGTATGGGCGATATAAATCAGATACCTCATCGACATATTTGGATTATAGGTGCTTTGGGCTTCTACCAGTATAATTAATTTATCTTTTACCATAATTCCAAGATCATTATAGACATTATTGACCATGATATTTTCCAGGGTAAGGATCTGAAAATCTTCATCGGTATAATCTTTCTCTTCCGGGTAAAGACCGGCATATAACTGTTTTACATATTTAATGTCATGGAATAAAAAAGTAAACAGACTGTCTTTGACATTATGCTTCACCCTTTTATTTGATGGTACCTGGTTTGGCTGCATGACAATCACCTCCTGCTAAATCAATTATACTCCATGTTTGTCGGTTTGACCAGCCAAAAATCACAGGACTATTAATTCAATTTATGAAATTTGATTCTTTTCTCTGTTTTTGCAAAATTAAGATTTGTCAAAGGGGGGGGGCGTTCCACCGTCAGAACAATTGCTTCGCATTTGCCGCGCTTTCAGCGCTCCTTTTCTGACGGTGACGCGCCGCAAAATGTAAATGTCCGCTGCGCGGCCGCTTCCATTTTGCTTGCGCGCGTCACTTTAAAAGTATAAAAAAAGCCTCCGGAGGATTTTTACCTCCAAAGGCTCTTTTTAAGCTATTTTATAAAATCAAGTTATGTAGCAGTATTTACTTTTCGGCTTCGCTTTTGGGGTAAATGGAAATTACTTCAGCCTCGGCAATTGCTTTGGCGATTTTTTCCTCCATCCCGTCCAGATTCTTTTCGGATTGCTCGATTTTTTCCAAAATTGGTTTGGTCACCGGATGTTTGGCCACAAAAATGGTACAACAATCTTCATAAGGTAAAATCGAAGTTTCAAAGGTTCCGATTTTCTCAGCAATTTTAATGATATCACTTTTATCAAAAGCAACCAGCGGCCGGAATACCGGTAACTTAACTGCCGCATTAGTGGCATTTAAGCTCTGAATGGTTTGACTGGCCACCTGACCAATGCTTTCACCGGTAACAATGGCAATACTGCCGGTTTGTTCAGCAATTTTTTCAGTAATGATCATCATGATCCGACGCATGATGATGGTCAATTCCTCATGCGGGCACTTTTCATAAATGTCCAGCTGAATATCGGTAAAAGGCACCACATAAAGTTTTAAGCGGCCGGTATAATCGGAAAAGATACGGGCCAGCTCAACCACTTTATCCTTGGCTCTTTCACTGGTATAAGGCGGCGAATGAAAATATACGGCATTCAGCTCCACCCCGCGCTTGGCAATCATATAAGCCGCCACCGGACTGTCGATTCCACCCGACAACATCAAGGTGGCTTTGCCGCTACAACCGATCGGCAAACCACCAAGACCTTCGCTCATTTTCGAATAAATATAAGTATTAGCTCTCAGCTCAACATAAATCTTTTCCTGCGGCTGATGAACATCGACTTTCAACTCCGGAAACTCTGCCAATAATTCGGCTCCTAATTTGGAAGCAATTTCCATTGAATTATAAGGAAAGGATTTATCAGCCCGTTTGACCTCAATTTTAAAAGTAAAATCTTTACGCTCAAAATTATGTCTGACATATTCCTTAATATGCCCCGCCAGCTCGGCATAATCTCCCTTATCATAGACTTTAACTTCACCCACATATAAAATGCCAAAGACCTTTTGGATCGCCCCGATAATTTGTTCTGAATCAATGTTTTCTGACTGACATTCCACAAATAACCGGCCCTGATCCTTAGATACGGTAAAATCACCAATCTTATTGAGCTTCCACTGAATCCGGTCGCGCAGCTGATTAATGAACATATTCCGATTTTTTCCTTTAATGGCAATTTCGCCATATTTTACCAAAAATGCTGTCCGCATAATATCTCCTAACTTTATTTATCTTTCTTACTCAACTTTCCTATTCGCTTACGCACGTCAAATTAAGGTTTGTTGGACTGTTTCCACCAGCAGACCCTGCCACTTCGTGTCAGCCGCGCTTGCAGCGCTTTTTACCTGACGGTGAAGCGCCGGAAAATGTAAATGCCCGCTGCGCGGTCGCTTCCATTTTCCTTGCGCGCTTCACTTTCTGACAAAGCGGCGTAATTGTTTGATTTTTTCCGCCATCAGCACAGCTGTCTGGCGAACTTCTGCTTCGCTTGTTTGATAACCCAAACTTAAACGAATGCTGCCTTCCGGATACTCTGCCCGAATTGCCTCAATCACATGGGAAATGCGATTTTTCTTTGACTGACAGGCAGAACCGGTGCTGATATAAATACCTTCGGTTTCTAATGCATGAAGCAAGACCTCAGCCCGAATATCAGGCAAGCCGATATTAATAATAAAGGGGCTGGATAACTCCAATGGTGCATTCAGCCTATAGTCAACTCCCTGTACCGACAGCTCATTTAAAAACAGCTGCCGAATCTGCTCAGCCTTGATAAAATGCTGCTGCTGTCCGGCAATTGCCAGCTCGGCTGCCAGCTCAAAGGCCCGAACCGCCGGATAATTTTCTGTTCCCGGCCGCAGCCCGGATTGGTGTTTACCGCCAAATAAAAGGGCTTCTATCTTTATTCCTTTTTTTAAATAAAATAAGCCAATTCCTTTGGGCCCGCCAATTTTATGAGCACCCAAAGAAATGCTGTCGACATTTTTTAACATCGGCATCCTGACTTTACCAAAAGCCTGAACACAATCGGAATGAAAAATGATATCACACCTGACTGCTTTAACTCGCTGGGCGATCGCTTCAATATCCTGCATAACACCGGTTTCATTATTAACTGCCATTACACTGACCAGGATCGTTTCCGGTCTGATTTTGCTCAGCAATTCTTCGATATCGACCCGGCCGGCCGGATCAACCGGCAAAATTTCAATGACAAAACCCTCTTTTTCCAGGTGCCGAACCGCTTCCAAAACCGACGGATGCTCAATTGCCGTAGTCAGCAAATGATTGCCCTTCTGCCGGTTGGCTCGGGCAATGCCTAAAATCGCCAGATTATTTGATTCAGTCCCACCTGAGGTAAAAAAAATCTCAGAGGCGGACACCCCCAAGATTTTTGCCAAATGCTCCCGGCTTTTGGTCATTTTCTTTTCAACTTCATAGCCTTTGCTATGCAGGGATGAGGGATTGGCATAATCTGCCTGATAGGTTTCAGTTATTTCCGCCAATACTTCCTTTAAGATCGGCATGGTCGCCGCATTATCCAAATATATTTCCTGCATTTTTCCAACTCATTTCTGATCTTCGCCTTACCGGCGCTTCCTTATTTTATATCTCAGCTTTCTGACCGTCTTTTTCGGTTCTATCCCGTCCCTTTCACAATTACTCTGCAAGATCACTTACAGGGCACATCTCAGGAAAGCACGGGAATTGATTGATATCTAATTATTTTAGTGCATTTTCAATTGCTTCAATTACTCTGGGTTTTTGGAAAGGTTTGACCACAAAGTCCTTGGCACCGGCCTTAATCGCATCAACCACCATGGCCTGCTGGCCCATGGCTGAGCACATGATTACTTTGGCATTGGGACTGACTTCCAGTATCTTAGGCAAAGCCTGAACACCATCCATAACCGGCATGGTAATATCCAGGGTCACTACTTCCGGCTGCAATTCCTTGGCTTTTTGAATTGCCTCCTCCCCGTTACCGGCTTCCCCCACGATCTCCATACCTTCTTCTTCCAGCATTTTCTTTAGCACTGTTCTCATAAACACAGCATCATCTACAACCAATACTTTTGTTGCCATTTAAGCATCCTCCTCAATCATAATTGTTACCATTGACAAAAACGCCGCTGCCGCCGTTTCCGTCCTTAAAATCCGCTTTCCTAAGGTAATCATCCGGGCATTGGTCAAGGTCTTTAAGTCAGCTGTTTCTTCCGCCGAATATCCCCCTTCCGGACCAATCATACAGGCAATTTTTGAAGATTTTTCAATACTGGCCAAAGCCTGCCTGGTCGCACTGATTCCGGTCGCATCCTCATGCGGTGCAAAAAACATTTGATATTGTCCAGCCATGGCCATGACCTGTTTAAAAGAAACCGGCATTTGCACCACCGGCACTTTGCCCCGGCCTGACTGCTTAGCTGCACTTTCAGCAATTTTATTCCAGCGCTCCACTTTTTTGGCAGCTGTTTTTTCATCCAGTTTCTGGACACTTCGTTTCATCGCCACCGGATAAATCTGGCTCACTCCCAACTCAACGCTTTTTTGAATGATCCACTCCATTTTTTCCTGTTTGGGCAAGCCCTGAAATAAAGTAATTTCAGCTGGCAGTTCCGTGTAACTGCGATGGATATCGCTGATTTGACAAATAATTTCGGTTTCTCTGCCTTCTTTTATTATACAATAATAATCCGTGCCTTGTCCATCATTTAAAATAATTTCCTGACCGGGTTTTAAACGCAGGACCCGCAAAATATGATTACAATCAGCACCAACTACCCGGATCTGACTATCTTCGATCTGTTCCCGGGCCACAAAAAACTTATGCATGAGCGGCCACCATTCGCCATTCGCCTTTCTCAGCAATTTCGATTACTTTCAACCCTTCATCAGTCAACGCTTTCTCAACAGCACCTACTTTATCGGCAATAATTCCGGAAGTAATAAAAATTCCGCCCGACTTTAAGAATTTTTTAATATCTTTAGCTAAAAGGCAGATCACTTCGGCTAAAATATTGGCTACCACCACTTCATATTGAGCGGTCACACCCTCAGCCAAATTTCCGGTTCTGACCGTAATCCGAGTCTGCTCGCCATTAAACTCTACATTTTCTTTAGCCACTTTAACAGCATTTTCATCCAAATCAATGGCCAGGACCTGGCCGGCTCCTAATTTAGCAGCAGCAATGGCCAGAATTCCGGAACCGGTACCAACATCCAGAACCTGATCTCCCGGCTGCATATATTTTTCCAGAGCACGCAGGCAAAGCTCCGTCGTTTCATGAGTGCCTGAGCCAAAGGCCATCCCCGGGTCAAGGCCAATTGTAATCGGATAATTATGATCCGCTTCCTCCCAAATCGGATAAATAAAAATTTTTTCGCCGACGGCAAAGCTGTGATAATATTTTTTCCAGCTGTTGGCCCAGTCTTCCTCGGCCGTGGAATAAGTGGTAAAAACGATTTCCTGACACAAAAAGGGACGGAGAAAGGTTTTGATTTCCTCCGCCTTTTCCGTCATATCTTCTGATAAATAAAAGCTGATTGGAATGCTCTCCTGCTTTTGATTTAATTCCTCCGGCAAAATATCGACAAATAATGCCCGACAATCCTCCTCTGTCAATGAGTAATCTTCAATTTCAATCCCCTGTAAATAGGGTACATCGGTTAAGACGGCAGTGACAATATCGAGTTTTTCTGCCGGTACACGAAAACTATATTTGATCCAGTTCATGACTTCTCCGTTTCCTGACCACTTATTTGCCTTTGGCCTTGCGATCGGCCTTACCCTAACCGGCCGTCAGCCATATTTTAACTAAGGGGCCTATTTTGTCCGGTATCAGCAAATGGTCAATTTCAATCTCCTATTTATTATCGTCTTCGGCAAACATATTGTCAAGTCCATCTTTCATTTTATCGAAAAAGCCTTTTTTCTTGGAATTCCCTTTTTGGGGACTACTTTTCTTGCCACCTAAACTTTCTTCCAATTTGCGCAAAAGCTCCTTTTGCTCTTCATTTAAATTTTTCGGTGTTTCTACCACCACCGTAATATATTGATCACCACGAATCCGGGAATTATTTAAATACGGTACGCCTTTGCCACGCAGCCGGAACCTGGTACCGGTCTGTGTACCTGCATTCATTGGATAGGACACTTCCCCTTCCAGGGTCGGCACTACCAGTTCAGCTCCCAAAGCTGCCTGAGTAAAGGTGATCGGCATGGTGTAATAAATATCATTGCCCACTCTTTCAAAATCTTTAGAGGACTTAACATAAAGAGTCAGTAAAATATCACCCCTTGGCCCGCCATTAATGCCCGGCTCACCCTTGCCCCGCAAACGAATGGTTTGCCCATCCTCAATGCCGGCCGGAATGGTGACACTGATCCGCTTCTTGGTCTTGACATAACCGCCGCCGCTACAAGTGGTACATTTTTCTTTAATCGTTTTACCAGTTCCATTACAGGTTGAGCATGGCCGTACACTGGAAACTGCTCCAAACATAGTCTGCTGATTATAACGAACCTGGCCTGAACCATTACAAGTGGTACAGGTTTCCGGTTTAGTTCCAGGCTTGGCGCCGGAACCGGAACAGGTGCTGCACTCCTCAGAAATCGTAATATTTAAATCTTTTTCCACGCCAAAAACAGCCTCTTTAAATTCCAATTCCAAACTGGCTCGTAAAGAAGCTCCCTGTCTTGGCGCATTCGGATTGGCCCGGCGGCCGCCGCCGAATATATCCCCGAAAAAGTCACCGAAAATATCGCCCATATCCATGCCGCTAAAACCGCCAAATCCACCATAGCCACCGCCTGCTCCCTGAGAAAAGGCAGCATGCCCGAACTGATCATATTGCTGCCGCTTTTGCGGGTCATTTAAAACTTCATAGGCTTCGGTCGCTTCTCTGAATTTAGCTTCGGCTACTTTATCATCCGGATTGGTATCTGGATGATATTGCTTGGCCAGCTTGCGATATGCTCTTTTTAATTCCTTTTCATCTGCTGTCTTACTGACACCCAGCACTTCATAATAATCTCTTTTTTCTGCCATGGTTATCCCCTATTTCTAAAAACATGAATGGGAGCTGCTGCATCATTGTTTAACTAGGCAACAGCTCCTGGGCGGGGCGGCGATGGGATTGTCTGCCTGATTCTCCGGTTTGCTTCCGGAAAATCGCCTCCGGCAAAAACCCTGACTCCGCGCCCCTCCATTATTCCTGCTTTATTTATTTTTCTTCAAAATCAACATCAACCACATTATCATCCGGATTGCCTGAACCAGCCTGACCAGCCATATCTTCCGGATTAACGCCTGCCCCGGCACCAGCTCCGGCCGCCTGAGCACTTTGGTATAATTTCATTGCCACACCACTCATGGTTTTATTTAACTTGTCTTTGGCAGCGTTCATTTGGTTTAAATCCTCATCCGTTAATGTCTTGTCTTTGGTCTTATCCAAAATTTCTTTTAATTCCTTTAATTCTGCTTCTAACTGAGCTTTGTCCGCACCATCGATCTTATCGCCCATTTCACTTAATTGTTTTTCTACCTGGAAGGCCAGAGAATCAGCTTCATTGCGGGCATCAATTGATTCCTTACGTTTCTTGTCCTGAGCTTCAAAGGCCTTGGCTTCCTCAACTGCCTTTTCAATTTCCGCATCCGACAAATTGGTGCTGGCAGTGATGGTAATATGTTGCTCCTTGCCGGTACCCAAATCTTTGGCACTAACTTTAACAATACCATTGGCATCAATATCAAAAGTTACTTCGATTTGCGGGATACCACGTGGTGCTGCCGGAATACCATCCAAACGGAAACGGCCCAATGTCTTATTATCGGCTGCAAATTCACGCTCGCCCTGAACAATATGGATATCAACTGCCGATTGATTATTTTCTGCTGTTGAGAAGACCTGACTCTTTTTGGTTGGGATAGTGGTATTTCTTTCAATCAATTTAGTGGCTACACCGCCCAAAGTCTCAAGGCCCAAGGAAAGCGGGGTCACATCTAAAAGCAAGATATCGCCGGCACCGGCATCACCGGCTAATTTACCGCCCTGAATAGCTGCTCCGACAGCTACACATTCATCCGGGTTAATACCCTTAAATGGCTCTTTGCCGGTAATTTTGTAAACAGCATTCTGAACCGCCGGAATTCTGGTTGATCCGCCAACCAAAAGAACTTTATCAATATCCGATGCTGACAGATCGGCATCTTTTAAAGCCTGATTGACCGGTCCCATGGTTTTTTCCACCAAATCATGAGTTAATTCATCAAATTTCGCTCTGGTCAAATTAACATCCAAATGCTTTGGTCCATCCTGAGTTGCAGTAATAAATGGTAAGTTAATATTAGTGGTAGTGGCTGAAGACAATTCTTTCTTAGCTTTCTCCGCGGCTTCTTTTAAACGCTGCATAGCCATTTTATCCGCCGATAAATCAATGCCCTCATTATTTTTAAATTCTTGGATCAAATAATCCATCACTCTTTGGTCAAAGTCATCGCCGCCCAGATGATTATTACCGTTGGTCGCCAATACTTCCAACACGCCATCACCGATTTCAATCAGGGACACGTCAAAAGTACCGCCACCCAAGTCATAAACCATGATGGTTTGTTCTTTTTCATTATCCAGACCATAAGCCAGCGCAGCCGCTGTCGGCTCATTGATAATTCTCTTTACTTCCAGTCCGGCAATCCTGCCGGCATCCTTGGTCGCCTGTCTTTGACTATCTGAAAAATAAGCCGGTACAGTAATCACTGCTTCGGTTACGCTCTCACCCAAATAACTTTCCGCATCGGCCTTCATTTTTTGCAGAACCATGGCCGAAATTTCCTGCGGTGAGTATGCCTTACCGTCAATATCCACTTTCCTGTTGCTGCCCATATCCCGCTTAATCGAGGCGATCGTTTTATCCGGATTGGTTACCGCTTGTCTTTTAGCCGGTTCACCAATAATTCTTTCTCCATCTTTTTTAAATGCAACCACTGACGGAGTGGTTCTGGAACCCTCGGCATTGGCAATTACCACCGGTTTTCCACCTTCCATTACCGACACACAAGAATTCGTAGTTCCTAAGTCAATTCCAATAATTTTTCCCATTCTATTTTCCTCCTAATAATAAAATCATTTTTCATCTATCAATTAATCTGGTCATATTCCGATGAATATGTCCGGATGTTTTTATAACTCTGCTGCTCCAGGCACTATTACCATCTGCAAAAACTAAATGTGCGCCAGACCACTTTTAGCGATCTTTCACACAGTTTTTAGGAAACTTGCAGCTCTCAGGTTCGCTGACATGGCTCGCTTTCGCGACATGCTGCGCAAGTCGCTATCGCTTCCGCCATTCTGCGTTTCTCTAAAAACTAAACGTGTGCCAGACCACTTTTAGTTAGCTACTTTAACGACACTGTGGCGAATCACTTTGTCTTTATATAAATATCCCTTTTGATAAACCTCCGAAATTATATTTTCACCAAATTCCGGATTTTCCTCATGACTGATGGCACTGTGCAGGTCATGGTCAAATTCCTTACCTAAAGCCTCAATTTCTTTAACTCCTAAACTCTCCAGGGTAGTCAGCAATTTTTTATAAACCATTTCCATGCCGGCAATGATCCCATCTCTTTCTTCCGGGACATGAGCAAAAGCCCGGTCAAAGTCATCCAAAACCGGCAGCAGTTCTTCAATAATATCGGCTGCGCCTTTATCCTGCATCATTTCCTTTTCCTTCACCGAGCGTTTGCGATAATTATCAAACTCTGCCAACATTCGGCGATAGGCATCATCCTTTTCAGCATTTTCCTTCATCAGCCTGGCAATTTCTGCCTTAGTCACTTCTTCTTCGGTCGCTTCAGCCACCGGCTCAACCGATTCCGTTCCTGCTGCTTCCGCCTGTTCTGCCGCCGTTTCCAGCGGCTGCTCCTGCCCTAATTCCTGTTTAAACTCCTGATTTTCCATTTTACCCGCTCTTTCCTTTCCTTATATTAACTGGCGCTTCGCCTTCTCCGGTTTAATGTTCTCAGCATTGCCGCTGTTTCATCGCCGGGAAAGCTGCGTTAACAGCTCATCCACATCTTTAATCAACATCCGCAAATTGGATATGGTATTGACATAATCCATCCGCTTTGGTCCGATAATGGCAATGGCACCGGCTTTTTCCCCATTAATATGATAGCTGGTGGTGATCAAACTTAAATCTCTCAGATCCTGAATATTATTTTCTTCCCCAATTACAATCTTAACATTGCCATCATCACTTTCAAAAGTGGTATTGATAATATCCTCCAGGATCTCTTCCTGCTCTAAGGCCTTCATGATCGAAGACGCTTTGCCGACATCCTGAAACTCCGGTAATTTCATCATATTGGCTGCTCCATAAGTAAAGATATCGGCTTCATCAATCTGACGAATCGCCTTAAAAATAACGTCCAGTACCTCCGACATAATTCTTTGTTCCTGAGCATTATTGCCTTTGATCCGATGAATGCAGTCCAAATTAATTTCTTCCAGGGTCATACCCTTTAGTTCCTGATTAATGCAAACCGAAAGCCTGGTCAAAAGCTCCTGATGGATCGGCTGCTCCAAATGGATCAAACTGTCTTTGACCTGATTGCGCTCAGCCACTACAATGACCAGTAGATCCTGACTGCTGACCTCAACCAGTTGAATATTTTTGATCTTGGTTTTTTTATATTGCGGGGTACTGATCAAAGTTGCATAATTGGTTTCCTCCGCCAACCGTTTGGCAATAATTTTCAATAAATCCTCAATCCGTCCGGCACTGGCTTTGAGTTCTTCCAAATATACCAATTTTCGGTATTCCGCTTTTTGCAACTGCATGACCATATCGACATACAGCCGATAACCCTTGTCAGAGGGAATTCGGCCGGCTGAAGCATGAGGCTGGATAATAAATCCCAGTTCTTCTAAATCACTCATTTCATTGCGGATGGTGGCTGGAGAAACTCCTAAATTATACTGCTTGGAAATGGTTCTCGAGCCAACCGGCAAAGCCGTTTCAAAGTAGTTATTAATAATTGCTTTTAGTATTTCCTGTTTGCGTTCATCCAGTTGCACGTGATTTCCCCCTTTCCATTTTTATTGTTAGCACTCAATCATTTGGAGTGCTAACATAGCCATATCATATATAAAAAAAGGAGCTTTGTCAAGCCCCTTTTTTTATATTTTATTGATTCTTAATACTTTCCGATTTCGGCTCAATAAAAAACTGAACCCAATAATGTTTATATTCGGTGTCGGCATTGACATAACCAATCCCAATTTCAGTAAATTTATCGGACAGAATATTGGCCCGATGACCTTCTGATTTCATCCAGGCATTAACCACCGCCTGCGGAGTACTATGGCCGGCCGCAATATTCTCGCCCAGATAGCGGTAATCAATTCCCGCTTCTTTTATAATCGTAAAAGTATCCTGACCATTGGGACGGGTATGCGAGAACAGCTGTGTAATTTCATTCGCTCTGACCTGAGCCAATGATTCAACCTGTTGATGAATGGTCAATGGCTCTAATTTAGCCTGGCTTCGCTCCTCATTAATTAGTCGTAAAACTTCTGTCTTAAATTCCTCACGTTTTTTATCAGCCGGGCTTTGAACCGGACCAGCCGGAATGAACTCACTGGTAATTTCCGACTCAAAGTCCATAGTTTGATTAAGAAAATCCGCTAATTTGCGATAAATCATCAAAGTTTGGGCTCTGGTAATATGCATTTGACCGGCGAAAGTACCGGCTTCATCAACTCCTGTTAAGATCCCCAAATGAAAAACAGTGGCCACATTTTGCCGGTTATGCCAACCGCTGATTTTTTGATAATCGCCAATCTTTAAGGACTGGCCGGTGGCTGCCAATTCTTGTTCATCTGGTAGCGGCACTGCCATTTGTCTTAGCATATTGCAGATGATGGCTGCCATTTCATAGCGGTTTAACATCCGGTGCAAGTGGTTAACCCCACCAGCCAGATACATTAAATTATACTTTTGGGCAATTATTTCGGCTGGCTGATACCAGGTCACCGCCTGACTCTCATATTGCTGCATTTCTTCCGGATAAAAGGCCCGACCGATAATCGTTAAAAACTCGGCACCGGTTACTTCAGCGGCCGGTGAAAAATATTTTAGACCACTGCTACCATCGGCATAAGTTCCATAAATAATCCCATCCCGGTAAGCCTGCTCAATGGCAGCATGTGCCCAATGTGCTGCCGGCACATCCAAAAAGACTACTGTTTGAGCATTGGTCCGGACTGTACCAAAACTTAAAATAAACACAAAAACTAAAATAAATATACTCTTCATGATGTCTGCCCCTTGTTGACTGGTCATCTCGAATTGTCTGGTGTTACATTTTTTACTTAGCCAAAGCCATCATTCCATCTTTTAGTGCTTCTGACTACTCAGTCGGCCCGGCATCTCATTTAAAATAAGATCGCTAAACCTTAACTTGCGCATAATCAGGTATAATTCCTAAAAAGTTTTGATTTACTTGACCTGTAAAAAACTACGCTTTACATTCTACAATTGTAAAACGCAGTTGCAAACGCATACTAACACAAGTATCGACAAACATCAATGATTTTTTTATAAAAATTATAATCCGGAGTTTTTATGCTTTTTTAACAATGAACTTAGTCCTAAATTTTCACATTCTACAAGTGTTATTTTACCTAAGTCTACCTGTCAATCTCATTCCTGAAGCGGTTTTAAAATCAGCGCAAAAACTCCGCAAAGACCATATTGCTAAAATCAATGCCTTTTTGGGTCAGCCGCAAATATCCGTCAACGATCTCCAAAAGGCCTTGTTTCTGCATTTTTTCAATTTCCAGTGCATAAATTTTTTGTAATGGCTGATCAAAGCTTTGGTTTAATTTATCAATCAAAATACCCTCTCTTTTGCGCAGTCCCAAAAATAAATAGTCTTCCAAATGCCGCTGTTCGTCCTTTTCCTGAGTAATTTCCCGAATGGCTGAGGGCAGCGGAGATTTGATATATTGTTTGATATCAGAAGTATTTTTCCAGCGAACTCCATTCCAGTAAGAAGCAGCCCCGATCCCCAGCCCGATATAATCTTCATCCGACCAGTATAAGAGATTATGCTGACATTCCCGGCCTTTCAGCGCATAATTGGAAATTTCATAGGGATAATAGCCATTTTTAATTAAATAAGCATCCGCTGCCCAGTACATTTCCCGTTCATTTTCTTCGGTCGGTAAATTAAGGCTGTCTCTGATCTCGTAAAATTTGGTCCCCTCTTCCAGGATCAAACTATAAACCGAAATATGCTCCGGACGTAAATTGATCAGGCGCTGCAGGCCACTTAACATTTGAGCCTGACTTTGATTGGGAATGGCCAGCAATAAGTCAATGCTGATATTGCGGAAGCCCTCGACCCGCAAAAGCTGATAATTCTTTTCAAATTCTTCATAAGTATGAATCCGGCCCAGCATCTGAAGCTCATCATTTTGGGTCGATTGCAGACCCATACTTAAACGATTGATACCAATTCTATGGTAGGTATTGAGTTTGGCCTTTTCAATCGTTCCCGGATTGACTTCCATGGAAATTTCAGCATTTGGTAAAATTGAAAAACAACTGTACAGGCTCTCAGCGATCCTCTCCATTTGCGAAACGGTCAGCAGCGATGGTGTACCTCCGCCAAAATAAAGGCTTTTAACCTTGCCTTTGGTCTTTTCGGCAGTTAAACTAATTTCTGTAATCAATGCCTTGACATAATCTTCTTGCAAACGCTCAGATGTCGGCATTGATAAAAAATCACAGTAGCTGCATTTACGCACACAAAACGGAATATGTATATACAGGCCAAATTCTTTTGTTTTCATAGGATCACCAAGCCTTTCTTTCTAGTAGTTTTATGTTTGTTAACTTTTTTCTGTTATCGGTAAATTATGATTTGTCAAAGGGGTTCCTCCGTCAGAACAAATGCTTCGCATTTGCCGCACTTCGTGCTCTCCTTCTGACGGTGAAGCGCCGCAAAATGTAAATGCCCGCTTCGCGGTCGCTTCCATTTATGCTTGCGCGCTTCAAATTATGATTTGGCAAAGGGGTTCCACCGTCAGAACAATTGCTTCGCATTTGCCGCACTTTCAGTGCTCCCTTTCTGACGGTGACGCGCCGCAAAATGTAAGCTGCCCACCCGGACAGAAAAATGAAGTTTTTCAACAGGCTGTGTTAAATGGGTGGTATGCGCTGCTGCCTGGAGCAGGATAAAACCAAAAAAGACTGTGGAAAAGTTAAGTTAATATTATATCTGATATGACATGAGCTGCCCGAAAAATCAGACAGCTCATGGATAGTTTCATTATGCAATTTTTTACGGTTGCTTACCGATATAAGCCAGGATACCGCCATCAACATATAAAATATGGCCATTGACAAAGTCCGAAGCATTGGAAGCCAAAAAGACTGCCGGTCCCATTAAATCTTCCGGTTCACCCCAGCGTCCAGCCGGAGTTTTAGCTAAAATAAAGCTGTCAAACGGATGCCTGGAACCATCTGCTTGTTTTTCTCTAAGCGGAGCAGTTTGTGGAGTCGCAATATAACCTGGTCCAATGCCGTTGCATTGAATATTATGAGCACCATATTCTGAACAAATATTGCGGGTCAGCATCTTCAAACCACCCTTAGCTGCCGCATAGGCAGAAACGGTTTCCCGTCCCAATTCACTCATCATCGAGCAAATATTGATGATCTTTCCGCTACCCTTTTGAATCATGGATGGAATCACCGCTTTGGCCATAATGAATGGTCCGGTCAAATCAACATCAATTACCAGGCGCCAATCGGCCGCTGTCATTTCTGTCATCGGCACTCTTTTAATGATGCCGGCATTGTTAACCAAAATGTCAACCACACCAACTTCTTTTTCAATGGTTGCAATTAATTGATTGACTGACTCTTCATCGGTAACATTGCACACATAACCATGTGCCTTGATGCCTTTTTCTTCATAAGCTTTTAAGCCCTTATCAACCAGGTCCTGATTGATGTCATTAAATACAATAGTTGCACCGGCATTGGCATATGCTTCAGCAATCGAAAAACCAATGCCATAAGATGCGCCGGTAATCAAGGCAATTTTGCCCTCCAACGAAAAACTTTTTAATACATCCATAATATCCTCCTATTTGGGTTATTTATGCTAATTTAACACTGATTTTAAGAAATCAACAATCTCCTGATCCGGGCAATTGGCAAAGAAGAAATCGGTAAATGCTTTACGATTAACTGCTCCAACCAAAAGTTCACGGTCAATGCCCTTTAACACTTCAATCAGCGGACGATGACTGACTTTTTTCACTTCATTTAAAATCCGGGCATTGCGTTGCTCAGGAATGGCTCTTTCTCTTGGATAACCGCCGCCAAATGGCTCGGAAAATAATTTTTCAAAAGTATAACGCAGATTCAATTCCGCTCCCCAACCAAATCCTTGAGCAAATGGCATGGCAATTGCATTGCCGCCATTTACCTGGCTGAATAAATAACCGTCCAGGGCATCAGTCACATGACCGCAAACGACACCCGGCATAGCATTACATGCCAGCATTGCACCTTCACCGGTACCACAGCCGGTAACTACAAAATCAACGGTTTTTGTATCTAAAAGCAAACTTGCTAAAATTCCGTTTTGAACATAGGTCAGCTCTTTATCTTCAGCATTAAACATACCAAAATTAATAACTTCATGTCCCATAGGCTCAACAACAGTTCTTAATTCTCTTTCAATAATTTCATTCTTAGCTGCTTGTGAATTTTCATTAATCAATCCGATTTTCATAACAACCTCCTCTGTTTTAATTCCACAATTTCATACCCATGCCATCGGCTGTCCCATGTCCAAAAGCATGAATATATTCCCATTATAGAAAAAGAATCTGGTTTTGTCAAACGCTTTCGGGAAAATCAATTTGGTAAATCAATTTTTATCTGCTTGATTTAAACTAAAAGACTGTGGTAGAATTAAGTCACATTGAAAACAATTGTTTTCGGTAAGTTTTATAAGTAAGCAGGTCTTTAAGGAGTAAATATGGAAAGAACAGCCGCCATCAAGCGCATTTCTATTTTCGGTTTTTTGGGTAATGTATTTTTACTGGTTATAAAATTGCTGATCGGGATCTCAACCGGCAGTCAGGCTATGATTGCTGATGGCCTGAACAGCTCCGGTGATGTTTTTTCTTCGGTCATGACCTATATTGGCAATGCCATTTCTTCCAAACCAGATGACTTGGATCATCCCTATGGTCATGGCAAAGCCGAGTATATCTTTTCTTTTATTATCAGTTTTTCTTTTTTATTTGTAGCTTATATTGTTTTGAAAAACGGAATTACCAGCTTAATTGAAATTCAGCCAATTAAATATTCGATCTGGCTGATAGTTGTGGCCATCATCACCTTGGCTGTAAAAGTTTGCCTTTTTATTTATGCTCATAGTGTTGGCAAAAAATATAATAGTTTATTGGCTCTGGCTAACGCCGAGGATCACCGCAATGATTTATTCATTACCAGCCTGACCCTGATCAGCATTATCTGTTCCTATTTCGGTCTGTTTTACATTGATGCTCTGGTTGGCATTTTAATTTCGCTGTGGATCGGCTTTACCGGCTTTAAAGTATTGATTGCCTCATACCATGTGCTGATGGATAAAACTATAGAAGAAGACGTGATGCAGGCAATTAAAGATAAAATATCCCAAACCAGCGGTGTTGATCATATTGATGCAGTTGTTGCCCGTCCGATCGGAGCAAAGTTTCTCATGCTGGTAAAAATCTCCGTTGATGGCAATTTAACCATTTATGCCGGTCATGATATCTCTGATGCAGTTAAATCAGTGGTTATGGAATTTGATGAAGTTTCTGATGTGATCATCCATTTAAATCCTGCGCAAACGCATCCCCAGCGGAATTACTTAAAATAACCAGGCTGAAGGCTTTATTTGTCAAAATCATATTTTTTAATACAGCAAAGGGGCTGTTGCCTTTAATATTTTCACCCAGGACAGGAGGAATTCCACCCCTCTGACCATATCCTGATAAAAATATTATGCAACAACCCCTTTTTTCCTCCGACTTTATTGATCATCGGTTTTTTATTTTAAATAATCATCTTCCAAGACATAAGAATCTATAATTTCCGCATAATATACCATATGATAATTACCATGCGGATAGTACATCTCCCGAATATTTTGATTGAGCATCTCCTCACTTAATGCTTGTTTGGTAATGACCCGGCATTCATAAAAGAGCTGGCAGTTTTCAATAATCGGAATGTCCAAAGTCTGACCCTGCCCTTTAATAATGCTTTTTTCTTCAAATTTATTTTTCTCCCGGCCACTGTAACTGCCGCAAAAATTAATATTATCTTTTTGGCTTTGATTAAAGGGAATGCTCAAAGTAAATTCCCCTGTTTTTTCGATCATTTCAAAGCTGTACCGGGACGGGCGAACCGTTACAATTGCCATCGGCCGCCCCCACATTGAGCCAAATGCCCCCCAGCCAACTGCCATAACATTTTCCTTATCACCATCTCTGGTGCATAAAAAAGCCCCCTTGGGCAGCTGCTCAACTGCATCTTTTAAATAGCGATTAAATTCCACTTTTTTTAAACTCATACATAATCTCCTTTGTCTATTTGTTTACTGTTTATTATATTCATAACTCAATTTTCCCACCGTCTTTTTTGGTTCTATCCCGCTCCAGAAAGCGGACACATAAGAAAATTGAATTCATCAGTCATTGACTTAGCTTTTCCGCAAGTTTAATTTTTCGATCACTTTCAAGGATTTCTATTCGCTGCCTGTCTTAATTATTTCTGCAAAAATTGCAGAACCGCCTGCTTCATTTCCGTCTTTTTTATAACCTTAGCAAAGCGCAGCGGTTTGGCTGATAACTCAGCAATTCCTTGCGGAAGCTGCGTTTTGGTTTTTTGCTGCAGCTTTAACGGCAGTTCAAAATTTTCCGTTTCTGCCTTTTCACCCAGTGCTTCCAGGACAGCTCCTGAAAATTTATAAGGGCTGGCAGTGGATACGATCAGTGTTTTATTTTTCAGGCAATTGGCCTTTCTGGCCACTGCTGCTGCCACTGCCGTGTGCGTATCCATTAAATAATTTTCCTGCTCATAAAAATCCCGGATCACTTGATGGCATTCACTTTGACCAGCCGATAATCCATAAAAATCATGAATTTTCTGCTTTTGCTGATCTGCCAGCTGATATTTGCCCTGACTGTGTAAAGCCTGCATATATTGATTAACGGCCTGACTGTCTGCCGCCTCATACAACAGCCTTTCCAAATTAGAGGAAACCAAAATGTCCATTGATGGCGACTGGGTCAAATACATTTCCCGGTTTTTATCATAAATACCCGTTTCAAAGAAGTCGGCAATTACTTTATTTTCATTGGAAGCAGCCAGCAGTACTCCTAAAGGCAAGCCCATTTTTCTGGCATAATAGGCAGCCAGAATATTTCCGAAATTACCGGTTGGCACTACCACATCCAGCTTTTCACCGGATTTTAACTCACCTTTTTTAAGGAGCTGGACATAGGCATAAATATAATATACTACCTGCGGCACCAACCGTCCGATATTAATGGAATTCGCCGAACTGGCCAAATAACCCTGATCTGCCAATTGCTGTGTAAAATCCGCATCCTGAAATAAGGTTTTAACACCGGTTTGGGCATCATCAAAATTACCCTCTATGCCGATCACTTCAACATTCCGGCCGGCCTGGCTGCGCATTTGCTGTTCCTGAATAAAGGACACTCCATTTTTCGGATAAAAGACCACAATTTTTGTACCACTGACATCAGCAAAACCTTCCATCGCTGCCTTACCAGTGTCACCGGAGGTAGCGGTTAAAATCAAAATTTCTTTATCAATTCCTTGTTTTTTGGCTGCCACTTTCATTAATTCCGGCAGAATTTGCAAGGCCATGTCCTTAAAGGCATAAGTTGGGCCATGAAACAGCTCTAAAAAATAATATGATCCGGCTTTAACCACCGGTACAATTTCCGGAGTATCAAACTGTTGGCCATATGCTTTTTCTACACAGCCGTTGATTTCCTCTGCCGTAAAATCAGTTAAATAAAGAGCCAGGATTTCCCGGGCCAATTCCGGATAGCTATACTGACAATATTCCTCCGGTAACTTAGGCAGTTTGGGAAAATGCGTGGGTACATACAAACCACTATCACCGGCGATTCCCTTAATAATTGCCTGTGTGGCACTAACAGCCTTTTCTTTTCCTCTGGTGCTTTGATACATCAGCATAATTTTCCTCCATTGCAATCTATGATAAATGGTATCCTCATTTATTTTGTCAACTTACCCGGCACGATTATTTTTTAGTGAAATAAATAACAAACGCTTGCCCGTTTAATTCTTGTTTTGTTGCCGCAACTTTGACTACCTGATCAAAAGCCTGTTTTATCAGATATCTCTCATTACAAAGCTGACGGATTATTTCAAGTATAGCACAACCGGATATAAGGCGCAATAAAATCTTACCTTAAGTTTGAACTCCTCTGGCAATGGTCCGGATTAACAATAAAGCATAGGTGTCCAGCATGATTATTCAAATAATTAGTTGAAAAATATTATTTTTTCATAAAATATAGCTTGGCAATCAGAAACTTCAAATAATTTATTGACATTCCCAATCCAGCTATTTATAATAAATTCAACTTTAAAGCATTCCTTGGAACAGTCTTTTGGGGGCATGCCATGAAAACATCTTTTGTGTTCCACTCTTAAAACCTGGGTTGAGGAGGTATTTATGACATTTTTTTTAATTATAACTGCTCTTGCTTTTGGTATGTTAATCAGTCTGCCGGAAACTCCTATGTTTTTTCTGAGCATTTGTCTATCCCTTTCCTTTTTAGCTGTTTCAGCCTACAACACCTATCACTCAAAAAAAATCAGCAATCAAATCATATGGGCAGCTTATCTGCTGGCGATCATCCTGTTCTACCAAACTTTAAAACAAATTTGGCCGGCTTTTTACTATGGCTTAAGTCGCCTGTCCCTAGGCCTTTCCGGTTTGACCGGCTGGCTGATTGATAAGCCAATTGCGATGAATATCACCTATAGCGGAATTGATTTGGTCTTTTTATTTGTGGTCGCTTTTTTACTGCTGTGTTTGCTTTTTCAGGAAAAGCGAATTTCTGTCCTTATTTCCTATTTGCTCCTGTCTTTATTCTTGTGGTTGGTTTATCCGGCAGTTTGGACTGTTCTGGCCGAAAACAGCCTGAGTTTGCGTCTGCATTTGTTAGAGCCGCTGACTGGTCCGCTGGATTACCGGCTGCTTTTATTTGCTTTGCTGCTGCTGTTGTATCATTATTTTACCCGGAAAATTTTACGAATTCACAGTCAACCGGACCTGGCTTTAAAAATTAAATATTTTTCGGCAGCAGCTCTGTCCGTCAGTTTGCTTTTTTCTTTTTTCAGCACATCAGTCGCTCAAAATCCGGAATCAGACAAAAGCCAGGTGGTCTTTTGGGATACCGGCATTGATTTTAGTTTGCCCACATATGAGCGCTATGGCCTGGACCAAGTTGGAATGTTTGGTGCCTTACCTCACTATCTAAAAAGGCAGGGTTATGAGTCTTTCCGGGCAAAAAAACTGACTACTGAAACTCTGCAAAGTGCCAAAGTACTGGTGATCTTAAATCCCGGTCGCACTCCTGAGCCGGCAGAATTAACAGCCATTTGGCAATTTACCGAAAATGGCGGTTCCGTTTTACTGGCCGGCGATCACACCTGCCAGGAACAAATTCGCTGGCCGATTAATGAAATTTTAAAACCGGTGGGAATTGAGTTGAATTTTGACAGTGCTGTTCCTTTTAAAGAATTGTGGGGCGGACAATATCAGCAGGCATCGGCGCCGGTATTAAAAGGCATTCAGCATGAGCAACTTCAAATTGTGGTCGGCGCTTCACTGACTGCCGGACCAAGGGTCAAACCATTAATTATCGGCCGGGAAGGGTTTTCTGATGCTGGTGATTTAACCAATCCGGAAAACGGCTATTTAGGCAATATGCATTTTAATCGCGGGGAAACGATCGGTGATATGCTGCTGGCAGCTGAAGCTACTTATGGTAGAGGAACCTTTATGGCCTTTGCTGATACCAGTCCATTTCAAAATACCGTTTTAGCATATAGTTACCCTTTGATTGATAATATTTTTGCTTATTTAAGCCAAAGTCAAGCAACTGCTGCCATTGATAATTCGATTTCACAGCTATTGCCGGCAGCCGAAAGCAATGCTTTTCCGGCTTCAGCCATTATTGATTTGGCTTATTTACCGTCGATTGCCCGGGATAAATCGCTTAATTCGGTTGATGGTTTTGTAGCGGCAACAATGCGCGCCGGAATGATGCCTTATTTTAATTACTCTGATACTTTAGCCAATGCCCTTGCCCGCCAGCCGGACAACAAGCTCCTGCTTTTAATTGAGCCGGCTCTGGAGCTTTCTGCAAAAGATCTGGCAGCAATTGATCAATTTTTAATGTCCGGCGGCAATCTCATCCTCTGCGTCGGTTATGAAAGTCCGGCCGCCGCTCAAAAGCTGGCAAAACATTTTGGCTTTGGTTTTAGCCAAATTCCCCTTGGCCGGATTGCTCCTGACAAAAATCCAACCATGGCTTCCTGGAATGCCTGCCCGCTTTTATATCAGGGACAGCCAATCGGCCACAGCGGAGAGGTTGTCAGTTTACTGGAACTTTGGGATTATAGTATTATTGCCCGTCAAAATATCGGACAGGGGCAGTTGTATCTGCTGGCTGATCCGGATTTTCTGAAAAATAAAAATTTAGAGCATGTTGACAGCTATCGGGAAGGCAATGTTGTATTTGTCAATACTATTTTGGCAGAAATCGGAAAGGGGGAAAAATAGGAAATGGATTTTTTATGGCTTTCTTTGTTTTGGTTTGCCTGTGCCTGGATTAATCTCCTGCATTTTTACGAAGCGCCCAGTGCTTTAACTATTTTAGCTTTTGGATTTGGCTTTTTATCAGCTGTTTCGGCATTTTTGCCAAAACACGGTAAAAAAGAGAAAGCACTCATTATCCGCAGCGGCCTTTCCTTTTGCTTGCCGCTGCTCATTTTACAGGCTGCCTTTTTGCCTTTTTACCGGCTTTGGGCTGCCCGCTTTCATGCCGAATCCTTTTTTATCTCCATACTCAGTCCGATTTTAAATTGGTTTGGCCTGAAAAATGCAGTTGAAAATTCAATTCTTTATTTAGAGGCACCATTAAAAAGCATCAAATTTTTAAGTACCTGGGAAAAAGTTGGCTGGCCATATCTCCTTTTATTTGGCTTGGGCAGCCTTTGGATCTTCTATTTAAAAAGAGCCAAAATCCAGACCGTGATTGGCAGCCTGATCCTGATTCCAGTTTATGCTTTGCTTCGCTATGCCTTTTTAATTATGATCTATGCCAGCTATCCAATACACAGCATTTTTTGGCAACGGACTTTTACTTTCTTAACTTTTTTACCCCTGGTTTTTTTACTGTCGCTTCTGACCCGAAAACTGCCGATCCTGCAAATCAACTGGAGATTCTCCGGTTTGTTTGTGTCTGAAAATCTGATCCCGGCGATTTTGCTGGTTGGCCTGACTTTTTCTGGCACCGCTTTTTTGGGCTTACGCGATCCTGGAATTGCCAAAGCCGGACGTTTGCTGATTGATGAATATCACAGTGACTGGGAGTGGACAACCGAAGCCTATGATGAAAACTGGTTTGGCGAGCGTTCTGGTTACAATTACTATTGTTTTTTTAATTATCTGGCCCGATATTTCACCACCAGCCGAAATTTACAGGCAATTGATGCAGCCGCTTTGCAAGATCAGGATATTTTAATTTTAAAAACACCAACCAAGCCTTTTACCTCTGATGAAATCAAGGCGATTGTCGATTTTGTTGAGCAAGGTGGTGGTCTTTACTTAATTGGTGATCATACCAATGTGTTCGGTACCGGCACCAATTTAAATCAATTATCTAAACATTTTGGCATTACTTTTAAGTATGATTGTACTTATGAACTGGTAAACGGTAATTTATCTGAGTTTCAAAGGCCTTGGCTGTTGTCGCATCCCAGCATTAAGGATCTGCCGCCATTTTTATTTGCCAGCTCCAATACTTTACAGGCACCCTGGCAGGCTGAAGAAGCTATGATTGGCTATGGACTGAAAACCTTACCAGCCGATTACTCGCAAAAAAACTTTTTTCCGGCCGATTCTAATAATGCCGAATTAAGTTTTGGCTTATTTTTGCAGGCTGTGGCTGTCCAGCATGGCCATGGCCGGGTACTGGCCTTTACTGATAGTACTGTTTTTTCCAATTTCTGGATGTTTATGCCCGGTAAGCCCGAACTTTTATTGGGTAGCGTTAACTGGTTGAATTACCGTAATCGCTTTCCGGCCTTTCCACCCCGAAAAATTGCCGGACTGCTGTGTCTTCTTTTTCTGGTGCTGCTGCTTAGCTGGCGCTTTGGACACAAAAAGCCAATTCCACTCGGACTTATTTTCAGTACCGGCCTGCTTAGCTTTCTTGTGTTTGCTGTTAGCTTTCAATTGATCAATCAGGCGGTCTACCCCCTGCCCCAGCCAATTGCCCCTATCACCTCTGTTGCCTTTGAAAAAGAATATTCCCGTTTTCAATTGCCCAGTGATTTACAGGGCTTTACCAGTGATGCCGATCAACAGCTGAATACTTTTTATGTCTGGACCCAGCGGCTGGATTATTTTCCCAAAGTTGAACCTGATTTAAAAACTGCTCTGAGTACTTCTCATTTGACTGTAATGGCTAAACCCGGCCGGACGATCAGGCATCCCGGAAAAATTATTGAACAGATTAACGCTGGTGCTAATTTACTGATTTTAGACAATCTGAATGCCGGCGGCTATGCCAACTCCCTGCTGTCATTAGCCGGAATGAAACTGGAAAAAGCAGCCATGGCTGCTGCTGCCGACTATGAAGAAATCACCAATATTCCGCTGACTGCCAATGCTTCAGCCATTCGCGGCGGTCAGCCCTTGATTTTAGATAAAAATGGCAATTGCCTTTGTGCCAGCATCCAAATCGGCCAAGGTAAATTAACGGTTTTCTCTGACCCGGATTTATTCTATAACCATTTTCTGGGTGATGTCAGCGCCAATTTAACAGAGCAAACGGAAATTTTAAGTAAATTGGAATTTAAACTGTTAAAATCTTTGGTTCAGGAATAATGAATGGTTCCCATTTGTTGATTGGTCTTTAGTCATAGCTATCAGCTGACAGCCCCGGAGCATAGTGCTGCCATTGACAGGTCGCTCCATGGCTGTCATAATTGATTCTTTTTCTATGCTTGACACAATATCTTGTGGATGATATAATTAAATTTACCAATATATTGTGTTTTAATTGTCAATCTTACCTGTTTTTGGGGATTTATCTGCTGATTAAATGCCTGGAAAAACATCTGTTTTCCGCATCAAAGAAAGCACACTAAATAACTGCTTCGATTAAATTTCGGCAGATGTTTAGCTGATTTAGATATTTTCGTCAAAACCATGGAATGTTTTACATCAATCAGAAAGGAGAAGGGCAGTCCTGCTGCTGGTACGCTTATGATCACTAGAGTCAGAAAAAGAAATGGAGAAATCAAAGAATTTAATAAAATCAAAATTGCCCGGGCAATTTTTAAGGCAGCCAAAGCCTGTGGCGGCAGTGATTTTGATAAAGCCCTGGAATTAACCGATCAGGTTGTTTTGCATTTGCAGGAACATTTTACCGACCCGGTCAATATTGAAGATATCCAAGACAGTGTGGAAAAGATTTTAATCGAAAACGGTCATGCCCGAACCGCCAAAAAATTCATTCTTTATCGGCATCAGCGGGCTGAAGCCCGGCAAAAAAACTCACTGGTCGGAGCAACCATCCATTTGATGAATAATTATTTGGATGAGCTGGACTGGCAGGTCAAGGAAAATGCCAACAGTGCCGACCGTTCGGTCATGGCTTTATATAATTATACCCGTGAAGAATTTATCAAGCTCTACTGGTTAAATGAAATTTATCCGGTGGAAGTTTCCAATGCCCACGAAAGCGGCGATATGCATATTCATGATCTGGGCTTTTTATCGCCTTACTGCTCGGGTTGGGATTTATATCAATTGATTCGTGATGGTTTTCGGGGAGAGCGGCAATCCAGTACGCCGGCCAATCATTTTTCCACTATTTTAGGACAACTGGCCAATTCGATCTTTGCCACTCAGCTGGAAAACGCCGGTGCTCAGGCCTTTTCTTCTTTTGATACCTATTTAGCCCCTTTTATCCGACATGACAAATTAAATTATACTGATGTTAAACGGTACTTGCGTTCTTTTATTTTTGAAATCAATATGCCGATGCGGGTCGGCGGACAAGCTCCATTTTCCAATCTGACTTTTGATTTAGTTTGTCCTTCCAATTTAAAGGATACAGCAGTTATTATCGGCGGAAAAATGCAGGACAGCTGTTATGGCGACTACCAGGCCGAAATGGATATGATCAATCTGGCCTTTGTCGAATGTATGACCGAGGGGGATGCTGATGGACGGCTTTTGACCTTCCCCATCCCCACCCTGAATATTGACCAGGAGTTCCCCTGGGACAGCAAGGTGGTAAAAGCCTGGATGGATCTGACTATCAAATTTGGGATTCCTTATTTTGCTAATTTTGTTAATTCCGATTTATCAAAAGAAGATGCTCGCAGCATGTGCTGCCGGCTGCGACTTGACCAGCGCGAGCTGCGAAAGCGGGGTGGCGGCTTGTTTGGCTCCAATCCTTTAACCGGCAGCATTGGTGTAGTAACTTTAAATTTACCGCGCATTGGTTATCGCTCGCGCACCAAAGAACAATTTATGGCCCGACTTGGCAATATGGTTGATATTGCTGTTGAATCTTTGGAAATAAAGCGTCAGTTTTTAGAAAAATGGACGCTCGACGGCCTCTATCCCTATTGCCGGATTTATCTGGAACCAATTTACCAAAAAACCGGTCAGTACTGGTCCAATCATTTTTCCACCATCGGTTTGGTCGGTATGAATGAAGCCCTGGAAAACTTTATTGGTAAAGACCTTGGCTCTGAAAAAGGGATTGCCTTCGCTCATGAAATTATGGATTTTTTGCGGAATAAATTAAGTGATGTGCAGCAGACCACCGGTAATATGTATAATCTGGAAGCCACTCCGGCTGAATCAACGGCCTACCGGCTGGCTCTGAAAGACCGGCGTTTATATCCGGATATCATTTGTCAGGGTACAGATGAAACTCCTTATTATACGAACTCTTCCCAACTGCCGCCTGATTATTCAGATGATATGATGGAAGTCATTGACTTGCAGGATAGTCTGCAAGCCAAATATACCGGCGGAACGGTACTACATTTATATACCGCCGATAAAGTTGATAATTCAGAAGTGGTTGAGCGTTTAATCAAGAAAATATTTGAGCGTTACCAAATGCCTTATATTTCCTATACTCCAACTTTTAGTCATTGTCCAGAACATGGCTATATCAAGGGCGAATACTTTGAATGTCCAAAATGTCACCAGGAAACCTTGGTATATTCCAGGGTTACCGGCTACTACCGGCCAATTCAGCGCTTCAATAATGGCAAAGCCCAGGAATTTAAAGACCGGCTAAAATTTGATTTGACTCCGGAAAGTATTAAAGATTATGAAGATAGTTGCTTACAATAAATGCTCCTTGCTTGATTATCACCCTTATATTGCAGCCGTGGTGTTTACACCCGGCTGCAATATGATTTGTGCCTATTGTCATAATCAGGCATTGCTGCACAGTCATGATTATATAGAAGAAGATGTAATTTTCCGGCATTTGCAACATTCAAAAATGTTGGAAGCAATCGTCATCACCGGTGGCGAACCGACCTTGCAGGGGCAGGCATTAATTGAATTCCTGCGCCGGGTCCGCTCCTGTTTTCCGGTGGTATCTATGCCGATATCAGAAAGCCGCAATATCTCCGACAAAGATCAGGATATGACCCGGCCAGCTCCAGCTTCTGCCAGTTCCTGGCCCGGCCATCAGCCAGATATGCCTGCACTGCAAACCAGCGGATTAAAAATCAAACTGGATACCAACGGCACTAATCCAAAACTATTGGCTCAAATTCTGGAGGCCGGTTTGGTTGATTATGTGGCCATGGATATTAAGGCGACTCCGGAAAAATATGTGCAAATTTGTGGTCTGCCCTTTGACCGGGTAAAGGATTCTCTTTGTCTGCTCCGGGCCTTTGGAGCATATGAATTGCGAACCACTGTCTATCCGGAAATTACACTTTCCGAACTGGAAAACCTCTGTCAAACCTATCAGGCCGATCCTTACTTCCTTCAACAATACCGGCGGATAGAGGCCAATGGCTTAATTCCATATGATGATGATGTTTTGCAGAGAGTAGCTGCCAAATACCAAATCCCCCTACGTGGGATCTCAGCTGCTACATCCCGCCTTCGGTCTTAGCATCCCATGGATAATAACGGTAAAAATCCGTTCCCTCACTGCCAGCCAGACAAAGCTGCCCTAAACCGGTTACATCTTCTTTTAAGCCATCTTTTTGGGGATCGGCATGAAGTTCATACCATTTCTCCAGCTTTTGTCTTAGTTCGATTATTTTCTCCTGATATTCAGCCTGACCATATAAATTATTTTCCTCGTCAGGATCAACTGCTAAATGATATAGCTCATGTCCGCCATATGGATAACGGTGAATATATTTCCAGTCTTTTTGCCGAATCATCCGCACCGGTCCGTATTCATCAAAAATAACCACTTCTTCCCGGCCTGCTTCCGTCTCACCTTTCAGCAACGGCAGGAAGCTTCTGCCCGGCAAATTTTCCGGCAAATCATTTGACAGCCCTAAGAGATCGAGCAAAGTCGGGAAAAAGTCATAAGCACTGAGCATTTCCTGACAAATGCTGCCTGCTTGAATCAGCGGCGGATAACTAATTAAAAATGGTACTTTAACTGAAGTATCAAACATATTCAGCGGAAAAGTGCCATTGCCTTTGCCCCAAATGCCATGATGCCCCATATTCATGCCATTATCGGCCGCAAACACCAAAATAGTATGATCGATTTCGCCCTTTTCCTTAAGCCAGTTTAAAATTCGTCCAATTTGCTCATCCATAGCACTGACCGCTGCAAAATAACCCCTTAAATTTTGATGCCGTTTAGCCCGGCCATTTTCCTTGCCCACTGCCATATCAGGATGATCCGGCAAGTCAGGGATACTGGCAAAATCACAGTTATCATAATAATCGATCCATTTTTGGGGATGGTGCTCTGCTCCCCAAGGGGAATGTGGTGCCGTATAATGAACGCTTAAATAAAAAGGTGTATCCCGGTCGGCTCTTAATTCATCCAGCATCTTCAAAGCATTATCGGTAATTAATTCGGTAACATATTGCCCATCTTTAATATGAATTTCTCCATTTTCAACAATATCCGGTTTATAATAGTGACAACCTCCCTTGCCAATGGTATACCATTCCTGAAAGCCATGCTGAGGGGTGATGCTGTCGCCCAAATGCCATTTCCCGGATAAGACGCAGTGATAACCATTTTTCGCTAAAACATCTGTATAGGTAACCTGCCCTGCCAAATACTGAATTGGTTTTTTTTCATCAACATAGCCGCCATATGGATTGGCATTTCCCTGCTGCTTAAAAATATCGGCATCAACGTTGCCAGAGCGGATCCAGTCATGGACCCCATGCACAGATGGGATATTGCCGGTCAGCAGAGATGCTCTGGCCGGAGAACAAACCGGCGAAGCACAAAAGAAATTATTCATCTGCATACCCCGCTTGGCAATCTCATCCAAATTGGGAGTATATAACTCCGGCGTGCCGCCCCGACCAAAGGCCCATGCCCCCTGGTCATCCGATAAAATAAAAATAATATTGGGTTTTTTCATATCATTTCCTCCATTTGTTAAGTCCCTTGCCCAGCCTATTCCGGGAATTATTTCTTCTTATCTCATATTTTCAAAACAAAAGGCTTATCGCCAAATTCTTTAGCATAAGCCTTTTTATTTTACCATAAACTCAATACACAAACAATAGTCCGGCTCCCATGGTTATTCCCTGGATATTGTTTAATTTTCGGTTAATATCAACCGACTTCCATTGATTTACCAGTGGTGTTAATTATTCAGATATCCTCTGATTTTCCTATGCGTATGCTTTAATTATCAGAATATCCGTCCGTTTTTCATTTGTTATTTCTTTTTTTGATATTCGGCATTCAGCTCTTTCAGCATTTCTTCGCCGCCTTGTTTTCTCCATTCTTCCGATAATTTTTTAACCCCGGCTTCAATTTCAATTTTGCCCTGAAGCATATCAGAGAAATATTGCACCACCATATCACCGAGCATACCGCCATTTTTTACTTCCAGCGGAGTTCTGACCGGTACCAGATTCTTGACCTGGCAGGCGGTGGCCAGATCGACTGACTCAATCGCTCTGTCTCTGGCCGGTTCAGAATCCGGTAAGTAGCTGCTCTCTAAAGGCCAGAAGAAGATCCCCCAAGCCATGGCATGAGCCCAGCCATTGGGTGAAAATGCGTCCTTCGCTCTTTCTTCTTCATTAATTACGATCTTATCGCCATCTTTCTTATAATGAACACCTTCAATTCCCAAACGGACTAAATTCTTGCCTTCTTCGGAAAGTAAGAAGTCAATTAAAGCAACTGCTTTTTCCGGAGCTTTACAAGCCTTGGTTACGCAGGTATACATACCGCTCTTACCTTGCTTGCTGAGCCCAAATTTTCCTTCTGGTCCCTTCGGTGCCATACCATAGGCAATGGCTGCCTCCGGGAAGAGTTGTTTCAGATTGCCTTCAATTCGGTTAACATGACGGAAAAGCGCTGCCAGCATTGAGCCGGCCTTACCCTGATAAAATTTTTCTTCTTTTTTCGGATTGGTATTAAGCATGATTTCCGGATCAACCACTCCGGCATCCCATAATTCTTTAATATATTTCATTGCCGGAATATAGGCCGGATCTTCAAACCACGGAATGACATTGCCGTCTTTATCCAGTGAATAGTCTGCATAAGGAATGCCATAGGCAAAAAATACCCATTCAAATGGATTGCCGCCGCTGCTTGGCTTGACTGCGGTATAGCCATATGTGTTATCTTTGCCATCACCATCCGGATCATTTTTGGTAAAGGCAATTAATGTTTCCTTCATCTCTTCCAAAGTTTCCGGATACTTTAAATTCAACTTTTTCAGCCAATCCTCACGAAATACGATTAAAGAGTTGGCACTATTTAACTGATTGATAAACGGCACGCCATAATGTTTGCCATCAACCAAATCCCAGCCATAATCATCATTTAAACGTTTAGCCAAAGCTGGTGCATTTTTCAAATAATCATCCAGAGCAATGACCATACCGTCCTGAATCCATTGCTGGGTAGCACTGGTTCCAAATGCACCGGTAACAATGTCTGGCAATGTGCCTGAAGCCATAGCAACATTGACTTTTTCTACTGATGCCTCCGGCACTACTTCAACCACCAGATCGATCCCCAATTTGTCTTCAATCGCTTTAATTACCCTGTCATTTTCTTCCATTGGTTTGGCGGCTGTATCACCGGTGGTCAGCCAGCGCAAAGTTGGTCTTTGTTCGGCTTTTTTAGTGTCCCCTCCACAGGCAGCCAGTGAGCCAGCCATGGCTGCTGCCAATAGTAATGCTGTTAATTTTTTACCCCATTTTTTCATTTGACACCTCTCTTTTGACTTGTTATTTTTTTCCTTATTTTTACAGATCTGTTCCGCCGGTTGATATCTTTTGGCTGTAAGTTTCCTCTTGACCTGCCAATTTTTAATATCGGCCTGCTTACAGTTCTGTATTATTTTCTTTTTTACTTAACTTTCCGACATCTTTTTGGGCTCTATTCTACTACAGAGTGCTGGCCCATACAGTATCCTCTTAGCCTTTTACCGCTCCCAGTAAAGCTCCCTTAGTAAAATATTTTTGGAAAAACGGATACATACACATAATCGGAATAATTGCCATCATCACCGCTGCCATTTTCATGGGCTGACCCAACAGGAAAAGACTTTCTCCACCGGAAGAATAAGCGGCATCATTTTCAAACAGCATCGAACGTAAAAACAACTGTAATGGCCATTTTTTCTTTTCGTTAATATACATAACCGCTGCAAAAAATTCATTCCAGTGGGCTACCGCATAAAACAAAGAAATTGTTGCTAAAGCCGGTTTGGAAATCGGCAGCATGATCCGAAACAAAACCCCCACATCGGTGCAGCCGTCCAAAAATGCAGATTCTTCCAATTCTCTTGGTAAGGAATGAAAAAAGTTTCGTAAAATAATTAAATTATAAGTATTAATTGCTGTTGGTAAAATCATTGCCCATAAGGAATTCATTAATTTCAGCTTCTGCATAACAATGTAAAGGGGAATAATTCCACCGGAAAACATCATGGTAAAAACCGCAAAAAACATTAATACCCGTCTGCCTTTTAAATAAGTCCGGGACAAGACATAGGCTGCCATGGTGGTAATCAGCATATTAATAGCAGTGCCGACGACTGTGATAAATAAACTATTGGCATAAGACTGCCATAATTCTTTTTTGCCCAGCATATAAGCATAGCCTTCAAAAGCCCATTCGCTTGGCCATAAATGAATGCCCGAACTTAAATAACTTTTGACTGATGAAAAAGACACTACCAGACAATCCCAAAATGGATAGAGGGTCAAAAATCCTAAAATCAACAGAAAAGTTACATTAAGGAAGTCAAAAATCCGGCTCCCTAAAGAACGACGAATTTTATTTCGGTTTTTCATTAGAAAATTCCCTCCTCTCCAAAATGACGTGCTGCCCGATTAGCCATTACCAATAAAACAAAATTGACAATTGACTTAAACAAGCCAACTGCTGCTGCCAGCTCAAACTTACCATCAAAAATACCGACCCGATAAACGTAAGTATCAATAATATCAGCCACTCCGTAAACTCCGGGATGATACAGCACAAAGATTTGTTCAAATCCGGCCTGCATCAGTCCGCCAATTCTGGTAATTAAGACCACGATAATGGTTGAGCGGATGGCCGGCAAAGTGATATACCATAATTTATGCCAACGATTGGCGCCATCAACAGTGGCGGCTTCATAATACTGCGGATCAACTCCGGCCAGGGCAGCCAGATAAATAATCGTACTCCAGCCAAAGGTCTTCCAAATCATTGATGCCACCATAGTAGGAATAAAAAATTTCTCATCGGTTAAAAAACCAATCGGCGGAAAACCCAGCCAGGTAATAATGGCATTAACCGCTCCCCCATCAGTTGACAGCAGATTTGTTAAAATACCGCCTAAAATGACCCAGGAAATAAAGTTGGGAATGTAGATACTGGTTTGAATTCCTTTCTTTAATTTAGGAAAACGAATTTCATTTAATAGCAGGGCAATAATAATCGGAAAGGGAAATCCGAAAATCAAACGGGTAAAGCTAATAGAAATGGTATTCCAGAAAACAGAATAAAATTTTTCCATAGCAAATAATTCTTTAAAAGTATCAAATCCCTGCCATGGACTGCCGATAATACCCAACATCGGATTAAAGTCTTTCAGGGCAATGGTTGCTCCATACATTGGAATATAACAAAAAATAGTGTAATAAACCAATGCCGGCAGCAGCATAAGATATAACCATTTATGCTTTTTTAAATATTTCCATTTTTCTTTTGGCCGTCCTTGTTTAAGGTTGATGGTATCTGCGGATACTGAAGTGACATTTGTCATTTTTTATCCCCTTTCTGCATTTACATTTCATGTCAGTTTCTACTACCGGATATTGACAATTCAAAAAATCATGAAAAAATTAACTATCTTTATTATAGCAAGGAAAGGGGTGACAAAAAATAGCAAAAAAACAATCTGCTGATTTTATTTTTAACAAAATCTTAATTTTATAAGTTTTTTCAATTCTTCCAGTTGTCAATTGCAAAAATTCAATCTCATTTTCTTTTATTTTTTTGGATATTTGCAATTGTTTTTTGGACTTTAATTGCTATTTGAATCTTTTAATGATATGATATTAGAGTTCCTGTTTCTGATTACAATCTGATATTTTAAATGAAAGGCAAGGAAAGCTGGTATGAAAATGTCATTTTATTTAATTCCAAAATTGATTCATTCCCGACATTTTAAAACCGCTCTTTGGATGCTGCTCCTCTTATCTCATTGTTTTATTGTGGTCGGCCTCCTCTTTTGGGCCAATCAATTTCAAACTGCTGCCACCGAAAGAGCCGGTTTTCGTTTAACTTCTCTGCTCAACCAGAGTGAAAGAATGTTAAATACATCCAAAGACAATGCTCTTTTTGCCGGTGCCCTGCCAACTGTCCAGAATTCTCTGCTGGTCTCAGCACCAACCATTGATCAACTTATGGATTTAAGCAAGGATCTGAGTCCTTTTATCAATTTGATGGCTTATGAATCTTTTACTATTTATTTTTCGCAGTCTGATTTAATTTATGACTCCAAAGCCGGTTTATATGAAGCTGGTAACTTTTATAATCCTCAGTTGTTGGAGCGTTTTGGCCGGCGGACAGAGGAAGAATACTGGGAATTCGGTCATCCGTATCAGCGTTTCTATGATAATTTTGAGTGTCATCATACTTTGACCTATCTTCACTCGCTGCCGCTGTTTGGTATGGAAAAATATGGTTTTATTGCTGTTAATCTGCCACTGACCGGTTTAAATAACTGCTTCCGCTCTTATACTGCCGAATTTGAGGAACAAATTTTTCTATACTTTGAAGATAAGTTGCTGTGGTCAAATCAACCTTTTACCTTATATCAAACAACTATTTCTGCTGATCAGCAATACTCAGCAGCTCCTTCCGTTTCTCTGGCTTCCGCTTCCTTCCCGATGTTGCGTGGTGAAATTTATTTTCCGCGTTCTTTCCTATTAAATGAACTATCTGCCCGGCTGCCATGGCTGCTGCTTTTTTATTTTCCACTGCTGGCTCTTAACTTTGGCGGCGCTTTAATATATAGTTATTACCATATTAATAAACTGGATATCTTTTTAAAAAAAATCGGTATGGAAGATACTTTTTCTTTATCGGGAGATGAAAATCCCGTTTCAGCTTTTCCGTATTTGTCCTTATCCGGTAAGGAAATTTCAGTTTTAAAGCCAAAGGCTCCTGCTTTTGATGAATTTCAGCTGTTAAATAAGGCCGCCGAACATTTACAAAATCAAATTACCAATATTAAAAATACCATTATTAACCATAAACCTTTACTGCAAGAACGTCTGCTGACTAATATTTTATATCATCATATTGAAGTTGATGCTATTCCGGCCGAATATGCCGAGTATGATATCTCATTTCCGCATCCTTATTTTTGCATTGTCTTAATGGCTATCCAGGAAATTGAATCTGTAGGCACCACCACCATCAAAGAAGAAATAAAATTAGTGGCCAAACAAAATGCCTGTCAGCTCTTTTCCGGTCTTGGAAAAGTTTATTCTATTTACTCGGAAAAAGAAAATCTGCTTTTCCTAATCAATACTCCTGTAGAAAAAGATCTACAGGAACAGATTTATTCGATTGCTGTAGCATTAAGAAGCGGAATGAGAGAGTCGCTTGGTTTTCATCTTTTGTTTTCAGTAGCCTTTTGTGACACTGCCCATCCGGTGCCCTATTATGCCTGGACCAAAGCCAGAAAAAATTTGATTTTTACTTCCGGCAGTACAGACAGCTTTATTATTTTCAGTCATCAGGAAAATTATGCAACCGCCTTAATGCCCAGCTTTATTTTTCAGATTACTCAGGCGATAATTGACAAAAATTCAAGGCGTTTACAGGACCTAATGGAAAATTTTTACCAGCAAAATTTACCAGACAGCACTCCCGCTGCCACTGCCCGAAAAACCCTTTTGCTGGCAGCTTTTTCTGTTTTTTCTTCCTTGCTGGAAATGGATGTATTTTTTCCGATTGAGGACATGAATCAGATCGTCCGGCAAATTGAACAAAATCAGGATTTGGAGCAATCCAAAAAATTGTTTTATCATTATTTATCCGGTCTGATTGATGCTGACAATAAAATTCCACGCGAAGCCCAAAGCTATATCAATAAAACCATCAGCTATCTGGAAATCCATTTTGCTGAGCCGGTGACTGTTACCCAAATTGCCGAAAATGTGAACATCAGTCCCATTTATTTAAATAAACTTTTCAAATTATCCACCGGTAAAACTTTATCTGAATACCTGAACTTTTACCGGATCGAAAAGTCTAAAAATTTGCTGCTTGATACCGATTTAACAATCAATGATATCAGCAAGGCTCTGGGCTATAATGATGTCCGCAGTTA
This sequence comes from Clostridiales bacterium COT073_COT-073, assembly GCA_003858485.1. Lineage (GTDB taxonomy): Bacteria > Bacillota > Clostridia > Lachnospirales > Vallitaleaceae > W11650. The sequence continues at coordinate 69,171 of RQYD01000008.1, forward strand.
TATCCGTTTTTTTAAAAAATTTTATGATATCACCCCCAATCATTTCCGTAAAACCAGGCTGATGTAAATCTGTCTGGTTTTATTTTTTCTCTTTTTATCCTACTGTTTTCTGAATCTTTTATTTTCTCTTCAACAATTTAAATATCTGATTTTATCTTATCTAAAGCTCAATTATTTTCATTTTGATAATAAATCAGCCTTTTTCAGCACCAATTGATAACGATAATCATTACATTTTAAAATAATCGTTTTTACCCAATTCTGAACAATTGTTTGTTGAATTTATAACTTATTTTTAATGATAATGCCGGTATTTGTCAGAAACATTTACATTTTTATGGTTTTTTGCTATAATTCTAACAGAGGTTATTAATTATTCTTTATGAATATAGGAGGTCATGAATGGCTAAATGTGCAACCACGGATCAGTTTAAAGAACTGGATGAATTTATTGATGCGTTGCCCACAAAAAAAGGTGAGCTAATCAGAGTTTTGCATCATGCTCAAAATACTTACGGTTATTTGCCGAAAGAATTGCAGGTGCATATTGCAAAAAAAATGGGAGTTTCGACTGCTAAAGTATTTGGTGTGGTCAGTTTCTATTCTTTCTTTTCCATGGAACCAAAAGGCGAATACGATATTTCTATTTGTCTGGGTACTGCTTGCTATGTTCGGGGAGCTGATAAAATCGTACAGGAATTTAAAAACGAGCTGGGAATTGAGGTTGGTGAAACTACGGCCGATGGTAAATTTTCCTTATCTGCATTGCGCTGTGTTGGTGCCTGTGGCCTTGCTCCGGTTGTTTTGGTAAACGGCAAAGTATATGGCCGGGTGACTGAAGCTGAGGTCAAAGGAATTGTCGATGAATATCGTCACAAGGATTAGTCCTGAATGAGGAAAGAACAGAATAAGGAGGGTTACAATGCCGAGAATTAATTCCGTTGAAGATTTAAAAAAGTTGAAAGAGCAAGCTTTGGATAAAATTGCTGTTCGCTTGCAGGGTGAGGACATTGATAGTTTAACGCAAATTTATGTTGGAATGGACGAGTCAGGGATGCAGGCCGGTGCCAAAGAAGTATTCCATCATATCTGGAGTGCTGTTTCAGGAAAACCGGTCGTGGTTTTACAAACTGCCAAAATTGGTGATTTTAAAGAACCGGCAATTAAGGTGGTTCGGCCCGGACAACATGCAGCCACGGTTTTTGAAGGGGTTACAATCGATAAGGCAAATGAAGTTATTTCCGAATTTGTAGAAAAAGGCAATCCGATTGAAGGCATGATTGCCGCCACACACGAGTAGGATTGGGAGGCTAGCAGATGAACTATAAGATGCAAATTTTGGTTTGCGGTGGTACAGGTTGTTTATCGTCGGAATCCGAACAAATTGTAAAAAATCTAAAACACGAAATCAAAAAAAATAATTTAACGGAAGATGTAAGAGTTATTTTGGCCGGTTGTTTCGGTTTTTGTGAAAAGGGTCCAATTGTTAAAATATTGCCGGACAACACCTTCTACACCCAGGTAAAACCGGCTGATGCGGCTGAAATTATTGAAAGACATATTATTCGTGGTCATAAAGTTGAGCGTTTGTTATTTGTTGAACCGGAAACTCAGGAAGTTATTTCTGACTCCAAACACATGAATTTCTATAAAAAACAGCAGCGGATCGCTCTGCGCAACTGCGGCTTTATAGATCCAAGTGATATTGAAGAATATATTGCCCGCGATGGTTATGCTGCCTTAGCCAAAGCTGTCACTGAGATGACCCGGGATGAAGTCGTGGCTGAAGTAAAAAATTCCGGACTGCGCGGCCGGGGCGGCGGTGGTTTCTCGACCGGTTTAAAATGGGAATTCGCCAAAAAATCAGTGTCGGATGAAAAATATGTCATTTGTAATGCGGACGAAGGCGACCCAGGTGCTTTTATGGATCGCTCAATCTTAGAAGGTGATCCTCATTCCATTGTTGAAGCTATGGCCATTTGCGGCTATGCTATTGGCGCAGCTGAAGGTCGGGTTTACATCCGGGCCGAATATCCTCTGGCTATTACCCGTCTGCAAAAAGCGATTGATGATGCCAGAGCTTATGGCTTACTAGGCAAAAACATTTTCGGAACGGATTTTAATTTTGATATTCTACTGTCATTCGGAGCCGGTGCATTTGTTTGTGGTGAAGAAACTGCCCTGATCCACTCCATGGAAGGTGAACGCGGTGAACCGACCACCAAGCCGCCATTCCCTGCTGAATCCGGCTACTGGGGAAAACCCACCAATGTCAACAATGTAGAAACTTTAGCTAATATTCCGGTTATTCTGTTAAAAGGCAGTCAATGGTTTAAGACTATTGGTACCGAAAAGTCTTCCGGCACCAAAGTATTTGCACTGGCCGGCAAAATCAATAATGTCGGTTTAATTGAAGTGCCAATGGGCACAACCTTAAGAGAAGTTATTTACGAAATCGGTGGCGGCATCAAGGACGACCGTCAGTTTAAGGCAGTACAAACCGGCGGACCATCCGGCGGCTGTCTGACCGAAAAAGATCTGGATACGCCGATTGATTTTGACAACTTGATCACCAAAGGATCAATGATGGGTTCCGGCGGTATGATTGTAATGGATGAAACTGACTGCATGCCTGCCGTTGCAAAATTCTATCTGGAATTTACCCAGGAAGAATCCTGCGGCAAATGTACTCCTTGTCGAATTGGTACCAGACGTTTATTAGAGCTTTTGGAGATGATTACTGATGGTAAAGCGGAAATGAGACATCTGGATGAACTCCGGCGGCTGAGCCGGGTAATCTGTGACACTGCCCTGTGCGGACTTGGGCAAACTGCTCCTAACCCGGTATTATCTACCTTAGACGCTTTCTGGGATGAATATGTCGCTCATGTCAAAGACCATAAATGTCCGGCCGGTCGTTGCGAAAAATTAATCCGTTATAATATCAACGACAAATGTATCGGCTGTACCGCTTGTGCCAGAAAATGTCCGGTTAATTGTATTACCGGCGAAAGAAAGCAAAAGCATGAAATCGACCAAGAGAAATGTATTAAATGTGGAGCTTGTTACTCGGCTTGTAAATTTAATGCTATCGACAAAATGTAAAGGAGTACTCATATGATTAATTTAAAAATTGACGGAAAATCCGTTTCCGTTCCTGCGGGAAGTACCGTTTTAGAAGCTGCCAGAGCACTGAATATTACAATTCCAACCCTGTGTCATCTCGATTTGCATGACACCAAAATGGTCAATAAAGCAGCTTCTTGTCGTGTTTGTGTTGTCGAAGTAAAAGGACGCCGTAACCTAGCTCCGGCCTGTGCCACTCCGGTTTTTGAAGGTATGGAAGTAATCACCAATAACATTCGGGTTATGGAAGCGCGTCGGATCGTCATGGAGCTTTTGATCTCTGACCATCCAAAAGATTGCTTATCTTGTCGTAAGGCTGGCAATTGTGAGCTTCAGGATCTCTCTGAATTATTATCCCTGCGCGGTCACTCAATTTCCGGTGAATCGGTCAGCACTTATAAAAAGGATATTACTCCATCATTAATTCGCGATATGGATAAATGTATCATGTGCCGGCGCTGTGAAACCATGTGTAACGAAGTGCAAACAGTTGGTGCTTTGTCCGGCATCAACCGTGGTTTTAATGCAGTTGTATCCTCTGCCTTTGAACTGCCAATGGACGAAACGGTTTGTACTCACTGTGGTCAATGTGTAGCTGTTTGTCCAACCGGTGCACTGACAGAAAATGATCATTCCTTAAAAGTATATGAAGCACTGGCTGACCCGGGTAAAACAGTTATTGTCCAAACCGCTCCGGCAGTCCGGGTTGCCCTTGGCGAAGCCTTTGGCGAGGAACCGGGTAGCATCATGACCGGCAAAATGGTAGCCGCTTTAAAACATATGGGCTTTGATTATGTATTTGACACCAATTTTTCAGCGGACTTGACCATTATGGAGGAAGGTGCAGAATTACTTGATCGCTTGGATAAATTCCTCAATCATCAAGATACCAAAGCTCTGCCGATCTTGACTTCTTGTTGCCCGGCCTGGGTAAACTTTATTGAAAGTCAATTTCCGGAATTAATTCATATACCATCTTCTGCCAAATCACCACAGCAAATGTTCGGCTCAATCGCCAAAAGCTACTTTGCAGAAAAATTGGGGATTGATCGGAAAAATTTGGTGGTTGTGTCCTTAATGCCTTGTCTGGCCAAAAAGCAGGAAGCTCATATGGAACAATACAGTGTTGATGGCAATCAGGATGTTGATCTGGTTATTACCACCCGTGAATTTGCCAATATGATCCGGCAGATGAATATCAATATTCATGAACTTCCGGATATGGAATACGATGACCCACTGGGCATTTCAACTGGTGCTGGTATGATTTTCGGTTCAACCGGTGGTGTGATAGAAGCAGCTGTCCGAACTGCATATGAGCTGAAAACCAAACATCCTCTGGAAAAGATTGAATTTGAACAATTACGTGGTTTTGAGGGTGTCCGGCTGGGCCATGTTGATGTTGATGGCTTTACCTTAAACATCGGTATCGCTCATGGACTTGGTAATGCCCGAAGTTTGCTGGAAGAAGTCCGGGATGGAAATCCCCGTGAAATTCATGCCATTGAGGTTATGGCTTGTCCCGGCGGCTGCATTGGCGGTGCCGGTCAGCCTTACCATCATGGTAATTCTGATATCTTAAAAGCCCGTCAAAAGGCCATTTATGAGATCGATAAAAATTCCAAACTGCGAAAATCTCATGAAAATCCAGCTATTATCGAGCTCTATAAAACTTTCCTGGGCGAACCGCTGGGCGAAAGAGCACATCAACTGCTGCATACCCACTACTATGTCAAAGAGAAGGTATAAATTTTGTAAAGTTTTAGTCATGAGATAATCATGCATTACAAAAGCACATGGATTAAAATGTACCGGCTCCCAAAAGTTAGGCCAAACTCTAACAATTGGTAGCCGGTACAATGTCCATGTGCTTTTTCATTTGTAAAAACTATTTTACAATATTTCTTTATATTTTGCTGATTTTAAAACTGATCGGATTTTCCGTCCATCATCATCTACGCCTAACTGTCCCTTAGCATAAATCAGCTGGCACTAGACCATTTGCTGTTTAATTTCCTGGCCGATCACAGTCGCTGCCTGTTTCCACAGCAGCAGCAATACCCGGCGGATTTCTTTTTTCCGTTTATCACTTAAATCGGTAGCTGCTTTCATCAGGTCAGCCACCGTTTTCCACTTCAGGTCGGTAAAATCCTCCACACTTTTGATCTCTGCCTTTTCCAAAATAGAAAAACAAATATCAATAAATTCTTCGCGTTCCGCCCTATCCATTTTTTCCAGCCACAGTTTAACCGTACTTTCCACCATATTACTTTCCAAATCCAGCTCTTTGGCATAGACAAAAGAACTGCCTTCCACCTGCCAGGTAAATGCATCATGCTGCCAGGCTCCATTGACACTGCTCTTGACTACCGAATAAACTTCGGCATGCTCCAGCAGCCGCCCCACAATCGAAGTTTCCGGCAAATAAGTCCGGACTTTGGACATGCTTTTGCTGTATTCCGGCTTCATCACTACCCGCTTACGAAAGCCGGGACCATCAAAATTATCCACCGACAGGATTTTTTCAGCTATTTCCTCACGCGCATGAATACCGGCATAAACCGCTAAATTCCCGCCTTTGGAATGTCCGCCCAAGCGAATCTTAAAATTGGTCCACTCATAAATCCGCTCCAGATAATTAACAGCTTCCAACTGGGCCGGAACTTCATCCATATAGCTCATATTTAAATTTTCCCGCCAGCCAACCAAAGAAATATCCGTCCCGCTGTAACCGACATAAACACTGCCATCCGGAATCCAAACAGTCATCGCTGAAAATTGTTCCTGTTTTTCCACATCTACCCGGTTGATATAATTGGCAAAAAACAGTTCAGAAAAACGGCGGCTTTTCTTTAAAGCACCCAGCATCCGACTGGGATTTTTAATAATGATCGCTTTTTTTTCAATTTCTGCCGGAACATTTTTCAACCAATATTTTTCAATCAATTTAGCCATGGAAATTGAGCTTTTCTCATTCCAGGCCGGAATCATGCCTTCAAAATCCAAATAGCAAAGCTGGGTTAAAATTAAGCTGTCAATTTCATTAAAAGGGTCCTGAGTAAAGCTGAGATCACCCCGCCATCTCAAATAATCTTCAATATTTGCCATATTTCCTCCTGCATTGCCTTCATTCTCAAATGTCCTGAGTAAACGGGATTCTCAGCTATCTTGTGACCACCTTGCAGTGTCCGTTTTCATCACATTCATATAAAACCTCATTAATAATTTCTTCACCAATGGTAAAGAAACGGCGAATGTTCTCCAAAGTTTGTTCAGCAATGTTATTCAAAGCTTCCTTAGTAAAAAATGCCTGGTGCGAAGTAACCAGTACATTACTCAATGACAATAATCTGGCCAAAACATCATCTTCAATAATTGAGTCTGAACAGTCCTCAAAAAAATACTCACTTTCTTCTTCATATACATCCAGACCGGCTGAGCTGACCTTCCGGCTTTTTAAGGCCTCAACCAAATCTTCCGAATGAATCAGGCCACCACGTGAAGTATTAATGATCATAACTCCATCTTTCATCTTAGCAATGCTGTCCTTATCAATCATATGATAGGTTTCATCCGTCAGCGGACAGTGCAGGGAAATAATATCCGACTCCTTAAACAAATGATCCAAGTCTGTGTATTCCACTTCTAAAGATGAATTCGGATATTTATCATAGGCCAATACTCTCATGCCCATCCCTTTCATAATGCCAATAAATACCTGGCCAATTTTACCGGTTCCAATCACACCCACCGTTTTGCCGCGTAAATCAAAGCCCATCAGGCCATTGATACTAAAATTACTTTCACGTGTCCGGTTAAATGCCCGATGTGTTTGTCGATTCAAAGTTAAAATCATGGCTAAGGCATGTTCAGCAATGGCATATGGGCTGTAGGCCGGCACCCGTACAATATGGATCTTGCCACTGGCCGTAACAAAATCAACATTATTATATCCGGCTGCCCGCATGGCGATTAAGGTAATGCCGTTGGCTACCAATGCTTCAATTGTCTTGGTCCCCAAATCATCATTAACAAAAGCACAAACCACATCAAAGCCCTTCGCCAAAGGGGCAGTTTCTTCGTTTAACTTATATTCAAAAAACTTGATATAATAGTTATATTTCTTATTTTGCTCAGTAAAAAAGCGGATATCATATGGCTTTGCATCAAATAATGCAATTTTTAAATTTTCATTGGTTTTCATTTGGTTGTTCTATTTCCTTTCTTGGGGATATTTGTTCGTGACCGTTCCCCTACCTTTTAACCTTTTGGGCTGGCGGGCCATTTAGCTTTCTGGCTGATTGACCTTTGGGCCGGCGAGCCATTTAGCTTTCTGGCTGAAAAATGTCTTCCAGCAAATTCTGGCCATCAGCCGCCGTCGTGGCCAATAAGTCACAGCGCTCGTTTTGCGGATGGCCATTATGGCCACGTACCCATTCATATTCAACTTGATGTTTTTCCATTAAAGTCAAGAGCTCCTGCCATAAATCCTGATTTTTAACCGGCTCTTTTTTTCCGCGTTTCCAGTTGTTTTTCAGCCAGGAATCAACCCATCCCTGGGCGAAAGCATCAACAATATATTTAGAATCAGAAAAAACTGTCACCTGGCATGGTTTTTTTAGCTCCTGAAGTCCTTTAATAACTGCCAGTAACTCCATACGATTGTTGGTAGTCTGTCGGTAACCAGCCGACAACTCCTTTTGGTGAAGATTACCACCTGCATCCGTATATTCTAAAATACTGCCATAACCGCCATTGCCCGGATTCCCGCGGCAAGCCCCGTCTGTATAAAGTTTAACTTGTTTCATTTTCAGTTTTATTCCTCTGTCATTTCAATCCGGTTGCGGATTTTTTCCATCCGCTCATCAAGCGCTGTAATAATATCCGCACATTGCCGCAATTCTTCAGATATTTCTTCGGCATTGGGCAAATCCTTTTTATAATGGAGCTTATGATCCAAGCTCGCCCAAAAATCCATAGCAATAGTCCGAAATTGAACTTCTACCTTAATAAATTTCTTACCGGTCGACAAAAAAATCGGAATTTCCATGATTAAGTGCAAGCTTCGGTAACCATTGGGTTTCGGATGAGCAATATAGTCCTTTTTCATCAACAATTTGACATCATCCTGCTGAATCAGTAAATCTGCCAAGCTGTAAATATCATCAATAAAGGAGCAAATGATCCGAATACCGGCAACATCAAATAAATTTTCTTCAATGCTTTCAAGGGTGGTCGGAAATCCTTTTCTTCTTAACTTATCCATAATACTAAGTGGTTGTTTCACTCGACTTTTAATTGATTCAAATGGGTTTCTGTTGTATTGAATGGAAAATTCCTCATTCAATATTTTCAGTTTCGTTTCCATTTCTAAGAGTGCTGACTCATATTGAAGCATCAGTTTCATAAATGGCTCGGCCTGTTTCCACAAAAGCTGCGGATCTTCCATATTGACGACATCTCTTAAATTAAAATTAGTCATATCACTTTCCTCTCTGGCATTGGGTTTCTCAATTTCTTTTCTGGCATTTTACTCTGCGCAAGCTGATTAATTCCCTTATCCTCTTTTAGAGTAATGAAATTTGACTTTATTGTCAAGAGTTTTTATACTAAAATAAAAATTAGTCGAAATTGAAATAAAAGCCTTAAAAAGAAGCGATTGATAAATTCGCCTTTGCAAGAGATCAGTTTAAAAGCAAAAGCATCTTGTACCTTTCCTGAATATGCTTTTGCTTTGTTTTAGGCTTTAACCGAAAAATCAACATAAAAAGGCTGCTGCATCAAACCAATGTGTGATACAGCAGCCCTGCTTTTGCTTGATCATCTCATTCTGCCAAAGGCGTAAAAATGCCGGCTCCAATATTCATCAGATAAAGGAGTAATTTGCACCCGGCTGCCAGCAGCATGAATCATCAGACCATCACCAATATAAATAGCTGAATGAGTAACCGGTACTCTGGCTGAATAGGTACGGGTAAAAAATACCAAATCGCCAATTTTTAACTGTTCAGCCGGAATTGCATCACAAAGAGCAAATAATGCCTGCGACGAACCCCTGGTATATTTTTTTTCACCTGACACATTCAGTACCCAATGTACAAAGCCGGAACAATCAAAAGCATTTGGACCAGCCGCTCCACCAATATAAGGCATTCCCAAACGCGACTTAGCTAAATCGACCAACGATTTCTTGTTTTCAATTTCTTCCAGAACTGCCTGTACCTGTAAATATTTTAAAAATTCAATGACAAACCGTTCTTCGGTTATTTGCTTGACCGGTATCTCAGTTTGCTTTGGCAGTTTATTTTCCAATTGGTAAATAAACACGGAGGAGGTGTCCTCCAGCCATTGATATGGAATCTCCAAAATCGTTAAAATTTCCGCTATCGGCACTGCCAATTGTCCACTCTCCAAAATATCCGCCGAAATATCACCAACTTCCTGGCCCTGATAATAAATCTTATTGTCCGGCAAAGAAATGCGCAGGGCACTTCCCTGCCACATTAAAATCGCTGAATAATCGGCTAAATTCCAGGTGATCGGAATACGAAATGCTTCTTCCATCAAACTCAGCGGCATATATGTCCTGCCATCCCTGGCATAAGGTGCCGTTTTGGCAGTTTTTACCAGCTCGTCCAACCGGTATTCCGGTTCTTCCAAAGTAATATATAAACTACGAATTTCCGTTTCTTCCAAGTCTTTGATTTCCGTTCTTTTTTCCAGGTTCTTTAAGCTATGTTCTTCTGCCGCCTGACTGACATTGGCAAATAATATTACAAACATCACCACTGCCGTCATCATCCAATTCCGTTTCAAAATAATCCTCCACTCAATAAAACTCGTCATCCCGGTCCGTTTTTATTTTCAATCATTTGCGGATCATATGAGCAACCAGCCCTTTGATAAGTCCAGATTTCTAAACAATCTCATCCTCCAGCCTGAATCCTCAACTATTTTCTAATCATTTTTTAATTATACGAAACAATCGCCGCTTTGGCAAATCAAAGTTTTAAAAATATTAGTTAAAAATAATATTAACTTTTCTTAAAGCGCCACTTTCTGTTCTGATCTTTGGGGGAAGCATAATCAATACCGATCCGCTTATGCCTTTCAATTTTAACTTTGCTGCCATCTTCTTCCAGCCAAAGCTCCCCCGCGGAAGATAATTCCTGACCATTTAGTTCTTTGCCGATTTGCATGGCTTTTGTTAATTTTCCTGGACCCTCAAACCCCTCTACTCCACGAATCAATACCGCTTCCGGAAATCCGGCTTGACCGGTCACGATATTCAGCAAATAGTGAATACCATAACATAAATAAATATAGGTAATGCCGCCATCCTGATACATCACTTCGGTGCGGGCAGTCCGCCCTTTATGGGCATGACAGGCTGTATCTTTTTCTCCGTAATAGCACTCTGTTTCAGTGATTCGGTAGCGCAGAACCTCTCCATTATTCAAGCGTCGACACAAAATCTTACCCACTAGCTTAGGTGCCAATTCTTTAGCCGATGCCTGAAAAAATTCTTTTGGCAGCTCTTTGGGCGGATAGGGCTTGTCTTTTTCCGCCCGCAATTCCCGAAAAAATCTTTTTAATAGATCCGTACACTCTTTTTCCAGAATTCCCCCCACCACTTCAACCTGATGATTAAATCCGGCCACATGCATCATATCAATCACTGTACCGGCACTGCCGGCTTTGAGATTAGCAGTTGCATAAACAACTCTGCCCACTCTGGCCTGGACAATGGCTCCGGCACACATTGGACATGGCTCCAAAGTTACATAAAGAGTAGCCTCCTCCAGCCGCCAATCGGCCAAATAACGTTCGGCCTCAGCAATAGCAGTAATTTCAGCATGGGCCAGTACCGATTTATCAATGGCCCGGCGATTATAGCCGCGACCAATAATTTCTCCCCGCCAGACAATCACACAGCCAATTGGTGTTTCTCCAAGTGCATAAGCTTTTTCTGCTTCTTTTAAAGCCTCCCGCATATATTCTGTTTCCTGTGGTAATGATCGTGTTCCCATTTCCATCCTCTTTATCTCAATACTTAGTTAATTTCCGGTCATAAAGTTAAGGCTCTCCTGTAAAGTATGACTGCCAATATGAATGACGGTAGTCAATATTTTGTTGAGCCTCTGCCATCAAATAATATAAATGGGGTTGTTGCACTTTAAGATTTTATACAAGATATAAGGTAAAACTCCTATATTTTATCATAATACCTTGTGTAAACTCTGTATTTTGCAACAGCCCCTTGATTTCAATTTTCTTATCATTCTTATAATAAAGTCAATAATTTCAATAATAATTTGGAAGAATTAAAGGCCGCCTGTTTGGTAAATTCATTAAAATCCATATCTGCACTGTTATCGGCTTTATCTGAAACCGAGCGAATACCAACAAAAGCCACCCGGTTTAAATGACAAACCTGGGCAATTGCCGCCCCTTCCATTTCTGTACATTCCCCACCATAAAACTGATACAGCCATTCCTTATCTTCCGTCTTAGAAATAAACTGATCACCACTGAGGATACGCCCGGTTTTAACCTGAGTTCTTGAGTCCAAGACTTCACTGGCTTTTTCCACCAAATGAATTAAATGACTGTCTGCCCGAAATACCGAAGTTTCCATTTGCGGAATTTCACCCTTATTATATCCAAATGCAGTAACATCAACATCATGCTGCACAAATTCTTTGGAAATAATAACATCACAAATATTCAGCTGCGGTGATAATGCTCCGGCTACTCCTAAGTTAATTAAGGCATCAACTTTAAAAATATCAATCATAATTTGGGCGCAAACAGCAGCATTTACTTTGCCAATTCCTGATTTTGCCAGTACAATTTCTCTGTTTCCGAGGTTTCCCTTGGCATATTCAATTTGAGCAATACTCCGAACATCAGTGATGGTCATTTGCTCTCTCAGTACCAACACTTCTTCTTCCATTGCTCCAATGATTCCGATTAGTTTCATAACGCCCTCCTTTTTAAACATTTCTTTCCTGCTTACAAGAAGCAAAGTCATATTTTATTCTTTGACCATTCCTATACCCAATCTATTCTCCTCCCATTATTATCATTTCAAAATAAGGCCAGTCAAAAAAGATACATTCAACTTTGCCTGCCTCTTTTTGGATTTGGTCATCTCCCAGATAACCATCATATAGCTTGATTTAATATGATTTTACATCATTGCATAACCATATGACAACTCAAAAAGAGCATTCCAGCCAGCATAAGAAAATTGAATTATCCACTACCTATATCATAGCTTATTTTTCGTTAAAAAACAAGCAAAAGATTTTTCGGGTATAATTCTAACCCAAATATGCCTGCCGCACCCGGTCATCATTTAGCAGTTCTTCACCGGAGCCGGTCATAACAATATTTCCGGTTTCTAAAACATAAGCCCTGTCGGCAATGGAGAGCGCCTTATTGGCATTTTGTTCCACCAGCAGCACTGTCATTCCCTGTGCATTAATATCCTCAATAATATAAAAAATTTCGTCCACCAGAATTGGTGCCAATCCCATTGACGGTTCATCCATTAACAGTAATTTCGGCTTTGCCATCAAGGCTCTGGCAATTGCCAGCATCTGCTGCTCGCCGCCACTCATAGTACCGGCTAATTGTTTGCTCCGCTCTTTTAATCTGGGAAAACGTTGATACATTTTTTCAATTGATTCAGTAATTTCATTTTTATCCCGACGCAAATATGCACCCATCATCAAATTTTCCAATACTGTCATTCGGCCAAATATCCGGCGTCCTTCCGGCACTTGCACCAAGCCCAGGCCAACAATTTTTTCGGCTGAAGTTCCCACAATTTCCTTATTTTCCAGACGAATGCTGCCGCTTTCCGCTTTTAGCAAGCCCGATAATGTGTGCATAATGGTGGTTTTACCGGCTCCGTTTGCTCCGATTAAAGATACGATTTCTCCCTGCCGAACCTCAAAACTGGCATTTTTCAGAGCATGAATGGCGCCGTAAAATACATTAATATCTTCTACTTTTAGCATTTGCTCCTCCTAACTGCCCAAATATGCCTTAATTACTTGTTTATTATTTTTAATTTCTTCGGGTGTGCCTTTGGCAATAATCATCCCATAGTCAATGACAATTAAGCGCTCACAAATTCCCATCACCAAATTCATATCATGTTCAATCAGCAGAATGGTCAAATGAAAATTATCCCGTACAAAGCCGATAGTTTCCATTAATTCTCTGGTTTCCTGAGGATTCATTCCGGCTGCCGGTTCATCCAGCAACAACAGTTTAGGATTCGTTGCCAAAGCCCGACAAATTTCTAATTTCCGTTGTTTGCCATAAGGTAAGTTTTTCGCCAGCTTATGAGCATCTTCTTCCATATGAAATAGGCCCAACAAATCAATAGCCTTATCCTCAACTACTTTTTCCTGCTGCCAATAGGCCGGCAAACGTAAAATTGCCGATAACGCTGAGTATTTCAATTCCTTTTGAAAAGCAATTTTGATATTGTCAATTACGGTTAAGTTTTTAAATAAACGAATATTTTGAAAAGTCCTGGCCATCCCCAAACCAACAATCTCGGCCGGTTTTTTCCCATTGATTTTCTTTCCCTGAAAATAAATTTGGCCTTCGGTCGGCTGATAGACTCCGGTTAAAAGATTGAAAATGGTCGTTTTACCGGCACCATTCGGGCCAATTAAACCAACCAGCTCATTTTCTTCCAAAGCAATATCAAAATGTCCCACTGCTTGTAAGCCGCCGAATGCAATGCCCACATTTTCGGTTGTAAGTAATGCCATAATTTCCTCCTATTTCTTTTCGGTCAGCTTCCGTTTCAGCCACCGGCCGGAAGCGGTCAAGGAAAATTCGCGATTTCCCAAAAGTCCACTGGGCTTAAAAATCATCACCACAATCAAAAGAACCGCATAAATAACCAATCGCAGTTCATCCACTTCGTACAAAAATTCATTAATAAAAGCCAAAAAAAGTCCGGCTAAAATAGTACCGGTAAAACTGCCCATTCCTCCCAGCACTACAATAATAAAAAACTCAACGGATAACATAAATTTAAATTTATTAGGGTCAAGTGCTCTTTGAAAATAAGCCAGACAGCCACCGGCAACTCCCGCCAAAAAGGCTGATACTGCAAAGCCATAGACTTTATAATAAATGGTTGGCACTCCTACCGATTCAGCTGCAATTTCGTCTTCTTTAATCGAAAGCAGTGCCCGGCCATGTCTGGAACGAACAAACAAGAATAAAAAGCTGATCACTAAGACCAAAATAACAAATAATATTGGTAAATTAATTAGTTTTGGAATTTTCTTCAATCCGGCGGCACCACCGGTAAAAGGCAAATTATACAGGGCAATCCGAATGATTTCACCAAATCCCAGGGTGACGATACCCAAATAATCACCACGCAAACGCAGCGCCGGAATTCCAATCAAAACCCCAAATAATCCGGCCATCACTCCGCCGCAACCAATCCCCACAATCAATTTGGCCATCACCGGCAAATTAGTATGTAGTCCAATCAAAGCGGCCGTATATGCTCCGATTGCCATAAAACCGGCATGACCCAAGGCTAATTGACCCATATATCCAGCTGCTAAATTAAGTGACGATGCTGCCATAATATTAATACCGGCAATGATCAAAAGTCCCTGATAATAGTTATTAATCAGTTTCATTTGTAAACTCATCACAATTATGCCGAACAAAAACAGAACGGCAATAAAATTAATGAGATAATTTTTTTGAAAATTTTTTCTTTCCATTTTGCCGTCCTTTCTATACTTTTTCTTTCATGTTTTTCCCCAAAATACCGGTTGGCTTAAAGATCAACACAATGATCAAAATTCCAAAAACAAAAGCATCTGCCCAAGTGGAAGAAATGTATCCTCTGGTTATAGTCTCCACTCCACCAATTACAAATCCGCCCAGCATTGCCCCAGGGATACTGCCAATTCCGCCAAGAACTGCTGCCACAAAGGCCTTTAGTCCTGGCATCATGCCCATATAGGGCTGAACTTCATAATAATTCATACTGTATAAAATCCCCCCCACTGCTCCCAGAGCTGAACCAATAGCAAATGTGATGGCAATTGTCCGGTCAACATTGATCCCCATCAATTGAGCTGCCTTAGTATCTTCAGAAACAGAACGCATGGCTTTTCCGGTCTTGGTATAATGGACAATTAATTGGAGCGACAGCATAAATAAAACAGCCACTGCAATTGTAATAAAAGTCATATGTGAGATCCGGACACTGCCAAAACGAAAGGCCTTTTCTGCTCCAATAATATCCGGCATCCGTTTGGTATCTGCTCCAAACAAATAGCGAAATCCATTTTCCAAAAACATACTCACTCCTAAAGCAGTGATCAAGGCGGAAATTCTTGGAGCATTGCGCAGTGGCTTGTAGGCAATTTTATCAATCAGCATTCCCAGCAATGCACAAATAATAACTGCGACCAACAGCGATACTCCAAATGGCAAGCGATATGCGGTCAGCCCAAAAAAAGCAAAATAGGCTCCCACCATTAAAATATCTCCATGAGCAAAATTGATCAACTGCACAATTCCATACACCATTGTGTATCCTAATGCAATCAATGCATAAATACTGCCTACATGCAGACTGTTTATTATTTGTTGTAACAGTTGCTCCATGCTATCCTCCTTTTAACACTACTTGGACTGATTGACCATTTTAGCAAGTAATCATCCGAAAAATTAAACTATTTCATTATGAAGATAGAGGGCTACCCCTCTATCTTCCATCTGCTGTTTATTTTCCTTTAATTTTTGTTTCAATGGTTGCTTTACCATCTACTACTTTAATAACGGTAACATCCTTATTCTTAGGATTCCCTTCTTCATCAAACTGCAGCAAGCCGGTAACTCCCTGGAACTGCATATTTTCCATAACTTTGACTAAATCTTCCGGATTGGTTGAACCGGCAGTCTTAACAGCTTCTGCCACTACCAGACCGGCATCGTAACCAAGAGCTGCAAAAGAACTTGGTTCGACTCCATATTTCTCTTTATATGCTTTTACAAACTCAGATGTCGTATTACTTGGATCATTAACGGAGAAGTGAGTCAAATAATAGCAACCTTCCGCCTCTTTAGCAAAATTAGCCAAGACTCCATCCCAACCGTCACCGCCCAGGAAAGCCGCTTCTATTCCGGCTGCTTTAAACTGACCAACGATCGTTCCTACTTTATTGTAGTAATCCGGTACAAAAATCAATTCCGGTGCACTTGCCTTTAATTTGGCAGCTAAAGCACTAAAATCTTTATCTTCTTCATTATAACCCTCATTATTGGTAATTTCAAGCCCGGCAGCCTCAACCACCTTGGTAAATTCCTTGGCTAAGCCAACAGAATAGTCACTACCAACATTATAAACAACTGCCACTTTTTTAGCTCCTAAGTTTTCAACCGCAAACTGTCCGGCCAGCATCCCCTGATATGGATCAATAAAGCAAGCCCGAAATACATTAGGATAATCCGGAGTAATATCCAGATGAGTTCCGGTTGGAGTAATCATCAGAATATTTTCATCCATGGCCACCGGCGCAACTGCCAAGGAAGTTGAAGAAATAACCGGACCAACCAAGGCCACGATTTCATCATTGCTGACCAGTTTATTAAATAAATTAACGGCTTTGGTTTGGTCTGCTTCCGTATCATAAGCAATTGGGACAATATTTTTCCCCTCCAAATAATTTTTGCTGTTTAACATTTCAAAAGCTAATTTAGTTCCATTACTGGAAGCCACACCATACTCAGCAACCGGTCCGCTAAGCGGAGCCAGCATTCCAATTTTAACATCACTAGTCTGTGCTTTGGCATCGTCTTTGGCATTGGTCTCAGTTTTGGTGGTTTCCGTCTTGGTGGTTTCGGTTTTGGTGCTTTCATCTTTCTTGTCAGTGGTACCTTGATTTTTGCCGGCATCTCCACAGGCGGTCAATACCAGCATCAGCGCTACTAAAACTGCCATAAATTTCTTCATAATTTTAATCCCCTTTCCTATCTTGCAACTCATTTCCCATTTCTTTCACTTTCTGCGAAAAAGCACAAGTATTTTTGCTAGTTTTAATGACATCTCTAAAATATAAATGCAATTATACATCATCAATCTTGCAAAATCAAGTCTTTTTTTACTTTTTTTTGAAATTTATATTATAGTTTAGCAAACCGCTTATTTTGGCAGAATTTTAAAACATTCCTGTTCATTCCCCGCAAATGCCATTTAGACCTGCGGCTCTGTTCAAAGCCACGAAACCTCTTATTTTTAGCATTTAAATCCAGGGTATAAACAGGAATGTCAATTCGTCACATTTCATCCCCAAAATGAAGTTAATTTTTTTCTGCCGTCATTCCGTCCAGATAAATTTCTTTTAAAGTCAGAATCTTATCCTGACTTGACTGATCCTGATCTGTTGGCCAATACACTTTAATATATTCTCTGGTATGGCCGATCATATGGCGCTGGCCATTAATTTCAACAGATTCTTCCAATAAAACCTCTGCCTCTTTTTCAATAAAATGCTGTCGATAATTTTGTTTACAGCCTTCTCCGATTGCAATCATTTTAGCACTTCTTTCATTTTTTACCGTTTCTGCCACCTGTCCTTGCATCTGGGCAGCTTTGGTACCTTCACGCTTAGAATATTTAAAAACATGCAAATCTGCAAAATTGATATTTTTCACAAAATTAAGGCTTTCCGCAAATTCTTCTTCCGTTTCTCCCGGAAATCCAACAATCACATCAGTAGTAATCGCCGGATGTGCAAATACCTGCCGTAAAAGCTCCACCCCCCGGGCAAAGTCCTGGGTGCAGTAGCGCCGATTCATCCGGCTAAGCACCCCATTTGAACCACTTTGCAAAGACAAATGAAAATGTGGGCAAATGCTCTTTAACCGACTGATCCGCTTCGCAAATTCCTCTGTTATCAGACGCGGTTCCAAAGAACCCAGGCGCAGTCTTTTTACTCCCGGTACTTTATCAATTTCTTCCAGCAGATCAATCAAGCTAACTTTTTCAGAAAAATCAATGCCATAAGAAGTTAAATGAATACCGGTAATCACAAATTCCTGATACCCCTGTTGCACCAGGCCGGAAATCTCTTCAATCACCATGCCCGGCCGGCGGCTGCGCACTTTTCCTCTGGCAAACGGAATAATGCAGTAACTGCAGAATTGATTACAGCCATCCTGTATTTTAATGGTTGCCCTGGTCTTATCATGTCGTCTGGTGATTTTTAAATCTTCATAGCTTGGTTTATTATAACCTTCTTCCACCACATCAATGATTTCCCTGCTTTGATAAAATTCATCCAAAATCGTCAAAATATCTTTTTTACGATGATTGCCAATTAAAATATCAACACCCATCATTTCTTTGAGTTTTTGATGTTCTCTTTGCACATAACAGCCAACAGCAATCACCACACAAGCCGGGTTTTTCTTTTTCCCCCGGGCTAACATTTGTCTGGATTTTTTGGCTGCCACATTAGTAACCGTACAAGTATTAACCACATAAATATCACTGACCTGATGCGGACTGGCTTCTACATATCCATCTGCCAAAAAAAGCTCCCGCATGGCTTCTGTTTCATACTGATTGACCTTACAGCCCAATGTCACAAAGCAAACACGACGTCTGCCCGTACCATCTGCCGGTAGTGCCTGCAGCATATTCTTAAAATCAGTCCGGGGTATGATCGCTTGTGCCGGAACTTCCACTTTACTACCCGCTTCAACGACCAGCGGTTGATGATTTTTAAAGGGTTTTTCTTCTATATTAATAGGCCATTTATTTCTGTCCGGCATTCTTTCATTTTGGATTTCCATAGTTTTGCTCCTTTAATTTACTTTTTCTGTCCAGGATCAAACTCCTGCTTTTATTGTTCTGATTATAAAGGGAATCTTCCTATTGAGCAAGCAAATTTTAAATTTTATAATCCTCCCCTCTATTCTTTTTGATAATCCTGACGATATAAACACAGAGACAGCAAGGCAACATTCTCAGCAACTTGTAATCTTTTTTTAACTTGACTATATTACAGGCTGTGATATAGTAGGTATGAAAAAATCAACAAAAAGTTGTCAGGCATTTGCAGATGGTCATAGTGCCCGGAGTGGCAGAACTTTATGCAGCAAAAGGCGGAAATGCTCCGCAAAAGCAATCTTATAGTGCAAGGTGCGAAAGCAAGCCTGCGAGCAATGAGCATCATAAAAACCATTAGAAAGACAACCGACCACAGAAGGAGGGCAAGATGAATACAGTTTATGTATCCCTTAACTCGATTGATAAGGTAAAATCTTTTGTCAATATTGTAGGCAAATATTCAACGGATTTTGATTTAGTTTCCGGCCGATATGTAATTGACGCCAAATCAATCATGGGAATTTTTAGTTTGGATCTGTCCAAACCAATCACTTTAAAAATCCACGAAAGCAATGAAATCAATGCAATTTTAGAAGATTTAAAACCTTTCTTGGTGGAAGTGTAACATTATGACAGTTACCATCCAAAACAAACATCAGCGATATGAGCAAAAACAAAAAAACGGTTCTTGGATAAATTATTTCCCAAGAGCCGTTTTTCTGTAATCTTCTATTTATGCATATCGTATCTTCATTTTTTATTCTTCCGGCAATAACTCCTCCTGCTCATCCTGATTTGTTAATTCAATAATGCTCAGGATCAATACTGCTAAATTTAATGCCAAAATCACCGAATATAATACTAATTTTGCTACTTTCATTTTCTTTTCCTCACTTTCTGATCTTGATACAAATTTATACCACAAGCTGCGGCAGCCATCTGCCACATTAGTGTTCGCAAAACAAATCATGTGAACGGCTTGTCATATCAGCGGATTGTCCACTGCCGGCTTCCTAAAAATTATTATCTCAACTTTCCCACAGTCTTTTTTGGCTCTATCCCGCTCCAGGGAGCGGGCACATGGGTTCCCCCGCTTTCGCCACATACTTCGTAAGATGGCTTTCGTACTCCTATCCGGAATCCCCGATCCAGGATCAAAAGCAAATAAATCCACCACGGCGTTTCTACTCCAGAACCTGATACAACATAACTGTAAGTATTTATCACATCACTGTTTAGTAAACTATACATCCAATTCATACCTTGCTCCTTTCCAGTCAAACCAAAGTGTTTATTGCTATATTTTTCTTGTTTTTCCAGATACTTCCTAGTATAATGATAATATATTTATACCTAAAAAACAACTATTTTTTGACCAGTACAAATAATATCAAGGGCAGCAGGCTAAATAGAGTCATTGATACCTGATGCCTGAACATAGGCTTAGCCTACAGAAAGCAAAGAGGTATTTTATGAGTAAATATTTGATTCTTATTTCTTTGGATGCATTAAATGCCAAAGACCATGCCATTTTTAAACATTTGCCTGTTTTTCAGGATTTTATTGAACATGGCGCTTACTTCCCGAAAGTATCGCCAATTTATCCCAGTCTGACCTATCCATGTCATACCAGCATTATTACCGGCACCTTGCCCAAAGTTCATGGCATTTATAATAATGAAGTACCGGAGCCGGCCAAAGCCCCAAATCATGATTGGTTTTGGTATGAAAACGATATTCAGGTACCGACTTTATTTGATGTTGCCTATGTCGCCGGTCTGACCTCAGCAGCTGTTTTATATCCGGTAATGGCAGGCAGTAAAAGCATTACTTATAATTTCCCGGAAATCTTTTCCAATACCGGTCAAAGCCAATTATCTCTATTTTGGAAATATGGCAGTCGCTGCCTGTTGCTGGACGCCCTAAGACATGCTTCCAAAGCCAAAGGCAAGGAGCAGCCTTATCTTGACCATTTTTCCGCTTCCTTATTTAAAGATATTTTACGCAAGAGAAAACCTAATCTAGCTGCCCTGCATTTAACGGAACTGGACTCAGCCCGTCATCACCATGGCACCTTTTCACTGGAAGCAAAAAAAGCTTTGCTTTCCGGGGCAAACCGGATCGAAGAAATAATTTGGCTGACCAAGGAAATGGGAATTTATGAAGAAACTACCTTTGCTATTTTTGGTGATCATGGTTTTCAGGATTATCATACCGCCATTTCCTTTAATCGTTTGCTCAAAGATTTGGGCTTACTGGAGACAGATGCCAACAATAAGATTACTGCCTGGAAAGTTTATGGCGCTTCAGCTGATGGCTCCCTGCAAATTCATTTAAAAGACCCAATGGATGTAAAATTGCAAAGTCGGGTCGAAATCTTAATTGATGCCCTGTTAGAGCTGCCGGAAAAGCCATTTAAGGCCTGTTACACCAGAAAAGAAGCAAAGCTTCGCTTTCAGCTGGATGGTCCATTTTCTTATGTACTTGAGGCTAATGATGGCTATGCTTTTGATCCCAGGATCCTGGACCATTACCTGATGCCAGTCAGTCAAATTCCGGATTCATATGTTGCCACCCATGGCTTTTTACCAACCCAGCCCAATCTGAAAACGACCTTATTGATCAAAGGACCGGAAATTAAAGCCGGTGTCCATTTACAGGAAATCACATTACTGGATGAAGCCCCGACATTTGCGAAAATTTTAGGACTGCCCTGGCATACCGGAAAGCCACTGGATGTATTTATGTAAATCACTCAGCTTTATTACTCAACCTTCCCACGTTCCTGGAGCGTGTGCTGCGAAAACATCTTTTCGTAGAGAAATGCGAAAGCGGTCTGTAACCGCAAGCTGGGTCGTATACCCGAGCAGAAACACGAAGTATTTCCCAGGGAACTTTGCGAAGGCGATGTATAGCTGCAAACCATCTTACGAACTAAGGGGCGAAAGATATGTTGCCCGTCCGGGCAGAAAAACAAAGTTTTTCGACAGGCTGTGTTGAAGAAGAGCTGTTCCGGGAATTTTGGATTATTGAACAAAAAAGGATATTGGCAAGCAAAATTCCCAATATCCTTTTTTTACTGTATTTTATTATCTCCGCTTTCTTATCGTCTTTTAGGCTGTCTACTCTAAATTAAGCTTATTTTTACACAGATAATTCACGATCAGCCAGTTAATCACAATCAGAGAAATGGTGGTCACAAAGCCAATAATTGATGCATACTTGACAACCTGAAATGGATACATTTCAATTTTTTCAACATAATTTCCCATCAGTAAGCTCAGCCAAATAATAACGCCCAGAAACTGCTTGGCAACATAAATACCAATATAGGCAATAATCGAAAAAATGATTTTATTGCGGTTAGCTAGTTGCCCCAGACTCATGGCCGTATAAAATTCCAATAATTGCAAAACCGGCGCTAAAACAATGCTCAATCCCCAAATCACCAAAACATATATTGGCAAGTCACTTTCTGCCATAAATTCGATAAAGCCGGAATAAAGCAAATACCAGGTCTCCGGAGCCCGGATATAGCTGACCAGTACCAATCCGGCAATAAGCAACGGCACCAACATAAATACTGCTCCGGTGAATAATTTGGAGAATACGATCTGCGAGGCTTTAACCGGTAAAGTAAAAGTTAAATATCCCTCACCACTAAACATATTTTGGTAAAAACGCATGACGATCGCACCAAAAGTCACCAAAAACATTGCCGCCAGAGTAAAGAACAGCAAGCCAAAAGCAGTCCCCGAAACTAATTGCCAAATGGTGTTTTGGCTCTCCCTTAATTCTGTTAAAAGCCGCTGTGACACGATCATCAGGATCATGCCAGCCCAAATCAGCAACAGATACCGACCTAAATATTTAAATTCATGCTTGATCAATTTTAATACCATCTCATAACCTCCTTAAACATCTCGTCAATCGACTTGCCTTCACGCTCCCGAATATTCTCAACCGAGTCATAGAGGAAAATTCCGCCATTTTTAATCATAATCACATCATCCAGAACATTTTCGACATCACTAATCAAATGCGTAGAAATGATCACAGTAGCATTGCGATTATACTGGGATATTATGGTTTGTAAAATATAGTCCCGGCCTACCGGATCAACTCCGCCAATCGGCTCATCCAAAATATAGGCTTCTGCTTCCCGGCTCATCACCAGTGCCAATTGAACTTTTTCCTGCGTGCCCTTAGACAAGGTTTTAAGTTTTTGCTGGACCGGAATATTTAAACGTTTCAGTAAGTCATCGGCTTTGCTAAAATTAAAGTCCGCATAAAAATCCCCGAATAAATCGACCAATTGCTCCACTGTCATTTGCGAATTCAAATATGTTTTATCCGGTAAATAAGAAATTTTTGACTTTGAATAGACACCGGGTTTTTGGCCATCCATTAAGATTTGCCCCTGAGTTGGCTGGATCAATCCATTTAATAATTTAATCAAAGTGGTCTTGCCGGATCCATTGGGTCCCAATAAACCGACAATTCTGCCTTGCCCCAAAGTTAAATTGACATTTTGCAAAGCATACAACGAGCCATATTTTTTACTTAAATTCATTATTTCAATCTTCATTGCTTCCTCCTTACCTATGCCTTATCACCGGACATTAAGGTTTTCAGAACTTCCATGATTTCATCCTCTGTCAATCCCAACGCCCGCATATCTGCCAAAAATTTTTCTCCCAGCTGTCTGGCCAGCTGCTTCCCTTTTTCTCTTATTTTTGCTTGATCTTGCGTTACATAACGCCCGACCGTCCGGTCAGTATAGAGCATACCTTTCTGTTCCAGCTGAGAAAATGCCTTTTGCATAGTATTGGGATTTACCCTGGCAATCTCCGCCAATTCCCGAACGGTTGGCATTTTTTCTCCCGGCTGATACTTACCGGCAATAATTTCTTTGATAATCCGTTCTACCAATTGAATATAAATTGGCCGATTGGAGTCCATTTGCCACATATCTTTCCTCCTTGCATCAGTTAATAATAGTTTCCTTGTGCTCTTGTCTTGTTGTGTTATTATATTAATACAATATTAGGAAAATGTCAAGTAAAAATTTATTATATCCCGCTTTTTTATTTTTTCATAGATAATTTATCTCTCATCCTTAGGCGCAAATACAATATGATATTTGCATTCCCATCCTTGTATGTACTAAACCATTTAGATACTGCCTTTTGATATTCTGATGCGATTTGCACTATCACAAAAGGTTTCTTCCTTGAAGCTAAAGCTTTTTCTTTCCCAGTAGCGCTTTGTTTTTTTGTTGTTAAAACATCACAAAAGGAGTAACGGTTTCCCGCTGCTCCTTTTGAATATGTTTATCTGATTTTCGTTGCCATGCCAGTTTCCTGATGTTCGTTTTCCTTGCCTTTTCGCTATTCTTTTTCTGGAATTTCAGGAATATACATAGACGACCAAGTCAGAAACAGTTTATCTTTTTCTTCTCGATACATGAGTTTGATAATACTTTGCCAGCTGTTTTTAAAATAGATGTTCCAGTCTTCATCTTCTCCTTCTCGTTTTTCGCCTGTTCTACCGAAGTTAGAAAGGATTACCTCCCGAAATTTTTCTCTTTCTTCCTGTGTCCATGTCTGTGATAAGGGTTTTTCGTCATGCCAAACCCAAAGCTCTACGCCTTCCATAATCTCCTCGGGTCTTAGCAGCTCCATCGATTTTCGTAATCCGTCGGCTGCGAAATAACTATAATCCGGTTGCCGATAACTGCTCACAGGCTCGCCGTATTGCTTTTTCATCTTTTCCAAGAGAGTTTCCTGATATTTTTTATCCACTTGCAGAACAATATGTTGCAGTATTTTTCCGTCATTTACGAAGAGGAACTGTGCCATTTCTGTCGAAATTCCGAAAATCTGAAAGCCCGACACCCAGACAGACCTGCCGTCCGATTGTTCCGTTTTCAGCCCTTCTTTTTCCGCCTTCTCCAAAAACGCCTCTCGGCTCATTGTCGATGGATAATTTGGAACCTCATAAGAAATCTCCGCCGTCTGACAGGCACTGAGCCCCATCACCAATGTCATTAAAAGAATAAAAAGTTTTTTCATGATATCCACCTTTCCGAAAACGATAGACCATCTATCCATGCTGCAAAATAAAGGTGTTGATCTCCTTGCCGTCACACCTCTATTTTACAATTCCTGCTCCGCATTTTTATCAAGTCCTGTTTCACTTTTATGCCATTAATAAACCACTGCATAAACTCCCCTTTATTTTTTTGTCACACCTTTTACAAAGCACCGCAAATGGGGCTGCGGCACTTTGAAATTTTTTAGGTAAGATGTCAACCTATCAGCGGAAATCCTGATGATTTGCCACAGCCCCACAATCGTCAATCCACACCAATATAAAGACCCGAGGTCTAAAAATGATTTGCCCGTCATCCGGCTCCAAACAGACTTTTTCTAATAAGTAATCAGTGTTTTTTCTCTTTTATTATAAAATATCTCTTCAAAAAAACAATAGTTTTCCGAAAAAAATATTCATTTTTAAAATTTATTCTGATTTATTTCTATTATTTTTTCATCTTTTTCACTGTCCATTCATAATATCTTCCCATTTCTTTAAACAAAAAGCTGTTTTCCATGATCTCTGTCATTAATTCTTCTCCGGTAAATGGGCAATAACCATATTTGTCATTTCTCCTTAAATCAAGCTAAATATAGCTATAATTCCGGCAAAGGCATTGGAAAAGGCATGCATCCCCCAACTTGGCAGTATCGAGCCTTCCCCCTTTTTTTCATTTAAATAGCCCATAAAAGCTGCTCCCAGGCCAGTAAATAATGTCAGCAGCAAAGCTTTCCCTATTCCCACCATTCTATAAAACATCAATCCATGTATCATTCCAAATATCGCTGCCTGTAACAAATTGCCAGTCGCAAAGCCAAATTTCCGGCTTAAACATTTTAGCAAAAATCCCCGAAATAAGATTTCTTCAGGTAGAGCTGTGTTAAATAGAGCAAATACCAAAACTGCTGGCAGCACCATCAGACCTTTCCCGGAAAACTCAGAAACCGCATTTTCCTTAGCTCCAATTCCCCAATAAAGCAAGAAAAATGAAGCTATGCTAAAAACGATGCTGGCCAACAGAGTTCGCATAAATACTGATTTTCTACTGGATAATGAGATCCTCTTTAACCCCAGCCACTGCCAAAAATCTTCTTTTTCACGTACTGCTATAACCCACCACAAAAAAGGTGGTAAAGTAAATAATCCTAACATTACTCCTGAACCAATAATTTTGTTGATTAGTAATTGCATGATATGCTCCTTTCTCACATCATTGTATCATTGTATTATTTTATTAGTACAATTAAATTAAAAAATAAAGACCTGCCCTTAAAATCATCTTTTACCTTTTATTTGCCTTCTGCTATATTGTATTGTTGTACTATTATTATAATACAAAAGAGCGGCTTTGTCAACACATAAATTTTCTTTTTTCAGCTTTAGGAAGCTGCCGGAGTATAAGCCCAAAATTGATCAGCTAGCTACTAAATTAACAGAACCGCCATTAACATATGACATTGCCGTCATCCCGCTCTGCTAAGAGCTGATCTTAAATTTTCCTTTTTTCTTGTCCTCTGAAAAATACTCTCTTGGCTAATTGGTCCATCACCACCACCAGCACCACACAAATCAAAGCCCAGGCAAATACACCGGCGGTATTTAAATTAGATTTTTCAATCTGCATAGCTGTTCCAATGCCAAAGCGTGGTTGACACAAGACCTCTGCACCAATTCCCACTTTAAAGCCAAGGCCCAGTGCCGAGGAAATCCCCGATAAAACATAGGGCCGGGCTGATGGCAAATAAATTTCGCATAAGGTTTTAACTTTGCCCACCCGATATAATTTGGCCATTTCCAACAGCTTACCATCTGTTTCTTCAATTCCGGTTTTCCAGCTCCAGTAAAGAACTGGAAAAGAAATTAAAAAGACCACCAAAATTGGCGCCAGATTAGACTTTAGCCAAATAATTGCCAGCAGAATGATGGCCATAGTCGGAACTGCTTTAATTAAAGAGATAAAGGGTGCAAACACTCTGGCTAAACCCGGACTTAATCCGGCTGCAATCCCAAATAAGGCTGCCAAAAACATGGTTAAAGCAAAGCCGGCCCCAAACCGCAGCAAAGTATTGCCAAGAATTGGCCCGAATTGACTGCTTATAACAATTTTGCCAATTTCTTCAGCGGTGGCCATCGGCCCCGGCACTAAAATCGGCTGGCGGAGCCAATAAGAAATCAGGCTCCAGCCAATCAGCAAGAGCCCGATCCCCATCAAAAATAAAATGGTATTATGTTTTTTCTCTCTATTTTTGATAATAGAAATTTTCATCCGGCATTTTTCCTCCGATATTTTCGGCACCAAATTCTTTCAGTCTTTCAAAATATGTCTCCAACGCCTGCCTTGACTGCTCTGCATCTTTGTATTCCAAATTGCAGTTGGCAATCGCCTTGGCAATGACTGCCGCTTTCATATTGGCATCGATTTCTTCCATATAAGTACCGGCCGTTTGCGGATCGATATTGGCAAA
Organism: Clostridiales bacterium COT073_COT-073; assembly: GCA_003858485.1. GTDB lineage: Bacteria > Bacillota > Clostridia > Lachnospirales > Vallitaleaceae > W11650. Next base: position 96,759 of record RQYD01000008.1, read on the forward strand.
CTCGACACTTTCCAGTAATCTGGCCAAAAAGGTTTCTACCAGTACCGGATACTGATCAATGACTTCTTTTTTCACCAGTACCGCTGTTTGTGGATAGCTTTCCCCATTGGTAATATTTTTCCACTCTGCCTGGATATCAAAGACGACCTTGGTTTCCGGTTTTTTAGTCATGACCTGACTGAGCATTGGCTCCGGCAGCAAAGCAATATCAGCTTTGCCGGCTAAAAACATCGGTGCCAGCTCAGTCGCTCCGCTGACATACTCAAGCGCAACATCCGTCTCCGGGGTCAAACCATTTTGCTGAAGCAAATAGCGCAGGGTCAAGTCAGGTGTTAAACCACGCCCAATCAACACAATCTTTTTGCCTTTTAGATCCTGCCATGTTTTGATCTCATCACTGCCAGCCGCCAAATAAAGAACTCCCCATACCGTTGAGCCGACATAGCGATACTCTGCCCCCTTATTATATAACTTAATTGCCAAATTAGACGGTACCACCGCAAAGTCGGCCTCACCGGAAATTAACTTCGGAGCCAGTGCATCAGTAGCTACAATCGACTCATACTCCATCTTTGCCCCGGCGATTTCGGTATTTTCTTTTATCATCTTTAATAAGCCAATGGTCGGCACTCCGGCCGGAGCAATGACTTGAAATTTTCTGTCACCATAATTCTCCGGCTTTTCCTCCGGTTTTGGTTGCTCTTTTACTTCCGATTTCGCTTCCATTTCTGTTTTATCTTCTGTTTTACCTGGCTGCTCCGTCGCTTTGGGAACAGTATTTTTCTGCTGATAATTATCTTCTGTCGCTGTCCGGCCACAGGCAGTCAGCATAATTAAAATCGCTGCACTTATACTCATTATTTTTAGCCATTTATTTTTCATTTGTTATCTCCTAATCTACTACAGCTAAACATCTTTCCATTTCTTGTTTCAACTCCTTAAAATCCTCCGGTACCCTATCGGCCGGTGCCATTTCCACCTTAAACTCCTTCTTTATTTTCGCCGGTCCATCGGATAAAACCAATATCCGGTGGCCGAGTAATATTGCCTCCTCTAAATTATGAGTTACAAATAATATGGTATTTCTTTTCACCTCCCATAAGCTGATCAATTCTTTAATCAAGCGCAGTCTTAATTCCACATCCAGTGATTGAAACGGCTCATCCATCAAAAACAAGTCGCCACCTGCGTAAAATGCTCTGGCAATAGCGGCTCTTTGCTTCATTCCACCACTTAATTCAGCAGGATAATAGTTACAAAAATCTATTAATCCAAGTTTTGCCAAGATTGCTCTGGCTGTTTCCACCTCACGCTCTGCTTTTACAAACAAAATATTTTCCAGCAGAGTTTTCCACGGGAGCAGCCGATCTTCTTGAAAAACATAAGATACTTTATCGGTAATCCAGCATTCTCCATCATCAGCCGGTAATAAACCTGCCATAATATTTAGCAAAGTAGTTTTACCACTGCCTGAAGGACCAAGCAAACAGACAATTTCACCTGGCTGCAGTACAAAGCTGATTCCATCTAAAACCTGCAAACCCTGATATTCTTTTTTTACATTTTTGAGCTGTGCAATCATATCTTTTCCTATTATGACTAACTCAACTTTCCCACAGTCTTATTTGGCTCTATCCTACTCCAGGGAGCGGGCACATACCGCCCCATTTAACATGTCCTGGCGAAACATTTCGGGTTTCTGTTCGGGCATGCAATCCGGCTTGCGGTTACCCCCTGCTTTCGCAGTACACACCTAAAAAGACTGTTCCAGGAAATGTGGAAAAGTTAAGTGACTAATACCATTGCTTCTGTTTTCTCGATTTTATTATCACCACTTTCTCAGTCGGTGATTGCTGTGTATGTAATGTCATACTTTAGTCGCCCAAAGATTATCTTACTTTCCCTCTGTTAGCTGCCATTTATCACATCTTAATATTTATTGCAGCAAAATCATATAATACAGTAAAAAATTATACTGATACAAATATTTGGCCAGCAGCGAATTTTGAAGCATCGCATAAATCTCCATCTGCTGCCCGGTACTAAACCAATAATTTAAAAACAACATGCCAATCCAGATCAATAATACCCCAATTAAACCGCCAAGGGCTGCACCCGCAGCCTTATTTACCTCGCGAATCACCGGCAGTTTACCCACTCCAGATAAAATCCAGCCAATCACCACAAAAATCAGGACAATCACCACAAAACCAATAAAAAAAGAAATAATTTGCAGAGCAATCCAGGCCAAATGTCGGCTGATTTCCATTTGCATACTGTCCAAGTCCATGCCGCTGCCAATTTTTCTGGTCAGCAAATTAATGATTTGTGGATTTAAACCGGCATTCATTTCCAGCGGCGCTCCAGCCGGCTGATGAATTTTTTGAGCTAAATCAGTTAAATTAATATTTTGGGAAATAATCTCGGTCAGTCTGGTAAATAAATTCGTATTTGCTACCAAAATCGGCAATATCAGTGGCTGAATAAAAAAGGCGACAATAATTGCCATCAGCGAGGAGCATAAAGACAGGACCATCTTAATCACTCCTTTAAAAGCCCCCAAAGTCACTCCCAATCCAATGATCAATACTACTATTATATCTGCTGTATTAATTGTCATAATCATTTCCTACTTGCTTTCTGTTCTTAATTTCATTGCCTGATCAGCCTGACTGGTTTATGATATTAACTGCTATAAACTCTTTCCCAGGCATCTAATACATTTGCTTTAATTTCCATACCGTATATCCCATTGGTTTAATCAGTAAATAGCGATCCGTACTGATTTCATGAAATCCTTCCAGTCTTTCATAAAATGGGTACTCCCAAATCATTTTTGCTCCGCGGTATTTAAAAATCTTTTCCTGATTGATGATAAAATAATTTTCTCCCTGAACTGTAATTAATTGAGGGGAATCTGCAAAGTGATATTCGGCTGTCAGTTCTCCATCATAATGATAAACTTTTAAACGATAACGGCTGACTCCAATTTCTTTGGTGTCACTATAAACCAGAACCTCATTCTTTGTGTAATATACCTGCTCAATATCGCCCTGCATTTCTATATGCTTAGGCTGAGCATATATCTCCTTGCTGCTGGCCATCGGATAAATATGAGCCTGGCGATTGCCAATCACCCATAATGATTTTGCCCCAAAATAATGAAGTTCAGGGATCAGCTCATTTTCGTAAACATCAGCCCGGACAATAAATTCATCCAAATCTTCATGATAATCGGCAAAGCCAAACATGGTCACCTTTGTTTCCAATTTGCCGTTAAAAGCATCAGCATAGGAAGTCACCATATGAATGCCATCATCTGACAAAGCCAAAGCCACCGGATATCCATCCTGACTCAAAACCGAACCTCTTTCAATTAAAGGTACACCGTCTTTGCCATAAATCTTGATTCGGTTTTCCAAATCCGACTCCAAAATTAAGGCAATCTGTCCTTCATCATTAATCCATGCACTGATGATGGGCAGGTTTTCCCGAACATTGGCCATAAATCCACTTTTGTGAAAAATAAAAGCATCATGCCCCAAAATGTCAGCCACTACAAAATAATCGCCGGCATTTTTTAAAGTCGGCGATAGCATTTGATATGGTTTTGTCCATTCACTGGTACCGTCAATACTTCTCTTTTCCAAGCCTTCACGACTACAAAAATACAAAGCATCTTCATGCGTCAGCATTTGTAAATACTGGCTACGGATTAACTCTTTGCGAATTTCCGGAGTAAATTCAATTTTCCCTCCATTAAACAGATAGTAATACGGACGAAAATAAAAAATATATCCGGTAATCAGCAGGAGCAAAGCTCCTGCTGCAATTCCGGTCAACACTTTCTTCACACTGTTTTCTCCTAATTATTTTTATTCTCCAAAATATCACGGTATAAGGCTAAATATTCTTCTGCACTTCCATCCCAGGAAAAACGGGTTTCCATACCGCGTTGTATAATTTCATTCCAGACTTTTTTATCTTTAAAGCATTCCATCGCCCGGCGAATAGCCTCAATAAAATCATTGGAAAAATAATTATTAAAACGGAAGCCGGTTGCTGTTTTGGGATCTTCTTCATAACCAATGATCGTATCACTTAGTCCGCCGGTATTTCTGACAATCGGTACTGCTCCATAGCGCAGACTATACATTTGCGAAAGTCCACACGGCTCAAACAAAGAGGGCATTAAAAACATATCCACCGATCCGTAAATCTGCCGGGCAACTGCCGGATTAAATTCAGTAATGACTGCCACTTGATGGGGATACTGCTTTTCCATTTCCTTTAAAGCCGCTTCATAATATTTTTCGCCAGACCCCAAAATCACAAACTGAATATCTTCTTTGGCCAATTTCTTAATTGCCGCCAAAATCAGGTCAATTCCCTTTTGTTCAGCCAAACGGGTGACCACACCCATTAATGGCTGATTTGACTCAGCCAAGCCAATTTCCTTTCTAAAAGCTGCTTTTTGCCGCTCTCTTTCTTTTTTATAATTTTTGACAGTAAATGGATATTTGAGGGCTGCATCATCTTCCGGATTATATTTATCGTAATAAATACCATTAATAATGCCATGAATTTTATTGGAATATTTACGCAACAAACCATCTAAGCCATACCCAAATTCCGGTGTTTGAATTTCGCGTGCATATTTCTGGCTGACGGTAGTAACCGCATTGGAATATACAATTCCCGCTTTCATCATACAAATCTTACCGTAATATTCAACCGCTTCACTATTGAAATATTTTTCCGAAATATTTAATTTTTTCAAAACATCCCGCTCAAATACCCCCTGATACTGAAGATTATGAATGGTGAAAACCATCTTCATATTCCGGTAAAAATCCAGACTGCTGTATTCTTGCTTTAAAAACAATCCGATTAATGCAGTCTGCCAATCATTGGCATGAATAATATCCGGCTTTAAACCAATAGAAATCAGCATTTCAATAACTGCTTTACAGAAAAAGCCAAAGCGCAGGCTATCGTCTTCATAACCATATAAATTATCTCTTTCAAAAAATGGGGCATTACCAATAAAATAAGTTTTTATTCCATCCAGTTCATGCTCATATACAGCCGCTACCATTGGGCGATTGGTGATTTCAACAATGAACTCATGAAGTTTTTTCAGCTCATATTTTTCTTCAATTCCCTTGTACTTTGGCATTACTCTAACCATGTGCACATTTTTCTTTTTAAATGCTACCGGCAAAGCCTCCGCTACATCGGCCAAGCCACCGGACGCCCGATAAGGGCCACTTTCAGAGGTGACGAATAAGATTATCTTATGCTTAGCTGTTTTCTCCATGATATGCTCCTTTCTTCTTTTTCATTTCCTGCAGTTTCACTTGTTTACTCATTAATTGTTTGGTTTTAGTCTTTTGCTTGTCTGATTTTATCTATTCAACAGATCTGCTATTTATTTCACTTAAAACAGCAATTAACTGATCTTTGGTATTTTTTTCCGGTTCCTGCAAGACTACCTCCAGAAGCAATTTCAAGCTATGGCCAATAGCTTTGCCTTCATCCATCCCCAACGCTATCAGATCCCGGCCATTTATCGCCAAATCGGTTATATTTAGTGGAGCGGTCTTTGCTCTTTCCAAATATTCAGCCATTTCTGACATGGAAAACTGCCCTTTGGCGGCTCCAATTTCTAATAAAATTTCAGTTACTTCGGCACCAAATTGCGATAAGCACTTGCGAAAAAAATAATCATCTTTTTGCCAAACCAGTCCTCCTTGTTTGACAACTGAAGTGACTACAGAAAGACTGTGATTATCAAAAGTCATCCGTTTTAAAATCTTTTTTACCTGAGCAGCCGTCTCTTTGCCATTACCCAAACACCCAAAAAAAGCTGATAAACGGGCAAGTCCCTCTGCCGGTATACGTCTTAAAACCTGATAAAAAAAAGATTCCGACTCTGTCGGCAAAGAAATTTCCGGCAAAAAGAAAGGCATCAAACCATATTTTTCAAAATATCCTAAATATTCCGGATGTTCACTATACAAAGTTTTAACAAACTCAATCCGAATCCTTTCCTGACTAACTGCCTGAATCAATCTTTTTTTTGTCCGGATTGCCCGGGCAGTATCGGCTTCAATTTGAAAATCCAGGGCCGCCGCAAAACGAATGGCTCGCATCATCCGCAGAGCATCTTCTTCAAACCGTTCTTCTGCCCTGCCCACACAGCGAATACACTTTTTTTTAAGATCGGCCTGTCCCTGAAAATAATCAATCAAACCCGTTTGTGGAGCATATGCCATGGCATTAACAGTAAAATCACGCCTGGCCACATCCTCTTTCAAAGACTTGGTAAAATTAACCGTCTTGGGACGACGATGGTCCTCATATTGGCCATCGACCCGGAAGGTGGTAACTTCTATTGCCTCTTTTTTATGAAGGACAGTAACTGTCCCATGTTTAATACCGGTATCAACCGTCTTGGGAAAAAACGCCTTGATTTGCAGTGGGGTAGCTGAAGTAGTGATATCCCAGTCTTTGGGCTTTTTCCCCATGATACTGTCGCGGACGCAGCCGCCCACAATATATGCTTCTTCGCCATGCTCGTAAAAAACATTCAAAATCTCTTCCACTGCCGGCGGAATTTTAATTTCAATCAAAATCTTTGCCTTTCCTGCTTTGCTTAGTCATTTTCTAAAACCAGAAGTTGTCAGGCGCATTTTACCGGCTCCTGATTCTTTTTTAGTATAACGGAATTTGTTGGAATTTGCAACCCAAAGTCTACCCTACTCTCTGAAATTTGCAATAAAAATAGCAGTCTATATGGTCACTTATATCCTATTACCTCTATCTAAAAACATTATTTCCCTATAATAAATGTTGAAATTGACTGCCTGGGAATTATACTCTCATATAAATGATCACTTAAGCGAATAGTTAATGGCAGTTCCTTCTCTGTCTCATTAAAGGTAATTAAAACTATACTTTGGTCGGGATTTTGAAATGCCACTTGCTCTACCTCTCTAGTATATACTGTGGTGGCAATCCGTTTTGCTCCCGGCTGAATAAAACGACTGAAATGAGAAATATAATGATAAGACAGTTGATAATCAACTTTACTATTTACGGTATCACAAATAACCGGAGCGGCGCAATAATTGTCAGCATAATTCGGCCCACCATTTTCATCTAAGCAAATATTCCAATCCAAGAAAGCATTCATACCGGCAGAAAAGTTTCCAATCATATCATGTCCATATATTTGCGCATTTTTAAATTGATTTTTATCAAATCGGCTATATTCAATACAGCCCTCCGAAAACAGCAGTTTCATCTTGGGAAATTGCTCCCTGACCAATCGCAGAGCTGCAAAATGATCGCCGCTATACCAATGAAAAGCCGCTCCCGTAATCATTTCTGCTGTTTGATCTGTGACCACTGACTCTACCCGGTCAAATAATCTTTCTTTGTTATGATCCCAAATGTAAATTTTAATATCATCCAATTTATTTTTAAGCATACAAGGATATAAATAATCCGCTAGAAAAATTTTTTCCTGCTCCGCAGTAAAAAGACAGCTATCCCATTTTTGTACTGCATTAGGCTCATTTTGGATAGAAAGCATCTGCACATCAACACCAGATTTTCTATACTCGTGAACATATTTGCAAATATATCTGGCCCAACTTTCATAATATTCTTTTTTTAAATATCCGCCTTGAATACGGCTATGATTTGTTTTCATAAAATCCGGTGGCGACCACGGTGACAGCATAACCGGCAGAATCCTGCCGGCTGATTTATATGCCTCTTTAATCCAGTAAATTATCCGGTCAATATCTCGCTGAATGGAAAAACTGTTAAAGTTAGTGTCCAAAGGATCTTTTACTGCCGCATAAGCACTGGTTGCAAAGTCACAACTGTCAATATGGGTGCGGATCGCCTGATAACCAATTCCTTTTTTCCCAAAATAAGAGTCAATCACTGCCTGAGCACAATCTTTTGGCATTTTTTCCAAAGTAGCAGCTACTGCGTCTGTAATCGCCCCTCCAAAAAAATCAATTGCCTGATATTTTAAATGTGGGTATATATTTAAAAGAAAGAGCTCCTGTCCATGATCAAACCTGGCTACAACTAAATTTTCTTCTTTGAAAATTCTTTCATTCCGGTATCCAGTAGTTATTTGCTTTATTTCCATAAATATCTCCTTATTTCAAAATAATACTGTTTACAGATTGAGGCTCCAAGGCAAAATAATATTTCTCTGCTTCATCATGAAATGCCACGGTATATATCTGCTTAAACGGATTATAAAGTTCCAATACCAAAGAGCGATCGGGATTTTGAAATGCCAACGCATTTCCGGCAAAAGTTCCTGAAGCCCCAAGTCGTATTGCATCTCTCTGGATACAGGCAGAAAAATGCTTCATCACAAAGTAATCCGGATTAAAAACCGCTTTTCCTTTTACCGGATCAATAGTCACCATTGCATTTTGCGGATCTCCCCAGGTACTGACTCCTTCAGGCTCAAGCATAAAATTCCAATAAAGATAACTTTCGGCGCCATTGCCAATGTAATGTTTTAACATTGTCCATACATATCTGGCATATTCCCAGGTATTATCTCCAAAGCCACATTCATTTTCCGATTGCATCAGTCTGATTCGCGGATACCAGCTTTCAAATGTACGCTGCATGGCAATTTTCCCACCCCATTGATAACTTACTCCGGAAATATAACGAAGAGCCTCTTCATCTGCCAAAACTGTATGCGCAAAAAAATCATAGTCCTCAGTTGCCCATTTATCAAAAATCAGTCGATTAAAATCACAACCCGGCGCATTAATCGTTCCCAACCAAATTTCCGTATCAAGTCCTGATGCTGATAAAGCCGGGCCTAAATAATCCCTGATAAAATCTCTTAACTCTTCTCCTGTCCACGTACAGGATGGAAATTTTTGATTGGCTACCGGTTCGTTTTGAACATGTAATTGATGAATTGAAATATTCTGTTCGGCATAAGCTTTAATAAATTTAACCAAATAAGCAGCATAGGCGCTTAAATTTTCTTCTGTCCAAATCAATTTTCCCCAGTTATATACTGGCGGATTCTTCATCCAGGCCGGCGGACTCCAGGGAGAGGCAAACAGCTTTAGTTCCGGATTATAATGCAATGCCTTTTTTATATATGGAATTAAAGCCTGGCTATCACGTTCTAATGAAAAATACTGTAAGCTGTAATCACCTGGAACCTCGTCCAAACTATACCAATTAAAAGAATAATCATTTGCTCCAATCGGCAACCGACAAAAATTAAATTTCGCTCCATCCCCTGCCGGCGAAAATAGTTCCGCTAGTAATTTCTCACCTTCCCTGGCTAAAAGATGGTTAAATGCTCTCCACCCCAATTCATTAAAGCATGCTCCAAAGCCAAACATTTTTTGATATTTAAGCCCATTCAAGTATAAATTGGCATCAGCTTTTCCCTCATTACTGACCAATTTCAGAGCCCACTGCGAATGATCATTTGACCATCTCCAGGTACTTTCTTTCATATAGCCTCCTTATTTATCAACTCCAACGGTTAACCCATTAATAATATATTTTGAAAAAAAACAAAATACCAGAATAATTGGGATCACACTTATTGCAATTGCCAAATACATTGCACCATAATTACTTAAGTACAATCCCTTGATCATAGCTATCATAACTGGCATGGTATACATTTCATTCCTTGTCATAATAATCAGCGGACCAATATAATTATTCCAGCTGGCAACAAAATTAAAAATACTCATGGTAAAAACTCCTGGCATAATACAGGGCAAAACAATATGATTAAAAATATATCCTTCCGAACATCCTTCTATCCTGGCTGCTTCCAACATATTATCCGAAATACTTTGAACAACGATTGCCCGCAAAAAAAATACGGTAGTGGCATTTGCCAGCCCGGGAATAATAAAGGGCCAATACGAATTCAGTAAACCCAGTCTTAAATTTAAATGATAAAAACCGATCAGGGTTACTTGAGTCGGAATCATCATTGATGCCATCACAATACCAAACAAAAATTTTTTCCCGTAAAAATTATATTTGGCAAAACCAAAAGCTGTCATTGCTCCAAAATAGCCGCTTAGTAGTGTATAGGGAATGGTAATACATAAACTATTAACAAATCCTCTCCAAATATTGACATGCGACTGCATTGTCAGATAGTTATCTTTTAAAGAATATCCCGGCAAAAGATTTAATTTAGTAACAATATCAAAACTATTATGTGTTCCGTTTATAATCATCAGATAAAAAGGCACCAGCGAAACAATAAGTAAAATTATCAAAAACCCATACATCAGCGCCAAAGAAAAAGTTGGTTTTTTATTCATTAATTCATTTCTCCTTTCCTCTCTAACGCCTTAAAGGCAAATGCACTAATTACTGCTATAATAAAGAACAAGCCAACTGAAATTACTGCCGCATAACCATAATTATGATTTTTAAAACCCTGATTATATAAATACATGGCTGTTGTTAACACCGCCTTGCGCGGATCTCCATTTCCATTGGAAAGAGTGGCCGGTACGTCAAATAACTGCATGCCCCCAATCAGAGAAGTGATTCCCAAATAAATAAGTGTTGGTTTAATCAGTGGAATTGTAATATAAAGATAGGTTTTGGTTTTGCCGGCTCCATCCACCTGAGCCGCATCATATATTCTGGAATCAATGGTGGTAATTCCGGCCATAATAATAACCACAGTATATCCAAACCACATCCACCACTGAATATAGGACACCAAACCAGAGGTAAATACCTGACTGTTAAAAAACGAAAAAGGTGCTCCCGGAAATTTAAGAGATACTAAAATATAATTCATCACCGATTTATTGCCATCAAACAAAAGATTAAATAAAAGTCCAATCGAGGCTGCGGTCACTAAATTGGGTAAATAAAAGACAGCCCTAAAAAATTTCATTCCTTTTACTTGGTTAAAAGTAAATAACGCGGATAAAAAAAGGGCTGTCAACATTTGCGGAATAAAATTAAAAAGCCAAATCCGAAACGAATTCCATAAAGACAGGTAGAATACTTTATCTTGCAAAATTCTCTGAAAATTCTTCCATCCGACATATTTTGCTGCCGATAAGCCATCCCATTTTTGAAAACTTAAATATAAAGTATACAGCACCGGATATAAGCCAAAAATCAAAAAAGTCAAAAAAAATGGAGTTATAAAAAGATATCCGGCCCATTTTCTGTTATGACAATATTTCGTTTTCCTTTTCATACTTCCTCCCAGAAATAAGTGTCTGCCTTTATAAACTAAGCCTGCACCCATCTTTCAATGATCACGTATTTTACCATATTAAAACTTAAAATCAACTGCTTAATACCAATTGGCATGTTACTTCTTTCTCTGTTTTATACTACAAGGTTTTACACAACCAGCGCAAACATTTATTGACAATTGTTGTTGGTGAGCAAACTGCCCACCAACAACAAACATTCATTATTCAATTGTTAAATCCGGATAAGCATTCTTTACATCTTCCTTAAATTGAGCAATGGCAGCATCCTTATCTAAAACTCCAGTTGCATAGTCTTTGGTAGTTGACAGAAAAGCGCCATTGATAGTTCCATCATAGCCCGTCATCAAATCAGCCGGCAGTTTGTTCATTTGCTCATTATAAAATACAAATGGATTCTGACCACCCAGCACCTCTTCGCCTTCTCCTTTAGCTAATGCATGATTGGCAGATTTGACTGAAACAAACTCGCCATACTCTGCTCCATAATCTTGCAGTACCTTTGCATTCAAACAGCAATACTCCAGAAATGCCCAGGCTAGTTTTTTATTCGGACTGTCTTTATAAATCCCCAGCCATGTGCCGCCTTTAACATATGGCACCGGACCTTGACACATTGCCCATTTTCCCTTGGTTGTATTGGCACCCGGTTTAACTACAAATTGATATCCCCAAGATGGAAGGACATAGCAAAAAGTATCTTTACTCTCGACTGCGGCAATCCATTCCGGTGCCCATGGATCAACCCCCAAATCATATCCCTTTTCCATAATAATTTTAGCCATATCCATAAACTCCAGCATCGAATCATCGATGATTAATTTATCATCCACTACCCAAGGCTGTTTCCGGTTAGAAAACTGCATATTAAAAATATCCTGCCAGCTGGCAAACATCTTGATATCTTTGGCTTTTAATTTTTCAGCCACCTTCAACATTTCTTCATTTGTTGCCAGCATTGCTCCTACTTCCTGAGGATCATCGGTTCCCAGTGCATCCAGTGCTAAATCACGGCGATACATAATCGAACCCGGACTGGACTGCCAGCTAAGTGCCCTCAGCACGCCGCCGGCATCGGTACCTACACTCACAATATATTCCCATACATCTTCTGTTTTAGCCTGATACTGTTCTAAACGCAAATCATCCCAATATCCGGCTTCTACTAAATATTTAACATAATCTGATTCACCTGTAAAAATATCCGGTGCACCTTGCCCACTGGCCAAAGTAGGTGTTAACTTGGCAATAAAATCAGCATTGGGTACTACTGTAATATTAATGGTAATATCTGGGTAAATTTCATTGAAGCCTTTAACAAAGCGACCTAATTCTTCTCCCGAAGACCAAATTTCAAGTGTCCCCGATAAGATTTCCGGCTTTTTTTCTGGTTGAGAAGTATTGTCTGTTTTAGAAGTATCGTCTGTACTTTTTTCTGAAGTTGTCGACTTTTCTTTATCTGTTGGCGCAGCAGGAGTAGTTGTTTTATTACAAGAAATCAATGTTAAACCAATAACCACTGTCAGAATTAATATCACTATCTTTTTACACATAATTTTTCCTCCTTATATAGAAGTATTTTAATACTTATGTTCGTTTCATCCAAAACCTTCGATAATAATTCCCATCATTTGTGTCATATAGATATTAAATCAATTTTTAAAACAAACCGAATTTCCCTCCAGTAATACAGGTGCAACTGTCTTTTTTACTGGAGTTTCTCTCCCATTTAAGCGTTCCAGCAATTTTTCAGCAAGCAACACGCCCAGTTCATAAATAGGCTGTTGAACTGTGGTTAATTGCGGTTTGGCCAGCATTTGATGCCCTAAACCATCAAAACCCATTAAAGAAATATCCTGCGGAATTAAGTAACCCATGCTTTTTAGTTTGGCCGCTACTCCAATGGCAATCGTATCAGTTGCACAAAAAATTGCAGATACCTTTTGCTTTTTCACTATTTCAGCAGTAATCTCTTCTCCGCCATCAACACTATTGGCTGTATAAAACACCAGTTTTGGGTCATAAGTAATTCCGTTTTCAGTCAGCGCTTGCTTATATCCCTCCAGACGATCAACTGTATAATCCTTATCCTCAAACACATTTATCATGGCGATCTGTTTATGCCCCTGGACAATTAAATACTCTGTTCCTCGTTTTGCTCCTAAAACATTATCCACATCAATACAATCAATATCAGGAATCATAGTATGCCCAAATAAAATGATTGGCCGATTTCTATCTTTAGCATATTGTACAAATTCCTGAATTTCATTCTTAAGTAATCCCGTCACAATATATCCATCACACACATGTTCCCGTCGGCGATTTCGTAAAATCAAAAAAGAATAATACTGTTCACTAAGTACTTGACTGATACCAGCAATCAAGTGCATCACAAAAGGGTTTGATAAATCAATATTTTCCGGAATATATACATCAATAATTCCAGAACGATTGGTTGCTAAATTTTTAGCTGCCAAATTAGGAGAATATTTTAGTTCCTGCATGACCGCCTCAATTCGCTGCCTGGTCTGATCTTTAACTGCATCCGGATTGTTTATAACTCTTGACACAGTAATTGGTGAAACTCCAGCTAAATCAGCAACTTCTTTTAATGTAGCCACTCTTTCCCTCCTTTCATTTTAAAAATGATAGCGCTATCATTTCTGATATGATCATAACACAATTATCACAAATTTGCAATATCCACTCGCTATTGTTTGATAACTTATTCATTCTAAGTAAAATAAAAAAATATAGAGCTGTTGCAAAATACGAATTTCACACGGATAGGATGGTAAATCACCAGAATTTTACCTTATATCTTGTGTAAAAATCTTCAATTGCAACAGCTCTAATGGTTTTAAATCATAATATTTAAAATCCAAAAAACTTTATCATCTGCTCTGTTGTCCGATTTGCAAGGCTTATCCCTGCATCTCGGTCATTAGTTCCCGGGCTACGAAAATGCCGCTGGCCGCAGCCTGGGATAAAGAATGGGTTACTCCTGAAGTGTCACCCAGAACATATAGCCCCTTGACATTGGTTTCTAAATGATGATCTACTGCCACATTAGAATTATAGAATTTAACTTCCACCCCATATAGCAAAGTATCTTCATTAGCCGTTCCCGGGGCAATTTTATCAAGTGCATAAATCATATCAATAATGGCATCTAATTGACGTTTGGGAATGACCAGACTTAAATCACCCGGCGTTGCATCCAGGGTTGGTCTGGTAAAACATTGGCGCATCCGATGTTCATTGCTGCGACGACCTCTTTCCAAATCACCAAAGCGCTGAACCAATACGCCGCCGCCCAGCATATTGCTCAGTCTGGCAATGGATGCACCATATTCATTGCTGTCTTTAAACGGCTTGGTAAAATGATTGGACACTAACAGCGCAAAATTGGTATTTTCCGTATGTCTGGCCGGATCAGCATAGCTATGACCATTAACTGTCAAAATATCACCATAGTTTTCAACCACCACTTCACCATATGGGTTCATACAGAAAGTCCGGACCTGATCATTATACTTAGCAGTTTTATAGACAATTTTACTTTCATAAACCTCATCTGTAATATCCTTAAAAATCAAGGCCGGCAACTCTACCCGCACCCCAATATCAACCCGGTTATTCTCAGTCGGAATCTCAAATTTTTGGCATAATTTATTGACCCAGCGCGAACCCACCCGACCGGTAGCAACAATTACTTTGTGAGCAGTAAAATTCCCTTTATCGGTAATAACTTCAAACACATCTTCCTTTTTTTCAATATCCAGAGCGGTTGTTTCAAAGCGAATGTCAACTGCATCTTTGATTTTACGATACATATTTTCGGCAATCACCAAATTACGGTCCGTTCCCAAATGACGCACCTGTGCTTCCAGGAGATGCAGATCATGCCGCAGCGCCCTGGCTTTTAAATCACCGGCCGCAGTTGAATACAGTTTGGCATCTCCACCGCCCATACTCATATTGATGGCATCCACTTCCCACATCAGCTCCATCGCTTTTCCCACACCGATATAATTATGTAAATCACCACCAAAACTAGTGGTAATATTATACTTTCCATCGGAAAAACTACCGGCTCCAAAAAAACCTTCCATAATATTATAGCGCTTACCCAACTCCTTATCGCCCTTATCTTTAGCCTCTTTGGCCGCAATTCTGTCTTTTAAGGACAGCCCTTTTTCCAACAGCAAAACCTTAAGCGGTTTTTCTGCCCTGGCCAGTTCATAAGCTGCAAATGCCCCCGCTGCACCTGCTCCTATAATAATAATATCATACATAGCATCCTCCCCATAATGATGTCCTTTTCAATCAATCCTAAGCTGCCACGCCTTCCGTCAATTTCCCCGCTGTTTGCTCGCCGGCCCATCCTCTCGCCACTTTTGGCACAAGCCGGTTTGCGGCACATCCCCAAAAACATGGGAAAATTAAGTTATCATCACTTATTCTAATTTTAAGTATAGCGGAAACAGGCAATTTTTTCAAGCCTCAGTCCGTAATTACCATGGCCTGCCGGCCAAAGGATTGAAAGCCGGCTTCAAAATTAAATTTAGAGCTTTTTTCAATGCGTCCGGTCAAGGGATCAGCATAATAAACAAAAGCATCATCAAATCCAACTATCACTACACTATGTTCCCGATAGGTAACTTCCATATAGCCATTGGCCGTATGCCAGGTAGTTGTTAAAACTTCCGGCACTGCCTGCGCCATATCCGAATTAATTACCTGAACCGGCTGTCCATTACTAACGAAAGTTAAAACCTGCCGAAAACTAACACCGGTAACATTTTGCACCCGACTGCCAAAATAACGGCGGGCAATCAGAGAAATCGGCTCAATATAAACTCCCAAGCCCGGCTCCTTGGAATTAAACATAGAACCGGCAAAGGCTTCTTTCATATCAACCTGATAACTTGGCCGCTCACCCATTACCTGATGACTATACTCTTTTAACTCCTCTGCCAGTTGAAATCGATCCGGCATTTTCGGATCATAATACGCCAGCAGCATTGATAAAGCAGTTACTTCACAGCCTCTGGGCAATTCCGGATACTGCTTGACAGCTGTAAACTGTGATATTCTGGCCTCTCTTTTTTCCCACTTACTGTCAAATAGCTTTTTTTCTGTCTGTCCATTGGCATAATAAATTTGATATTGTGAAAATTCTTTAGCCTCAACCAAAGCCTGCTGCAAGCTTTCAGCCAATATAACCATCCGGCCTGAGCGAATCAAATAATAACCCGCTTCCGGAAGTTCTGTCCAATGTAAGGATGCAGTTTTCTGCGCACCAAAAACAATTTTCTTAGGACTGGCATTAAGGACGCGCATACCGAAACCATAAAAATCCTGATAAATCCCCACTCCATCACTAATTACTTGTTTTTGGTTATCCTCACTAATTTGCTGACGAAAATCAAAGGGCTGTTCCTCAACTTTAATATAGTCGACCTTAATTTCTCCACGATGGGTCTGACTACCATACCTCCGCTCCAAAATCGGCAAAATACCCCTGTCTTTTTCAGCAAAAACCGGTAATCCGAAATATTTTCCAGTTGGTGCACGTAGCACATTTTTTTCCCTGCCATCAGGCAAATACTGAATCAAACGCTGCAGCGGATAAACGACTTCCCGGTTTAAATATTCCAAAGTGTCCGTCAGCTGATATTCCCCAACATAAATCCCCGCTTGTCCGGTGCCAACAATCTTTTGATTTTTGTCTTCCAAATAAAGGGTATAGGTCTTTTCATCAACCAAATTATTCCATAACACTGTTTGATTTTTCTGGTCTGGCTGAGCTTGCCAGTAAAATAACAACAGCTCCCTGTCAAATCGGGCATACAGGGGAATTTCTCCCTGATGCAGGGTATGTCCGGCTAAATCCAAAATAAAATAAGTGTCTTGCTGCACCCAAAAAATACGGGCTTCTTTCTCCTCCACCACCAAATGACGATTGAGATACTCTTCCAAATCCGCTTCCCTGATTTCCAAAAAATAAGGAATATTTAAGTTTTGACCATCCCATTCAAAAAAAGCAACTCCCCGGTGATTTCCGATTTTAGGAAGATTATCCGTAAAAATGCCATATCCTAAAAAATAATACTTATTATTTTTCCAGCCAATCCCACGAAAATAAAGATTTTCCAATTCATCTACCAAATAGTCATCATTAATTTCATCACGTCGGTAAAGAGTATAAATATCCTGATCATTTCCGGCATAAACCTCACTACCTTCGATCTGAACAAATTTCCCGCCATCAATATCCCATTGCCCGCCAGCTGATAAAACTGCACTTTTTCGGGTTTTATCATAATGGCCTCGTTTTTTATTGCGAATCGTCTCCTGCCAGGTTTTTTGACCATCGGCAGTCATGGTAAACTCATAAAATTTATCCAAATATTCAAAGCCACCTGACTGACGAATGGCTGTCACCGCTTTGGCCCTGCCCTTAATGCTGCCATCAGCAGCGGCAGTTTCCACTGTCAGAGCCACCGTTCCCATCAGCTTTTCATCCTGGCGGTGATAATTATCAATTTCTTGCACTATCTCCTCCAATTTCTGTGCGAACAACGAATCAGATTGGTAAAAGAATGGCAAATCATAATAAAATTCCCTACCCGAATGGTTTAAAATAATCCGCAATAAATATAGTTCATTCTCCAGTAGCTGCTCTGGTAACTCCCGGAGAAAAAATGTCAAATCAAAATACGATTGTTCCCAAATGACCTGTGCATCCTTAACCCGATATAGCTTTAAACTCGAAATATAATTTTCCCAGCTTCCTTTCACCCAAAATTCGAAACCACTGGCATTACAAACTGCTACTGCCCGCTGGTAAGACTCCGGTTCGATTGCAGTCACACTGCCGGTTATCGGTAAAACAAAATGTCCATTAAGCAGCAGTCCAAAATATGGCAAATCCATTGTTTGTCCCTCCAAATAGTCAGTTGAAATCAATCTTTCTTCCATTGGCTTTACAATTGTTTTGTTTTCATACGCACAGCCTGTCAGCAGCACAAAAAAGAGGCAAAGAACCTCCGCCCTGATCAATCTTCGGATTTCTTTGCCTTTTATCTTCATGTTTCCCCCTGTTATGCCCTCTGTGCCATATATAAATGATAATAATCTCCTTTTTTTTCAATCAATTCTGAATGGGAACCCATTTCCGAAATTTGCTTGTTTTTAATAAAGAAAATTCGACTGGCCTGCTTAATGGTTGACAAGCGATGTGCCACAATAAAAGAAGTTCTTCCCTTTAAAAGAGCAGTGATCCCCTGCTGAATCAGGCGCTCGGTATGAGTGTCAATGCTGGCTGTTGCTTCATCCAAAATCAAAATCGATGGTTTGGCAATCATTGTTCGGGCAAAGGCAATTAATTGCTTTTGTCCAATCGAAAGTTTAGAGCCTTTGTCGTTAATCACAGTCTCATAACCTTTTTCCAAACTCATGATAAAATCATGAATTTGAACAGCTTTGGCCGCTTCTTCAATTTCCGCCTGCGTGGCGTCCAGTTTACCATAGCGAATATTATCGGCAATCGTACCGGTAAAAAGAACGGTATCTTGTGTCATAATTCCCATTTGTGAGCGTAAACCGGAAAGGCCAACTTGACTGATATCCTGATTATCGATCAAAATTTGACCACTTTTGACTTCATAAAAACGGGCCAGCGCATTAATAATGGTGGTTTTTCCTTCACCAGTCGGACCAACCAAAGCAATTGTTTCCCCTTTGTCAACTGAAAAAGAAACATTATCCAACACAACTTTTTCACCATCATAAGAAAAGACAACATCTTTAAACTCAATTTGTCCCTCTATTTTAGGCATTTGTTTCATATTTTCCAAGTCTCTTTCTTCCGGCTCTGTATCCAGGATTTCAAACACCCGCTCAGCCGCCGTCAAATTGGAAACCAATTGATTGTAAAAACTACTTAAATTTAATATCGGCATCCAAAACATATTTATATAGGTAGTAAATGTAATTATCATCCCAATTGAAACTTCACCTTTTTGGATCAAAGGAATCCCCAGATAAAAAACCAAAAACATTCCTATGCCCGAAGCCAAAAGTACAATTGGCCAAAATAAATCATTTAAAACCACTGCTTTAAAAAAGCTATCCTTCACCTCAAACAGCAGCCGTCCGAAATTTTTAGAGGTTTGTCTTTCAGCTGTAAAGCTTTGAACCACTGCAATCCCGGAAAAATCCTCATGAGTAAAGGCATTCATATTTGAGCTTTTTTGACGGTGCACCTGCCAGCGTTTATGGGCAAAAATTTCCACTAAGTACATTCCGGCCACCAGCAGCGGTAGGGTCGCCACTCCGGCTAATGCCAATTTATAATTAAGTGTCATCATAATCACCAAAACGGCAATAATATTAACCGCCTCCGGCACCAAGGTCACCACTGCATTATTAAGCACATCTTTCAGGGAATTGACATCACCAATCACCCGGGCTAAAATCTTACCTGTGGGCCGTTTATCAAAAAAAGAAAATCCCAGGCTCTGAATGTGAGTATAAAGTTCCTGTCGGATCTCTAAAAGCACATGATTAGATACCTTACCCATTACCAAAATACGAATTCTCAGGCAAATTACCAAAATCAAATTCAAAACTACTGCAATTGCTAAAAGTCTAAGCAAACCCTGCACATCTGAGTTTTCAATATATTTGTCAATGGCGGTCATTACCAGCAATGGATTGATCATGGTCACAACTGTTGTTACTGCCATCATCAAAAACACTAACAAAACTTCTTTCTTGTATTTAATCATATAACGAAACAAACGCCGAATGGTCAGCCACTTTGACACTTTAACGGCAGCTTCATCTTGTTTATAACTATTTACAGCTTCCATTTTTTCACCCCCTATGCCACTAAAAATTCCATTTGCTCTTGATAAGTTTCATAATAATGGCCTTTTAAAGCAAGGAGTTCCTCATGTTTGCCACGTTCAACAATTTGACCACCCTCAATCACTAAAATTTCATCTGCATTTTTAACAGCCGAAATTCGGTGAGCCACAATGATTTTGGTAATTTCTCCATAATGCTCAATATTCTTTTGAATACTGCTCTCAGTCTCCATATCCAGAGCAGAAGTTGAATCATCTAAAATCAGAACCGGACTTTTCCTGGCAAAAGCTCTGGCAATACTGATTCTTTGTTTTTGACCGCCGGATAAACCAATTCCCTTTTCACCAATCACGGTATCATAAGATTTTTCCATTTGACTGATAAACTGATGCGCCATGGCATCCTCGGCAAAACGTTCCAAATCATCCGGAGCCAGAGTTTTTCCCTGGCCTAAGCTGATATTTTCAGCAATGCTTTCAGAAAACAAAAAAACATTTTGCAGTACAAAGGAAAACTGCTTACGCAGAAAAAACAAATCATAATCCTTGATCGGGATCTCATCCAGATAAATCGTTCCTGCACTGGCATCATAAAACCGAGCCAGCAGCTTGGTAATCAAGCTCTTGCCTGAACCGGTACTGCCCATAATGGCCAAAGTTTTACCCGGCTTGACTTCAAAGCTGACATTTTTTAATAAGGTCATATTATCCAGTTCCAATGATACCCCGTCAAAGCGAATATTGCCTTTAATTTTTCCGCTTTTAATCCCATTTTCTTTATTTTCGATTTTCGATTGACAGGCAAAAATTTGATCAATTTTTTTAGCCGAAGAACCAGCCTGAGCCATTAAAGTCGCAATCCAGCCGGTCATTCGCATGGGCCACATGGCCATTGAGGCATAGGCCGAAAACTCAGCCAGCACACCAATACTTAATTTAGCCTGAATCACATAGGCACCGCCGGCTACAATTAAAATCACCGGCAAAACATTCATGATAAACTCAATGGTCGGATAAAATCTGGCTAATACCTTGGCCTGATTATAATTTAAGCGATAGTATTCCTGATTGTTTTTTAGAAATTTTTCGATTTCATGTTTTTCCCGGGCAAATGATTTGACCATCCGAATTCCTGCAATATCTTCACCAGCAGTGGTGTTCATGGTCGCAGTCTGCTCACTGATATCCTCAAACACCTTAACATTTGTTAAATTAAGGCGAATGGTCAGATATGCCAAAACCGGAAGCACCGGTACAATCATCAATGTCAAACCCGGATGAATGCGAAACATCAGAGTAACCGCCGTCCCCATCGTCAAAAGCATTTCCACTGTTAAAAACAGTCCAAATGAGGTACCCATCCAGACATTGTCAACATCTTCTTTGACCCGTGACATCAGCTCACCGGTATTTTTTTCATCAAAAAAATCATAGGACAGGCTTTGGATATGATCAAACAGTTGCTGGCGGATTGATACCGCCAAATTAAGACCACCCAGGTCAAAAAGCAGCTCTTTAAAATAACCGGTCAAAGCCCGGCCAAAGGTCAGTAATAACATCAACATCCCCAGGGTTCGGAATTGATCTATTTGTCCCTCTTTAATAACTTCATCAATCATCCGCTGCAATACCACCGGATTGTAAAAATTAAGTATCAATGATACTATTAACGCTATGCTGCCCAATAAATAATAAGGCCATAGCTTTCCCATTTCTTTGATAACTCTTTTCATATTTCCTCCGTCTTAACTGCGGAGAATCCTGTCAAATCCACTAGACTGAAATTCCTGTCTTTATCTTTTGAATTCCAGTCAAATTCTATATCAATTTGCGGATTGTCGCAGCTAATTCTTCTAACTCTTCTTCCGTAACTTCCTTGGTTTTCCAAGGCAAGGTAAAGTCATCCTCATAATACCTTGGAATTAAATGTAAGTGAAAATGCTTGACCGTTTGGCCGGCAGCTTCACCATTATTTTGTAAAATATTCATGCCATCACATTTGGTCGCCTGTTTCAAGGCTTTAGCCACTACCGACGCCAAAGAAAATAGTTTTCCGGCAGTTTCTCCATCCATTTGATACAAATCATCAAAATGTTCTTTGGTTAAAATTAAAGTATGTCCCTGACTGCTGGGAAATCTATCCATAATCACTCTGAAATCACTATTTTCAAAGACAGTTGCCGATTTTAATTCCCCGGCTGCAATTTTACAAAATAAACAATCACTCATCACATTATATCCTCTCTTTCTTTTGCTTATTCCTACTGAGGCTCCGCCATCTTTAAGGCCTGATGTCAAATGAACATAAAGCCCTCTCCTGATGGCAGCCACTGGCACACAAAGTTGTTTTCATTTAAATAGCCTGTTACCCTTTTTGTCCTAATCTTACATTTTATATCCTCCTCCGGCAGTTCTGCTCTATCATCATTGGCTTTGAACCTTTACTAAAATCATTTGTACCGGATCATAGCCGATTGCGCTTTCTTTTTACCTATTGGTTGTGAAAAAATCATCCAGTTTATATAAGACTGTCAGTTCCCCTTTGGCTGTCATCTCTCCGGTCATAAATGCTCTTTGAAAAGAGATTTTCCCGGCTAAAATTTGGCGAATCGTTTCTTCAGTAGCAGAGATGGTAACCGGTACATCTTCCTGGCCATATGCAGCAAAGATACCTGATTTTTTTATTAATACAGTCGTATTGGCTGCCGGCTTATCGATTATCAGGATCTGCAATTGATATTCCTGGTCGGTATAACCACTGTATTTCTGCATCAACAATTCCGGTAAAGTCTGATATTCCGCTTTGGTTTTTTCTTCTAATTTAGCTTTCAATTTATCCGATAAAGACTGAATATGAGCCTGTTCTTTTTGCTGACGGGCTGTTTCAGCTGATTGCTCCGGTGTTATCATTTCCTCAACCGGTTTTGTCTGTCCGAGCACCTTATCGGCGGTCAATGACTGCGGTAATTGGTAGGACTGATGCAGACCATACCGAAAATACTGTTCCGCTCTTTTTTCAATGACTTGTATCGCCTCAAAATTACCAGCCAAATCAGCTGAATTGGCAAATATAGCGGTTATCTGCTGACCCAGGCTGCCACCTAAAAGCTGCCAGGCAGTTTCCAAATAAATGGCCGCCTCTTTTTCAAAACCATCACGACTAAAAACTATTGAAAACAACGGAATTTCATCAAATGCTCCCGATTTTTTATAGAAATGGCAGTCATCCAGTAATTTTTGCAGTAAATAACCAATCCCATACCATTCAACGGTCAGCGCTATCACTACTCCGGCACTGCCGGTCATGGCCAAAATCACCTCTTCATTATCATCTTTCGACAAATCTTTATACTCAACAGTTAATCCCAGCTCTTTAAAAACTTCCTGCAAACGGCCGCAGGCATAATGAGCCGGATTATCGGCCTCTGATAAGCCAGCATATACCATCGTAATTTTTTTACTTGCTTTGCGTTTTTCTTTATCAAATTCCGAAGCCATTTTCACCATCTCCCTTTCTTTGTCAGTCAACTCAAATTTCCCACCGTCTTTTGGGGTATTATCCCTGCACCCTTTCGCAACTTGCTACGCAAGATTGCTTTCGGGTCACATGCCTTTCGCAACTTGTCATGCAAGATTGCTTTCGGGTCACATGCCTTTCGCAACTTACTGCATAAAATTGCTTGTAATTGTACCCTATCATATTCTCTGGCAAAAGCTGCTTTCCCGGCATATACCATATTAAAGCACTTGTTTCTGGCAGGCGCCTAACCTTGCTTGTTAAAAGCTTACAACAATTGCTTTCTTTTTCTGGCAAATAAGGCAGCCAGTAACAACCCGACCGCAAAACCTCCTAAATGGGCAGCTAAATCTATTTGGATATCAATAACACTGCCAATTAAACCAATTAAAAAATAAAGAAATATAGCATAGGCATCCAGACCTCCGGCTTTCTTTTTCGTTAAATAAGCAATGCTTAAAAGTGCTCCCATCAAAGCATATACTCCACCACTGGCTCCGGCGGCCACCACATAAAAATCGCCATTCCAAAAATGATATCCAAAACTGACTATATTTCCGACCAGACCACCCAGCAGATAAATTATCAGCATTTCCCCGGCCGAAATTTGTTTTTCCAGACGGCTGCCAAAAATATAAATTCCCGCCGAATTCATTACTAAATGAGTGATGCCAATGTGTAAAAACATGGCTGTCAGGAGCCGGTACCACTCTCCGTTTAAGACCAGCAGGACATTCATTGCCCCCATCTGCAGCAAGACTTCGGTCTGTAATGAACCACCCAGTATTTCTGTAATCAGCCACATCAATCCATTGATCAGGATAAGCCCATAGCTAAGATAATATTTGCTACCGGTATTGCCCATCACATAGCCTGTCACCTGGTGACGGCTTAAAATTTCAACCAATTCCTTTTCCAAATTCAAAAAAGCAGTGGGTTGATTTGGCGGAAAAATTATTCTTTCAGCTGAATAATCCAAAATCCAAAAAAGCTCAATTACTTTTGCCTCCAATTCCGGCGTTTGCCAGCTCATTTGTTCCTGAGCATTGGTAGTTAGCAGTAAATTCAAAGCAAAAATCCGATCAGCCGAAAGCCGGTTTTGAGCAATCAAAGTCCGCAGCATTTGGCTTTGCTCCTCTATCCATGTCCTTTCCTCCTCGGAAATCAAACTGACCACATATAAATTACTTTTGCGAAAATCAAAATAAATTCGATGACCGGAGATTGATGCTCCATCATCCTGGCGGCTGATTAAATTAACCGCCTGTATTCCCCGGCTACGCAATAACTTATCAACTAAATCAATTGCTGTTTGTTTTTCCATTTCCACTCTCCGTTCGCAATCGTTCCAATACCTGCACTGCCAGGACACCAATGAAAAATCCGGTTATGCCGCCGGCTGCCAATAAAACCGGAAAATAATAAATTAGTTTAATACTTTCCACCACCAACATGGCCACCAGTAGTTGTCCAAGATTATGAAAGACACCGCCGGCCACACTCACCCCAACCGGTGAAAAAAAACGAATTTTCCTGACCAGCGCCATTACCGATAAACTTAAAACTCCGCCAGCCAAACTATACAGCAGTGTAGCCATATTGCCAAAAGTAATCGCAACCAGAACAATTCTAAGCAGTGATACCCCCATAGCTGCTGTAAATCCCCATAAATAAAGAGGAATTATAATCACCAAATTAGCCAGACCCAATTTAATACCCGGAAAAGGCAAGGGAATGGGAATTAAAAATTCGATATAACTAAAAATCATGGCCAAACTAACAAATAAAGCCATACGGCTGAATTTTTGCCTAGTTTGCAATGCTGTCCACCTCCTCATCCATTTGGGTCTTGACAATTTCAACTACCAGTTTATGAGGCAGACAAATAATCATATCATTATTGGTCATTATTGGCCTGTGCTTTACGCAATACTGGTCACGACAATCCGCTGCTGCCATAAATACCCGGCCGTCTCTGATCACTACCGTATTTTGACCCCATTCTGTTTTCAGCGGTATTTCCCGTTCCTGATTCAATGAATAAGTGGCTATGATTTTACCATCCTGCTTAATCACTACCTGATCACCGCTGCCTGAAAGAGAGTGCCTGGCCAGATAAAAACCCACAACGGCCAGTAATAAAAAACCGGCCAACAAAATCAAATCACCTTTTTTTATTTTTTTCATATCATTCTCACTTTAAACACAGAGAAGCTCCTATTTCGCACCGTCTGATTTTTCGCATTCCAAAAGATTGTCGGAAAAATGACAGGAAAACAGGAGCTTCTTTGCTTAACGTCCATATATTTTAAGCAAATAATCTTTCATTTCATTTAACGCTATTGCCCGATGACTGATTTGATTTTTCACTTCCGGTGGAAGTTGGGCAGAAGTACAGCCATATTCCGGCAAAAAGAAAATCGGATCATAGCCAAAGCCGTTCTTTCCCATTTGACGGTCGGCAATATAGCCTTCCATAATCCCCTTCCTGACTTCGACCTCACCATTGGGAAAACATAAAGCAATCACACATACAAATCGGGCTTTACGTTCCTGGCCATCAGCATCTTTCAGGCAATCAATAATTAATTTATTCTTAACGATGTAAGAAGTATCTCGTCCTCCAAATCTGGCTGAATAAATTCCGGGAGCGCCATTAAGGTAATCCACCTCCAGCCCCGAATCATCCGCCAGCACCGTTGCTCCGGTTAATCGCATAATGGTACTTGCTTTTTTTATTGCATTTTCCTCAAAAGTATGACCGTCCTCTTCAACATCGACATAGATTCCAGCTGCCTCCATTGAAATCACATTTAAGCCGCTGCCCGCTAAAATAGCATTAATCTCTTCGACTTTCTTAGGATTTCTTGTTGCAAAAATAATCGAGTTGCCCATGACTATTCCTTTCCTACCAGAAAATTCTCCAAAGCGACAATTGCCTCCTGTTCATCCTCACCGTCAATCGACAACTCCAACTGATCTCCGGCAATTGCCCCAACTGACATCATACCCATAATACTTTTGGCATTAACTTTTAAATTTCTTAATTGCATATACACTTTACTGGAAAATTGATTGGCCATCTGAACAAACAAAGCAACTTGTCTGGCCTCCAAATCAATCTTGATTTCAATGGTTTTACTGATCATCTGATTTCCTCTCTTTCCTCTTTTAAATTATCGGCAATTTCAATAATTCGCTGCAATCTATGGTTAACGCCGGAACGTCCAATTGGCGGCATCAACATTTCACCTAAATCCTTCAAACTAGCTGCCATATTCTCTTTTCTTAATATGGCAATGCTTTTTAAATCATCACTTAAAAAGTCCAAACCCACCGTTTCCTCAATATAATCGATGGCCATTGCCTGCCGAAAGGCAGCCTGTCCGGTTTTTCGCAAATTTGCAGCCTCACAATTAACCAGCCGGTTAACCGAATTACGAACATCTTTAACAATCCGTAAATTTTCCAACTCCATCAAGGCCAAATGAGCTGACATCACATTAAGTAGACGAACAATTTGATCTCCTTCTTTTAAATATACCACAGGGATGTTCTTTCGTCTAATCATTTTTGCATCAATTTCAAATTCTTGCATTACGGCAATGATTTGCTCTGCCAGGCCCTCGTTTTTGGTAATAAATTCTAAATGATAAGTCTTTTCCGGATTACTGACTGAACCGGCCGCTAAAAAAGCTCCACGTAAAAAAGCTCTTTTACAGCAATTTCCCTTAAGCAACTGATGCCATTGCTCTCCATAAGCGCAAGCTTTAAGGACCAGCGGAGTGTGTCTGGTAATATAAAGATAATAAATATAACCCCGTTTTCGATGACGGCGAACTTTAAATTCCGGGTAAAAACGAAATGTCTTTTCAATTAAAACAGCGATTCGCAAAGCAAAATCACGGTTTTCCGTATGAAAGCTAATTTGCCCGGGCCGGATTTCCGCAGCAGTATACAAAATTGCAGCCAGTTCAGCCAACATACAATGCCGGGCGGTTTTTCCATGACGGCCGGCAATTTCTCTTTTTACATTTAATGAAAATGACATATTAAATCCTCAAAACAAATTCCGCCAATGCCTTAGGATTATGACGAATATATACTCCGTCTGTAATGCTCAGATCTCCAACTGCAATCGTGTATTCTGTCGCATCAGCCAAATCATTGGGCACCGGATAAGAATCATCAGCTGCATAAAATTTGAGACTTTCCGGCGAAAATGAGTTGCCATCAATGGCAATCACATCAATTGCTTTTTTTCCCAAAATTCGTTCAATTGCGTCAATATGGTCAGATAAACCATAAAAATCCGTTTCTCCCGGCTGGGTCATTAAATTTCCGACATATATGACCTTGGCCTTGGCTCCCCGAATCGCCTCCGGAATTCCTTTAACCAATAAATTGGGAATAATACTGGTATAAAGGCTCCCCGGTCCAAGCACAATCAAATCAGCTTCTTCCAGTGCCTGTACTGCCTTACTGTTAGCCAGCGGTGTTTTCGGCAGCATTTCAATGGTTTGAATTTTTTTGCGTGACACCTTATTTTGATAGACGATTTCCTCTTCACCAAAAATTCGACTGCCATCAGCGTAAGTAGCCATTAGTTCAATTTTTTCATTCGTCACCGGCAATACTTTGCCTTTTACTGCTAAAATATCACTTAACTGCTCAACTGCTTTTTCAAAACTGCCGCTGATATCACTTAACGCAGCAATAATCAGATTTCCTAAATTTTGACCTTTCAAGCTTCCCTCTGAAAATCGGTATTGATAAACTTCTTCCATCAAAGGTTCTATTTCTGCCAAAGCTAATACGCAGTTACGAATATCACCCGGCGGCAAAATTCCCATTTCTCTGCGTAGTTGCCCTGAACTGCCGCCATTATCGGCCACTGTCACAATCGCCGTGATATCTTCAGCATAAAACTTTAACCCCCGCAACAATGTGGAAAGGCCGGTTCCGCCTCCCACACAAACTACTTTGCGCTCATCTTTCCTGCGCTTCATGCTGCCTCCTATCTCTCGCCTACGATTCGTATCTCCGGCTGCATTTTTACTCCAAATTTTTCTTCAACTGTCCTTTGAATATGCTCAACCAATGCCATGATATCGGCAAAAGTAGCACTGCCTTTATTAATCACAAAACCGCAATGCTTGGTACTGACTGCCGCATCGCCACAGGCATAGCCGGAAAGTCCTGCATCCATAATCAGTTTTCCGGCAAAATATCCTTCCGGACG
Source organism: Clostridiales bacterium COT073_COT-073 (assembly GCA_003858485.1). Classification (GTDB taxonomy): domain Bacteria; phylum Bacillota; class Clostridia; order Lachnospirales; family Vallitaleaceae; genus W11650. Next base: position 125,685 of record RQYD01000008.1, read on the forward strand.
CTTAAAAGTCGAACCGGCGCTGGCCATATCCAGCGGCTGTTTTTCCTCCCGTTTTTGGGTTAAATCAGCAGTTCGCTCTTTCATTTCCATTATCTTCCCCGGTCGAAGACGAAGTGTTGCCTCCAAAATGATCTCGCCAGTATCCTGAATTCGACTGGTGCGATAACCAAATTCCATTTCTTCCCCGGTATAATATTTAATACTGCCATTCCGATCCATCACCTTAACCTGATGTACCACTTCTTTCATCTCACCGCCATAGGCACCGGCGTTCATATATATGGCACCCCCCAGGCTGCCCGGAATCCCACAGGCAAAAACAATACCTTCCAACTCCCGCTCTAAAGCAAAGTCCGTTACATCCTTGAGCAAAGCACCAGCTCCAACCCGCAAATCATTTCCCATTTTCTCAATATATCCAAAATTTTCACCCAAAAAGATAATCATCCCACGATAGCCTTTATCGGTAAACAAAATATTGGAACCATGCCCTAAAATATAATAAGGGAGTGAATTTTGCCGGCATAACACCAACAAATCCCGCAATTCTTCCGGATCTTTCGGTTCAGCAAACAAATCTGCCGGACCGCCAACACGAAAGGTCGTATATTCTTTTAACTCTTGATTTTCCAGGATCTTAATCCCCTGATCCGGTGCAAATCCTTTTAGTTCCGCAAGTTTCATATCGGCCTCTTTTCTTTACTTCAGTGCTCCCAAATTAACCTGAACCGGATATTGCTCTTTCAGCTCATCCAGTTTTTGAGCATATACTTCTTTTTGCCTGGTTTGCAGCAAAACTTTTTTTATCTTGTCTTTGACTTCTTCAAAATCGGCTGACTTGGCTGCCAAAACATCTTCTACTTTAATTAAATGATAGCCAAATTGAGTTTTTACCGGCTGACTGACTGTATTTGGTGTCAGCGCAAAGGCTGCTTCTTCAAATTCTTTAACCATTTGCCCCCGGCCAAATGCTCCCAAATCACCACCTCTGGCCTTTGATGGACAGCTGGAGTACTCCTTGGCTGCTTCTTCAAATGACTTGCCATTTTTAATTTCCGTACTGATCTGCTCAGCCAATTCTAAAGTATCAACTAAAATATGTCTAGCCGACACTTTGGCCCCTTTTTTAAATTCATCCTCATGTTCTTGATAGTAAGCCAAGAGCTCTTCTTCCGGAATTTCAATCGTGCTGAATAATTTTCCTACCGCATAGCGCTGAAGCAAGCCTTTCTCAGCCTCAGCCAGCAAAGACTTAAAATCTTCTTCTTTTTCCCAATGATGGGCAATGGCATCTAAATATAAAAGCTCACCGGCAATCATTTCATCCAGCAGCAGTTTACGACCAGCTTCACCAGCCACAAATTCCGCTTCTTCATGTGGCATGGCCCGAATAATGCTAAGCATCATTTCTTTGCTGATTTCTCTGTCGCCAACAACTGCTAAAATATTATCTTTCATTTTATTATCCTTCCTTTTCTGCTTTCTTCTCAATTGACAGTTGAAGCATCCGCCACTTCCAGAGCACTGATTTCAACCGTCACCTGTACTTCCGGGGATACTCGTTCCAGATTTTCCGGACCATCCCATTCAACTGTTATGGAATGAGTACCATTTTTCCTGTCAGATACTGATAAAAATGGTTTGATTTGTTCTTTGGTCACTTCTTTAATGACTGACTCAATTCCTTTATAAGTTACCACAATTGGCTCCTCATTCAGGATCAATACCTGCTGGTTGTCTGTCTTATCCTTAATTTCAATATCTTCAGCTGTAAATTCAAACTCACGGCTGATAATTGGCTCGATATCAATCTCAACCTCAATGGTTGAATGATCCTGATTCAAACTAATTCCATCCGGCAATAATTTGGCCAGATTGACGGTAACTGTTTGTTTGGTATTCATTTCACTGATGTCGACATTATCAATCACCAATTCCTGAAGCTTATCAATTAAATTTTGCTTGCCTCTGACCTGTATCTCATTACTACTTAAAGTCGCTCCCAAATAAACATATTCTTCTCCGGGTTTTCCCTTTACCTGGAAGTTAAGAGGAATGGTCCTGGTTTTTTCAACCGGTACTTTGACCTGGATTTGATTGGCCGAAGTCGTAATCCCACTGACCAGTGCCCCGGAGTAATCAAAGACCTGTGGTGCCACACTAATGGTAAAATCTCCGGAAATTCCGTCAATATTGACCGGTACCACCACTTTTTCAACCTTATATATCGTCGATTCTGCTGCTTCCAACTCAATCACACTTGGTGTGATGGTTGGATTTAAATCCACAAAGCCCGACTTTGTTTTTCCTTGTTTTTCATATTGCACTTCCAATTGTTTGCGGATAATTTTCTCTAATTTAACCAGGACCGAAGAAGGCGATTTGGAAATCAGCTCAATCTCATTTGGTAGATCCAGCTGAATATCAGCGGCATCTGTGATCGATAAATTCTTCATATCGGCATAGGCTCTGATATTATTAGCTGTCAGTTTATATACCAAAGAACGTTTGCCTTTCACTTTAACATCAACCGTATCTCCAGCCACATACTGAATAGCACGTTTTTGAGAAGTAATTGCGCTTTCATTTAATTTTTCAACCGGGATTCCACGAATGGTTGTCGATACTTGCGGATCTTCAGTATTGATGACCGTCAGCCACAGCAGAAAAGCCAATAAAAGCGATAAGATCTTCCAACCCAAATTATTGGTTAGCTTTTTTATCATTTTTCCCAAATCCTTTCCACAAAAAGTATCGCTTCACATCTTCTTTCTTTCCAAACAAATGGAATAATTTATTCTTCAAATACTGCGGATCGACCGCCCGTACCAGGTTGCCGCCAATCGCCACTGAAACATTGCCGGTTTCTTCTGATACAATAATAATCACCGCATCGGTCACTTCACTTAAACCCAGACCCGCCCGATGTCTGGTCCCTAATTCTTTACTGATTGACATATTTTCAGACAGCGGCAAATAGCAAGTGGCCGCTGCAATTCGTTTTCCTTTAATAATCACTGCTCCGTCATGCAGAGGGGTATTGTGTTCAAAAATATTAAGCAGTAATTCCTTGGAAACTTCGGCATCCAGAGGGATTCCGGTTTTAACATACTCATCCAGCGAAGCCGCTTGCTCTAAGACAATCAAAGCTCCGGTTTTAACTTTTCCCATCTCCTCGACTGCCTGAACAATTCCATTCATTTGCTCTTCACTTAAATTTTCCTTAGTATGACGAACATCATCAAAGCTAAGCAAACTGCTTAAAAAATTGCTTCGTCCCAGCTGTTCCAAAGCACGACGCAATTCCGGCTGAAAAATGATAAAGATTGCAATGATACCAACATTAATGGTATTGGCAAAAATCCATAAAATGGTGTTAAATTCCATGATCGATGCAAACACAGAAATAAACAGCAAAATAAGGATGCCTTTAAACAGCATCCATGCTTTGGTTCCGCGAAACCATTGTAGGATTTTATAAATTACATAAGTAATGATCAAAATCTCAAATCCGTCTTTAAGGCGAATCGACGGAAACTGCGACATGATTAATCTTAAATTTACCCAGATTTCTTCCCAGCCTTTCAATTTCTTTCTCCCATTCCTTTTATTATTGACTCCATCTTCCCCACAACCTTGTGGCTTATCCTATATTATTTTATTCTTTTTATTTCTTTGGTTGACTTATTGACCTTGATTTTAGGAATTGCTTTAACATAATAATAATAATGATCATCTTCAAACTGCAATCGCTGCGCCTGCTGATAATCCAGACGGAAACGCATAAACTGAAAGGCAGCTGCCAGCAATGCTGAAAAAAGAAGTCCGACAATAATGGCTCCAATGTTTAAATAACCTTTCCATAAAATATTTCCGACAATTAAAGTCAACATCTGGAACACTGCGGCTACACCAATTGCAATATAATGGGCATAGTCCATCTCAACTTTAGCAATATAATAAACCAAAATCAATGCCATTGAAAAAACCAACATCAGCAAGACCGAAGTTCTGTCCGCTGTCAAAACTGCGATTAAGTGATTATACATAGCCAGCAGATTTTCCGGTGCATCAAACATGGAAGTTTTGCCACTCTCAGTGCTCATTTGCAAAAGACCCCCTAAATATCCGGCAAAGCGGAAAATACCAATGCCGACCGACATTGGGATCAGGGTAATCGGACTAAACAGCAGTCCCAAAATCAATGGCATCAAATAACCTAAATTCCAGTGAAGAAGCAGCGGCATCAAAATCACAATCCAGCTGTACTCAGTGATCATTGGCATAAACAACAAATAAACCGCTAACATAATCACAAATAAAACAATGGTAGCTTCCAGTGAAACTGAAAAGACCTGAAACAAAACCATCGCTCCTAGTAGCAGCAAAAACCAACTGCCCGGCAAAAAGGCAGCCAGAGCAGCTGAGCCAAATTGAATACTAAATTTGTCCAGCGCTTTGGCATAGTTAAAAAAGCCATTTAATTTTGCCACAATAACAAAGGCTAATATAAAGCGCAGTACCGGCATAATAAATTTTTCATATTTTTTAAAAATATTGGTCAATAATTCTTTTATTTCATAGAGCTTAATCATTCCTGTCCTCACTATTATTTCAAACTTTCTTCATCCAATTGATTTAGTAATTTTTCATATTCTTCTGTCCGGTCTTTCGCCTGGGCATAGCGACGGCGATAAATTTTACCACTCAAAACCGCATAAAACAGCATTACCAGCACCCATAAAGTTAAATACACTGTACCCTGTCCGATAAAATCAAATTCGGAAATATTTTCAATGTTATTTAGAACTTTATCCACAATATCCAGGCCAAAAATGATGAGTAAACCCAAAGTTGCCAGTAGCATGACCCGAAAACTATTGAGTGACACATAATCGAGCTTAAAATGACGCATGATCCTCAGGTCATGTTTGCCCTTAGTTTCCATATATGAGGCTAACTGAGTCATCATTTTAACCTTGTTTTCATTTACCATTACATATTCTCCTATTTTTTAGCTAATCCTTTATTTTCCAGCTTCCCTCAATATTTGCTGCCGGTCAGCGGAAATATCTGCATAATCTGCCATAATATTTTTTATTATAGCATAAAATCTCAAAATACAACAGAAAAATTTTGGGAAGTTTATGAAAAATTAGTATTCCTATCCCCGGCCGGCTCCTTTACCAGAAAAATCAAGATAAAACCCTCAGCCTGAAATTATCGCTGAGGGTTTGGTTTTTAAAACATCGGACTCATTACCCGCAAAACCGCCTGATATAGGGCAAAAATCCGGCCTTTTTGCCAGTGTTTCTCCGTTACCAATTCGCTAATTGCAAAGGTGTCGAAACAATCTTTTTTTAAGTCGGCAATTGCCGGACTGTCAATTAACAAAGTACCACACTCAAAATGCAAATACAGGCTGCGGTAATCCATGTTAATGGTGCCAACTACCGCAATCCGGTCATCTGATACATAGCTTTTGGCATGAATATAGCCCGGAGTATATAAATAAACCCTGACTCCGGCTTCCGTCAATGGACCAAAATAAGATTCAGCCAAATGGTATGGCGCTTTTTTATCCGGTATCTTCGGCACCACCAACCGGACATCAACTCCACGTTTAGCTGCCATAGTCAAGGCAACCGTCATTTCATGGTCAATGATCAAATAAGGGGTAAAAATATAGACATAGTCTTTGGCTTGCCATAAAATATCCATATAGATATTCTCGGAAATCATTTCATCATCCAGTGGCGAATCAGAAAAAGACTGGACATAGCCTTGATTGTTTTCTATTTTAACAGTTGGCATGTACTTCTGGATTTGACTTTTTTCCGGATAATAAGCATTCCAGATACTTAAAAACATCACACTTAAATTGAGGACCGCATCCCCTTCCAGCCGGATACCGGTATCTTTCCAGTGACCATATGGCGGGTCAATGTTAATATACTCATCGGCAATATTGATTCCGCCATTATAGCCGATATTCCCATCAATCACTAAAATCTTACGATGATCACGATTATTCATCACCAGTGCCAAAAAGGGCACCAGCGGGTTAAAAGCCACTACCTTAATGTTTTTTTCCGTTAGAGCTTTGATATCTTTCGGTAAAACACCAACACAGCCCAAATCATCATACATCACTCTGACATCCACTCCCTGAGCTGCTTTTTCAATCAGGATTTTTTCAATTTCCCGCCACATATGACCATCGCCAACAATAAAGTATTCAAAAAAAATAAATTTTTCAGCCCTCTTCAGATCTTCCAACATTCCGGCAAACATTTCTTCACCTAGCTTAAAATATTGGACCTTTGTATTTTGATGAATGGGAAATGGTCCATTTTCTGCAATATAGCGGCTCAGCGCCAGGATTCTTGCTTCTATTTGCGGCTCCATTTCCGGCAATGCCCGGATCTGCTGCCACAATTCAGCCTCCGCTGCCTGGATTCGACGGCGCAAACGGCGGGCCGGCTTTTTATTTGACATAACCACATACAGCAAGCCCCCTAAAATCGGCAAAAGTCCAATTAAAATGATCCAGCCAATTTTATATGCCGGATTTTGATTGGAAATAACCACCATTAAAAGTATAAATACACTTAAAACTCCCAATGCTCCTTCCAACCAGATTGCCCTTTCCTGCAATCGGGCAAACAATAAATACATCCAATAAAGCTGCAGTCCAATCAGTAAAACCGTAATTGTCACTCTGCCGAAAATCATATTAAATATTTTCTTCATACTGCCTCCCTACTTCCTAAGTTGCACCCGAAATTTCCTGTGTGTATCTTAGCATATTTTTCTTTTTTTCGCAATCTTTCCCTTTGCAGCTGTTTGCAGACGAAACCATAAAAATGAAACAGCGGCCAAAGAGCGCCTGATTGACTTGGCCGCTTTTCTCAAACCAGTCTTTTTCAGGATTATTAAAGGGATGGGAATAAAAAAAACTGCTGCCTGACGATAAGAAAATCCTCAGGCAGCAGCCCTGGTGGTTAAATTCCTTTAATATTTTGTCTGACTCTGGTCAAATGATTGATAATTGCCGTTTTAGCCTTTTTCTTATCTCTGGCTTCAATCGCATCCACAATCTGCATATGTTCATGGTATATTTCTTCTTTTCGCTCTGATTTTACCATGGTTCTTGTCACTAATTCATCAAACACATCATAATATTTATCAATAAAATTAGTGAATATTGCATTCCGGGAAAGCTCAGCTAAGCGATAATGAAAGTAATAGTCAACCGTTCCGGGATTATTTTCATTTTCCTTGGCTTGAACCAATTGCCTTAGCTCCATGATTTCCTGATCAGTGGCACTATCAATGATTTTTTCCACTTCTCTTTGCTCAATACATTCCCGCATTTCCAGCAGATCCAAATATGTAGCTTCTTTAAGAGAAATACCTGAGCTTTCTTCTAAAATCTTATTAATATCCGGATTGATTAAGGTTCCCTCTTTCGGTTTACGAATCACATAATTTCTCGCCTGTAAAACCGTTAAGGCTTCTCTTAAAATTCCTCGACTCACTCCCAAAATATCTGCCAATTCCGGTTCAGAGGGCAATTTATCACCCGGTTTTAAATCCCCGCTCCGAATCCGCTCCATAATGACGTCAACCACTTTATCCGATAATCGCTCATTTAAAATTGGTTTAAATGTCATGACATCCCTCTTTTCTGCTGTTATTATTGCTCCCAAAATACCCGCCGACTATTTTGACTCTTTTTCGATAATCGCAAAGTCCCCGAATAAAGTCCGCCCCATACTGAGCGAACCGCAGCCATACATACCATAAGAAAAGCTTTCATCAGAAACACTTAAAATAATTTGACCATCAATGGACAGTTGAATTTGGCTGCCCTGTGCTGACAGGCAAACTTCATATTCCTGCCCCTTTTCCCATGGATATTCGGTTTCCGCCAACAATTGATATCCAAAGTTGTTTTTATAAATACCGACTTTGCCGGCAGAAGTAAAGCCTGCCTGATAGCCACGCATTGCTCCCTGTGCTCTGATTTGCAACAAATGGCTGTCACCATGTAATGGTAAAATTCGGCTGGTCACCTGATAATCAGTTGCATAATAATTTCCGGCATACGCAAAGGCAGGTTCGCAGCGCATTAGGGATAATTTCTCCTCCTCTATCACCCAGGCTCCATGGTCCATGGAAAATGGGGTGATCACTCCCAGTTCTTTATGTTGCTTGGCAATAGCAATCTGATATTTAGCCTTACCGGTAATTTTCATATCATCTAAATATATCATACCGATACTTTTGCTTTTAGCCGGAGAATAACCTTCAATAATAATACCAACTTCATCGATCAAATCTCCGCCCACTTCCGGGATCGTGAAAATAACTTCCAGCCACTGCTCCCGAATCAGCTTTATAAAACCGCCGACATGTTCTTTTTTATCCGAGCTGCTGCGTACATAAGGTGCAATCCCCAAATTTTCCCAGCCCTGCCATTGTTCCAAATATAAGTTCAGCGACATAGTCTGCCCAGGATAAACAGTTGGCGTGAACACCGGACTATATCTTTCATCCGATAAATCTTCCCGCCGGTAAAATGGCTTATAATAAATTTTGCACTGCTCGCCTCTGGCCATTTCATCGACTAAAATTTTAAGAGAACGCTTGCCTTGATAAGCTTTTTCATCAGTATTAAACAATCGGCAAAAAAACGGATCGGACACCCGCAGATTATGGGTCGAACCGGGTAGTTCAAAATCAAAATGCAGTTCACCCGGCTTAGCCGGTCTGATTTCTTCCGGCATGGTTTCGCCGGCCAGTGCATAGCCCAGTGCTGCCACTTCTTTGACATAATTTGGAATATTTAAATTATTCAGATAACCGGAAATACCGGATAAAATCAATCCGTCATTAATCGGCCGGCGATAATGTTCAGGCACTCCGGCGATTCCATTCACTACTCCCAGGACTGTGCCGACATTGCCGGCATTACAGTCCGTATCCCAACCGCACATGGTGGCAATTTCCACTGTCCGGTCCAATTTCCCCCGGCCATAAAGCATGGCCAAAATACAAACACCAGCATTAGGAATGATATGGCAAACTCCGGGATAGCGGTCATAACCCCAGTGATCAAACAGCATTTGCATACAGGCCCGCCAATCATTTGGATTTTCCCGGTAAAAATCAATAACCGCCCTGGTCACCTGGGCATAAGTGGAGTCTTTCGGAATAGACTGCAAGCCCCGCTCGATAATTTTTTGAATATCATTTTCCACAAAAGCTTCGGCAATACAGGCACAAAAAAATCTGGCTCCGTAAATTCCATTTCCATCATGAGATACACTGGCCGCAGCCTCTCCAAAATCCGCCGCCTTATCCGGATCAGCCGGGCAAACCAGTCCCCAGGTATCAATAAAAATCTGACCACCGATTTGCTCAGCTACCGTTTGTCCATTTTGGGCAATTGAGCCGGACTGTGGAGCCGGAATTCCCTTCTTTAAATTAAGATAAGCAGTATGCTCTGTACTGACACCATATCCTCCCCACCAAAACATCCCTACGCCTTCACGGGCATAGTTCAGCCAGGCATTTGCCACCTGCTGTGGAGTCAGCTGACCATCGGTTGCTTCATCCACCAAAGCTCTTAAAAAATAAACCGGGCCATTGGCATCATCATCAGCTGCAAAATTTTTATAATCTTTCACATAATCGGTAATATCACCATAAGTTTTATAAATTCTCTCATAAGTCCAGTTCAGCGGCTCAACCGGTGCTCCTAAACGGATTCCGATATTCATACCTAAAAAGCCGGCATATACCTTTTCCAAATAATTCCTTATCATATTCCATCCTCTCTTATGATTTCTCAATTAATTTTTTCTTATAATGATCAGCTCAACTATTCTGTCATCTTTCTGCGTTCTATCCCGCTTCCTTCACTTTTTTCCGAAAAAACACTTTTCACCCATCCGTCAAAAAAGACCGGCTCACGAACCGGCCGCAGCAAATGATCAACTAATCTGGCTGATCCTTTCTCATCTCTGTAATTATCCGGCTGCTTTTATTCCCGAATCAATTCTGCCAGACGAGTGGCATAATCAATAATATCAATTCCCCTGGTAAAGGACAAACAGGTACCGGAAGGGTATCTGGTTTTTTCAATCCAGGCTGCTGGAATTCCTTTGGCACCATACTTTGCTCCTAAAATCGCTCCGGCGACTGCACCAATAGTATCGGCATCCCGTCCAAAGTTAGCAGCCAGCAACAGTCCGGACTTAAAAGATCGATGTTCCAATTTTAAGCAGCCGAAAACTTCAGGCAAAGCCTCTGCTACCGTTGAGCGATGAGTGGAAAATAATTGGTCATGCAGCGGCATCCACGCCTCAGCAATTTGATAATTTGCGTTTTCGACAATGGCAAAAGCTCTGTCCAAACTATTGCGCAACCATGAATCCGGCGGTGCAACCTGGCGTACGGCTGCTAAAATTTCATCCATTCCGGCATCGACCATAGCCAGTGAAACCGCCACCGCCACTGCCTGTGCCCCCCAAATACCATCCATATGATGACTGATTGAGGCATCAATTTCCGCCAATCTGGCCGCCCGTTCCGGATCACCGGCACATAAGATACCAATCGGTCCGCTACGCATGGCGGCTCCGTCACTCATATAATAAGGGTTAAAGCGGCCTGAATCGGGTGGCCGAATTCCCCGCCGCAAATTCCGGCAAGCCTCAACTTCACTGACTCCACCGCGTTTCAACTCATCTTCCGTCGCCACATGTTGCATCCAGGCTGCCACTACATCGGCTGAGGTAAAATCACCACCGGCCCGTAAAATCGTGTCAACCGTCATTAAAGCAAATTCCGTATCATCCGTACTCCAGGAAGCCCCTTGGTGAAAATCAGTGGTAAACCCGTAATCTCTTTGTTGATCAGGCTTTCTGGCTGCATCTCCCAAAGAATCACCAATCGCCAGACCAATTAATGAACCAATTGCCTTATCCAGTGCAACTTCTTTATTTGCACATAAAAACTGTTTTGTTTTCACATTCTCCTCTTTTCTGCATCGGATTGTCCTTTTTACTTTCCCTGTTTGTTTTTCTCTCTTGACCGTTCTTTTTAGTATTATCGCCCGGGTCAATTTTCCCAATTACTCCCTAAACGCATTTTTATCTTTAGAACAAGGCCGCTTAAGCGATCGACAATCGCTTACTGAATTTCATCACTGGTATTTTTCGCCTCTTTGGGCATTGCTCTTTGCATGGGCGACCCGACTTTCTGTATCCGCCAATCCTGCGTTTCTTTGTCAAAGTCGCCCGATTCTCAGCATTCCGCTAAAAAACATTCAAGCCAGAAATTTACTTAATATTTTTATTGGCATACTCCGTAATTTCCGGTCCAACGGTTTGAGTCCATTCTGTGACAAAATCATCAAAAGTATCGATTGATTTTTTGCCGCTGATCACATCAGCCGCATATTCCAGATACAGGGACTGGCCGGCATCCCAATTGGTAATATAATCACCAGGAATAACAAATGCATTATCAAAACTCAAGTACTTAGATACCATATTCAGCGAATTTTCTGCCGGCTCGGAGAAAAATGGCGTTTGCGGATTAAATTTAACATCAAAAGCAGCGGTTGACTCATGAAAACGAGCATACCATTCTGAAATTTTATCAGTCAAGGTATATACTCCATCTTCCAGTTTATGCTGTTCTCCCTCATAACCTAATTTATCCAGAATTTGTCCCTCCGGACTGGCCATATACTCCAAAATCGCAAAGGCTTGTTCTTTATGTTCAGAATAAGCACTAATTGCCCAACCCCGGCTTTCTTTGCTGACATTACTTGATGTATAGCTTTGTCCCAGTCCTTTGGCCGGTGGCAAAACTACCAATTTAGCAGTTTCTCCATTTTGCTTAATCATCTTACTGTTATAAATATTGACAACTGCTCCCTCCGTACCGGCTACCACTGCCACTTCACCGGTATAAAAAGCCTGTTCTTTGGTATCCCATTTTTTGGATAGCCATTCATTGTCAAATAACCCTTCCTTATACAAGCTGGCATAAAAAGCCAGTTTATTTTTTTCACCATCAGTAATTTTGCTATATACATAGCTGTCGCCTTGTTTTACCCAAGTGGTGTTCACCCCAAAAGCAGCATTAAAGACAGTATCCAGTTCAGCGATATTGCCCGGCACAGTGTATGCTGCCTTGGCCTTGTTTTTTTCCTTGATTTCTCTAAAAAATGCCTTGTAATTTTCAGGACTTGGGTCCTCTAACAATTTTTTGCCACTTTCCGTTGCGTTAAGCCAATCTTCCCGAACAACCGGTACTTTAATCCGGTCGGGCGATAACCACAGCAGATATGGATAATTTTTCAAGCGCTCGGCATTGCTTGGCTGAAGCATTTTTTTAATATATTCCGACTTTTCAATATAGGGATTTAAATTCTCTAAAATTTGTTGGGTGATGGCAAACTGATAATCACCGCCCTGGAAATAAATCAAGTCCGGAATATTACCACTTTGCAGCAGCAATCCCACGCTCTCTGAATATGTGCCCTCAGAAATCGGAACCAATTCAATTGTTACATTTTGGCCCAGCATTTTAGACACACCTTCGGAAACATGCTTTAAGAAAGTAACTGATACTTCATCATCCGGTGACATATCCTTGATCACCGCCTTAATTACCACCGGTTCTGCCGGAGCGGCCGTCTGCTCTTTTGTGTCCTCTTTCTTTTCATCTTTAGACTGCTCCTTAGCTGTATCCGCCGGTTTTCCGGTCGACTGATTCTCTGTCTTGACTGTATCCGGCTTACTGCAGCCGACCAGCCAGGTCATCAGAATCACCAAAGTCATCATCCCCGCCGTTATACGTAAAAATCGTTTCATAAAATACCTCCTAATATAATGATATAATCAATTGCAACTACCTGGTTCTTAACTCAACTTTTTCCTTTTTTTCCTTAACACTATAAGCTAGCCCTTAACACCTCCACTAAGCACATCACTTGTGTAATACTTTAATATAATCGGATAAAGCAGCAAGATCGGAATGATCGCCACCACAATGGTTGCTGCTTTCAGTGAGCCGTTATCGAGCTGAGCAATATTATTATTGGCCAGGATATTAGCTGCTCCGACTATAACCTGAGTATCCGATTGCACTACAAATTGCCGCAGCAGGACCTGCAAAACGGTATTGCTTTTAGCTGTTAAAAAAATACTGGAATGGAAAAACTCATTCCACCGGTACACCCCATAAAACATACCGACAGTCAAAAGCGGCACTTTACACAGGGGGATCATAACTTTAAATAAAATATTCATATGGCCGGCCCCATCAATTGTCGCTGCTTCCACAATCGAAGCCGGAATGTTTTCCATAAAACGCATTAAAATAATTAAGTAATAAACATTAACTGCCTTATACATGACCATTGCCCATAAATTATCGAGCAGACCGATATTCTTCATTAAAAAGTATTCCTGAATGATGCCGGGGTCAAAAATCATCATGATAATCAAAAAATACATAAAGGCCTTTTTGCCGGCCAGCTTTGGTCTGGTCAAAACATAAGCGGCACTGGCGGTCAAACCGATATTTAAAATCACACCGGTGACGGTGATAAATAAGGAATTGAGTACACTGCGAATCACAATCGGCTGAGCCAGGATAACCTGATAGTTGATCAGCGAAAAGCCCCGTGGTACAATGTGATAGCCTTTTAAGCCATGCACCAGATCCGGATGTGACAAAGATTTTGCTAAAATATTGAGCAGCGGCACCAGCATGGTCAATGCTAAAAAGCTTAAAATAAAAGCCATAATAACCTTAGCCGGTGTGATTTTTCTGTTCATTTCATACCTCCTCTCCATATCGCCGGTTTCTGCACCAAACCAGTCATGAAATGGAACTTTGTTACATATTTTCCATTACCATGCTCCCTTTCCGGTCAGCCGCCTGGAAAGCAAATGCGTGCTGACAATCAGGGTGGTGCCAACTAAGCCTTTAAATAAATTAGCAGCCGTTGCAAAGGAATATTGCGAACTTCCCAGCCCAACCCGATAAACATAAGTATCAATAATATCAATCCGGGAATTAACAGCTGCATTGGTAAAGTTTAATACCTGATCCAGTCCGGCATTCATAAAAAAGCCAATATTTAATATTAAAACTGTTACCATGGTCACAACCAGCTCCGGTAAAATAATATGGCGAATCACTGCTCCTCTTGATGCACCATCAATTTTAGCTGCTTCATAAAGAGTTGCATCAATCCCCAAGATCGCAGCAAAATAAATAATGGAATCCCAGCCAATGGAGCGCCAGCTTTCCGAAGCCAGCAGCACCCAGCGAATGGTTGATTTATCCGTTAAAAAATCAATGCTTTCCATCCCCAATTGATTTAAAAACAAATTAACCACACCGGTAGTCGGCGATAAGAACTCAATCCAAATTCCGGCTATCACCACCCAGGATAAAAAGTGCGGCAAATAGGATACAATTTGTACTCCTTTGCGAAACGGACCGGAGCGAAATTCATTGAGCATGATCGCTAACATAATCGGCAGCGGGAAAAACAAAAATATTTTCATGGCGCTGATGATCAAAGTATTTTTCAAAATCTGAAAAAATACCGGTGTCGAAAACAGTTTTTCAAAATGCTTTAAACCTACAAAAATATTATCACCTTTGATTCGATAATCATAAAAAGCCAGCCGCATACCTAAAATCGGAATAACATGGAACACCAAAAAGAAAAGCAAAGTCGGCAGTAACATCAAATACAGCACACGGTCTTTTTTTAAACTTTTCAGCATAAGCTCTCTCCTATACCGGAATCATAATTTCGCCCAGAGGCACATGCTGTTGTGCCCCATAGACATCAGTATCAAAACAGGTTCCCGAAGAAATCGTGCGGTCAAAGGTAATCTTAAAGCCCAGTGCCGGATCAAAAAATACTAATTCCCTGATCTTTTGCTCATCTATTTGATAGATTTGCGCAATCCGTTGCCTGGTAATTTGACCGGATCGTTTGACTGTTTCATAAATTTTTTCTTCTTCAAATAATACATCCAAGGTAATTTGAAATGGTCCGCTGTTTTTTGAGCGAATCACGCTTGCCAGTTCATACAAGCTCTTTTTCATCTTCTCTCCTCCACCATTAACTTTCGCAAGATATCTCAATTTTTCCCTCTATTTTGGGGACTATGTTTCATTCATTTTTACCATTCCTTAATATTCTTATCAACATATTCGGCTCATTCTGTCATGATTGTCATCCAATTAAATTTTCCTTTCCCATCTTCTGCCGGGTTTGATTCCTCTGAGCACAGCCGTTTTACAAAGGATCTCATCCCTTAGTACAAATCTTCTTCCAGCGAAATCAATTCAACCGGAAACAGGGAAAGAGGATCCTCAATTTCCATTAAATGATAAACAGAAAATTCATATACCGGTCCATAGGAAATATCACTTGGTGCAAATGGAAAAGCCAAATTGCCGGCTGTTGATTTTCGGCCTTCATAACCATAATGGAGCAAGGTTGAACGCAAGCTGGCACAAACCATATCCGCAATCTCCTGGGTTTGGGCAATGACCTCCATCACCAGGCCGATCTCATGTGGCCTGACATGACTGGTTTCCAATTTACCCATCACCCCATTAATCCCATAATTGATAAAATTAATTTGATACTGCTCCGGCTCAAGATCAGAATAATAGGCCATCACCTGTTCTTTGGCAGCTGCCTCAATTTCCTCAATTCGGGCAATCATAATCGGATCTCTGACTCCGGCAATCACAATACTCCGGTAGGCCACTTTCCTGGCCCCTTCCAGCTTAACTGCATATGGATACTGCCGGCTTAACCGACTGCCTGTTACAAAAACGCTGTGCTCATCCCATTGCCTGAATTCGCAGTCACGTAAATCCAATAACAAACCCGGCCCATGCAATAAGTAAGGATGTTCCTTTTCATAAAAAGTATGCGCCGCCACCGATAATTTGGTACACTTTCTCTGCTCTGACAAAGGGGTGATCAAAAAACCATCTCCTCTGATCGTTCCCAGCATACAGTCCTTTGTTGTTCCCGGTACCGCACACAGGGCTGCGCATTCCAATATTTTACCAGCGTGATAACCATATTCCAGCGGAAGCCCATAATAATCGGCAACTGCCGCAAATGGAGATGGGTCATAGGCCCGGCCGCATATAATAATTTCCGCTCCCATCTTTAAGGCTTCAACTACCGGCTCATGCCCCATTTGAGCCACTACACCGGTTGTTTCCGTCAAGCTTTGGACTGTCAATTCTTTGACCAGATTGCCCAATGGCCGAACTTTTCCGGCTATCATTTTTTCCTTGATTAAGTTCTTATCAATATCCCCCCAGATTACTGCCACTTTCGCATTCATATGCTGTTCTTTTAAAATTTCCCGAATAATCTCCACTGTCCAAACAACATGCACATGTGCACCGCTGCCGCCGGCCGATCCAATAATAAGAGGAATATTACGCTTCATTCCCTCGACAATCATTGGCTCTAAGTCCTTTTTACAAGCCTGTCGGCTGACAATCGCCACTCCGGCTCCCAGCTTATGCGGACCGGCATCGGTACTGCCGGCATCAACCACAATCGCATCCGGTTCCATCCGCATTCCGTTCATAAATGATTCTTTTGGATAACCATAACCTAATATCCCGCACGGCGAAAGAATTTTGATTTCCTTTTTCTTTTTCATATGCTTATTCCTCTAATCTAATTGTTCTACAATTAGATTAGAGGAATTTAAAGCATATGTCAATCTATTTTTTTAATTTTGCTGCTATTTTTAGTTTTCTTGCTTTGATATACTTGCCGCATAGCCGGAGAGAATTGCAGCTACATTATACACTCAACTTTCCCACGTTCCTTGGAACAGTCTTTTTTAAGCTCGTTAAATGGGTGGGAACGAAAGCAATCTTGCGAAGCAAGTTGCGAAAGTGGAACCCATGTGCCCGCTCCTTGGAGCGGGATAGAGCCAAAAAAGACTGGCCTGCTTCTGTTAAAATTAGTTTCTTGTTTTCCTTAACCAAAAATCCCCGACCGATTAAATCGGCCGCTCTGGCTTCAATTTTGGTTTCTTTCCAATTCAAATGCTTGGAAATCGTAGCAATTCCATTTTCAATCTCGGCCCGCGGACTGTTTTCGTGGCGGAAAATATGAAAGAGCATGGTTAAGTCGGCAAATTCTTTGGCCTGTTGCCTGCGCCGTCTGGCGATTGCCACCAAGCCATTGTCCTTGCCAAAGACAAACACCAGTCCAAAGCTAAGTCCGGTCACCACTGCCATCATCCCGGAAATGGATACATCAATCCACATCGCCAGCCAAAAACCGGCAATTGCATTAGCCGCCCCAATAAGCACACTTAAAATCAATAATTTTTTTATATCTTTGGTTAAAAGATATGCCGTAGCTGCCGGCCCAATCATAAAGGCAATTACCAGCACCGATCCAACTGCTTCAAAAGCACCGACAGCTGTAATCGACACAATACTCATCAGGGCATAGTGCATGATTACCGGTGAAAAACCTAAGGCCACTGCCAAATTTTCATCAAAGGTCGTCAATTTTAATTCTTTAAAGAAAATGACCACAAATCCAATATTCAAAAGTAAAATAAAGCCCATGGTATATAATGCACGCGGACCAAGATCAGCCCCGTCAACCACCAGCCGCTGAGAGGGCGCAAAAATCAATTCTCCCAAAAGCACACAGCGGGTATCCAAATGCACATTTTTAGCCAGCATGGAAATCAGCAAAATGGCAATACTAAATAAAAACGGAAAGACAATCCCGATCGCTGAATCTTCTGACATTTGTTTGGTCCGGTTCAACACTTCCGTAAAATATACTGTAAAAAGTCCCATCAATGCAGCTCCTGCAATTAACAGAGGCGAGCCCAGGTCATGAGTGACAAAAAATGCCAGCACGATTCCCAATAAAACGGTATGACTAATTGCATCTGTCATCATTGACATTTGCCGCAAAATCAAAAAGGTACCGGGAATAGCACAGGCGGCCACCACCACCACTGCAATCAATTGAATCTCAAAGTAAACCATAATTTGCCTCCTTTATCAATCCATTCTCTGTCAAGTGGTTCCGCCCCTCTGTGGTAATCACATAGCAATCCTTTTGCGCCTGAGCAGCATATCCCATTTCCACCAGTTTTTCCAAAATCTGGCGATATTGTTTTTCAATTTTTTTATCGCAACTCATACAAATGGCCTCAATTGCATGGGCATGCTCATTTTCATGCTGTCTGGATAAATAATATAAATTCATCAGCACTTTATCGCGGCCAATACTCTTTACATTTTGATAATGCCTGATCTGCCGCCATAACAGTCCCCGATTTGGTGCAAAGACCAAACTGATCAGGACAAAAATGCTCAGCACCAGAACAATCGCCGGTCCGGTCGGCATATTGCGAACTGAAGAACTGATCAATGTACCAATCAGTCCAGATAAACCACCAAATATTCCGGCCAGAAGAACCATAATGGAAAGTCGGTCTGTCCATTGTCTGGCTCCAACTGCCGGTGAAACCAGCATGGCACTCATTAAAATAACTCCCACCGTTTGCAGTCCGGCCACTACCGCCAGTACTGTCATGGCCGACAATAAAAAGCTGATTTTTCTGGTTGAAAAACCTAAACTATCAGCATATTCCGGATTAAAGACATAGAGTTTTAATTCTTTCCAAAACAGTATGATCAAAATAATTAAGACCACACCGACTGCCAGTAATTCATAGACCTCTCTTTTCAGCATAGTCGATGCCTGTCCAAAAATAAATTTTTCCATTCCCGCCTGATTGGAATTGGGAATTCTTTGAATATAAGTCATCAGCACCAAACCTAAGCCAAAAAAAGAAGATAAAATAATGGCCAAAGCACTGTCAAATTTAATTTTAGAATATTTGACCACAGTTTTGACTACAAAAATAGAGAGCAAGCCGGCTGCCACTGCACCAAATAAAAACAAATTGGTGTCTTTGGCACCAAAGGCCATAAAGGCCAAACAAATTCCCGGCAGTGCCGAATGAGAAATCGCATCACCAACCAGCGCTTCCTTCTTTAAAACCACAAAACTACCAAGCATACCAGCTGATATTCCTAAAAGCATTGCTCCCAGCGCTACAATTTGAGTAGTATAATCTGAAAATACATTCATATCCTCACTCCTTTATAGCTTCACCGGAAGTCCGATAGGTTTTTTTCAAATTTTCCTCCGTAAATACTTCTGCCGTTGGTCCGCTGGCAATTAACTGTGTATTCAGCAAAGTCACCCAATCAAAATATTCCGGCACTGTCTGGAGGTCATGGTGAACTACTACTACTGTTTTTCCAGTATCTCTAAGCGCTTTTAAAATATCAATCACCGCTTTTTCTGTCCGCGCATCAACTCCCTGAAATGGTTCATCCATAAAATAAATTTCCGCATCCTGAACCAGTGCTCTGGCCAGAAAAACCCTTTGCTGCTGGCCACCGGACAACTGGCTGATTTGACGATTTTTAAACTCCAGCATCCCAACTTTATCAAGAGCTTCCAGGGCCATTTTCTTTTCTGCCTTGCCAATCCGCTTAATCCAACCGGCCGCACCATAGCGCCCCATGCAAACAACATCCAGCACTGTAGTTGGAAAGTCCCAGTCAACACTGCCTCTTTGCGGAACATAGCCAATCCGTTTTCTTTGGGTCTGATAAGGCTTACCCCAAAAAAGAGCCGTCCCCGACACCGGTTTTAAAAGCCCCAGCATGGCTTTGATCAAAGTTGATTTCCCTGCACCATTCGGTCCGACCACTGCCATTAAAACGCCCTCAGGGACGTGGAAATCCACGTCCCAAAGTACAGGTTTTACATGGTAGGCAACTGTCATGTCTTCAACATTAATAATATAATTTTCCTCTTTTTTCATGATTAAATGCCCCCATTATCCTCTTAATTTTTATTTTAATGCCCCCACTATGACATCAATGTTTTCTTTAAACATACCAATATAAGTCTCGGCAGCACCGGTTCCCAAAGAATCGGAGTATAACTCACCACCGATAGCAACATCAAAACCCTTGGCTTTGACCGCTTCTTGTAAAGCTTCAACAGTCTTTTTCGGTACGGATGATTCTACAAAGATGGCCTTGATTTTGTTTTCAACAATAAATCCTGCCAATTCTCTGACATCTGAGGGCGCCGCTTCCGATTCAGTCGAAATTCCCTGCAGACCGCGAACATCAAAACCATATTCTTCTCCAAAATAATTAAATGCATCATGAGCGGTAATCAATACTCTGGCTGATTCCGGCACCAGGGCGATTTGTTCTCTGATATAAGCATCCAACTCATCCAGTTCCTTGACGTATTTGGCATAATTATCTTCAAAATATTGCTTATCTTTTTCACTTAATTTAATATATGTATCGGTCACATTACGAGCCGCCAACTTCCAATTGGCAACGCTAAACCAAATATGCGGATCATGCGGCGATTCATCAAAACTCAGTAATTTATCTTCGGGAATCGACTTACCAACTTCAGCCACTAATTTATTGGCTGATTCCAGCCTGGAAAAGACTTCTCCCATTTGCCCTTCCAAATGCAGGCCGTTAATTACTACCATATCAGCTTCCTGAAGCTTAGTAATATCGCCGGCGGTCGGTTGATATAAATGAGGATCTACTCCCGCTGCCATCAGTCCCTTGACTTCAACCTTATCTCCACCAATAATTTTTGCCAAATCAGTTAGCATAGTAGAAGTAGCCATAATTTTATACTTCTTTTCATCATTTTGACTGGTTGTTTTTTCTTGAGTTTTTTCTTGAGTCTTTTCTTTTGCCTGATCATTCATTTGCTCTCCACCTTTTTGACAGGCGGTTAAAGTCAACAGCAAAGTCAGAGCCAAAATTAAGGCTGTACCTTTTTTCAAGGCAGAGGTCATTTTTGAAATAGTTACCATTTTTTGATTTTCCATTGCTTGATTGTCTTTTTTCATAATTACGTTTTTTGCTATCTGAATTTCACTCTTTACATTTAGTCATTTTTATTATATAATGGTACAAATGATACTGATTATTGTTATCGAACAACTTGTTTTTCTCTTTATAAAACTAGTGTATTCCTTTGATCAGTAGCATTTGCAGATTGAAATATCACTCGCAAATAATCCTCCTTTGATGTAATTGATAATGACTATCATTATCATAAAGGAACCTGAATAATTTGTCAAGTGAAAATTTCATTTTTTACATTTTTTAGATAAATACCATTGTCTTGGCATCTGACCACTCCTCCGAAAAATGTAATCCCATACCTGTAAATTCTTTTATCCTGTCCAGATCATTAATTTGATTTTCTGCTAAAAAACGGACCATTTCTCCTCTTGCCATCTTAGCTAAAGTACCTTTTTGCTTGACTTTACCATTAACTAACTCGCCAAATTCAATGGTCACAAAAGTATCCTGCGGCTGAATATATTTTTCTATTGCCTGCGAATACTCTTTGGATGCCAAATTTAAAATTATTCTATCCTCATCCAATAATTCCTGGTATAAGCTCTCTCCCCAAAAATCATATAGATTCTTTTTCCCATCCACATATAATTTGGCCTGCATCTCCAGGCGGTATGGCGTCACTCCGTCAAAGGGTGCCAGCAGTCCATAAAAGCCGGATAATATCCGTAAATGTTCTTGCACATAGTTAATTGCTTTTTCAGTAAATACCTTTGGCGCCATATGCTGATATTGCAAACCCTCATACGCCAAAATCGCCGGGGTTAAGTTTTTTCTTAAATCTATTTGTGCAAACCGTTCAAAATTAAGCTCAGCTAATTTATCATTGCATTTCCACAGGGACTTAGCCTCTTCATAGGATAATTGTTTGATGACTTGACTTAATACCTCCGCCTGCCTGATAAATCCTGGCAGAGCAGTGACTGCAAAGGTATCAGTATCCATATTCATTTTTTTGGCTGGGGAAATAATAATCTTCATAATATTCTTTCTTTCTGGAATTTAAAAGTTAGCAAACTGTTTGCCGCCATCAGACCAAATGCTTCGCATTAAATTCCTGGCCACAGTCCCCGGGCAATCGGCTATACGAATTGCCCGCGTGGACATTGGTTTTGCAAGCAAAGCCAATTATTCAGGCACTTACAGTTAAAAATTATCGTGTAGTTACTCTAATTCAATTCACGAAGCATTTGCGCCGGATTATCGGCTGCCTTAACTTTATCAAATGCTTTGATGATAATGCCTGTTTCATCAATTAAATAAGTGGTCCTGACAATTCCCATCACTTTTTTGCCATACATATTTTTTTCCTGCCAAACATCATAGGCTTTAATACAATTTAATTCGGTGTCCGCCAGCAAAGGAAAGGGCAGCTGATACTTTTCTTCAAATTTTTTATGTGAAGCTTCACTGTCCTTACTCACTCCCAGTACCACTGCGCCTTTTTCGCCAAATTGCGGATGCAAGTCAGCAAAACCGCAAGCCTGAGCAGTACAGCCCGGAGTATTATCCCTGGGATAAAAATATAAAATAACCTTTTGCCCCCGATAATCTTCCAGGGTATGAATTATCCCATTTTGATCCGGTAATTTAAAATCAGGCGCCTTAGTTCCAACCGCTAACATAGGTTCCTCCTTATAGTCATTATCATTCTTTTACTGATCCATCCGCTTAAAATGCCTTTGATAATTTGTTGTATTTATTCACTCAACTTTCCCACAGTCTTTTTTGGCTCTATCCCGCTCCGGAGAGCGGGCACATGGGTTCCCCCGCTTTCGCAACTTACTTTGTAAAGTGGCTTGCGGTTACACACCGCTTTCGCACTTTTCTACGAAAAGATGCTTCCGCGGCACACGCCATAAAAAAGACTGTTCCAGGGAACGTGGGAAAGTTGAGTTATTCATTTCAAATCAAAAAAATTATACAAATTATTCTGGTAAGTAAAACCATTACCATATAATTTTTAGTATGATATGAAATTTTCTTAAAAAAGCTTTTGTTTTAATTATTATATCCCTATTTATTTATATTTTCAAGTTTTGTTTGTTAAGAAATGGATCCCTGTTCGGTTTTTTTGAACTATGTCATTCTTCTGTTTGCCAAGTCTCCAGAGCAGGCAATAATTTCCCATACTATATAAAAAACTTTTGCCTCCGAAGTTCTTCTTCCAAAGCAAAAGTCTTCTCATATTCTACCAAGCCGGCTTTCCGGTTTGAATGAAATGATCAATATCTTTAAATGCATTTTCCAAATGCTCAGTATGATAAAAATCATACATATCATATACTCATTGAGTAATTCCCAACTCATCCCACTGTTTCAAAACATCCATGTATTTCTTTTTTATATTCCGCATATCGCTCTAGCAAATAAATAAAAAAATCAGATTGTTTACTCATATTCATCACCCCTGATATGCTGCGAAAAAGCGTAAATTAGGCTGAATAATTGGGTTTTTGACTTTAATGTTACTACCACGAAAAAGTTTCAAAACAACTTCCTCTCTTTTTTGCCTGTTTTTACATTTCCTATTTCCTTGCTCCAATCTGGTATTCAAAGGCTTTTCATAATTTAATTTGCAAAAATTTCCTTTAAAAATTCTCCTTTACTCAACAAAACAATACATAAGATCAATTTTTCCAAGCGAAAAATATAAATCATCATATATAGTATACCGTGGACATTTCTATTTCACAAACAGATTAAATTTAGTGTCATCACCTTTCGCATCCCCCTCTGTCATCCTCCCCTTCTCCAAAACCAAAGAGCGCATCGCTATGCGCTCGGCAAATTCTTCGTCATGAGTAACAATCAGTATCATCATCCCTTGCTTTGATAAGTCCAGCATGATCCGGCAAATTCCTTCAATACTTTCTCTGTCTAAGGCTGAAGTCGGCTCATCAAAGCAAAGCACTTGCGGCGAAAGCATACATGCTCTGGCAATTGCCACTCTTTGTTTTTGCCCACCGGAAAGCTGAAACGGATATTGATCGGCCTTATCTTCAATTCCCAATTGTTTT
Source organism: Clostridiales bacterium COT073_COT-073 (assembly GCA_003858485.1). Taxonomy (GTDB): domain Bacteria; phylum Bacillota; class Clostridia; order Lachnospirales; family Vallitaleaceae; genus W11650. The sequence continues at coordinate 149,765 of RQYD01000008.1, forward strand.
AATAACTCTACTGCCCGCTTTTTCATTTCATTTTCCCCCTGCTTTAAAAGTCGGGGAGCCAGCAATAGATTTTCCATCACATTCTTGTGGGGAAATAAATTATAGTTTTGAAAAACCAAACCAATTTTTTCAGCAATCGACAAGCCTTTATTTTCAACCATTATATCAATTTCATCTATCAGGATCTGTCCACTATCCGGTTTTTCCAGTCGATTAAGGCAGCGCAGCAAGGTGGTCTTTCCCTCACCGGATTTTCCTCTCAGACATACAATCTCCCCTGGCTGAACAACAAATGAAACCTGATTTAAAACTATATTATTCCCATAAGACTTGCTTAATGCTTTTACTTGTAAGCTCATTTTCAACTCCTGTTTGCCTAATAACTCAGCTTTCAATAATATTCCATTTTCTTTTCCACATAACTGAGCAATTTGGTTAATATTGCAATAATCAATAAATAAATAGCACCAATAAAAAGATATGGCGTAAAGCTGGAAAAAGTATTCGATACTGACTTGGCTGCCTTCATCAAGTCACTGACCCCAAGAATATAAACCAGAGAAGTATCTTTGACTAAAGTAATCACCTCATTGGCGACTGCTGTCCACACATTTTTAATAACCTGCGGTAAAATGATCCGGGTAAAGGTTTGAAACCGGGTCAATCCCAGTACCGCTCCTGCTTCCCATTGTCCAATATCAATCGACTGGATCCCGCCCCGGAAAATTTCCGCAAAATAAGCAGCATAGTTTAATACAAATGCAATGGCAATCGCCTCGTACCGGCCAAAGGCATAGCCGATCACCGGTACAAAAGGAAAGCCAAAAAACAAAAACATCAGTTGCAATAAAAGCGGAGTTCCTCTCATCAAAGTAATATATCCGGCCACCAGATTTTGCACCAGTCGGCTGCCACTTCGCCTCAAGGCCGCAACCACTACCCCTAATGGCAATGAAAATACCAATGTAATCAAAAACACGGAAATAGATACTTTAAATCCTTCACCAGTCATTGGCAATAACATCTTCCACATAACTTTCCCTTTCCCACATAATATTTCATATTATTCTGACTGTATTTAAGTGTAATGCTATTACTGAAAATGTAATCTTTTCGGCTACACTAAACCGGCTCAGCCCACAAATCTTCCATATCTCTTTTCAGGTACTTGACTGCTCCAGCCAGTTAAACCAATGCCTCTAATTTTCCGAAAACCATTTCCCATAAATTTCATCATATTTTCCATTTTCCTTTAATGTTTTCATACCTTTATTCAGGGCCTCCAATAATTTTGTATCCTCCTTACGCACACCAATTCCAAATTCCTCAGCCCCCAGGTCTTCCTGCAATACACGATAGGCCTCTTCACCTTTGGTTTTCATATAATATCTGGCCAATACCTCATCCACTACAATCGCATCAGCCCGGCCAACTTCCAGATCCCGGAATACTTCTGTATTGGTGGCATATTCCGGAATTTCCTTTAAGCTTTCGGCAAATCCCTGCTTATTCCTGACTGCTGTCAAAGCCGAGGACTCTGCTTGCAGAGCCACACTTTTCCCAGCCAGATCAGCTAAAGTCTGGACCGATGAAGTTGACATCACAATTACAATTTGACGATTCGCCAGATACGGCTCACTAAATGCTACTTTTTCCTGACGCTGTGGTGTAATGGTATAGCCATTCCAAATCATATCAATATTTTTACTTTGCAGTTCTTTTTCTTTCATTGCCCAATCAATTGGTTGAAATTTTAATTGCCATCCTTCAATCTCAGCAATTGCCCTAGCCAGCTCAACATCAAATCCGACCAATTCATTTTTTTCATCCCGAAAGCCCATGGGTGCAAAAGTATCATCCAGGCCAATGATCCATTCTTTCTTCTCTGCACTGTTATTATTGGCATTTTCTTTATTTGCACTATTACTGCACGCACTCAAACCTAACACACAAACCATCACTATTAAAATTCGCATTAATTTTTTCATTTTTCTTTTCCTTTCTTGATTCTGAGACTCTTCTTTTCCAATGTTTTTCTTTTTTCTATGGCTGAACTGATATGTCAGCCTGAGGATAAATGGAAATGTCTGCTTCGCAGCCGCTGATCTACACTACGATGCCAATAAACTTAGGTCTACCACCAACAAAATCCTGCCACTCCGTGTCAGTCGTGCTTCGCACTTGTGATTTTGTCGGTGATGCGCCGGGAAATGAATATGCCCACTTCGTGGTCAGGTTTTCTCCACCGTCAGACCAAATGCTTCGCATTTGCCGCACCTTTGGTGCTTCCTGTCTGACGGTGAAGCATCGCAAAATGTAAATGTCTGCTTCGCAGCCGTTGATCCACACTACGATGCCAATAAACTTAGGTCTACCACCAACAAAATCCTGCCACTCCGTGTCAGTCGTGCTTCGCACTTGTGATTTTGTCGGTGATGTGCCGGGAAATGAATATGCCCACTTCGTGGTCGCATTCATTTCCCTTGCGCGCATCAAAAAAGCTCCCGTCCTTTGGACTAATCCAAAGGACGAGAGCTGCTCTCGTGGTTCCACCTTTATTCAATAATGCCTCACGACATTATCCTCAGCGGGTACTATCATACCCTTGCACATAACGGGTGCGAGCTCCGGATAAAACTACTGTCATTCGCCTTACCTGCTCCAAGATGTGTTTCAAAAACTTTCCTTATACATTCTCACCAGCCATGTACTCTCTGAAAATTCCGGTTTTCTACTCTTTCTCTTCAACGCATTTAAATGTTAAATTGTTATGTTTCGGATGATAACACAGTTTTTTAAAGCTGTCAAGCATAATTTTCAGTTTTTTAAAAAATATTTTTCTTAATGTTCTAATCATCTCTTTTACCAACCATCAACTTAAATCAGATCATAAACATATATCTTGTTTAACTATTTTCGGATTTGAATCAGAAAAATCCATTATAAAGAAAAAAAGACCCCTACTGCTTTCAGCAGGGGCAGAGGAAGGAAATTTATTTAAAAGAACATCTTTTAGATTTCTTTTAAATCAATTCAATTAAATTTACACAATGTTATTTTATAATACTTGATTCAAAAAAGATACTAACTAAAGTTAGTATCTGAATTTTTCTAAAATCCATTTTATTTTTCTGAGAATTTTTGCTTTTAGCTAAGCAAATAACTGGCTCACCATAGCTTATAGTAACTTGGACACAGCCTGTACCTGGCACAAAATTAAATTCTGAAATTTACACCTCATTCTCCATATCAATCACAATTCCCGATACCCTAGCCTTAACCGCCAACTCCGTTCGGCTTTGGCAACCGGTTTTAACCAGCATTCGATTTAAATATTGCTTCACCGTGCCTTCCGTCATATTTAATCGTTCTCCGATTTTTCCATTTGAAACTCCGCTTGTTAAAATTCGCAGAATTTCCAGCTCTTTGCTTGTAAACTCGGTGGTATCTGCCAATCCGATTTTAACTGCCGGTAAATGCCCCGGATAGACTGACTCTCCCTTCATTGTCCGATCCATTATTTCCAAAATTGCTTCTTCCGAAGATTCTTTATACCAAAAACTGTCTACCCCGATCTCCTTGGCTCTTTCTATCCATGAACATTCCGGCATTGATGTAACGGCAATGATTTTAATGGTCGGGTCTGATTTCTTGATCCGTTCGGCAACCGCCAAACCATTAGAGCCATCATTCATCAAAATATCCATAATAATTAAGTCTATTTTTTGGGAAAGCGTATAAGCATAAGCATAGGCTGCCGAAGAAACCGATCCTGCCAACTCATAACGCTCACAGGAGGCGATATACATTTCAAAAAGACGGCGTGACATATATTGATCATCGACGACTAAAACCTTACTTTTTATCATTGTTCTTCCTTTCCATGGGCAAATGTAATGGTCAGTCTAAACTCCGGACTGCTTTGTATTTCCATAATTCCTCCGGCCAGTTCAACCGTTCGCCGCAAATTAGCCAGACCGCCGGTTTCCTCTATTTCTTTACATGGCGGTATGCCATTGTTTGTAATTACACACATTATTTTCTGATCAGAACTGATTTGCACTTGTGTCTCATCACCTAAAGCATGGCGCGCTGTATTGGTCATACATTCAAAAATTGCTTTCAGTATAATTTCCCTGATATTTTTTTCAGTCGGCAGATCACCATTCAAACAGATCCGAATTCCCAAGACAGAGGCTGCCTGGAGCAGTCCTTCCAGATCATCATCTTCTTCCCTTTGAATTTCATTTTTAAGAGCAGCCACCGTGTATTGCCACATAACTGCTAAATCATTATCCTCTTGCTCATTGCTTTGTTCTAATTTTAAACGCAAAGCCAGCAAAAATCGTCCAAGATAATTGTGGATCCGCATCTTGGCTGCCAATATTTCTTTTTCTCTGGTAATAGCCTTGACATTCTGACCATATTGCTTCAGTCTGGCATTGATTTCCATTAATTTCTGCTTATTGGCTGATAATTCATTATTTAGCCGATATTGCTGACTGACATCATAAGCAATCGTTTCAATGATCTCTCCATGCCGGATCCGATGAAAGCTCCAGAAAAAATCCTGAATTTGAAGAACTGTCTGGTTCTCAGTACTTAAAACAATGGTTTCCTCATTAAAATCACGCGCCAGCAAGCGTTCATAACAATATCTTTCATTGACCATCCCATCGCCAAACAATTGCTGACTGATCTTATGCATCTGTTTATTCACCAGTAAAGGATGCCCATCCAAAGTTGAAAAACAAATACCATCAGGTAGCGCATTCAAACTTTCCCTGATCGAATCGGCGGTCAGCATATTTTGTTTTGCAGCCAAAAAGCTCACCCTGATCGCTGCCTGGATCACCGCGATCCCGCTAAACCAAAACCAGATCGTCTTAACGGACTGAGAACAAATAAAAAAACACCAGGACGTTTCTTCCCCATTTAGATCTGCGATCCCCTGGGTCAGCAAAAAGGTGGCAATGGTCATAATAATAGAAAAAAACAGGAGCTTTCCCTTTATCCGCAAACCAATCATATATACCAACTGAAAAATCGACACTGTTAAAAGGATCATTCCTACAATCGCCAATGAAATCCGGTCAATATCTGTCATTTGATAAATCATTTTTGCTCCTTTCCTGCCATCATTTCCATCTGGCAGCAAGGCAGCAGCAAAGAAATATATTCTGTTCCATCGGATTCTTTTATTTCTAATGTTCCGTTCTGGTTTTTTATTTTAGTTTGCCAGACATCTACTGGCAAGTAAATAGAAGTATCTACCTCTATCTTCAAACAAATTTGATTTCCGGCTAATGCCAGGTACAACATAATTGCCCTGGAATTTGGCAAAGCCGCTTCAACCACCTGCTCAATAAATTCATAAAAAATAAGCACCACTGCTGATGGCAAAGCCGCAATTTCCTTGATATCCGCCGCACATGATATGCCGCATAACTTCAAAGCTTCCAATAGTTCATAAATCGCCAACGTCAGTTCACTACCCGATATTTCTTCCATTTGGTCTGCCAGCAGCATTAAATTGGCCCGCCGTTTGATATAGGCCACCAGCACATTCGCATCTTGAATGGCCTTTCGTTTTTCGGCAGTATTTCCGGAAAAACCCGCAAATAAACTTTCCAATACATTTACCTGATCACGGACATCAGACGCAATGGCATCATAAAGCCGACTTTGTTCTTCGATTTGAATCTGACTGGCCATCAATTGATTTTCCGCATCGATCAAATCGTTCTCTTCCTGCAAGACATCAACATAATTCGCCAGCTCCTTGTTCAAATGATTGATCTGGGAAATATCTTTCAGCCAATAGCTAATACCGCCATCGATCGGCTGACTTTTTAATACCATATTGCCATCAGGCAAAACGACCGGCTGAGTTTGTGCTACTTTCACCTGTTCCGGTGTCACCGCCAGGCTTTTATCCGAAACATAGCAAAAAGCATTATTGTCATCCATAATTCCAGCACCAATTGAAGCCATATTCCAAAAATTGCCATAATTATCATTAACGGGAAATAAACGCACCAATATCAGGCACTCGATAAAAGCTGCCAGTACAAAACTGCCAACCTCCGGCGGTTTAATCATCTCCAACACCAGATATGAAAAATCAGTTTGAATCATATAAACCAGAGCATACATTGCGCCAAAGGCAATCGGCAGAATCGGCAGCCAAATTCTTTTTCTGATGCCGGGAACACGGCAGCGCATCAAAGCTGCAATCAGGGCCGCCAATAGCATACAGCCGATCCAAATCATAGCCGCAAAATAAATGGCCCTATACTGTACATCCGTCCCCGTCCACCGTTCCGGATGGCCATAAAACCAAAAGGCTTTCTGATGCAGATCATTGGTTAAAATCAAAGCCAATAATAATGTTGACGGCAGATATAGTAATTTCCAAAAGCGGTTGATCCCCTGATCTTCGGCCTTGCCGATATGCAGGACCGAAAACAGGATAAACAGCGGGATAAAAAGCATTGGCAAATAATATAGATAATCGACATACCGCCCAATCACATGGCCCTTTGGAATATAAGTATATTTTAAAGTCCGAAGGCCCATCCAAAAAATCATCAACACCGCTGACTGAAATAAATACCAGCGCACCGGCCGCTGCAGGATCCGAATTTGCAGCTGTCTTGACCAGAGCAGCAAAGCAAAGGTGTACAGGAAAAAAATAAGATTATTATAGGAAAACGGCAATTCCACCTTTTGGGCGAGCAAACGCACAAAACAGGAAAGCGCCACCAGGACCAAACAAATTAAATCTATCCGCTTTGTTCTTTGACTGAAGTACATGACTCTCCCTCCCTGAAAAATCGCATCGGTTATATAATCACATTCTCTTACCCGCGCATCTTTTTCTCAATTTACTTCAGAGTTTTCGTGTTTAAAAAATACTGATCAACCCCATTGGCGATCCCCTGAACGATCTTATGCTGATATTCGTCTGTAGCCATTCGTTGATCTTCTTCGGGGTTAGTCATATAACCCATTTCCACAATGGTGACCGGTACCTGCGACCAATTTACCCCGCTCATACTATCGGTTTCCCATACATATTGCCTGCGACAGCCGGTGGCCCGGACCAGTTCATCTAAAACATTGGTTGACAGCAATTTACTTGACTGATATAAATGTCCGTTAAACGTATTTTTAGCTGTCTGACAAATGGTCATTGCCCCATTGGTGGAGGCATTGTCCGAGCCATTGGCATGGATCCTGAGAAAGACATCGGCCTGAGCATCATTGGCCACTTTAGCTCTTTCTGAATTACTGATATTTACATCATGCTCAGTTCGAACCATTATCACTTGATATCCCCGCTCCTCCAATTCCTGCTGTAGTTTTAGAGAAACGATCAAATTAAGTTCGTATTCATAAAGGCCGGTGATCGTACCTCTGGTTCCGCTGGATACTTTGGGCTTGGTCACTACTGCCCCTGGGCCAATTGGTTCATGCTCACGATTGCCGACTTTTTGATGACCGGCATCAATCACCACCAGCAACTGCTTAGCTGTCGCTGCATTTGTCTGACTTTTTTCCTGGCCATCTGCTGCTACTCCCTGAGCGCTTTCCACCAGCGGCTGCTCCTTGGCATCCGCTTGACTTTTTTCTTCTCTGCTTTCCCGGCTTTTTTCCGGATCTGATTGGGCCTGCCTGGTCTGCCGGTTTTCGTTTGATCCTTGCTGGTTTAGGGAAATGGCCTGATTCTTTGGTTTTCCTTCAGCCGTTTTCCCATTCTGAACCTCCGCCAAAGTTTTTTCTTTTTTATTTTCGGCTTCTGATCCTTCTTTTTCCCTGGACTGGCTATTTTCGGTCTGTGTCTTTGCATTTTGAATCAGCTGTTTTGGTGCCGACTTTTTTTCACCAACTTCCGATTTCTGCCGATTTTCACTTGATCCTTGCTGATCGGAAGAAATGGCCTGATCCTTGGAGTTTTCTTCAGACGTTTTTCCATTTTCAGCCTTAGCCAAAGTTTTTTCTTTTTTATTTTTGGCCTCTGATCCTTCTTTTTCCTTGGACTGGCTATTTTCGATCTGTGTCTTTGCATTTTGAATCAGCTGTTTTGGTGCTGACTGACTGACCTGATGACGGGTTTCATTTCCTCCCAAATCTTCTGTTTTCAAGGCCTCTGGCATATTGTTTGATATCAATTGACTGCGTTGATAGACCCAAAATCCACCCGCTGATAGCAAACCGATCATCACCATCAGGCTTAAAATTATTTTCCATCTTACTGGCATTAGCGGTACCCCTGCTCTTTTTCAAATTGGATAATTAAATCTTTATTGGCTACTTCATATTGATTAAATACATTTTCATTAAAATCATTTGGCTCAATCGTTCCCATATACCAGCTTTTCTCATTAAAATAAGCCTGCAATCCTTGATCGGCAAAGCGTCGGCCATGCCGGGCATAGATCTCATTCCGGGCAATCCTGCATTCTTCAGCCGATAGACCAGCCAAATCAGATTTTTGCAAGTAGCGCTGATTGCTTTCCGGTAAAATATATTCGCTCACTTCCGGTACCTTCTCCGGCTCTACTGTTTCCGGCTGCTGAATCACTTGCTCCTGATCTTTTTGAGTCTCTTGCTTTTTCTTGTCCTGATCTGAAGTTTTCTTTTCAAATGTTTTAACACTCTTGGTTTTCTTGAATTTCCCTGTTTCAGTCTTCGTGTCTGATCCTTCACTTGTTTCTTTAGAGGTCTGTTTTGGTTTAGACTCTTCCTGGTCAGAGCCCTGCTGGTCTTTGCTTTCTTTTTTATTTTTTTCTTTTTTATCAGACACCTTTTTATCCGCCGCTTTTTTATCAGCGTTTTTTTTCTGCTTAGTTTCGGTTTTTTCTGAGCTTTGCTCCTCCTTAACTCCTATACTGCTGATTACTGCTTCATTTGTTTCAGAACCTGACTTTAACAAAAATAACACAGCCGTCAAAACAACTCCCAGCAAAACAACCGCCATAATCAATCCTATCCAAAGACCCTTACCTGATTTTTTGGCAGGAGCTGCCGGTTGGCCGGAATATCCATAATATCCGGTATTCTCATACTGAGGCATTGAATCGACTCCCATCATCTGACCAGGCTGAACCTGGATATTTGGGTCATAATTAGGCATATTTCCTGTTTCGCCGTACCCATACTGCATCCCCTGCTCTCCAGCCGAATAGTTTCCGGCAGCATAATCGCCGGCCGAAACTTCAACTGTCCTATCATCCGCTATTTCAATTATTTGACCCCCACACTGGGAACAAAACTGTACATACTGTTGTTCCTGATAGCCGCAACGCGAACATTGTCTCACCATCTTTATTCCTCCTGTTAAGTTCTAACTTCAACTACTTGCATTTTACTCTTATCTTCAAGCTATTGCTTCATTAAAATGCCTATTTAGGACAACTGCCACATATTTCATTTGTTCAGCATATCACAAAATTTGAAAAACATCAAGAAAACCTGCCAAAGCTCATAACAAATGGGCTATTGTATTTTAAGATTTTCATACCAGATATAAGATAATTGTCCAATATTCCAATACATACAAATCATATTTGAATTTGCAGATAGTACAGCGGTAATTCTCTTTTTTTATTTCATTCTTTATGTCTTCAATAAATCTAAAATATGTTTCGTCCATTTCAGATAACTTGAGGGCAACAGGAATTATAACTCCCTGCTTCTCTTTTCCTATATGTCAGCAATAGTTGATGTGCTATGTTTTTCATTTTTTCTGTCCTTTCTCTTTAATTTTGAGCAATAAAAAACAGTAAACCGATTTGATTTGCTGTTTTTGTTTTGGTCTTTTATTAATTCGTTACTCAACTTTCCCATGTTCCTTGGAACAGTCTTTTTTATGGCATGTGCCACGATAGCATCTTTTCGTAGAAAAGTGCGAAAGCGGTGTGCAACCGCAATCTTACAAAGTAAGTTGCGAAAGGCTCGTTAAATGGATGGGAAAGTTGAGTTCGTTAGTAATAAGCAAAAATTTTTTCAATCATATAATTTTATTATTTTTCGTTATAACATACTTATCTGTGATTTCATCACCATATTCTTCATCTTCTCGTTTAATTCTTTCATATAAATATGTTCTTATTTCATTTACATTAGAAAATTTTACTGCTACATACGGTTCTATGGGATTGACTTTTTCAAATAAAAGAAAACCGCTTTCCATTTCAAACAGTGTCGCTGAATGAGCCATCGCAATTTGATTCCCGCTCTGAAGCCAAAATCCTATAAGAGAATGTGAATTTTCTTCAAATGAAATTCCGTATTCCTCAAATTTTTTATTGATTGCCCTTGACATATCCTCCTGCGTACAATTTTCTTTAATTTCTATTGGATTAAAGAGTGTAAAATACTCTTTTATTTCTTCATCGTTCCAATTTAACAATGGAAATGGCTTTGACTTTGAATAATCACCCTCAACAGCTTCTCTGCCAAAAATAGCCACTCCATCACTATATAGCCATGATTCATCTTCATCCCAACAATTGAATTTTTCTCTTGATAATGTCTTGTCTACTGTAATGTTGCCTTTATTTAATTCAAAAGCAACTATTCTACACAACACATCAAAATAATCTCTATTATTTATTCTAAACCACTCTCTTGACATGGTAGGATAATCACTGTAATAGATAGTTTTATCTTGAATTGCAGTAAAATCTCCAACTAAAGAAAATGATTTGCAATTTTTCATTACTGCATTATAGTCGTTAACCCATTGCAAAAGTTTCTCAATAGATTTATTTTCAATTCCTGAATCTTTAAATATTGATTTTGTTTCATTTATTGCCATTTCACTATTTAAATTTGAATATATTAATCCATTATTAGTGTAACTTCTAATTTTAGATATGGTTTTTTCTTCAGATATCTGATTTTCATTCTTCGTTTCATTTGCTGAATTTTTTTTATTTGAACATCCACTAAAGATATTTACTGCCAATAAAAGAGATAGCATTAAAATTACTATTTTTTTCATTTTTGTCCCCTCATACCTAAATTCTAAGTCTGATCGCTTCCATTTTTCATTTCCAGGCTATTGCCCATATCAGAAATAAGAAATGAATCATATGCTTTCCGTTCATTCAGCATATCATAAAATTTAAAAAACATCAAGAAAGCCTCCAAAACTTATAACAAAGTTGTGACAAAGAGGCTGTTGCATTTTAAGATTTTCATATAAGATAAAAGCCTCATGCATTTTTGGCATTAAGGCTTTTTAGCGATATCGTTATTATTCTGTTTTTATTTCAATTGTGCTGCCCCTAAAAGTCCTGACTTATTTCCCAGTTTAGCCTGCTTGATTTCAGTCCTTAGAAATGGATTCTTAGCCTTATAATATTTATCCGAAATCAGATGAAATATTATATTATTTTCCATGATGCCGCCACCTAAAACTAAATACTTAGGGTCAATCAGATAAGTGACATTAATTAATCCTATCACAATATTACTGGTCCATTCATCAATTAATGCCCTTATTTGAGAATTATCCAAATGTTCAAAAATCATCCGCCCATTTTTTATAATCGGATCGATGGCTTCCGCTTTTTGGACCAAATATTTAGTTGAGCAGATACTTTCATATTCACAGTAAGACATTGTTTCTTTGTTAAATATCAGCATTTGGCCGATACCTCCGGCAAAAAAATTGTCCCCGGAAATCACTTCATTATTATGAATGATCGCTCCACCTATGCCTGTGCCATAGGCGATAAATACAAAATCGCCATCTATTTCAGCATTGGCATAAAGTTCGCCAAGTCCTGCGCTATTTACATCATTTTCCACATAACAAGGCAAGGAAAACTTATCTTCCAAATATTTCTTGATTGCCAAACCTGTATAATCAGGAATATTGGCATTAGCAAATACGATCCTGCCCTTTTTATTATCTACTTGACCGGCAGTGCTGATTCCTATACTGTCAATCTTATCATTTATATTTTTTTCTATCAAACCTGCTACTTTCTCCATGATCTTATGCCCGCCTTTAAAGGCATCGGTTGGAGTTTCCCGGACATTTACAAGATCACCATCCTCAAAAATACCATATTTAATATTTGTACCACCAATATCAAAAACTAATCTTGACATCTTTTCACCACTTCAAAAAATTTCTGTGCTATTTCTAATGGCCTGGTAATGGCGCCGCCTACAACGACTGCATACGCACCCGTATCCAGCATTTCCTTAGCCTGACCCGGTGTATGGATACGCCCTTCTGCTATAACCGGAATATCCAGTTCTGATACAAGCCTTCGTACCAGTTCCTTATCTGGTCCATCTGTTTTCACAGACCACTTGGTATAACCACTCATTGTCGTAGACACGATATCCACCCCACTTTGGGCAGCCTCGATCCCTTCTTCATAAGTCGATATATCCGCCATTAAAATAATATCATCATGCCTCTCTCTGATCGCTTTAACAAATTCTTTGGCTGATAATCCATTTGGTCTGGTTCCCTTAGTCAGGTCTAAAGCTATAATGTCACTGCCAGCCTCTACTAAAGCATCTACTTCTTTCATCGTCGGTGTGATATATACCTCATAGCCTTCATAACTTTCTTTTATCAAGCCGATCACCGGAAGTCCCGTCTTTTCCTTGATTCCCTTTACATCACGCACGCCGGCAGTTCGGATCATCTTAGAACCAGCTTCTTTGGCCGCTTGTGCCATAAATGGCATTAGGGAGAAATCCTCATTATATAGAGGTTCTGCCGGTAAAGCCTGACAGGATACTATGATTTCTCCCTTGATTAAATTTAAAAGTTCCGCTTTATTCATAAATGCTCCTTAGACTAAATTTCATACTTTTTGTATAGCTGATTTAGTTCTTCCACGATATTGTCTACCAGCTCATCATCACTATCCGCCTTATTTATTAGCGGCGCTTTTACCCCATTAAAATTAAAACCATATTTTTTGTTCAGAGCCGCTTTTATAATAGCATACATAGAACCTTGTCCGGCACAAGCCATAGATATTATATTATTGATCTCGTATTGTAATGCTCTGGCTGCTGTTATCTTATTTTCATTAAATAAATGATATAGCTTAATAAATAATTCCGGCATCAGACCGTAAGTGCCTCCGATTCCACCGACTGCTCCCATGGCAAGTCCGGAAATCAGCTGCTCATCCGGACCATTAAACACAAATAATTTACCATCAGAGCCTTCTATATAATCATAAATATCAAAAGTCGCCATTGATGAATTCTTAACGCCTACCACCTTATCATTCTTAAGCATCCTATTTAGAATATTTCTGTTTAGAGTCACACCGGTAAGCTGCGGTATATTATAAATGATGAAATCCGTATTGGGTGCCGCTGTTGAAATATCATTCCAGTACTTTGCAACTCCTTCATCTCCTACTTTAAAATAAATCGGCGGAATCGCTGCTATGGCATCAACTCTCAAACTCTCCGCATGTCTGGCCAATTCCTTGCTATCTTCCACACCATTACAAGCTACATGAGCGATTATAAAGATTTCATTATCTGCTTCCTTCATCACTTCTTCCAGTACAGCTTTTCTAGCTTCTATATTTTGATAAATGCATTCTCCACTGGACCCGCCTACATACAGCCCATCCACACCTGCGTTTATCAAATGTCTGGTAAATTTCCTTACCATTTCTTTATTGATTCTTCCCTCTTGATCATAACAAGCATAAAATGCCGGTACGATACCTTTAAATTGTTTTTCAGACATGGTTGCTCCTTATATATTCTCAACTTTTCCATCATCTTTGGGGCGTTATCACGCTCCAAAGAGCGGGCACATGAATATCCGGTTCTTTCACAACTTGAGGCACAAGGTCCTGCTTTTACGCCTTTCTGCAAAAAATGCTTGCCCGGTAGATGCTCAAAAGTTCTGCTCCAATGAAGATGAAAAAGTTGAGTTATCTATTATCCTATAATCTCTTTTAATTCTACTTTTCTATTTTCATTTCTGGATAAAGTACAGGCATCTGCTGTAGCAATTGCCGCTTTGGCTGCCACTCCTGTCAGCAGATCCGCAAATTCATCCGAAGGTTCCATCCCATGCATAATATCATTCAGATATTTCATTTCTTTGCGCATGATTGAATTAAGCCACATTGGTGTTCTTTTCCCCGGTTTGCCATACTGGATCGCCCCATCCATTTCTGTACTGGTGTATATTCTGGTTCTGTCATCATCTTCTTCCTGCGTTTCATGGATTAGAAACTTTTCTTCTCTGCCATCGACTTTTAAAGTTCCTCCGCAATAATACATATCCAGTTTGATCGCACCTTTTGTTCCCTGAATCAAGACATAATGTTCTCCCCAGCGAAAAGCAGAGCCCCACTCTAATACTGCAAAACGATTATTGGGAAATTCCATATTTATGAACATCATATCATCTTCATTTCCAAATTTTTCACCATTATGTGCAACATTTCCACCAGTCATCGTTACCCGATCCGGCATCCCCCCCATAATAAACTGAACACAATCCAGTTCATGAATATGATGATATAAATGTCCTCCGGACTTTTCTTTTATTTTTTTCCATGAAATCGTGTCCTGTACATCTTCCCAACCATTTCTGGCAGAATGACAGTATAAAACATCTCCGATCACCCCATTATTAATTAATTGTTTTGCATGATGGACTCCATTGAAGAAATTCATGATATGCCCGGCCATAAAAGTAACCTTATTTTCCTTACAAGTATCCACCATCTCTACACAATCTTTGTAATTCAATGCAATCGGTTTTTCGCAAAATACATGTTTGCCATTCCTGGCCGCTTTTATTACTGGTTCTTTATGCAGATAATTGGGGGTAGCCACTATCACCACGTCCACCTCTGCGCTACTCACTAATTCATCCAGGCTTTTGGCAGCAACGCATCCCAGTTCTTCGGCTATGGTTTCTCCATTTTCCGGATCATATACCATTGTGACAGCAGCATCTTCTTGTTCCTTCATGATTCGGGCTAAATCCGCCCCAAAATATCCTACACCGACAACTCCATATTTAACCATCTTGTTTTTCTCCTCTATTGATTAGATTTTATTAACATTTTATTATTTACTCAGCTTTCCCACATTGCCTGAAACAATCTTTTTATGCATATGCCACAAAAGCATCTTACGCAATAGGCAGCAAAAGCAGGGAAAAAGATATGCCCGCTTCCTGGAGCGGAATAGAGATAAAAAGGCTGTGGGAAAGTTGAGTTATTTATTTTACTGAACCTTCTGACAGGCCACCGGTAATTTTATTCTGAATGATAAAGAAAAATATTATTGATGGGATTACAACCAACACCGACGCTGCCATCATATCCCCCCAATCCAGTATTTCTGCACCACTCAACGAACGAAGTGCTACTGCCACTGTCATTTTTTTAGTATTATTGATTAAGATCAAGGCATATAGGAATTCATTCCAGGCATTTATAAATGTATAAATGCCTGTTGCTACAATTCCCGGAGCTACCAAAGGCAAAACGATCTTAATGAAACAGGTAAATTTATTGGCACCATCTACTCTTGCCGCTTCTTCAATACCGATTGGAACTGTTTTAAAAAAGCCAACCAACATCCATACTGCATATGGTACACTAAATGATAAATATACAATCACAAGTCCCAATCTTGTATTTGTCAGTCCTAATGTTGCCATAACAAGCGAATAAGGAATTGCAAGCAAAATAGGAGGGAACAAATATGTAGCAACCAGTGCCTTTGACATAATATTACCTAATCGTGGAAAAAATCTTACAATACCATAAGCAGACATACATGATATAACAATAGCAATAATAGTAGTTGCGAGTGCAATTATTAAACTATTACCAATATTCGTGGCAAATTTTAAATCATCAATAACGTGAATAAAATTATCAAATGTAAAACTTTTCGGCAAAAAACGTGTGGGATCGGACGTTAATTCACCATCCGATTTCACTGAGGACAGTATTACCCATACAAGTGGGAACAATGCAATAACAGATAAAATAATCAAATAAACATGGCAAAGTCCATTCCCGATTTTGTCTTTTACTTTTCCCATTACTTGTCCTCCTTTTCCCATTTTGCAATAATCCCAAAGTACACTAATGAAATGAGTAGCAAGAACAACAATAATAATATTGTTACTGCTGAGGATTTTCCTAGCAATTTTGTCCCCCACCCCATATTATAAGCATAAATCGGAACTGTCTGGGTAAGTTGTGCCGGGCCTCCACCTGTAATCAGATAGATTAAATCAAAGTTATTAAATATCCAGATTGTGCGAAGTACAACAAGTAATCCTACTACTACTTTAATATGTGGTACTGTAATATGATGAAACTGCTGAAATCTGCTCGCACCATCTATTTGTGCAGCTTCATATTGATCACGCGGAATAGTTTGTAGTGCACTTAAAACATTAACCATTATCATTGGAGCACCGAACCATATATTAATCAATATCAGCGTAACAAATACCATACTACTGTCACTTAAAAATTGTGGTAAAGTGCTACATATTCCAAGTTGCACCAACAAATTTGGCAAAAATCCTGAAACTCCATTTAAAATCCACTTCCATGATAAAGCAATAACAATTGAAGGAAATGCCCATGGAATAATCATTAATGTTCTATACACCCCTTTGGCAACTTTTACCCGATTAATAGCAAGTGCTGTAGTAAAACCTATAAAAATCTGCCCTATTAGAGAACCGACTGTCCACAATATAGAAGCTAAAAATGCTTTAAAAAAATTAGCATCAGTTAGAACTGCCTTGTAATTTGCCAGTCCAATAAACTTGTAAGCCGGTTTTATGAGATGCTTTGTAGTCATACTGTAATACAAACTGGAAAAAATCGGATATACCAATAGGGTTCCAACTACAACTAATGCAGGCAGAACGAATACCCAGCGTGCATAATCGAATTTCACTTTTCTTTTCAAGTTCCCTTTCCACCTCTCTGCTGAAGATCGGGAAGTATTCTACTTCCCGATCAAAATTCGCTTTTAATTATTGTACTGAGCTGAAAATTTCATTCATTTTATCTTCTGCTTCTTGTGCAGCCTTCTCAACATCCTCTCCATTGGTAATAATTTTCTGGAACATTTCTTCCAAGACTCCCTGTGATGTGAGCAAACCTGCCTGCACACTTGGTCCATGTTCAAATCCAATTGCAGTTCCTAGTGTAACAGCCTTCTCAATAACTTTTTCTGCATTTTCAAATTTCTGCACTGTAGGATTTGACTGATATGTCTCGGTGTCCGAAATTCCAGTGATTGCCGGTAACATTCCCACAGGCGTTGCTGCCAAGAATTTCGTATATGTTTCTGGCTCATATAGTTTTTCTATAAACGCCTTACAAATTTCCGGATGCTTAGAATTGGCCCATACTACCATAGGAATATTTGAAGTCTCTGCTCCATAATCTGGATCATCTGCATTAATTTT
This sequence comes from Clostridiales bacterium COT073_COT-073, assembly GCA_003858485.1. Lineage (GTDB taxonomy): Bacteria > Bacillota > Clostridia > Lachnospirales > Vallitaleaceae > W11650. The sequence goes on from RQYD01000008.1 coordinate 167,241, forward strand.
AGGCAGTGGTGCACAATCAATCTGGTCAACTAAATCTGGTGAGTTAGCCTTTACTCCTGAAATCTGAAATCCACTATTAAAATCAAATGCAGTTTTTCCCTGATAATAAAGATTTGCCTGATCAAGCACTCCATAATTAACAGAATCCTGTGGTGAGCAATTCTTATAAATATCTACCCAAAAATTAATTCCATCAATAGCAAGGTCACTTGTGAAATCTGCTTTCAACCCCTCTTTAAGAAGACTTCCACCACCACTTCTAACATAATAATTCAAAAATCTTGTTGCCATCATATCACCTGAGCCACATGGAAATGAGCATCCATATACTCCATCTTTTGTGAGAGCTTTTGCTGCTTCTGCTAATTCAGCCCATGTAGTTGGAACTTCAAGGCCAGCCGACTCTAATAAGTCTTTTCTATACCACATAACCTGTGCATGTGAATACAATGGAAGCGAATAGCAAACGCCATCTTTTTTACCTTCAGAAAGCGCTGCTTCTGAAAATTTATCACGTCCAATATCATCAATCAGATCGTCAACTGAAACTAATGCGTCAGCATCCATCATTTCAACAGCATGTCCGGGCAATGCTGTACTCATATCAGGCACATTTCCAGACGCCAGACCGGTTGTCCATTTTGTGTAAAAATCACCCCATGAAAAAGTTTCAATTGTGATATTAACCTTAGGATTTTCTTCCATAAACTTATCTGCTGTAGCTTGAATCACTTCAAGTCTTGGGCCTTGAGTAAAGGAGTGCCAGAAAGTAATTTCTCCTTCCAGCTCACCGGCTACTTTATTTTCTGATTCATTGGCTTTTGGTTCTTTGCTTTCCTCTTCAGCTTTATTATCCTTAGCTGAAGTCTTATTGTCTTCTTTTGTCGAAGTTTCACTCTTACAACCTGCAAACAGAGATACTGTCATCACTAAAATCAACATAATGCTTAAAAGTTTTTTCATAATTACCTCCCGATTTCTGAGTTATCTGGCTAACAGTTTGGCGACGTTCATTGACTGCTGGCTTGCTTTCGTACTTTCACTCCCGGGGTTTGCTCCGCCAGATCGCTTTTGAATACATGCCTTTGCTTGGCCAAACTCTGTCTTGCCCGGCACTGTGACCATCTGCAAACGCCAGATATCAGCCAGACAACTTTTTATTTGTGCATTTTGTCCTTGTATGAGTAGTATATTATTTTTTTTCGACTATTTATATAGAATATTCGGTCAAAAATAGCACAAAACAACATTACTCTGTTTTTATGTTATATTTTTTTATCAATTTCTTCATTTTTTTATACATATTTTCCAGCTTATTTTTAAAGGCATGAGTGCTTTACAGCTGTAACACATGAAATCTCATTTTAAAATACATAAGTCCTTTGGAATCAAGCAAATAATAAAAAGCTCAAAAAAATAAAACCTGCTCATACTTTTGCCAGAAGGATTGAACAGGTTTTTGCTTTTAGCGGTATTAAATTGGGATCATATCATTTTTATCGAATATTCAGTTAAATATGATACAAGGCAATATTCATTTTATATACTATATTTTGCAGCTATTTCTCTGAATTTTTTGGGTGTATTTCCGAGTTTCTTCTTAAAAACTCTGATAAAATAATTAACATCATCAAATCCAACTTTATATGCTATTTCATTGATATTATCATCAGTGGAAAGCAATAATCGGGCTGCTGTCATAATTCTTAGATCCCTGATCCACTCATTCGGCGATTTCCCGGTTTGCTTTTTAAATAATTTTCGGAATGAGGTTTCACAAAGACCAGACATTTTGCTTAAATCCTTGGAATTATATTTCTTTTCGGAATGAGTTAAAATGTAATCAATAACCATACTTATTCTATAATCTTCATTTAAATTATCATTAATTATTTTTTTCTGTATATCCTTCGTTGATAAATTGGATCTAATTTTATTATAATCGTTGACATTATTTTTACTGGTAGATTTTTCAATTAATTTGGCAACCAGAATCTCCAAATAGCCATGCATCTTTAACATTCTGGTTGCACTATTTATCTTGGAAGCCTTATATATATTTACAAAATACTCCTGTAATTCATCGTCACTTTCTATCAGCCTGTCCATTCCATAATAGGTTGTTAAAAAGTCTGCCCCTTCAAAAAATACAGAGCTCTTAAACCTGATACTGATAAATGTGAAATCTTCCGATTCTGAACTGCATTCTATCAGGCTCCCCTCAGAGATATATACAATATCGCCAACTTTTAAATGGATCTCTTCACCATTAATTTTAAATAATCCCCGACCATTAATGATATACCTGAGCATGCTATACGGAACTTTATTTTCTGAATAAAACCAACTTTTACCAAATATATATTTATCCACATATAACAAATTATATTTCACAATTTCTTCAAAACCTAGCATTTTCCCTCCAAATACCTATGTTTGGTAAAGCCAAACTGTCAAATACCGTTTCTACTTATCCCCATATGATCGCTCTTGAAAAATACGTATTTCTGCACTTTCCAGTAATATTATACTCCCTTTTCTTTATAGCCTCAATATATCATTCCTATTTTTTGCTTGTTTTGTACTTTTTTAGAAGAGTGCTTTCTCTTCAAAAAATTATAAAAGTTGTAAAATAAAGTGTCAGTATTTCAGATAAAAATTTAATTGCGGGAAAGGAATCAAATGAAGAGGGATTTTTTTCCGGCAAAATAAAAGATACATAATACGTTTTTTGTGTTATATTGTTAATTCCGACAAAAACAAAGCACACAAAAGGAAGTATTATGTATCAAATGAATTATAACACAAAAAGAACAAAAAGCAAGCATTTAACGGAAGTAGAACGTGGAAAAATTGAAATTTTATTAAAACAAAAGAAAAGCAAACGAGAAATCGCATTGGAAATTGGCGTTAGTGAACGAACGATTTACCAAGAGATAAACCGGGGGAAAGGTAGAGATTATGACCTCGGAGTTAGTGCGTAAAACCGTATACTGTGCAGAAACGAGCCAGATTCGATACGAATAAAGAAAAGGAAATAATCAGAGAGAGCTTAAAATCGGAAACCGTTTAGCATTAGTAAAATTTCTAGTTGAAAAAATGAAGCAAGAAAAATATTCTCCAGTTGCAACCTTATATGAAGCTAAACAAGAAGGATATGCCGATTTATTCTGTGTAAAAACCTTATATAATTATATTCATGGAGAGGTATTTTTAGATTATACAGCAAAGGATTTACCATATCAGAAAGAACGAAGAAAAACCGCCAAAAGGGCAAAACGGATTCGAAAGAAGGATGGCAGGAGTATCGAAGAGAGAGAGGAAGGTATCAATCAAAGGGAAGAGTTTGGACATTGGGAAATGGATATGGTAGTGGGGAAACAAGGTGGAAGCCAAGAATGTCTTCTTGTGTTGACGGAGAGAAAAAGCAGGAAACAGATCATACGTAAGATAGAAAATAAGAAAAGCGAAAGTGTATGCAAGGAAATTGCAAAAATAGCGAAACAGTATCCGAAAACCTTTGGGAAACGGTTTAAGAGTATTACAGTAGATAATGGCAGTGAGTTTATGGATGCGGAGAGGTTGGAAAGCTATGGAACGATAATTTACTATGCCCATAGTTATAGTTCTTGGGAAAGAGGGAGTAACGAAAATGCGAATCGACTGATTCGCCGATTTTTTAAAAAAGGTACGGATTTTAAAGCAGTAACCAAAAAAAGAATTCAGCAACTAGAAGAATGGATGAACAATTATCCACGAAAAATGTTTCAGGGAAGAACCGCAAAGGAATATTATCAGGAACTTCTCTTGGTGTCTTAAAAATTTATATTTAAATATGACACTTACTATTGCAATTTACCTTAATTGAAAATACAATATAATCTTCTTGAGTTTCCGCAGATTTATCCACAGGTCTTCATTTTTAAGGTTCCTTCATCAACAAATTTCAAAAAATAGCAAAAATATAAGGAATCTTATTC
>RQYD01000071.1 GCA_003858485.1 Clostridiales bacterium COT073_COT-073
TATCCACCACTAAACACCTTTTCTCTAATCGTATCTAACCTATTGTTGTCCTTATACCATATTACCCTTACCGATTTATGAGATAATTCCTCGAAGCTGCTTAAATCCTTTGTCAACAAAACTGCTGGCTTATCAAAATCTTTTCAAATAGCTCTTGACATATTACCAGAATGCTTTTTTGCATCAAAAAAGGCAATCAGATTTCTCTCATTGCCTTGTTCTTCCATATCTGTTATTTTTCAACTCCCGTTTCCCACAACTTCACTTACAAATCCATAGAATACATCAGGTCATTCAAAGTTTCTATAAGTTCTTCCCACGCTATATTGCTTGCATAAGAATTTTTCTTTCTATAATTCCCCCATACCTCCTGCAATTCTTTACTTTTGCTAATATCACTTAAATATTTTTTGTTTTCTTCAAGATACATCATTGTTTTTCTCTCTTGTGCTTTTTTGCAAAGTGCCTCTTTTAGTTGTTTTCTATTCAAATCGGGATTTTTCTTAAGCAAAATATATATGTCATAAAAATCTCTGGCTCTTGTATTGCTGACGTTTCTTGCAAGAATACTTTCTATTTTTTCTGCAAGTATAGTAAAAATCGGATACGCTTTGATCAAAAGTTTCTCTTCCCCAAAAAGTAGGGAATAACTGTAATCAATTTCTCTTGGTATAATAACATCTCCGGTGGTAATATCGAGCTTTACAGGCACCCTCATATTAAAAAAATGTGCTATTAATGTAATTCTGAAATCCTCATAAACTCCTTCTTCATGAATGGATGTAATCTTTTCAATTTCCCATGTAATCTGATCCTGCATATCAATATGAAGGATACTTTCTATGATGTCTCTGACCGTATTTGAGTTAAGGGCTACTCCTTTTAAGGTTGCGTCCACATCCATCGTACTTCTCATATCAATTCCAATCAGCGAAGATATTAAAAAGCCCCCCTTGATTACAAAGTTGTCGGCATACTCACTTTCACTTATTCTGCAAAGAAATCGCTCCATCATATAGTAGTTTAACAGGGTGTTTGACGGTAATCCTAATCTGTTTTCCGTATTTTTCACCACATCTTTTAACTGTTTTACACTTGTAAAAATCATTCTGTTATCACCTCCAAATAAGTTCTCATTCGATCTCTGCTTTTAAAATGCTCGGCATAATGAAGTAACAATGTACGATCTAAAAGATTATCTTTCAGTCCGGTTCGAAGAGCATGTAATACCAAATTTCTATCCATCTGATCCATTTTACTAATCATTTCCGCTAAAGTTCTTTCTTTTGAATATACGACTACTTCATTCCCATAAGGCGTTTTTATTTTTTCCTGTCCCAATTCCCATAATTCTTTTTTGAGATAGAAAAAAGTATAGTTTTCTTTATCTTTCAAAAGTGGGCTGTTCCAACCGGAAGGAATGGTCAGTGTAAAGAAAGCAGGATTCTCATCGCTTAACTTATGAAGATATAGCGAAGATTCATGAGAAAAAACACCTTTAGGAACTCTATAACCTAGAATATAGTATTCGTCTTTTAAAAAGTCGGGATGCAGATATAATCCTTTTTCGATTCTTTCTATTTCATCATTTTTAACCATTTTCTGCACATTTTTAGAGGAAATATTATAAAACTTGAGCATGGACGTTTTTAAGATTCCATTATTCTCTTTCATGATATTTAAGATTTTTTCCTTTGTCTCTTTCATCTACGCCCCCCCTTTTCTTTTCCGTTCGTAAATATCATACTATATACGAACAGAAAGCGCAACAGTTGTTTTTATTCTTTTTTGGTTTCTTCCAGTGGTACAGGTTCTTCTATCTTTTTAACCTCTTCTATCGGTTTTTCTTTCAACCATATTGAGCAAATCGTCTTCGCTGACCTCCGCTAAGAGTATGACATTTTGTCCTTCTTCATCGCGGTTGATGATGAGATGAAAGGTAAACTCTTCATAGCTTTTAATAATTTCCTCTGCCTCTTTCCTTACCCTTGCTCTATCAAGTGCTAGCGTTTTTTTCGTATCCAAACCATAAAAATCAACCTCAAGTCGCATCCCTTTTACATTCAAATGAGAAACATTTTTTATTTCCATTCCCTTAAAAAAGCATCGGTTTACAAAGACTTTGTATTCTTCGCGCAGCCTAATCTGCACTCTCGTACAAGTTCGAATGTCCCATAATTCTGTTCCATAACCATCCAAATATCGAAACCTATATCGCCCATCAGAAGACCTTTCTTCCAAACTATTAAACATTTGAGAATTTATCGAATCTACCAATTTATCCTCAAAATACAACTCGACCGGAAAATATGTACATTCCATCATATCACTTGGTATGTGTTAAACTGTTTTTGTCCATTTGGACACCTCCTTTTGATATTTTGTTGCGGTTTGCAGACCTGCACTCATTATATCACAGGAGGTTTTTTCCTTGAAGCTAAAGCTTTTTTCTCCCCCAGCATAGCTGGGGATTTTTTGTTGCTAAAGCAGACAATAAAAAAACAGTAAATCTCTTTCGACTTACTGCTTTGTGTAGTATTTTGTATTGTAAAATTCTTCTGTATATCTTTTGGTTGCTGTGTTTATTGT
>RQYD01000072.1 GCA_003858485.1 Clostridiales bacterium COT073_COT-073
TCACAAGCTCCAAAATGTTATGAAAATCATTGATTCGCATTTTTACCTCCTTCTTTTTTCCAAACAAAAAAGGCGGTTAGATTTTACTCTAATCACCTCTTATTACAATTATCTTCAGTTTTATTCTACTTCAACTTTTTCACTGTTTCGCCTTCAGATAATATCTTCATTTGTTCAATAGCAATTGAATTTAATTTTTCTAACCGTTCAGATTGTTTCATTCTCTCATTTATAAAGACCGCATTCAGATTTTCAAGATTGGAAAGGCAAACCAATTGCGATATATCTGCATAATCTCTGATATTACCTTTCAAGTCCGGATTCTTCTCTCTCCACTCTTTTGCTGTCATTCCAAACAAAGCTACATTCAATATATCAGCTTCACTTGCATAAATAAAGTTAATTCTTTCTTTTGGCAGTTTTTCCGGCACAAGATTATTTTTTATTGCATCCGTATGAATTCGATAATTGATTTTCGCCAAATTTCTTTTAATATCCCAACCGAGCTTCTTTTGTTCTTCTTCCTTTAAGCGTTCAAATTCCTTTATTAAATACAGCTTAAAATAGGGTGATACCCAAGAAGCAAACTCAAAGGCAATATCTTTATGGGCATAAGTTCCACCATATCTTCCAGCTCTTGCAACAATACCAATAGAACCTGTTTTTTCTACCCACTGCTTTACAGACAAAATAAAACGGTTAAAACCCGCTTCATTTTTAATTCCCTCGAATTCGGGGGAATTAAAATTGGGATTATACATTTCCTCCCAGATACCCAAAAATTCTATCGTATTTTTATTTCTAAGCCATTTCTCTATTAAAGCTGAGCCGTTTTCAATATTTCTGACCATATCTGTTAAAGAAATATAATCTTTATTATCTATGGCAATAATGCTAATTTCCGAACCCTCAACATTTATTTTTGACACAAACTCACCTCTCAATCGCTAAATCAATTTAACATATTATATCATTTTTTCAGCTTTTTTTCTACTCCAAACTAAATCACACTTTACTTGGTATATGTTGTAACTACCTCATTTATCTCACTTTCTATTGCCTCTAAAAATTCTTTTTTCGATGATTTCCCCTGAGCAATCTCGGATAGCTGCATTTCCCATTGTGCTGTCATTTCTGCCGATTTAAAATTATCTGCAACAATTCCGATCAGACTTTTCCCTTTCGGTGTTGCAATCAAATTTTTCTTATCTCTTTCGACAAAGCCTTTGAAAATTAGATTTTCAATAATGCCTGCCCTTGTTGCAGGAGTTCCGAGTCCTTTTCTTTCGACTTCTATATTCTTATCAAGTTCGTCATTTCCTGCTATCTCCATAGCCTTTAAGAGCGTATCTTCTGTGAAGTGTTTCGGCGGTTGAGTATACTTTTCCTTGATTTCTTTCTCCTTGATTTCAAGGACATCTCCCACATTTACATCCGGCAAAACAGCTTCTTCTTTCTTCTTAGACTTATATTCTCTCAAATACTTTGTAAAGCCTTCATCTACAATTACCTTACCTGAACTTGTAAACTCAAAGCCGTCAAAATTTGCTACAATCTTAGTAGTATTCTCAATTAAAGGATAACCTACACTGGCATGGAGCTTATTAAAAATAAGCCTATACACTTTTACTTCACTCTCCGGAATGCCTGATAAATCTTCACTCATTGAACTTACTGTCGGTATAATAGCATGATGATCCGTTACCTTGCTTGAATTAAAAATGATCTTAATACGCTCTGTATCAAAGTCATTTTTGCCAAGTATATTATTGACTGTACTTGTAATCATATCTTCGGTTAAATATCTGCTGTCCGTTCTTGGATAGGTAATCAGCTTCTTCTCGTATAAACTCTGTGCGTAATCAAGAGTTTGTTTGGCACTGAATCCAAAAAATTTGTTGCACTCTCTTTGAAGGGTTGTAAGGTCAAAGGGGAGGTCAGGTTTTGTAATCTTTTCTTTTTGAATCACATCCGTAATTTCTATCCTGCCTTCAATTAAGTTTTTAAGTTCATATACTCCTTGCCTTTTCCATACTTCTTTACAAGGGTAAAATTTGCAACTTCCACCGTTTCTCCATCCTTTTCAAAACTGGAGAAAGTAGGCTCATCCACCAGATTGGCGTTGATGTTAATCATTTTTTCTTTGTCCATTTCCTTATCCTTTCGTATTCCCCGTAAATCAAAACCGCCGGCTCAGCCGGCGGTTTGCTCTGCCCCTGTAAGGGGCTGTTACTGGCTGCGCTTGTAAGCGCACCGAAGGTCTGCCTCTCGCATA
>RQYD01000073.1 GCA_003858485.1 Clostridiales bacterium COT073_COT-073
GAAAAGCTATGGAAAGTTAATGGATAAAATCGTTGCCGATGCCGGATATGAGAGCGAAGAAAACTATGTATATTTGGAGAAAAAAGGACTGCGTGCGTCGAATTACGAACAAGCAAAGACAAGAAAGTATCAGAAACAGTTACAAGAACGAGAAAGCCCTTAATTGAAAACTTAACTTCTACCTTCAGGCACTTTTACACAAGAATTTAATTTTGCGAATATGAACCTGAACTTAATTTTGCAAGAGTAGCTTAGTGCTGCTCTTTTTATTTGATTCTTTGGTATACTATTATTACCTTTTGGATGACAGTGTATAGGAGGTAATAAATATGCCAAAAGGAAAACACCTGACACTTGACGAGCGCCAAAAGATACAGCTCGGTCTTAATGAAAATCTTAGCTTTAAACAAATCGCTGATAACATCGGTAAAGATCCTTCAACCGTTTCTAAAGAAGTGCGAAACCACATTACTACGAAATTCACCGTAAAATTTAACCCCTGTGCTAATCTTAAGGAATGTACTCATTACAGAGATCTTTGTACACCATGCAACAGTTCTTATGGTGGACAATGTCGTAATTACAATCGTTTAGAATGCTTCTCTAAATGTAAGGATTTTATCCCTAAACACTGCAAAAAACTACTTTCACCACCTTATGTATGCAATGGCTGTCAAAACCGTAGAGGATGCCATCTTGAGCGACATCTTTATGATGCGCTATCAGCACACAAAGCATATATTGAAAAACTTTCTAATTGCCGTCAGGGCTTTGCTATTTCATCTGATGAACTTAAGCGTTTAGATGAAATCGTATCTCCTCTTATTAAGCAAGGACAGTCCATTCATCATATTTGTCAAAACAACGCCGACCTTATTATGCGCGATGAGAAAACCATCTACAATTATATCGATGCAGGTCTGCTATCTGTTGGAAATATTGATCTTCCAAGGAAAGTCCGCTACCGTATTCGCAAGAAAAAGCGACCTGTTCGTGTTGACAAGAAATGTTTTGTTGGAAGAACATACGAAGATTTTCAAATGTTTCTGACCACCTATCCTGATACTAATGTTGTAGAAATGGACTCTGTAGAAGGTAGAAAAGGCGGTAAGGTTCTTCTGACCATCTATTTCAGAAATTGTGAATTGATGCTTGCTTTCTTGCGTGATGCGAATACTGCGTGATCTGTCACCGATATCTTTAACAAACTCTATCACTGTCTTGGAAGTGATGTATTTAAGGAACTTTTTAAGGTCATTCTGACTGACCGCGGTAGTGAGTTTACTGATCCGCTCTCAATAGAATTTAATGAGAAGAGCGAGATTCGTAGCAGAGTATTCTACTGTGATCCAAAACGCTCTGATCAAAAAGGTGGGTGTGAGGTAGACCATGAAATGATCCGTAGAGTTCTTCCTAAAGGTACGAGTTTTGATCATCTCTCTCAGGCTGATATTAATCTGATGATGAGTCATATAAATTCGTATACAAGAAAGAAGCTGGGCAATCAGTCACCACACCAATTGTTCAGCTCCTTTTATGGAGATGGGATACTTAAACAACTTAACATAAAAAAGATCCCTCCCAACAATATTAATCTTACACCAAAACTACTGAACAAGTAAATATTAATTTTCTTTTTGTCATCCAAAAGTTAAACATATATTGTTTATTTAGGGGCTGAAATTAGTTTTGCAAAATTTGATGAAGCTTATCATGCCTCTTTTTGGCATGTAATTTTTGCAAGTTTAACTTCCATTTTACCCCTTTGTTGCAAAACTAACTTCCGGAAAATCATCTTTTTATAGACTTAGTAGAAATTACTCTTGCAAGAGCGGAAATTACTTTTGCGAATGTGGAAGTTAGTTTTTCAATTCACCAGAACGAGAAAGCTATGAATATTTGGAGGAGCAGGACTGTTATGTCCATCCGAACGGAAAACGCTTTGTACGAGTCGCAGACCGAGTCAGTAAAAAGA
>RQYD01000074.1 GCA_003858485.1 Clostridiales bacterium COT073_COT-073
GGTAGTGTCAAGTGATTTATGAAAAAGTTTGCCAATAAAAAAAGAGACAAATGCCCCTTAAAAAACTGTAAATATAGATCGCTGAAGGCTCTCCGAGGGCTTAGGGCGCTGCCCTAAGAACCTGCAAGGGAGTTGTCCCTTGACCCGAATCCTGGGCTCCGCCCAGACCCGTCCACGCCGGAGGCAGGGAAAGGCGCAGTTGCCCCTTTCCCATAAAAAAGGATGATCCGGGAACCGTTGTCAAGGGACTTTCGCGGCATATCCTTGCGGCGAAAGCCGCTGCGGTATTCCACGGTTCCCCTGACAACGGTTCCGCTCCTTGCTTATGAGGCAGATTCCTGCATCTTTTTAATCGTCTGCTGGCCAAGGAAGATCAGCAGCTGCCATTTTCCCGGCATATTTTCGGCTTTGGCAAGGATGTCATTTCGGACGGGTGGTTGGAACTTATGCAGCTTATGGGGACGTAAAAAGTTGTAGTAGGCAACCCAGAGAGCGAGGTCGTAGTTGGCACCATCATAGTTGTCGAAGCCGTTTGTGGGTCGATAGGAAGCCTTATAAGTGCGATTGAGGCGTTCGATCATCTGCTTGTACGGTCGGAATTCGGTGGAAACGGCATCGTCGTTGGTAAGGCCGATGACCTGAGTGATGTCAAAGGCAAACTTCGAACCGAACTGACGAAAGAACTGTTGGGCGGCGAGGGGATAGGCGCTGTAACCGTCAGCAATGAAGCGGAAATTATTTGGAAGTTCTTTTAAATGCTGAAAGGCCATACGCATCGCCAGGATGCAGGGTCCAACGCCCCGGTTATCGGAGACCTGATAGCCAAGGATGGCACGGGTTGCGGCATCAATGATCAACCAGATATAGCCCTTGACGCCGCGAACCTTGATGTAGGTTTCGTCAGCAGCAAAGGCAGACCCCTTTTCGTAAGGGTAGGTATCAACAAAGGGTTTGATGCATACGGCGGCGGTCTTACAGTAGTTGGCAACCATCTGATGGGATATGGAGATGCCGTGGATGTCCTTCAAGGCTTGTGCGGTTTTACGGAGGGACAGACCGAGATTGACGCGGTAAGAAAGACACAGGGACATAATATAAGCGTTGTTTTTGCTGAATTTCAGGGAAGAGGCATTCTTGGGCAGAGTGGAGGTGTCCATCTGAAAGAAGTTTATTGTGAACTCACGATAGATGTAATGCAGCTTATATTTGTTTTTGCCATAATCATCGTTAAGGTCATCGGCATCGACCTTTTTGAGATTATGGAGATAATAGGAGCATTTGGGGTTGACACATTTATGGATGAGGAAGTGTTTCCGGTCTTTCTTGCGTGTCAGGGTATGGGAACAGTAAGGACACTTTAGGGAAAGAGCCTTGGAGAAACGGTTTTCATCAGGGGAAAAGCGGGTTTGGCAGACTTTACACAACAACTGCCCGGCTTTGCCATTATTCCGATAAAGATAAGGCTGGGGAGCCTTGCAGGTAGGGCAGGTACATTCTTCCGGGATGTTGGATTCGGAGCGGCGCTGTACCGGTTTAACCGGTTTACCATACTTCCAGATATAGTAGTTATTCAGATCGTTCCAGTCCCAATCCTGGTGATGATAGACGATCTTGGGTAGTTGATCTACCTTGAATTTCTGATATTTGGGAGAATGGGAATCATCGAAAGCCCATTGTTTTAGTGGGATATGTCTACAGAGGAAGGCGAGAAGCCAGCAATTTTGTTGATAAAGGGATTGAATAATGGATAGTAAGTGTTGTATAATGTTCATGAGCATTGACTCCTTTCTTGAGGTGATGGATTTGTGGCGAACTCATTATACACGAAAAGGGAGGTCAATGCTCGTTTTATTTTAGATTTCCCTTAAAATTAAGTTTCTTATAAGATTTTGTAACAAAAATATAGGTAGTTTTTGACACTACC
>RQYD01000075.1 GCA_003858485.1 Clostridiales bacterium COT073_COT-073
AAAGAATTGGCAGTGCAATCAGCCAATGGTTCCAATCAGGATGATGATCGTAAATTGATCCAAAAAGAAGTGGAGCAATTAAAATCAGAAATTGATGCAATTGCAGAAAAGACGCAATTCAATAAGATGAAATTATTAAATGGTGATGGTGCTGGTGCTCAGCTTTCCATGACATTCCAAGTGGGCGCAAATAAGTCGGATGCGGAGAAGATTACAATTAAGTTATCAGGCCTTAAGGTTGCGAGTTTGTTTGGGGTAGCGAATGACGATGTCTTTTTAAGCACACAAGCTGCGGCAAAAGACTTAATTGATAATGTAGAAACTGCAATTGTTAAACTTGCAACCACTCGTGCCGATCTTGGTGCAGTGCAAAACCGCCTGGAACATACGATTAAGAATTTGGATAACTCTGTGGAAAACTTAACCGCTTCCGAATCCCGGATCCGTCATACCGATATGGCGAAAGAAATGATGGAATTTACCAGAACCAATATCTTAAATCAGGCAGCACAAGCGATGTTGGCGCAGGCCAATCAATTACCACAAGGAGTTTTACAGCTTCTGAGATAGTTTTTTTGGAATTATTTTTTTGGAAAAAGAGATTAAGAACTTGAAAAAGGATGCCGATATATGGTAAAGTAAAGCAATAAGGAAATTGCAAAAAACAGATAATCCAAGGAGGAAAAAACAATGAGAATTAATGCAAACATTATGGCGATCAACAGCCACAGACAATTAGGCGGCTTAGTCGCTCAACAAGGCAAAGCAACTGAAAAATTATCATCCGGTTTCCGGATCAACCGGGCTGCTGATGATGCTGCCGGACTTGCCATCTCTGAAAAAATGAGAGCGCAGATCCGTGGTATGAGCCAGGCTTCCAGAAATGCTCAGGATGGTATTTCAGTGGTACAAACTGCTGAGGGTGCATTGGATGAAGTGCACAGCATCTTACAAAGAATGAAAGAATTGGCAGTGCAATCAGCCAATGGTTCCAATCAGGATGATGATCGTAAATTGATCCAAAAAGAAGTGGATCAATTAAAATCAGAAATTGATGCAATTGCAGAAAAAACACAATTTAATAAGATGAAGTTATTAGCGGGAAATGGAACGGATCCACTTTCTATGACATTCCAGGTTGGTGCTAATAAAGCCGGTGCAGCAAAAGCTGAAGAGATAACAATTAAAATTTCCAGTATTAAGGTTGCAAGTCTATTTGAGTTAGACGACAATGTTATATCCTTACAAACTGCCGAAGGAGCTAAAAACTTAATGAGTAGCGTTGAAGGTGCTATTATTAAATTAGCGACAAGTCGTGCCGATCTTGGTGCGGTGCAAAACCGTTTGGAACATACGATTAAGAATTTGGATAATGCGGTGGAAAACTTGACCGCTTCCGAATCCCGGATCCGTCATACCGATATGGCGAAAGAAATGATGGAGTTTACCAGAACCAATATCTTAAATCAGGCGGCACAAGCGATGCTGGCGCAGGCTAATCAATTGCCGCAAGGAGTTTTACAGCTTCTGAGATAGTTTTTTTGAAATTATTTTTTCGGAAAAAGAGATTAAGAACTTGAAAAAGGATACCGATATACGGTAAAGTAAAGCAATAAGGAAATTGCAAAAAAAACAGATAATCCAAGGAGGAAAAAACAATGAGAATTAATGCAAACATTATGGCGATCAATAGCCACCGTCAATTAGGCGGCTTAGTTAGCCAACAAGGAAAAGCAACTGAAAAATTATCGTCCGGTTTCCGGATCAACCGGGCTGCTGATGATGCTGCCGGACTTGCCATCTCTGAGAAAATGAGAGCGCAGATCCGTGGTATGAGCCAGGCTTCCCGAAATGCTCAGGATGGTATTTCAGTGGTACAAACCGCTGAAGGTGCATTGGATGAAGT
>RQYD01000076.1 GCA_003858485.1 Clostridiales bacterium COT073_COT-073
TTTTCGCAGCTTATCACGACCTTCTTCGGCTCCTAGTGCCAAGGCATTCCCCCTATGCTCTTACTCCCTTGAACTTGTCCTTTGCCTCAGCCATCTTCTCTTCCCTTCTTGTCTACCAAGAGGCAAGGAACTATCGCTAACGCAAATGTAACTTCCATACCGAAAGTTACTGAATAGCTGTCATCATCTCTTTCAAGATGACTGTTTTCCTGAGAATCAACATTGCATATGTTGTTTCTTTCAAGTTTAATTTAGTAAAATTTGAAGTTACTTTTACTTATTGCCTTCCAAAATCTAGTTGCTCTGCAACTATCGTGCTACGCACTCCTTGATTTTGTCAGTATTGCATCGGCAAATGTAAATGCCTGCTTCGCAGTCGCTTCCATTTCCCTTGCATGCAATAAATTAAAGTTTTTTACCCTGACATATTATTTTCTTAATTGCTCTTTTGCTCGCTTTACCAGGTCATCGCTAAAAGAGTTCTTAAGGGTTTTGATGCTTTCGCATCTCCACCTGAGATAACAGAAAATACTTTCGTATTTCCTCTCTATCTATCTAATCATCAGTATATTTTCTTATTTAATTGTAAATATTACGATTACTCGTGTGCGCGGCTGCGCTTTTCAATTTCGAGAAGACCAAGCAATCCCTTTCGATGCTCTCTTGTCAAGCATCGTATCAAGCAATTGCTCTTAGCCTGTTTTAGTTTCCTAAGGTAGTGTTCACCCCAGTCATCGGTCTTGCCTTAGACAGCTTCCCCCTTGCGGTTGGACCACTGCTTTTGGGCACTCCCAACTCCCATGGTGTGACGGGCGGTGTGTACAAGGCCCGGGAACGTATTCACCGCAACATTCTGATTTGCGATTACTAGCGATTCCAACTTCATGTAGTCGAGTTGCAGACTACAATCCGAACTGGGACGGACTTTCTCAGATTTGCTCCAGGTCACCCTCTCGCCTCTCTTTGTATCCGCCATTGTAGCACGTGTGTAGCCCAGATCATAAGGGGCATGATGATTTGACGTCATCCCCGCCTTCCTCCGTGTTATCCACGGCAGTCTGTTCAGAGTTCCCGGCCTATCCCGCTGGCTACTAAACATAAGGGTTGCGCTCGTTACAGGACTTAACCTAACATCTCACGACACGAGCTGACGACAACCATGCACCACCTGTCATTCCTGTCCCGAAAGACGTATCCATTTTATAGAATACTTCAGAAAGATGTCAAGATCTGGTAAGGTTCTTCGCGTTGCTTCGAATTAAACCACATGCTCCACCGCTTGTGCGGGCCCCCGTCAATTCCTTTGAGTTTCAGCCTTGCGGCCGTACTCCCCAGGTGGAGTGCTTATTGCGTTAACTTCGGCACCGACCCTCTATAGGCCAGCACCTAGCACTCATCGTTTACAGCGTGGACTACCAGGGTATCTAATCCTGTTTGCTCCCCACGCTTTCGTGCCTCAGCGTCAGTTTCAGTCCAGAAAGCCGCCTTCGCCACCGGTGTTCCTCCTAATATCTACGCATTTCACCGCTACACTAGGAATTCCGCTTTCCTCTCCTGTACTCTAGTAACATAGTTTCCAATGCACCCCTGGAGTTGAGCCCCAGTCTTTCACATCAGACTTATCTTACCGCCTACGCACCCTTTACACCCAGTCATTCCGGATAACGCTTGCCCCCTATGTATTACCGCGGCTGCTGGCACATAGTTAGCCGGGGCTTCTTAGTCAGGTACCGTCATTTTCTTCCCTGCTGATAGAAGTTTACAATCCGAAAACCGTCTTCCTTCACGCGGCATTGCTGCATCAGAGTTCCCTCCATTGTGCAATATCCCCCACTGCTGCCTCCCGTAGGAGTTTGGGCCGTGTCTCAGTCCCAATGTGGCCGATCACCCTCTCAGGTCGGCTACTGATCGTCGCCTTGGTGAGCTCTTACCTCACCAACTAGCTAATCAGACGCGGGCCCGTCTTACACCACCGGAGTTTTTCACACCGTACCATGCGGTACTGTGCGCTTATGCGGTATTAGCGCAAATTTCTCTGCGTTATCCCCCTGTGTAAGGTTGGTTGCCCACGCGTTACTCACCCGTTCGCTACTTTCCATCCCTTCGTTCGTCCGAAGACTCCCTCCAAGACTTCTCGTTCAACTTGCATGTGTTAGGCATGCCGCCAGCGTTCATCCTGAGCCAGGATCAAACTCTTAAATAAAATTTTTGTGTCCGCATCTTCACTCCGCCCTCTTGCAAAGCAAGCGGCTAAAGTTCTTTGCTTTCACTTTAGTTTAATCATAAGCTCTTGACTTGATAGTTCCTTTCGGAACTTTAGTACAATTCCTTTCAGAATTGACTGGCATTACTTGGTTTTTCTTCTCTTTGAAATTGTAAAGATATTTGACTCCCCTTTCAGAAAGTCCGGCGTTTTTACGCC
>RQYD01000077.1 GCA_003858485.1 Clostridiales bacterium COT073_COT-073
GAGCAAATGGCGGTTCTGATGATCCGGTGGCTGGAGCAAAAAGAGGATTTAAGCGGATTAGATACTTCCAAAGTAGCAGATGCAATTCTGGATTTTGTGATGGTGGGGGCGTATGCCGAGGGGGGAAAAAAAGAAATTCGGGAAGAATATCAAAGCGCAGTGAAAAAGGCGTATGTACTTGGTTTGCTGACCGGTTATGAGGATACCAGTTTCCGGCCCCAGGGCATTTTAATTCGGGCTGAGGCGGCAACGGTAGTGGTTAGAATGCTGGAGGCTAAGCGCCGGGTGCCTTTTCAGCCGGAGGTAATGATTGAGAAGCAACAGGCAGAAAAAGCACAATATTATTATGGTGGCAGTAAATGGCTGGACCCGGCAGATGCGAAGATTTCCAAGCTGGAACGTGGAAAAGTTGACAGAATACTAACGACTGGAGCGCTGAGTTATAATCCTTATTTACATAATTTAGTAGAAGGTGATCAGTTTATACCGGATTTAAGCGTGGATGAAGTTAATACTTTAATTAAGTACGGGCGACCGGAAAATCCTTATCAGGCACAATTAGCTGATTTAGAACAATTATTATTAAGACGGGTATCAAGGGCCGATACTGAAAAAGTGATTCAGTTTTTAAGCCGGAAAACCAGTCCGGCAACCAATTTAGAAGTAGCAGGAATAGGTTTTATGCTGCGAAATGATGAGTATTTAGTGCAAATCAGAGAAAACACCGATTTGGAAGATATTGCCTATTCGGTTATGGTTAATATTATATATCGTGATGATAAATGGAAATCTTTGGAAAAACTATATATACAAGAGATACCAATCAGACATTAGGAGGATGGCAATGAAATTTAAAAAAATATTGGCAGTCGGTCTGGCTTTGGTTGGGCTGATTGTATGCGGACAGATGGTTTGGGGACAGGAAAATAGTTTAAATCAAACTGGGCAAAAGCACCTATATACCAAGGCAGAAATGGAAGAAAGCCTGACCATATATCAAGCTCAAAATCCTAAATATCAAAATATCGAAGATTTTAGCTTTCCGATTTGGGAAAAATATGGTTTATTGGTTAAAAAAGGAACAGAATATCGTAGTAAACTAAAATATAAAGATCCTTATAAGGCAGATTCACAGGAAGAGGAAAGGGAAAATAAGCATCGTCAGGGAGAATGGCGCTATTTGGGCACGACCATTGAGGGATATTTAGCAGAAAATCCGGATTATCCGGCCGATGCCTATAAAGGCAAGCCCTTTAGTCAATTTCATTGGCTGGAAAATCACAATAAGGATACCAGTTTATGGAAAAAACTGGGAGAAATACCTATTAAGGAAGAAAAAGAGCAATGGTATAATTACTATCTGGAGCTAATTAAAAATAGCTTTAGTAAAGAGTATGCCGGTGGTTTTGATTGGGAAAATTTTACGCCTGAGATTGAACTGGCGATGATGAAAGCAGCCATTTTAGTTTATCCAATGGTGGAAGGAAAGCGGACCCTGATTTCTTTCCGTAACCAAGGTGCTGATGGAAAAATTTATGAAGTAACAGCCAGTGGTCCTAATCATGAACAAAAAAAGAAGGAAAGGGAAGTTAAACAG
>RQYD01000078.1 GCA_003858485.1 Clostridiales bacterium COT073_COT-073
GAGCAAATGGCGGTTCTGATGATCCGGTGGCTGGAGCAAAAAGAGGATTTAAGCGGATTAGATACTTCCAAAGTAGCAGATGCAATTCTGGATTTTGTAATGGTTGGTGAGTATGCCGAGGGTGGAAAAAAAGAAATTCGGGAAGAATATCAAAGAGCAGTGCAAAAAGCCTATGTACTTGGTTTGCTGACCGGCTATGAGGATACCAGCTTTCGGCCGCAAGGCATTTTAATTCGGGCTGAGGCGGCAACCGTAGTGGTCAGAATGCTGGAGGCTAAGCGCCGGGTGCCTTTTCAGCCGGAGATGATGATCGAAAAGCAACAGGCAGAAAAAGCACAATATTATTATGGTGGCAGTAAATGGTTGGACCCGGCAGATGCGAAAATTTCCAAGCTGGAACGGGTAAAAATAGATAAAATATTGACCAGTGGTGCATTGGACTATTCACCGTATATTCATGCGATTGTACAAAGAAATAGTTATCCGGATATGAGTGTTGATGATATTCGTTCATCAATTAAATATGGTCGGCCGGAGAATCCTTATCAGGCACAATTAGCTGATTTAGAGCAATTATTATTAAGGCGGGTATCAAAGGCCGATACTGAAAAGGTGATTCAGTTTTTAAGCCGGAAAACCAGTCCGACAACCAATTTAGAAGTAGCAGGAATAGGTTTTATGCTGCGAAATGATGAGTATTTAGTGCAAATCAGAGAAAACACCGATTTGGAAAATATTGCCTATTCGGTTATGGTTAATATTATATATCGTGATGATAAATGGAAACCATTGGAAAAACTATATATACAGGAGATACCAATCAGACATTAGGAGGATGGCAATGAAATTTAAAAAAATATTGGCAGTCGGTCTGGCTTTGGTTGGGCTGATTGTATGTGGACAAATGGTTTGGGGACAGGAAAATAGTTTAAATCAAACCGGGCAAAAGCGCCTATATACCAAGGCAGAAATGGAAAAAAGTCTGACCATATATCAAGCTCACAATCCTAAATATCAAGATATTGAAGATTTTAGCTTTCCGATTTGGGAAAAATATGGTTTATTGGTTAAAAAAGGAACAGAATACCGTAGTAAATTAAAATATAAAGATCCTTATAAGGCAGATTCACGGGAAGAGGAAAGGGAAAATAAGCATCGTCAGGGAGAATGGCGCTATTTGGGCACGACCATTGAGGGGTATTTAGCAGAAAATCCGGACTATCCGGCCGATGTCTATAAGGGCAAGCCCTTTAGTCAATTTAACTGGTTGGAAAATCGAAATGAAGAGACTAGCTTATGGAAAAAGTTAGATCAAATAAAAGGTAAAGAAGAATACGAAAAACAGTATAATTATTATTTGGAGCTAATTAAAAATAGCTTTAGTAAAGAATATGCCGGTGGTTTTGATTGGGAAAATTTTACGCCTGAGATTGAACTGACGATGATGAAAGCAGCCATTTTAGTTTATCCAATGGCGGAAGGAAAGCGGACCCTGGTTTCTTTCCGTAACCAAGGTGCTGATGGAAAAATTTATGAAGTAACAGCCAGTGGTCCTAATCATGAACAAAAAAAGAAGGAAAGGGAAGTTAAACAG
>RQYD01000079.1 GCA_003858485.1 Clostridiales bacterium COT073_COT-073
AAATGCACATGGTTTGGAATTCTCTTTACCATGTGCTTTTGCTTTTTTTAATTTAGTTTTTCATTTTTTTAAGGGCTATTTTGCAACAGCCCCTTTTTATTGTCTGCTTTAGCAACAAAAAACCCCCAGCTATGCTGGGGGAGAAGAAAGCTTTAGCTTCAAGGAAAAAACCTCCTGTGATATAATGAATGCAGGTCTGCAAACCGCAACAAAATATCAAAAGGAGGTGTCCAAATGGACAAAAATAGTTTAACACATACTAGGTGAAATGTAAATTACGATAATGCTAAAATCATTGAAATGATTAAAGCCTTTTAATAGAAACAGAGTGTAAGGGATATCAGTAAAAAAGTAAAAACAGAAATTAAGACCAAAGGAGCAAGTGGAAAGCCAGTTGCAACAGAAGCTTCGAACGGCTATATCAAAGACCCTGAGAACAAAGATTTTTGGATTGTTGATAAAAACGCTGCCGAAGTTGTAAAACTCATTTTTACACTTTTTATGAAAGAAAAACCGCGATCAGATAGTCGTTTATCTAAAAGACAAAGAAATACTAACCCCAACCTTTTATATGAAACAGCAAGACAGAGGAATAGCAAAAAGCAGATCACTCAATGAAGAAAACCGCTATAACTGGAACAAAGCAACTCTAACGAATACTGAAAAGGCAGGAGTATTGTGGTGATGTAGTCAACTTCAAGACTGAAAAGCATTACAAAGATAAGTGGCAGATAATAGAAAATGTGCATGAGCCAATTATCGACCGAGCCACCTATGAAAATGTACAAAGGCAAAGCCAAATACCTGAAATGCCATTCTACCCACCGCATTGATGTCGATGATGTGATGGAAAATCTAACAGAGGTTTTGTGAAAGATAGCACAGTATTCATTAGAGGGTAAAGAAGAATTTGAAACATTAGTAAAAAACAGTCTTGCTAAAGAACAGACTGAAGAAGTAGAGAAACAGAAAAAGCGTATCCCACAAATCACAGACAGAATAGAACAGATTGAAAGAGTGATGAATAAGCTGTATGAGGACAATGCACTGGGAAATATCGAGTCAAAACGCTATGAACAACTATCAAGAAAATATGCAGAAGAATATTACACTTTGAAAGCGGAACAGGAGAAAATAGAGGAACGCTTATTCGAATTTGAAAACGTAAACCAAAGAGCAAAGAATTTTATTAAACTGACAGAAAGCTATTTGGATTTTGAAAAACTTACCCCCACTGCAATCAACGAGTTTATCAGTAAAATAGTAGTGCATGAGCGAGATGTTAAAAGAGTAAAATATACCATTCAGCGTATAGAGGTATATTTCAACTATATTGGAAAATTTGAAAATGAACTTACAAAAGAGATAGAGCCAACAGAACAAGAAATGATACAGATGATTGAAAAACTCTCCAGATACATCAAAAGCAGTGGAAGAACTTACCAAGACCACTATGTAACCTTACTCAACTGGTATGAGCAAGATAAGGAAAAACTGATGCAGAAAAA
>RQYD01000080.1 GCA_003858485.1 Clostridiales bacterium COT073_COT-073
CAAACAAATGCAAGGTGGTTATCCACAAAATGCAAAAAACACAAAATAAAAGGAGCAAACTTCGCAATCTTTTGGTATAATTAATTCACCACTAAAAACCAACGCAAAAGAAAGGGGTTTGCTCATGAATGATTATACCAGAATTTCCGTGAATAAAAAAGACCAAATTTTCCGTTTTTGTAAAACGATCTCCAAAGGCTTATCGGCAGCTACGTTTAAGTTTCTGTTTTGTATGCTTTTTGGCATCCTTTCTGCAAAATCCGTCTTACTTTCCGAAATCGCCAGAGCCTTGAGAGAACCTATTTTACTCAAAAAAACCGTTGAGCGTCTTTCTAATCGCTTAAAATGCCTCTCCTTAAAAGAAAGAAACCGGATCTTGGATAATTATCTTTCCTTTCTTCGTCCTAAATTTGATAATCGCTCCATCTTTTGTGTTGATCTTTCCGATCTTACAAAAACCTACGGAACACACTTTGAACATATGGGGGAAGTCTTTGATGGCTCTACCGGCAATCCCCATGCCAAAGGATATTCTCTTTTAGAAATTGTCGGTCTTTCCTCAAAAAGCAATTCTCCTCTTCCGGTATATTCCAAAGTATTTTCCAATCAATTCCCGGATTTTGTTAGCGAGCCCGAAGAAATCTTAACCGCTCTCCGGCGCTTAACGGCTTTTGTCGGCAACTGCGGGATTCGTGCCTTAGATCGTGGATTTGACAGCATTACTTACCTTCGCTATTTTATAAAACACAAAGAAGCTTTTATTCTTAGGGTTAAAAACAATCGCAATGTCCTGCACAAAGGAAAATCTGTGAATATTCTTTCTCTGGCTCGCAAGTATAAGGGACGATATACCATGTCTTTTCAAAACAAAGCCAAAAAGAAATTTACGGGAAAAGTAAGTTGTGTAACCATTGCGCTTCCTTCTTTGCCTGATGTTCCCTTATATCTCATAGTGTGTTTTGGTTATGCAAAAGAACCGATGCTTTTGCTTTCTAATCTGCCTTTAAAAGAAGAAAAGGTTTGTACTTCTTTGGCAAAGGTATATTTAAAACGCTGGAAAATCGAAGAATATTTTCGCTTTAAAAAGCAACAATTTCAACTGGAGAACCTAAGGGTACGCTCTTTTAACAGTATCTGTAACTTAAATCTGATGGCTACCCTGGCCACTGCTTTTATTGGTTTGCTTGCCAGACAAACCCATGCTGAAGTTTCCCTTAAAATTCTATTTCATTATGCCAAGCGAACCAATTTACCCTACAAATTTCATTACTATCGAATTTCGGATGGCTTAGCACAAATTTTTCAACTTGCAAGAACTACCTTGCTTTCTTTCATGAAACCTCTCTCAT
>RQYD01000009.1 GCA_003858485.1 Clostridiales bacterium COT073_COT-073
TCACTTTGAAATATTTTTTAAAAGGAACAAACCTATTTATTTTAAAGGCAGAAAAAAGGGGCGTTGCTAAAACGATTTTTTTATCGTTTTGCAACAGCCCCTTTTTATAAGCAAATTAGCATTAACATTTATAAGCAAAAATATAAGCAAAGGTTAGGCCAAACTGGCCAAACTGCAAAAATCAGTTGAATTTTTCTTGGAAATAAGCTAAAATAAGAAATAGTGATAAGAAATATGCTTGATCTTCCGATACATTTTGCATCAGGAAGATTAAGAAAAACCATGAAAAGGTTGGATTTCTCTGATAGCCGGAAAACGGCAGAAAGACAATTAATACTGGAAATAAATGGAGGACAAGATGTCAAAAAAAGTGGAAACAATAGGTGTACTTACCAGTGGTGGTGATGCTCCGGGGATGAATGCGGCAATTCGGTCAGTAGTCAGAACTGCACTGGGACATGGCAAAAGAGTATTTGGAGTCAGAAAAGGCTATAATGGATTAATTCAGGGTGATATTTTTGAAATGGATGCCCGCAGTGTATCAAATATTATTCATAGTGGCGGGACCGTTCTTTATACTGCCCGCTGCAAGGAATTTTATACTGATGCCGGTCCGCGTAAAGCAGCAGATATGTGCCGGGTATTTGGAATTGACGGATTAGTGGTGATTGGCGGCGATGGTTCGTTTAAAGGTGCAGAAAGGCTGTCAGAGCTGGGGATCAATACCATTGGCGTGCCGGGAACGATTGACCTGGATATTGCCTGCACCGATTATACGATTGGCTTTGATACCGCAGTTAATACTGCCATGGAAGCAATTGATAAGATCCGGGATACTTCAACCTCCCATGAACGTTGTTCGATTGTTGAGGTCATGGGCCGGCATGCCGGATATATTGCGTTATGGTGCGGTATTATCAATGGCGCAGAGCAGATCTTACTGCCGGAGATGGAAAATGTAACTGAAGAAGAAATGATTCGGGGGATTTTAAATAACCGGGAAAAAGGGAAAAAGCATAATTTGATTATTGTGGCAGAAGGGGTTGGCGGTTCGGCTGAACTGGCCAAACGGATTGAAGCCATTACCGGCATTGAAACCAGAGCTTCAATTTTAGGCCATTTGCAAAGAGGTGGTATTCCAACGGCAACGGACAGATTCCATGCCTCAATGATGGGCTCTTATGCGGTAGACTTGCTGCTGGCTGGCAAATCGAACCGGGTGGTTGCCTATAAAGATGGTCAGTATTGTGATTTTGATATTACCGAAGCCTTAAAAATGAAAAAGCATTTAGATGATTACCAAATCAAAGTCAGTGGTATGTTGGAAAATAAATAATAGGAGAAAATATGAAATGTCCGAACTGTAGTACTTCTTTGGATATCGATGCGGAAATTTGTTTTGCATGTGGCGAGGAGATTACTGAGGAAGTCAGACAAACACAAGACAAAGAATTTGATGAAGTGATTCAGAACCTGATATTAACGGAAGAAGCAGAACAGGATGAAGAAGAACTGGAAAGCCGATTGGCCTGGCGCAAGCAGGAAAATTTGAAAAAAGAAAAAGCAATCCGGAACTATCGTTATACTTCTTTCGCAGCGATGGCGGCAATTGTTTTATTTTTGATTAGCTTGTTTTTAAATTGGTACACGATCAGCGGAACAGTGGCTTATCATGGTTATTTTTACACGGCCACTACCGGGAAATATTTATCCGAAGGCGTAAAGGCGTATGCCAGAGATAAGTTGATTGACCAGAATCAGGAAGTGGCAGCTTTTTCGCCTAATCATTTTTTGACCTACGCTAAGGAATATGAAGATAACAGCGATATTCATGGCCTGCTGGCCAAACTTCAAATTTATTATGCCAAAGGCTTATATTTGGTATATTTTTTGATTTTGGCCTGTCTGCTGATTTTAGTTTTTGATAAAAAGGGAAAACTGGCAGAAGTCATTCGGGTATCATCCATTTTGTCAGTTATCTTTGTTTTGCTTAATACCCTGGCAATGAAGTTACCTTATATTAATTTAATTGTTTTAAATGCCAAACGGGTGCTGAGTGCCAATGGGATTGCCAGTACAGTGGTGTCTAAGGGCCTTTATTTATATGAAAGCACCAAACAAAATTTGACATATCAGGTAAAATTAAACACTGGCTGGACTTTAGCGGTGGTATTTGTTGCCCTGTGGTTTGTATTGGCGACCGTATTAATGGAAATGAGCCGTTCTTTCAAAGAGAATTAGGCCAGGAAAGGAGTGTACCATGTATATAAAAGCAGCGATTAAACCGGCAGTTGAACTGGAGCTGATCCATGTTGATGATACTGTGGGCAGCGCACTAAAAATCATTGATGATAAAGATTTACTGTCCCTGCCGGTAGTTTCCGGCAAAAAATTTATTGGCATGTTGTCCAAGCGCTATGTATATCAAACTTTTTTTGAGATGGATGAATCAAAAGAGGCTTTTTTAAATCGGCCGGTCAGCGATTTTATGCGTACTAAAATTCCGACTTTGGATGATACCAATCGAGTGGAAGATGCTATCGGCTTCTTTATTCGTTCTCCATATCCATTTATTCCGGTGGTCGATGAAAATGAGGACTTTGTTGGAATTATTACCAGAAAAGCAGTGATGGAAAGATATGAGCAAATTTTCAAAAGCGAATTCCCCAGATTTTTCATTTATTCCTTTGACCATAAGGGCAAATTAAGTAAAATTATAGATATTATCAACCGTTATGATGGTGACATTAAAAATATTGCTCTGATGGATGCCGGAGTATTGGGACTGAAGGAAATTTTCCTGAGTGTCCAAAGTGATCAAATTGATAAAATTATTGAGAATTTAAAATCAAATAATTTTGAAGTAAAGATGTAGTGTGATTGACATGAAAGAATTAATACATAAATTAAAGCCGACCCAGGTTTTAATTTTAGGATTTGCCTTTTTGGTATTTTTAGGGGCTGTTTTACTGGACTTGCCGATGGCCAGTCAAAATGGGAAAAGTGTTGGTTTTATCAATGCACTCTTTACCTCAACCAGTGCAGTTTGTGTCACCGGTTTGGTGGTGGTTAACACCTTAAATCAATGGACGATGTTCGGCAAGATCATTATTATAATCTTAATTCAAATTGGCGGTTTGGGTTTTATGACCTTAACCGCAATCTTATTTATATTAATGGGCAAAAAAATTGGCCTGCGGGAAAGGCTGATTATTCAGGAATCTCTCAATCAATCGGGAATTGCCGGTTTGGTGCGATTGACCAAGAAAATCTGTGTGGGCACATTAATTGTCGAAGGCCTGGGTGCTTTGTTGCTGACTATTTTCTTTATTCCCATTTATGGCTGGGGAAAAGGGGCAGCCTATGGAGTTTTTCATGCGATTAGTGCCTTTTGTAATGCCGGTTTTGATATTATTGGTGAAAATAGTTTAGCGCCTTTCGTTAAGCACTGGCCCATTAATCTGGTGTTGATCCTTTTGATTGTGGGCGGTGGTCTGGGATTTGGAGTATGGTTTGATATGATTCAGACAACCAAAGAGTGGTTTCAAAGAAAACAAAGTAATCGCAGCTGGTTCCGGCGCTTGGAACTGCACAGCAAGTTGGTACTGACGATTACGGCTATTTTACTGGCTATTGGTTTTGTGTTTTTTTATTTGCTGGAGCGCAAAAATCCGGCCACAATGATGTATATGACTACATTTCAACGATTTTGGGCGGCGCTTTTTCAGTCTGTTACCCTGCGTACAGCCGGATTTTTTACGGTTGATTTTTCGGATATGACCCAGGGCAGTCAATTTGTGTCTATTTTGTTGATGTTTATTGGCGGTTCTCCGGCCGGTACCGCTGGTGGAATCAAGACGGTCACAGTCGGAGTTTTGATTTTACAGGTCTTGACTACTATTCGGGGCAAGCAGGAGGTTGAAATTTTTGAGCGCCATATTCCGGAACGTGTAATTAAACGGGCATTGTCTGTGATTATGATTGGTCTGGCGGTGGTGATGGCAGTTAGTCTGGTACTGACAGTAACCGAAGATGCTGATTTTATGAAAATCGCCTTTGAAACGGTTTCTGCCTTTGGTACAGCCGGAGTTAGTTTGGGTTTTACATCATCTTTGTCGGTTTGGGGAAAATTGATTATTTCTGTAACCATGTTTATTGGTAGGTTGGGACCAGTGACAATTGCTTTTGCCATGGCCATGCGTGGTGATAAGGTTGGGAAAATCAAAACACCGGAAGGAAAAATCATGGTCGGATAAACAAAATGAGAAAAAAAGGAGCTTTTCCGGAGTTGTCCGGGAAAACAATCATAGGGAAGGAAAATGAGTAAAAATCAAAAATTTACAGGTGAAAAAAAAGAATTTGTAGTGTTTGGTTTGGGTCGATTTGGCAGAAGTGTGGCTTATTCACTGGCAGCCGAAGGCTATGATGTACTGGCAGTAGATATTGACCCGGATTTGGTGCAGGATGCTTCGGAAATTGTAGCCCATGCAGTAATTGCCGATATTACTGATATGGAGGCACTGGAAGAGCTGGGACTGGGAAATTTTGATGTGGCAATTGTGGCTATGTCCAATAATTTACAGGCTAGTATTTTAGCTACTATTTTAGCCAAAGAAAAGGGTGTGCCTTATATTATTGCCAATGCCAAGGATGCGATTCATGAAAAGGTATTGCTTAAAGTTGGAGCCGATAAGGTTATTTTTCCGGAAAAAGAAATTGGTGAGAAAATTGCCAATAATTTAATCAATAAAACCTTTATGGATTTTATTGAATTAAGTACAGACTTTTGCATTGCCGAAGTTGAAGTGTTAAATAGCTGGGTTGGGCAAAGCCTGCGTAAGTTAAATTTACGGGAGAAGCATAAATTAAATGCTATTGGAATTAAGCATAATGGAGAAACTTCAATTATGCTGGATCCGGATGCATTATTAAAAGAAGGCGAAATTTTGATTTTAATCGGAACTTATGATTCTTTTAAAGAAATTGGACATTAGAAAAGATGGGTGGGTCAGATCACAAGCTGCTGACAGCTTGTTTCCTTGCCTTGATTTGCATCAGGAAATGGATAGCAGTATGCCGGAACAGTTAATGAAATGGGTGGAAATGGAGAATTTATGAAAGAAATTTTATCGGAAGCCAATCCGACATATAAATTATTTGTCAAATTGTTGTCGGCTAAAAAATACAGACAACAGCAAAAATCCTACCTGGCAGAGGGCTTGAATTTTCTGGACACGCCGGAAGATTTGGTGATTGCTTATCTGCTACCGCTTTCCGGCAAAGAAAAAGCAGATGAATGGGGATTGGCACCGGATAAGTTAATTGTCTTAGCGGATCGTTTATTTAAAAAACTTTCGGCTGACCCGGCCAGTCAGGGCTTAATTGTCTGGATTAAGGCCGGCGATACCATTTTTTCGGCAGATAATTGGCAATTTTTGAAAAAAGGCTTATATCTGGCTCTGGAAGATATCCAGGATGCCGGTAATTTGGGAACAATGATCCGAACGGCCGAAGCGGCCGGAGCACTGGCGATTTTTTGCTCAACCGGAACAGTTGATTTATATCATCCCAAAGTAATTAAGGCAGCAGCATCTTCGCTTAGCCGGATGAAGGTGGTAACTGAGACAGATCTGGCGCAGCTCCTGATTTTGGCCGAAAAAAATGACCTGTTTTCTTTTGCTGCCACTCCGCTGGGAGCTATGGCCTATGACCAGGCTGATTACCAAAGTGGTGCTCTCCTTTTAATTGGTAATGAAGGCAGAGGTTTAAGTCAAAGTCTTTTAAATCTGGCGGATAAACGGATCTTTATCCCGATGAGCGGGCAGATCGAATCACTAAATGCCGCTGTTTCTGCGGCCATATTGATGTTTGAAGCGAAAAAACAACAAAAAGAAACTCACTGATTTAAATTTTTATTTCAGTGAGTTTCTTTATTTTTTTATTTTTTCAGGACATGTTCCATATTAGTCTTAACCGAAAAAACATACAGATTTAGTTAAATTCTAAGTTAACAAACAATTCCTGATCATTTATGTCGACAATTGCGACATTACCGGCTATATTGATTTTATTTGCTACGATTTCCATTCCGGCTTTATTGAAAAATTTAACAGACCATTTACCGGCTAAGGCATTTTCACGATACTGTTTATCAATGGTTAATGTGATGAAATTATCTCCTTGATAATGAATTTCTGCCCAAAGTGTTTGACCGCTTTCATCATAAACTTTGATTAAGTCAAGAGCCTCATTATCTTCTTCTACTAGTATAGTAAAGCTGGTTTTTATTCCATTGTCCTTATGTTTGATTATAACTTCCTGTTCTCCGCTGTTTTGTAGTTCGGAATCATTGGCTGGAATGGTAGAAATTTCGTAATCGTTCCATTTACTAAGATCATCCAAAATAAAACGATGATAGTCAGAGTCAATCAAAATCAGTTTTAAACCGCTTAAATCAAGAGATTCACCAACTTTGTATTTAAGTTTAACCGGATTTTCGGCAATCTCTAATTTAGCAATATCATTTTTGTTAAAAGCATTTTTTTTCTTAAAATAAAATTGTAAGGAATTATATTTATTTTGAGAAATAATTTTGTCGGATCCCTTGATTATTGGTGTTTCCATGTCAACTTGTAGCATTGGAACTTCATAGGCATACATAGTAGCAGCTTTCAGATTAGCTTTCGGTTCAGGACTACCATCTTCTGTTTTATAAAAAATTTGAACGGTTGTCGTATCTAGTTGACCCAATTTTAAAGGAGAATTATCCGGTAACTCAATTGTATATAAAAAGTCATTATCATTGAGTGGTAATTCAAGCTGATTTCCTTCTTTGTCGGCAAAGACTGCTTTGGAGAATAGGAGATCAACAATTTTTCTGCTGGCAGTTAAGCCGGAAGAATGTTTGCTTAAAGACTCAGCATGGGTAAAAGTCAATTCAAAGTCTTTTTGGTTATCATAATGATTAGGATCATCCGGTTCGATGGTAAAGGTAACCGGATAATTACATGTAATTTCTTCATCAGCTAAATCTTTGAAATTTAATGTTTTAGCAGTACCATCCAAATAACTTACTTTAACTGTACAATTTGATAAATCAATGGTTTCATCATAGTGAATTCCCGGAATTCCGATATCCATAAGCTGAATAGAGCGAATTCGTTGTGGTTTTTGATCCTTTTTGTATTTCATGGATCGTTTCAGTGCATGTTCGATAGCATTGACATAACCTCTGGCACTGTTGGTAGCTCTGGATACTTCATCATAAATAGGATGTGTTTTTTTGGCAAAGATTTCATCAAGTCCTTTGATACTGTTTTTTTGAATTATGTACTTATTTATTTTAAGATATCCGACGGTTCGTTCATACTCATCATCATCACCAAAATGTAAAAGTTTAATATCGGCTATTTTTCCGTCCTTAATATCAACTTTTACTTCAGTTGCCCCTTTTTTTACATTGTTTCTGTCATATGGATAGTGTCCACGACCTTGACCATACCAGGTACCGTCTGCATATTCTTCTTTTTCTTTAGGGATTACCTTAACCAAAGCATTTTCAATAGCAGATAACAATCCTTTACTGGTAACAGTGGCGCCGGAAATCGTATCAACATTGGTGCTGTTTTTGGCAACAACCTTATCTAATATCGGGAAAGCCTTTTCATAATAACTGTTGGTTTCCTTATGTGAATTGACATCAACTTTTGCAATTACACCATTAGTGACAGTGACTGTAACTGTAATTGTTCCGCCATATCCGATTGCCGAGCCGATATACTCACCATCCGGTAAAAATAATTTGGAATAATCGTTTTTGTTTGGTTCAGTTGGAGAATAACCGGAATTATCGTCATCACTTGAATTGGATTCTTGGGCTGCTTTTGATTGGCCGGATACTTTAGTTTTGCCTTTGGCTTGTGAAAGAGCGTCGGCAATAGCATTAAAGATAGCCTGGCTGCTAATGGTTGCACCGGATACACTGTCGATGTTATCAGTCGTTCCGGTTTGAATTATCTTTTCCAGGATAGGTGTGGCTGACTGCCAGTAAGCAGGAGTCTCAGAATGAGATAAGACAGCGATCTGACTGATTTTGCCGCTTTGAATTGTTACCTGTAAACGGACAGTCCCGCCATAACCTTGTGCTACTCCTTCATATATTCCGTCGGTCAAGACATAGGTTTCCAAGATTTCATCAATGTCTTTGTGAAGGATTGTCCCTTTAATAGTAGTTCTGACTGTTTGAACTGTTTTAGCAGCAGGACTGAGAATGAGATTACCGGTGATAGTCATATCTTTTAAGGTAACTCCATCTGTCAATATAGTTACATTGCGGGCAGAACCGGCTGAATAAACACCGGGAAAAGCAAAAATACGGTCATTATTTTTGAAACGGTCAAGCAATGGAATGATATGAGACCAATTGACCACGGCAGCCGGATTAATCTTACCGTCATGACCGGTAACATAACCGGCAGTAAGGACTTGACTAATATAGGTTTTAGCCCAGGAAGAAATGGCATGATGGTCAGAAACCTTTGTTAAATCAAAGGCTCCGTTCGTCTTGACAAGACGAGCCAATATGGTATAGGCTTGCTCATTGGTCAGCTGTCCCAAAGGATTCATGGTGTTTGCTGAAGTACCATTCATATATCCGGCAGCCAAAGCTTTGGCAATATCGGTATAGTACCATGCATTTGGCTCCACATCTTTGTATTGAGCAATAGCTGTACTTTCTTCGGTGAAATTTAAAAGCTGATTGATTAAAGTCATAAATTCGGCACGAGTAATAGCGGCATCCGGATGAAAAGAACGGAAAATTTCTTTGTTTAAGAGTCCTTCCTGTTCCCATTGTTTCAGTGTTGCATAAGACCAATGGTCTTTGATTTCGCCAGCAAATGATGGAATTGAAATGCTGCTGCATAAGAGAGCGGTGACTAATAGAGCGAAACAGCAGTGTTTAAAAAAATGCTTTCTCATTTGATGTGTCCTCCTTTTGATTAAATTGATTGCCACAGGGCAATTTGGTTGATTGTTGGCTTTTTTAATTTGATTCTTTCTTAATTAAAAATGATTTGAAGCATGCAGGGAAAATGGAAGTGACCGCGAAGTGGGTATTTATATTTCCTGACACCTTACTATCAGGTTTTGACAATGGTAATACTCAAGTGCAAAAATGTGGAAGCCATTGAGTAGCCCCACAAAATAAGGCAAAGTTGAGCAACCAGAAAAAATAAATTGTTAAGAAAAAAATTAAAAAATAGTTCGTTAATACGAACTAAGGGTATCACAGACTGTTTTTAATGTCAAGAGTATATCGACGAATGCTGATATTATTGTTATTAAGGCTGAACCGGGCCAATTGAAGATATTGGTGTTGGAAGACAGAAATTTGCCGAGTTATGAACATAATGATTAGAACTGAAAAATTAAAGCTGAAAAAGTATTGTTATTATTTCAGGTAAATCGAATAAACCAGAAAAACCACATTGTTTTCAGATAAAAAGAAAACAGGTGGTTTTTTGTGCAAATGTTTGGATTAAAAATTCCGGGGGAATTGAAAAAATATTAAAAAATATGATTAGATAAGCGGTAGATATTGACAATAATTTGTAAAAAGTGTATAATGACATATGTAAATTTGAGGTAATTCTGTTGGATTCAAGAATTGAATTTTGTATGCAATATATAAAAAACAAGATTGATACAGAGTTGCTTCAATCAGTAACAAACTTTCGTAGAGTAGAGATATGAAAGGGTATCAAAAGAAAAGGAGATAAGTAACAATGAAGAAAACGCTTTCACTGGTAATGGCTCTTTTATTGGTAGTTTCCTTGGCTGCATGTAAGCCGGGAACCAACAAAGAAGCAGATAACAAGGGAGAAACAAAGAATGTTACCTTAAAGGTTTGGGCACCACAGGAAGACCAGGCTAAGAGAGAGGGATATGACAAAGGACTGTTGGATCATCTTTGCCAAAAGTTTAATGAAGAACATCCGGAATGGAATATCACTTTTGAATATGGTGTGTGTGGTGAAGACGTAGCTAAAGATGAAGTGACCAAGGACCTGGAAAAGGCAGCGGATGTCTTTATGTATGCCAATGACCAAATTCCGGTTTTAGTAGAAGCTGGTGCTTTAGCTCAATTAGGTGGTAAGAATCTGGAAGCAGTTAAAGCCATGAACTCGGAATCGATGATGAACAGTGTTACCTATAAAGATGCGGTATATGGTGTGCCGTTCTCGTATAATGGTTGGTTCATGTTCTATGATAAGAGCAAGTTCACCGAAGAAGAAGTGAAAAACTTAGATACTATGTTAGCCAAAGACCTGGGCGAAGGTGTGACCAATGTGATGTTCCAATTGGACAACAGCTGGTACCTGCCAGCTTTCTTTTATGGCGTAGGCGGCACCATGTTTGGTCCGAATGGAACCGACGGTTCTAAGGGTAGTGATTTCAATGATGAAAAAGGTTTAGCGGTAGCCAACTACTTAGTTGATTTAGTAAACAATCCAAAGTTTGCAAACCAAAGTGGTGCTGAGCAGGGGAAAGCAATTTCCGCTTTTGCTGAGGGCAAATTAGGGGCTTTCTTTACCGGCGCCTGGGATCGTGAAAACATTGAAAAAGCATTGGGAGCAAACTTTGCTGCTGCTCAATGCCCGGATTTCACCGCCGGCAGCCATAAAGGAACGATGAAATCTTTTGCTGGCTCTAAGGCAATTGGGGTGAACCGGACTTCTAAAAATATGGAAGTAGCAGTTGCTTTAGCTGTATTCTTAGGCAGTCAGGAAGCGCAAGTGCTTCGTTATCAGGCTCGTGGTGTAGTGCCTTTAAACTCTGAAGGAATTGATGATGTTATGCTGACAGCTATCACCAATACTGTCAATAACGGCTCAGTTGCTCAACCATTGGTAAAAGAAATGAGCAACTGGTGGTCTCCGGCAGAAACCTTCGGCAAAGCGATCGTGGCTGGCGAAGTGACCAAAGACAATGCCAAAGAAAAATTAGACACTTTCATTAATAATGTAAACAGTGGTTCTGGTCTGTAGGTTTTAAACAGAACAAACTTTTACTAAAATAAGTATGTACAAAAAGCTTCATTAGCGAAAGCTGGTGAAGCTTTTATACACAAAAAATTAGCACCTTTTATTAAAAAGGAATAAAGAAACCAAAAATAGGGTATAAATTTTCTTGTATTCTATTTTAATACTGACCAGTAAGTCGTTGATAATTATTTAACATGAGGAGGTGTTTGCATGAGTGGGAATAAGGACTATAAACTGACCTGGGGTGTAGTGCCGGTGCGAACAGCACTATCAGCTGGTGATATTTATACTAAGCTGACGACCATCATTATGGGTTGTGGCAATTTTGCCAGAAAGCAATGGATCCAGGGACTACTGTTTTTGGCAGTGGAATTGACATTTATTTATTATATGATCACCATTGGTGTCCAGTCTTTAATTGATTTTAGTACTTTGGGAACGAAAATTGGTGGAGAGCAATTTAATGAAGCCAAAGGAGTGTTTGAGTATACTCAGGGCGATAACTCCATGCTGCTTTTGCTTGGCGGTGTGGTAACTATTTTTGTGATTTTGGCTTTTGTGGTGGTCTGGCGGGCAGCCATCCGCTCGGCTTATTATGCACAGGAAAGAGTGGAAGAAGGCAAACAGCCAGTGACGTTCCAAAAAACCATCACCGATCTGTTTGATAAAAATCTGCATAAGGGCCTTTTATTCTTGCCGATCATGGGGATCGTTACTTTTATGATCCTGCCCTTATTATTTATGATCTTAATTGCCTTTACCAATTATGACCGCGATCATATTCCGCCGGGAAATTTATTTGATTGGGTCGGTTTCCAAAACTTTAGCCGGATCTTATCAGCCAGTGGCGATTTGGCAGCTACTTTTTGGCCAATCCTGGGCTGGACGATCGTCTGGGCCTTCTTTGCTACCTTCTTAAACTATGTTCTGGGTATGATTTTAGCAATTATCATTAACCGCAAAGGTACGAAGTTTAAGCAAATGTGGCGCTTTATTTTTGCTTTGACCATTGCCATTCCCCAATTCGTATCTCTTTTGGTGGTTAATACTATGATCCAGGAGCATGGTGTTTTTAACCTGATGTTGGAACAGTTATTCGGAGCCGGCCCGGTTCCCTTTTTAACCAATGTGACAGTGGCCAGAATTACGGTTATTGTGATCAATCTGTGGATTGGCATACCGTTTACAATTATTCAAATTACCGGTATTTTGCAGAATATCCCAACGGAGTTATATGAAGCCGCCGATATTGACGGTGCCGGACCGGCGACCACTTTCTTTAAGATCACCTTACCATATATGTTGTTTGTGACCACTCCTTATTTAATTCAAACCTTTATTGGTAATATCAATAACTTTAATGTTATCTTCCTCCTGACCGGCGGTGCCCCGGCAGCCTCGAATTACTATAAGGGCACAGCCGGCAAGACTGACCTTTTGATCACCTGGTTGTATAAATTAACAATTGATAATAAGGATTACAGTATTGGTTCGGTAATTGGTATCTTGGTATTTATTATTATGGCAACCGGTTCTTTAATTGCTTATCGCAGTACCGGATCATATAAGAATGAGGAGGGATTCCTATGAGAGATAAACAAAAACAAGGTTCAGCCAGAACTAAGCAAAGGATCATGGATGCGATTGTCCATATCTTTTTAACCATCTT
This sequence comes from Clostridiales bacterium COT073_COT-073, assembly GCA_003858485.1. GTDB lineage: Bacteria > Bacillota > Clostridia > Lachnospirales > Vallitaleaceae > W11650. The sequence goes on from RQYD01000009.1 coordinate 12,715, forward strand.
ATCGATTATTTGGCTGTTTCCGGTATTTTGGATTGTTTTATTATCATTCAGAGAGCAAAAGGGTCAATATATTAAAACGTTTTGGCCGGAGAAATTTACTTTTGCCAATTATCAAAAATTATTTTTTGAAACCGATATTTTTAATTTCCCCAGATGGTTTGGCAATACCTTATTGATCTCCGTATTTTCCTGTTTAATTACTACTTTCTTTGTATTGGCAGTATCCTATGGCATGTCAAGATTGCGCTTTAAATTACGGAAGCCTTTCTTAAATATTGCTTTGGTATTAGGCATGTTCCCCGGATTTTTCTCGATGGTGGCGGTCTACTATATTTTAAAAGCATTGGGTTTGACCGAAGGACCGAAAATTTATCTGGCCCTGATCATGGCATATTCCGGTACAGCCGGACTGGGCTTTTATATCTCTAAAGGCTTTTTTGATACCATTCCCAAGGCTCTGGATGAAGCCGGCATGATCGATGGTGCTACCAAATGGCAAATTTTCACTAAGATCACCATTCCGCTGTCTAAGCCAATTGTGGTTTATACCTTGCTTGGTGCCTTTATGGGACCATGGCTGGACTTTGTCTTTGCCAAGGTGATCGTTGGTCCCAGCCAGGAATATTATACAGTGGCGGTTGGTCTTTATACCATGCTGACCAAGGAAAATATCATTAACTGGTATGCGCCATTTGCCGCCGGTGCGGTTTGTATCTCCATTCCCATTTCTGCCCTATTCCTGTATCTGCAAAGATTTTATGCCGAGGGAATGTCAGGAGCGGTCAAAGGATGATGAAGCGAATCTTTTTGTGCTTCTTGATCCTGATGCTGGTAACAGCTTGTCAGCCTGCGAATCCGCAGGCTGATTCTGCTTCTAAGGATAAAGAAATCAGCACACAGCACTCAGCGCAGGCAAAGGAACAGAGAAATTCAGCAGCCGCAGAAAAAGAAAAAAATAAAGAGCGATTGCCGGCCATTGGGGCAAGTGAGACGATATCCATTCAAAATGCCGGTGATTATCGCAATTATTATGAAATTTATGTCGGCTCTTTTTATGACAGTGATGGTGATGGGAGCGGAGATTTAAACGGAATCCGGCAAAAGCTGAATTATATTGCCGATATGGGCTTTACCGGCATTTGGCTGATGCCGATCCATCCTTCCGACACCTATCATAAATATGATGTTAAGGATTATTATGCAGTTGATGGTGCCTATGGCAGCATGGCTGATATGGAGGCATTGATTGCCGACTGTCAGCAGAAAAACATTGCCCTGATTTTAGATTTAGTGGTTAATCATACAGCGGATGATCACCCATGGTTTCAAGCAGCAGCCGATTATCTTAAAAAATTACCGGTCGATGCCGAACCGGTGGCTGAGGACTGCCCGTACATTGATTATTATTACTTTACCAGGGATAGTGGCAGGGGCAGATCTTATCATCCGGTAAGTGGCAGCAATTGGTATTATGAAGGGGTCTTTTGGGGCGAGATGCCGGATCTGAATTTGGACAATCCGGCAGTCAGACAGGAACTAAAAGCAGTTATGGATTTTTGGCTGGAAAAAGGGATCAGCGGTTTCCGGCTGGATGCAGTCAAGGAATATCATACCGGCAAGACCACAAAGAATATTGAATTTTTAAATTGGCTGGTCAGGGCAGCCCGGGAGAAAAAAACAGATGTTTATCTGGTGGGTGAGGCCTGGTCCAACTTTACGGAAATTGCCGAATATTATCAAAGCGGCTTACCTTCTTTATTTAATTTTGCCCTGGCAACGGCGGAAGGCAAAATTGCTCAGGTAGTAAATGGCAAGCATACTGCCAAATCTTTTGCCGAAGCAATGGTTAAGATTGACAAAAATTTCTCGGCTAAAAATCCGGATTATCTGGATGCCTTATTTGTGGCTAATCATGATAATGTACGGATGGCTAATTATTTTAAAGGTGATGTCAATAAAATGAAGATGGCCGCCGGTCTGTATTTAACCATGACCGGAGTCAGCTTTACTTATTATGGCGAAGAAATCGGTATGGTCAGTTCCGGTACCAAAGATGAGAACAAAAGAACCGCTATGCGCTGGACAGAAAATGGCAGCGGCCAGGCGGAAAATCCGGAAGAGGCTGAAGAATTTGAGCAAACAGCCATACCGGTAGCAGTTCAGGAGCAGGATGTGGATTCGCTGCTTCGCTATTATCAAAAGGCTCTGCGTTTGCGACAGCAGATTCCGGCATTGGCCGCCGGCCAGGTTTTGGTGCGTGACAGCTACTGCAATGACCAGGTGGCAGTGATTGATAAGAGCTGGCAGAATCAAAAAATAACGGTTGCTTATAATATTTCAGCCAATCCACAGGTCGTTGATTTTAGCGGAGAAAGTCAAAATCCTGCTCAAATCGGCGATTATTTAACAATTACATCAACCGATCTGCCAAGTTGGCAGGGGGGAAAATTAAACCTGCCGCCATATTCGATTGTGGTTTTGGACTGGGAATAAGCAAGAAAATGCTTTCATTTTTTAAGAATTTTGAATGGATTAATACCAGGGCTGCTATGAATGAAATCATGGCAGCCTTAATTCATTATTTCAAAATGCCGGGAAAAGGTCTTGATTTTTTTAGAAAAAGCATATAAAATACCAGAAAAAGCCGTTTTTCCTGATACGAACAGAAATCAGAAAATTATTTGTGGAAAACAAAGAACTCCAGTCAAAAAACTATTGCATTTTTGAAAGAAAAATTGTATAGTAAAGGAAGTCATTTGCAGGGGGTGAAAATGAATAAGATTAGAATAGCCATTGATGCGATGGGTGGCGATTTAGGGCCACAGGTAGTAGTGGAAGCGGCAGTTGCTGCCTTAGAGGAAAAAAACAATTTATTTTTGACGATTTTTGGTGAGGAAGTACAAATTCAAGCTGCCTTAAATGGAAAAAGTTATGATCAGGAAAGATTGCAAATTGTGGCCACTACTGAAGTGGTTTCCAATGATGAGTCGCCAACCGGAGCCATTCGTGCTAAAAAAGATTCTTCCCTGGTCAGAGCGCTTTATTTTGCTAAAGAAGGTAAGGCTGATGCCTTTGTATCAGCCGGCAGCACCGGCGGCATTTTGACTGGCGGGACCTTGATTTTAGGACGGATCAAAGGCATTAAAAGGCCGGCGCTGGCAACTTTTTTCCCAACCCGAAAAGAGCCGATTTTAATTCTGGATATTGGTGCCAATGTTGACTCCAAGCCGGAATATTTACATCAATTTGCAATTTTGGGAAAAGCCTACTATAATGGAACCTTTCCCAAGACTAATATTCGGGTCGGCTTAATTAATAATGGAGCGGAAGCACATAAAGGATCGGCCTTAACCAAAGCGGCATATGAACTACTGGCAGCTGATAAAAACCTGGGGTTTGTCGGCAATATTGAGCCGCGGGAAATTCATTCCGGTAATTATGATGTGGCAGTTTGTGATGGCTTTACCGGGAATATGATTTTAAAATATGCGGAAGGGCTGTCATCAATGATTTTTTCAGAAACCAAGGCAGCGATTATGAGTAATGCACTGAGTAAATTAGGCGGACTTTTTATTAAAAAATCGCTAAAGCAAATGGCCGGAAAGTTCGATTATAAGAAATATGGAGGTGCACCACTTTTAGGACTGGAAACATTGGTGGTCAAAGCACACGGCAGCTCAGATGCGTTAGCCTTTAAAAATGCAATTTATCAATGCAGCCGTTTTTTGGAAGCGGATATTACCGGAGAAATTAAACGCATGTTAGCAGATGCTGAGTAGACAATTTTTGACCGGAAAAAACCAAAGATAATTCGAAGATATAGTTACAGTATAGTGGTGAGAAAAACACTAAAGGAGGACAAAATGGACGAACAAAAACTATTAGAAATTATTGCAGAATTTACCAATTATGATGCGGATCAATTAGAGCCGGATATGCATTTTGTGGATGATCTGGGAATTGACTCTTTGGATTTGGCACAAATTATTTTGAGTGCGGAATCGGAATTTGATGTTGAATTAGAAGAGGAAGTTGCAGATGGAATTGAAACAGTTGGAGATGCAATTGAGCTTTTAAAAGAGAAATTAGAGGAACAAGAATAAATATATATTTATCGGTATGGCCTGGATGTAACTTGCCAGACAAGATTGTGTTTGGGTTAGATGCCGGTTCAGGATCGGAAAGTTGAAATATATTACATTGTTTCATTTTAATTGGTTAAGGCAAGAGATGATAAATCCCTTGCCTTATCTTCACTTTAGCCGGATAAACAGCTACAGGACCCGGAGTATAGCATCAATTAAAAAGGATATGATATTTCAAACCGGAATAAAGCCAAAAGAGTTTGAGCAAGTGGAGCAAACGATAGTATCATAGCAGAAAGGAGCCGGTATGTTTGAGCCAAAAGAAAAGCTGGAATTAATAATTGCGTATAAATTTCATTATCCGGAATTATTAATTCAAGCTTTAACGCATAGTTCGCATATCAATGAGAGTCATTTACGCAAAATTGAAAGCAATGAACGACTGGAATTTTTAGGAGATGCGGTCTTGGAAATTATTACATCAGATTATTTATATCATCAATATTCCGATTTGCCGGAAGGAGATTTGACCAGAATGCGGGCAACCATGGTGTGTGAAGCATCATTAGCCGAGTTTGCCCGGGATCTGGAGTTAGGCAGCTTTTTAACTTTGGGTAAGGGAGAAGATGCCACCGGTGGCAGGGAGCGTAACTCCGTTTTAGCCGATGCAGTCGAAGCGTTGATTGGAGCAATTTATTTGGATGGCGGTTTAGAACCGGCCAGAGAATTTTTGCTGCGCTTTTTCTTAAAACGCCGGGAACAAAGTTTTGTCGATTTTAAAACTCAGCTTCAGGAACAAATTCAAAAAGAAAGTGAGATTCCGCTGAATTATGTGCTGGTTTCAGAAAGCGGGCCGGATCATAAGAAAGAATTTGTAATGGAAGTTTGGCATGGCCAAAAAAAATTGGGTCAGGGCAGTGGTAACAGTAAAAAAGCAGCTCAGCAGCAGGCAGCCAAAGCAGCAATGGAGGGATTTTCATGTATTTAAAATCAGTGGAATTGTATGGCTTTAAATCCTTTCCCAATAAAATTAATTTTCAGTTTGAACATGGAATCACAGCCATTGTTGGCCCTAATGGCAGCGGCAAAAGCAATATTGCCGATGCTGTTCGGTGGGTGTTGGGCGAACAATCGGCCAAGCAGCTTCGGGGCAGCAGCATGCAGGATGTGATTTTTGCCGGTACCGAAACCAGAAAACCATTGGGTTATTGCCAGGTTGACTTAACAATTGATAACAGTGACAAAACTTTACCGATTGATTATAGTGAGGTTAAAATCAGCCGCCGGGTATATCGATCCGGTGAAAGTGATTATATGATCAATGGTGGTGCCTGTCGGTTGAAAGATATTCACTCCCTGTTTATGGATACCGGTGTGGGCAAGGAAGGTTATTCTATTATCGGACAGGGACAAATTGAAAAAATCTTGTCGGCCAAGCCGGAGGATCGGCGGATGTTGTTTGATGAAGCGGCTGGTATCGTAAAATTTAAGGAAAGAAAAGCAGCCGCTTTGCAAAAGCTGGAGGAGGAAACTTTTGACCTGGCTCGATTGTCTGATCTGATCGGTGAATTGGAAAAGCAGGAAAAAGTGCTGGCTGAGCAGGCAATTACTGCCAGGGAATATTTGCGGCTACGGGATGATTTGCGTAAATATGAAATTAATAGTTTTATCCGACTAATGGATAGCTTTGAGGAAAATTTAAAAAATCTGACAGAAAAGAATGAAATCATTTTAGCGGATTTGCACAAGCGGAAAAAGGAATACGAAAGCAGAGAAAAAGAATATGAAGAGGTGGCCGAAGCTTTACGGGCCAAGGATCGGGAATATGAGCAAGTCAGTGAACTGGCGCATAGTAAGAAACTGGAAGCAGAGAGGGCTTTGGCAGAAATTCGGCTGGATCAGGAAAGAATTTCTAATTTAGTGAATAATTATACCAATTTGCAGAGTCGGGCCGAGGAATTTTATGAAGCTCAGCTGCGCGGAGAAAAAGAGCTGGTGTCAATGAAATACCAGGATGAAAAAGAAAAAGCGGTATTGATCAAACATCAAAATGAAATCAGGGCTTTTGAGCAGGATAAAAAAGAATTGGAAATGGCCATTGAGGCAGAAAATCAAAAGAAAACGGATTATCAGAGCCAAAGGTTAAACCAAATTCGGCAAAAGGCAGAAAGTGAAACCGCCCTTGGCCGGATTGCCCTGGAAAAGGAAAATAACAGCAAACGTCAACAGGCAATTATTGCCAGGCAAGCAGTATTGACCCGAACTGTGGCGGTGATGGTCGAGGAAATCAAAGCTTTTGAAACTACCGAAGAAAGCCTGCTACAAAAACAGGATCAGCTTTTAAAAACCAAAACTAAGAATGCCAAATTGATGGCTGAGGCAATGCGCCAATTCAGTGATTTGGAAAATAGAAAAAGTCATTTGCGCGGTGAGTATCAAGAAAAGGAATCGCGGCAAAAGGCCTTGGTTGACCTGGAAAATAACTATGATGGTTATTTTTTGGCAGTTAAAAAAGTATTGGATTTAAAAAATCCGGGGATTATCGGAGTGGTGGCCGATATTCTTGAAGTTGAGGAAAAGTATCAAAAAGCGATTGAAACAGCTTTGGGAAACCGTTTACAAAATATTATCACGGATACCGATGCGGATGCTGAGCAGGCAATAGAATATTTAAAGCAAAATAAATTGGGGCGGGCGACCTTTTTGCCAATGAACACAGTAACAGCGGTCAAAGCCAAAGAAATTTTCCGGGAAAAAGGATATTTGGGAATTGCCGCTGATTTGGTTAAATATGATCCTAAATTTGAAAACATTGTTCAGTCATTATTGGGCAATTTATTTGTGACCGATAACTTACAAAATGCCCGATATTTAGCTGCCAAATATCAGTACAAATTGCGGATTATTACATTGGATGGTGATGTTCTTAGCCCTGGTGGCAGTATGACCGGCGGTGAGTTTAAAAATGCCAAAAGTATGATTTTCTCCCGTAAAAATGATATTGCTAAATTAGAGAAAGAGTTAAATGAACTGAAAGCAGAGCTGGATAAGGCCGATCAGGAGTTTTTAAGGCAAAAAGAAAAAAACAGTGAGCTGCAAAAAGAAACAGAAAGTATTTTAGCTCAGGAAAGAGAAACCAATGCTGAGATGGATCGACTGGTCTTTGTGCTGGCTCAAAAAAAGAAGGAATTGACTGCCCAGCAGACAGAATGCTTGCAGCTGGAAACAGAAACAATCGAGATTAAAGAATGTTTGCAGCGGCTGGAAAAAGAAAAAGGCTGGTGGCTGGAGAATACCGGACATTTGTCTGAGGAAAATTTGCAGGCTGAGCAGGATAAGGCAGAAGAACGACTGCAAACACTGCAAAGTGATTTGGACTGTGTGAATGAAGATATTGTCAAGGTGAGAATGCAGGTAACCGCCATTGAGGAGCGGCTGTCACATACTGAAGAACGCAGCCAGGTCATTCGTACCACAATAGCCGAAGCAGCGGAAAAACAGGCGCAGCTGAAGCGGGAGTTATCGGCTCTTAATTTAGAAAAACTGAAAAAAGAACAGGCGCTGGCTGAGCAGCAGGAGATCCTGACTCAAACTTCAGCTATTCAAGAGCAAGCCGAAGAGCAAAGAGTGGTTTTGAAACATGAAAAATCATTAATTCAGGCCAAGAAGGAAAATTTGCAAACCAATAAGGAAAATCACTATAAAGAAGTGGCTCTCCTGGAAAAAGAACAAATTCGTCTGAATATGCAAATTGATAAGTATACGGAGCAGAAGGAATCACAGGCTGAGTATATGTGGACGGAATACGAACTTACCTATTCGACTGCCAAGGCGTGGGAAGAACCGGATTTAGGCAGTGATACTGCCTTAAAATCAAATATGAAGCGCTTGAAGGAGGAAATGAAGGCCTTAGGCGATGTCAATGTCGGAGCCATCCATGAATATGAGGAAGTCAAGCAAAGACTTGACTTTAACATAGTTCAGCAGGCCGATATTTTAGAAGCGGAAGCCCGGCTCAAGGAAATGATTGCTGATTTGGAAAAACAAATGACCGAAAGATTTGAGCAGGAATTTGCGGAAATTAACCGGCGCTTTGCTAAAGTCTTTCAGGAATTATTTGGTGGCGGAATTGGCTATCTGTCGTTGACAGAAAAGGAGAATGTTCTGGAAAGCGGAATTGCCATTCATGTTCAGCCGCCCGGCAAAAAATTGAAAAATATGATGTTGTTGTCCGGCGGAGAGCGTTCTTTTACAGCGATTGCTCTGTTATTTGCAATTCAAAGTCTGCGGCCATCACCATTTTGTATTTTGGATGAAATTGAAGCGGCATTGGATGATGCCAACGTGTATAAATTTGCTAAATATTTGCATAAATTAACAAGCGATACTCAATTTATTGTCATTACTCACCGGAAAGGAACAATGGAATCGGCAGATGCCTTATATGGCATTACCATGCAGGAAAAGGGAGTCTCGACACAGGTATCGGTAAAAATGATTGAAAATGATCTGGATAAAAAGGAGGAATAAATGGGGATTTTTGATTTTCTGAAAAAGAAAAAAGTCGAAAATGAAGGAATAGCAGAAAATTTAAATGAGTTCGGGGACGAGCCTTTAACGCAACCGGAAAATCAAATGCAAAGTCCGGCTGATAAGCCGGAGTGGCAGCCGGTTCGTCCGGAGATCGGTCCGATTACCGGAGATCTGAACCAATCGGCAGCGCTGGAGTCAGCTGTGCTTTCGGCTGCACTTAATAATTTATCGACGGCGGAAGCTGAGGTTGAATCAGTGGAAATGCCGGCAGCAATGGCAGAAGTGAGATTAGTAGAGGAACAAAGGCCGAATGCCAATGTGGAGCCGGTAGCAGAACTTCAGTTTATCCGGACTGCAGAAGAAATGTCGGAGCCCATAGTAGCCGCAAGCGAACATATATCACCGCAAATGACCGGTTCGGGCTTAGAATCGACGGATCAACGGCTGGAAGAAATAGCCGGAGATACAGTTGAGGAAACTCAAGCATCAGAAATGATGGAATCGGTGGAGGAGCAGCCGGTGAAAAAAGGATTTTTCCAGAAGCTGGTAGAAGGTTTGTCCAAAACCCGTAATCATGTGATGCAGGGGGTAAATGATGTTTTAAGCAGTTTTACATCAATTGATGAAGATTTTTATGAAGAACTGGAAGAAGCTTTAATTGTTGGTGATTTGGGCGTTAATACTGCTCTTAAAATTGTAGCCGGCTTAAAAGAAAAAGTGAAAGAGCGGCGAATTAAAGATCCGCAGGCAGTGAAAGCTTTATTAAAAGAGGAATTAAAAGAGCAAATGCAAACTTCGGCTGATGCTTATGACTTTATCCAAAAAAAGACAGTACTGCTGGTAATTGGTGTTAATGGTGTGGGAAAAACTACCACTATTGGCAAATTGGCCTCCCAATATAAGAAAGCCGGAAAAAAAGTAATGTTGGCGGCAGCTGACACTTTCCGGGCAGCGGCCATTGATCAATTGAAGGAATGGGCTAATCGCTCAGAGGTACCGATTGTGGCACAGGCAGAAAATTCGGACCCGGGGGCGGTGATTTATGATGCCATTGCTTCGGCTAAGAGTAAAGAAATGGATATTTTGATTTGTGACACAGCTGGCCGGCTGCATAATAAAAAGAATTTAATGAATGAACTGGGGAAAATTTACCGGATTATTGGTCGTGAATATCCGGAAGCTCATTTGGAAGTTTTTTTGGTTCTAGATAGCACCACCGGTCAAAATGCCTTGGTGCAAGCCAAGGAATTTAAAGAAATGGCCGATATTACCGGTATTGTTTTAACGAAATTGGATGGTACTTCCAAGGGCGGAATTGCCATTGCTATTGCCGCTGATTTAAAGCTGCCGGTTAAGTATATTGGTGTGGGCGAAGGAATTGACGATTTACGGCCATTTGATGCCGACAGTTTTGTCGAAGCTTTATTTGAGGAATAATTGCTTAACTGTTTATTTATAAAAACTTATTTTGTTTTTACTAAAGTTTAATGAAATTACACAAATAGAGGACGACTTTCGGCGGATAAATTAATATAATAAAAGCAGATACTTCAAAATAGGTGTCTGCTTTTTCTGTTTTTGGCGAAATTTTAAGGTTTAGCTGGTGTAATATACTGGATTTGTTGGATTTGCCGGTGTTGCGGGGAGTGTAGTATAAGAGGTTGTGATTAGGAGGTAGTAATTAGGATACTATACTGGATTTGCCTATATCGCCGGCAAGCCAGAGTATAGGCAAATCCAGTATAGTATCGGATATGATAATGAACAAAGGATAGGTATAGTATCGGATATGATAATAGTAAGGAGGTATGGCATCGGATATGATAACTGCAAGAGATGGGGGATGTCGTCTGTTGGAATGAACAGAGTCATGGCTAGTGGTAAATTTCAAATCAGTTGAGATTGAAAAAGGAGGAAATATGTATTGTTCAATCACTACGGCGGGATTATGCGGAATTAAAGGCTATCCGGTTAATGCGGAAATTGATGTGGCTGAGGGTTTTCCCAAGTTGGAGCTGGTTGGTCTGGCGCATAATTCGGTTAAGGAAAGTGTGGAGCGGGTAAAAACAGCATTAAAAAACACGGGCTATGTTTTTCCGTATAAGCGGGTGACCATTAATCTGGCACCAGCCCAAATCAGAAAATATGGCTCACATTATGATTTGCCGATTGCAGTTGGAATTTTATTGGCTTCCGGACAATTAGAGGCCAGGCAGGTGCAGGATAATCTGCTGATCGGCGAATTATCTTTAAATGGAGAAATGGTTGGAGTCAGAGGTGCACTGGCCATGGTTGAAACAGCCAGAAGCCGGAAACTTAAGCGGGTGATTTTGCCGATTCAAAACTGGCAGGAAGTTTGTTTTTGTGATGATATTGAAATAATACCGGTCAGTCACTTCCGGGAAGTAATTGCCTATTTGCAACAGGGAAGATTAGGATCGGAAACGATTGAATTGCAAAAGAAAATCAAGCATTTATCAGCTCTTCAGGAAGGAGAGGAGATCGGCCAAATTTTGGGCATATCAGTGAATGAAGGAGCAGTCAAAAAAGTTGATTTTGCTGATATTAAAAGTCAAAATGTAGCTAAACGGGCAATTGCCGTAGCGGTTGCCGGAATGCATCATATTTTGCTGGTCGGACCGCCGGGTACCGGTAAAACGATGTTGGCCAAAGCAGTGCCGGGCTTGCTGCCGCATTTGACCAGGGAAGAAATGATTGAAGTGACCAGGGTTTATAGTGCAGCCGGCAAATTATTGGGTAAAATACCGGTAATTACTGAACGTATGTACCGGGCGCCACATCATACCATTACTATGGCCGGTTTATTAGGCGGCGGCAGACCGCTGCTGCCCGGTGAAATTTCACTGACTCATAAAGGTGTCTTATTTTTGGATGAATTTGCTGAGTTTCCGAAAGTATTACTGGACACCCTGCGCCAGCCTATGGAAGATAAGCATATCGTATTGTCACGAATGAACGAACGGGCAGATTTTCCCACCGATTTTTTATTGATTGCTTCAATGAATCCTTGTCCATGCGGATATTATCCGGATATGGAGCGTTGCCGATGCAGTGAATACGATATCAGGCGATATCATAAAAAGCTGTCCGGGCCGATCTTAGACCGGATCGATATTTTTGTCGAAGTTGACCGGCCGGCTCTTCCCTCTTTTCAAAATGTGGCCTGTGAAAAACCAAGTCAGGAATATGCCGGACAAATCGCAGCCGCCCAGCACATCCAAAAACAAAGGCTGCACTCTGAAAATCTACTCTATAATTCCGAAATTTCTACACCTCTGATTGAAAAGTATTGTCAAATGGATATGGCCGCCGCTGAAATTTTAAATGGTGCTTATCAGCGGATGAAGCTATCGCTGCGTAGCTATCATCGTCTGATGCGTTTGGCCAGAACGATTGCCGATATGGAAGGAAAAGAAAAAATTGAAGCTAAACATATGGCTGAAGCCTTTAATTACCGGGTGGCCTATAATAAATATTTTATGAAATAATTGATGCGAACTGATTCGGATTGGCCGGTTGATGCCACAGCTCATGGCCGAAAAGCCTTTCGGCCGGAAATATGTTTCGCGGTATATTTTCGGAAGGAAAAATATCAAAAACCGTGCAAAAAAGAGGACACGCCGGCCTGGCAAGTGGAAGCAGATTAATGCCGGGATATTAAAAAATGCATTTATTAAGGGCCTGGACAGGAATCAGGCAAAAGAGCTGAAAAAATGAAAGGAAAATAAAATGCAAAACGAACTCTATTGGTTATGGTTATTGTCAATCAGGGGATTGGGAGCAGTTAAACAAAATATTCTTTTACGGGAATGGGGGACAGCCGGCCAACTCTATCATGAAACAGCTGAGCGGATCGAACAGTTTATGAAAAAAGAAAAGATATTTCAAGCCAAAGATTTTCAGGAATTTTGCCGTTCCAAGCAGGATATGGGAAAATGCCGCCAAGAATTAAATTTACTGCGGGCACAGGGAGTAGAAATCATTTCCCGGGAACAAGCTGATTATCCAAGCCGACTTACGGAAATGATTGACGGTCCGCCAGTGGTTTTTGCCAAAGGAAATTGGCAGACATCAAAAATAAATTCCGGTCCGGTTCTGGCGGTGGTCGGTACTCGCCGAATCACCGCCTATGGCCGGGAAGTGGCAGCGACGATTGGTAAATTTTGCGCTGAATTTGGAATTACTTTGGTCAGCGGAATGGCGGCCGGTGTAGATGGAACTGCCCAGCGTTCATGTTTAAAACATGGAGGATATAGTATTGGCGTATTAGCCTCCGGCCTGGCCCATCAATTTCCGGCCGGTAATCGGGATTTATATTTGGACATGGAAAAACAAGGGGTGTTGATCAGCGAAGAATGGTATCAAACGCCACCACTGGCAAATCTTTTTCCCAAACGCAACCGGATCATCAGCGGACTGGCAGAAGCGGTGATCGTAGTTGAAGCTGCTGATAAAAGCGGTTCGCTGATCACCGCTGATTACGCACTCGAACAGGGACGGGATATTTATGCTGTGCCGGGGCGGATCGGTGATCGGCAAAGTGTCGGCTGCAATCATTTAATTGGGCAGGGGGCTTATATTTTGGAAAATATAGAAAAATTTTTTGCCGATTTGAGCGGAGGCAGTCAGCGGACAAAGCCCTGTCAGAAAAATTTAGCGGAAAATTTGGAACCAGTTGAAAAAATTCTATATCAGCAGATCGGCACAGAGCCGGTTTATATTGGCCGATTATTGGAATATACCGGTTTAGAACAGGGAGAAGTCCAGCTTTGTCTGCTTCAGTTGGAATGGAAAGGCTATATTGAGCAAATCAGTGCCGGTTATTATGTAGCTTTACCGCAGATTGAGCAAGTTCCTTTCCCAAAGTCAAAGCCATAAGCCAAATTAAAAATCAAAAAAATTACAAAAAAAATCCGAAAATTTACAAAAAAATCTTGTATAAAATGAAAAAATGGTATATCCTTAAGTCAGTTCTGCCCATTTTTAAATACGAACAAATATTCTGAAGGGAGCCGTTACTATTGTAGAATTTGATGTGAAACGGGAAAGGGCTGAATAATAAGAATTACTAGGAGGAAATATGGCAAAGAATTTGGTTATTGTGGAATCACCGGCAAAAGCGAAAACCATCAAGAAATTTTTGGGAAAAAACTATGCCGTCGAAGCGTCAATGGGGCATGTCAGGGATTTACCCAAAAGCAGTATGGGAGTTGATCCGGACAATGATTTTGAGCCTAAATATATTACAATTCGCGGCAAAGGCCCACTGATTGCAAAACTAAAGAAAGAAGCTAAAAAAGCGGATAAAATTTATCTGGCAACTGACCCGGATCGTGAGGGAGAGGCAATTTCCTGGCATTTACAAACAATTTTAGAAGGTACAAAAATACCGGCGTATCGTATTACTTTTAATGAAATCACCAAGCAGGCAGTGTCTTCAGCGATTAAAAAAGCCCGCCCGATTGATATGGATCTGGTTGATGCCCAGCAGGCCAGACGGGTGCTGGACCGGATTGTGGGCTATAAAATCAGTCCGCTGCTGTGGGCTAAGGTAAAAAAAGGTCTGTCAGCCGGCCGGGTGCAATCAGTTGCTCTGCATTTAATTTGTGAGCGGGAAAAAGAAATTGAGGCATTTTTGCCTCAGGAATATTGGACCTTACAATTGGGATTAAGCGATAACAAGGGCAAAATTAAGTTTCAGGCTGATTTTTTTGGTCAGGCCGGAAAAAGGCTGGAATTAAAAAGCGAACAAAAAGTTCTGGAAATTGTACAAAAAATAGCTAAAGAAAAAATGAAAATTGCCGAAATAAAAGAAAATATCAGAAAACGAAGTGCGCCTCTGCCATTTAAAACCAGTACTCTGCAGCAAGAAGCAGCAAAGGCTTTAAATTTTACCACAGCCAAGACAATGCGAATTGCGCAGCAGCTTTATGAAGGCATTGATATTCCGGGAATGGGCACAGTTGGGTTGATCACTTATTTAAGAACGGATTCAACCAGAGTAGCTGAGGAAGCTGCTACAGCCGCTAAGGAATATATCAGTCAAAATTATGGTTCCAATTATTTGCGAACCGATTTGCCGAAAGAAAACAACAGAGGCAGAAGTCAGGATGCTCATGAAGCAATTCGACCTTCGATGCCGGAATTAGAGCCAACAGAACTTAAAGCAGCTTTAAGCCGGGATCACTTTCGCTTATACCAATTGATTTGGCGGAGATTTATGGCCAGCCGAATGGCAGCAGCAGAATATAAAAGCAAACGATTGGTGATTACAGCAGGCGAATATGAATTTCGGACGTCCGGCCAAACACTGGAATTTGATGGATATTTAAAAATATACAGAGAAGCCGAAGAGGAAGAAATTTCGTCTTCAGCTAAGGAGCTGGAGGGTTTGACCCAGGAGATGACGCTTCGATTGAGAAATCATCAGGCAGAGCAGCATTTTACTCAGCCGCCGGCCAGATATACAGAGGCATCTTTGGTTAAACTGTTGGAAGAAAACGGAGTTGGCCGGCCAAGCACTTATGCGCCGACCATCAGCACTATTTTAGCACGAGGATACGTGGCAAAAGAGCAAAAAGCATTTTTTCCGACAGAATTGGGAGAGATTGTCGATGACATCATTACCAGGTATTTTGATGACATTGTAAATATTGATTTTACCGCAGAAATGGAAGAGAAACTGGATCGGATTGAAGAAGGTGACTGTGATTGGCGTGCGCCATTAAGGGATTTTTATCCGGAACTGGCGGCGGATGTTGAACGAGCAGAAAAAGAACTGGAAAAGGTTGAAATCAAAGATGAAGAAACCGATGTGATCTGTGAGAAATGTGGGCGCAACATGGTAATAAAGCTTGGAAAATATGGCAAGTTTTTAGCTTGTCCGGGATTCCCGGAATGCAGCCATACCAAGCCCTACTTTGAAGTATTACCGGGAGTGATTTGTCCTAAATGCAGCGGAGCAGTGCAAATCAAAAAGACCAAAAAAGGACGGCGTTATTTTGGCTGCGAGAATAACCCGGGCTGTGATTTTATGGTTTGGAATGAGCCAATGGCTCAAAAATGTGAAAAATGCGGGGCGATGCTTTACCGCAAAGGTAAGAAAGCAGTCTGTTCCAATGAGGAGTGCAAGCATGTCCAAAACTTGGAAGAGGAAGAATAGACTCAGAACAGGTAAATAATTTGCAGTTATAGTTGAAATGGAAACGAAATTAGGTTATAATGTAATTATTAAAAATTTATAATTTAATTGCGAAGTTGAACATTTCAAGGAGAGAATTTTAATCAGGAGGATTATAATGAGTGTACAACTATTAGATAAGACTAGAAAAATAAACAGACTACTCCAGGGGACCGGAGATGAGCGGATTGAATTTTCTGATATTTCTGAAGTCATGGGAGAAGTGCTGGATTCGACTGTTTTAATTGTCAGTAAGAAAGGGAAATTGTTAGCTTCGCATGAAAGACATAATATTCCTATTATTGAACAATTCTTAACAACCACGTCAGGTGAATACATCAACGAAAAGTTAAATGAAAGATTATTAACGATTTTATCCACAAAAGAAAATATCAATTTAATGACTTTGGGCTTTAGTGAAGATATTACAGCTCAAGGTTATTTGGGTTTGGCAATTCCGGTTGATATTGCCGGCGAACGTCTGGGCACGATCTTTTTATATCGTTTGCGGCAGGATTATATGATTGATGACCTGATTCTGGCAGAATATTCCGCAACCGTTGTTGGACTGGAGATCATTCGCTCAATTAATCAGGAAGAATCGGAAGAAACCAGAAAACAAAATATGGTGCGGTCAGCAATTTCAACTCTTTCTTTTTCAGAACAAGATGCAGTTAAACATATTTTTGAGGAACTGGAAGGCAAAGAGGGGGTGTTGATTGCGTCGAAAGTAGCGGATAAAGCCGGAATTACCCGTTCCGTAATCGTTAATGGGCTGCGCAAGCTGGAATCAGCCGGTGTGATTGAAACCCGGTCCCTGGGGATGAAAGGAACCTTTATCAGTATTGTTAATGAAAATTTATTAAGGGAATTAAATATTTCCGAATAAGTTCCGGTTATGGCCGGGCGTGAAGGGAGGAAAAAATGGCAAATGGATTAATTGCCGGAGCAGAGGTGGCGCTTTACCGTAAAGCGGTGAGTGTGGCTTGGGAGAGAAATAAAGTAATCAATCATAATATTGCAAACAAGGATGTAGCTGGTTACAAAAGACTGGATATCAAATTTGAAGATCAATTAAGAAGAGCAGTAAATAAAAGACATCAGGTGGATCTGGCAAAATTAGAGAGGGTTCAGCCTGAAATTTTTGTGGACAAAGCTAATTTAAGTTATCGTTGGGATGGAAATAATGTTGATATGGATACGGAAATGGGGTATTTAGCCGAAAATCAGCTGCGTTATCAGGCTTTGATCAATCAAATGAATTATAATTTTTCACGGCTGAAGATGGTAATGAACCGGTAACAAAGGAAAAGAAAGGAGCAGGGATGGCTTACTTTGATATATTAAAAATCAGCAGTTCAGGTATGACCGCGCAAAGGCTCAGAGCGGATATTATTGCTCAGAATTTAGCTAATGTTAAAACTACCAGGGCAGCCAACGGCAAAACTTATCGTCGGCAAACGGTATTAT
The DNA here is from genome assembly GCA_003858485.1 of Clostridiales bacterium COT073_COT-073. Classification (GTDB taxonomy): domain Bacteria; phylum Bacillota; class Clostridia; order Lachnospirales; family Vallitaleaceae; genus W11650. Next base: position 30,004 of record RQYD01000009.1, read on the forward strand.
TTGAAACATTAGACAGAAGGCCGAATTTTAAGGATATTTTGGCGGGTTATACCAATGGCAGGGCCAATGGCGGAGTGAAGGTCAGCCGGGTGGTCGAGGATCAATCTCCTTTGACTACTGTTTATGAGCCGAATCATCCGGATGCCAATGAAGAAGGATACGTATCTTATCCGAATGTCAATGTGGTTCAGGAAATGACCGACTTGATTTCAGCGCATCGTTCGCTTGAAGCCAATATAACGGCTTTTAATGCTACCAAAGCAATGATTGCCAAGGCCATGGAAATTGGCAAATAAGGAGGCGAAAAATGATATATCGAATTGGCCCGGTGGGTCTGGAAGCAAAAGCACAGGAGGTCTTAGGCACCGGAAAAAATAAAACGGCCGTACCCTTTAGCGACTTTTTAAAAAATGCTGTCATTGATCAAGTATCAACAACCAATGATTTAATTCAAAAAGCAAATCAAAAGGGAATAGAGTTTGCTTTGGGCAAAATTGATGATATTGCTGAAGTCAATGCGGTTCAGGAAATTGCCAATGCATCACTGCAATTTACTGTTCAATTACGAAATTCTCTTTTGGAAGCATATAATGAAATTATGCGTCTGCAAGTGTAAAATATCTGTGTTACCGCCAACTATTGGCTGTTTTTCGGAAATATCCGGAAAAGCCAATTGGTTTTTTGTCAAATGGTGTTGGCAAAGAACTTAATGATTGTTAATCTTTTTGAGGTGTAGAAATGCCAGTTTTTATAACCCGTATATCGGAACAAATAACAAAAACCTGGAATCAGTTTGAGCGTAAGCAAAAGATCCAATTTATTGCTATTTTAGCAGTAGCAGTGATTGCGATTGTCGGCTTGATTATTTATTTGAATCGTCCCCAGTATATTCTTCTGGAACGCAATATGGAGCCGGCCCGGGTCAATTCGATCAAGGAAGTATTTGATTCGGAAAATATCAGATATACCATTGAAAATAATGCGACTGCTATTTATGTCGAACGCAGTCAAAGGCAAAATGCGACTTTGGCCTTGCAAAAAGCCGGCATTTTGACAGCGGATCAAATTGATTATGATAAGTTATTTGAAAATAGCTTAACCATGACCCAGGAAGAAAAGCGTTTAAAGCAAAAATTATTTTTGCAAAGTGAATTGGAGAAAAGCATTGAGCTGCTGGAAGTAGTATCAGATGCTGATGTAGCTATTGTAATGGCAGATCAGGAAAGAACTGTGCTGGATGATCAAACTCCGGCATCGGCGTCGATTGTCCTGAAATTAAAGGATGAAATAACCGAAAAACAAGTTTTGGGAATTGTTTCTCTGGTTGCCAAATATGTTAAAAATTTAGATAAAAATCATATTTCGATTATTGATACCAGTGGACGTCTGCTCTATGATGGAGATGCAGTCGGCACATTAAATGGGATGAATGGCAATACTGATTATAAGATGCAGCAAGAGCTTTTGATTCAACAAAAGGTTCGCTCGATCTTACTATCACGTGGAGAATATGATGATGCTTTTGTGTCTGTTGACTTAAAAATTGATTTTAGTGAGTCAACCATTGTTTCTGAAAAGTATCGGCCATTAGAAGGAACTGTTAAGGGAATTGCGGCCGAAGAAGAACTTCGGAATGTGGAAACTTCTAATACTGAAAGCGCCAATCCGGTAGGAACAGATGCCAATCAGGAAGTGCCATCAACATTCCTGACACCGGCCGGCAATTCGAATTCAACTTCCGAGGAAAGCAAAACCTCTTACAAAATCGACTCAGAAAAAGCAACCATTTACCGACCGAATGGATCGATTGATTATAAAGGTTCCAGTATTGCGGTAGTGCTTAATAAATTTAAGATTTATGATCAGGCATTGCTTGAGAAACAGGGTGCGCTGGCAGAAATCAGTTGGGAAGATTTTAAGGATAAAAATGGAGTCAGACGAAAACTGGAAGTCGATCCGGATATCATTACCTTGATTTCCGGGGCAACCAATAATATTCCGAGTCCGGCGGTATTAGCTTATGAAGTGCCGAAATTTGTGGATAAGGAATTAACCAAAAATGTGATTCAGGATTATATTTTGCTGGGTATTATATTGCTGATGGTAATTTTACTGGCAATTGCTATCTTCCTCAGCACCAAACCGACGGAGGTGGTTAAAACAGAGCCTGAACTTTCGGTTGAAGAACTATTGGTCAGCACCAGAACGGAAGAGCCAAAAGAACCGATTACCGAATATAAATCAGAAGTTCGGATTCAAGTTGAAAAATTTGTGGATGAAAATCCGGAGGCAGCAGCAACTTTGCTGCGCAACTGGTTAAATGATCAATGGGGAGGCTGATAGCATGGAAATAAGAGGTATTCAAAAAGCAGCTGCTTTGTTGATTTCTTTGGGACCGGAGCGATCCTCGGAAATTTTTAAGTATCTGAAAGAGGATGAGATTGAGCAATTGACTTTGGAAATTGCCAATACCAGAACCATCAGCTCGGATCAAAAAGAAGCACTGCTGAATGAGTTTTATGAAATTTGTCTGGCTCAGCAATATATTAGTGAAGGAGGTATTACCTATGCGCGTGATGTATTGGAAAAAGCGCTGGGAATGGACAAGGCAATGGAAGTGATCGGGCGCCTGACTTCGTCCTTGCAGGTCAAGCCATTTGAATTTATTCGCAAGACCGAGCCGGGACAGTTGTTAAACTTTATTCAGGATGAGCATAATCAAACAATTGCTTTGATTTTATCGTATTTAAATCCTGGACAGGCTTCAATGGTACTGGCGGCTTTGCCGATCGAAAAACAAGCAGATGTGGCCCGTAGAATTGCTAAAATGGATCGAACCAGTCCGGATATTATCAAGGATGTGGAAGATATTTTAGAAAGAAAATTATCTTCCCTGGTCACTCAGGACTATACCATTGTTGGTGGAATTGAAGCGGTTGTTGATATCCTCAATTCAGCAGACCGGGCAACTGAAAAACATATTATGGAAACACTTGAAATTGAAGATGCGGAATTGGCTGAAGAAATCCATAAGAAGATGTTTGTCTTTGAAGATATTCTTACTTTGGATGACCGCTCGATTCAAAGAGTACTGCGTGATGTTGACAACAATGTACTTTCCATTGCTCTTAAAGGACAAAGTGAAGAGATTCAAAGTCTTATTTTTAAGAATCTGTCCAAGCGGTTGGCGGCTATGATCAAAGAAGAAATGGAGTTTATGGGTCCGGTTCGTTTGAAAGATATCGAAGAAGCACAGCAAACCATTGTTGGTGTTATTCGTAAATTAGAAGATGCACAGGAGATTGTCATTTCCAGAGGCGGAGGTGACGAAATCGTTGTCTAGAGTAATTAAACAAAACTATGTAGCGATTTCTGCTGAAAAACGATTGATTGAAAATTTCAGAGATTTTCGGCCGATGTTGGATGCTTCGGAAGTTAAAGACAATGCGGCTATACGGGCTGTGCAGGCAGCAGCTGATGAATTTCAGCAGGAAGCTGAACAGCTGGAAAAAATGTCGATTCAAATCAATCAGGCTGAAGAACTGAATGCTTGCCGGCAAGAGGCAGACAAGATTTTGGCGGAGGCCAATGCCAATAAAAATAAGATTTATGAAGATGCGTATAAAGCTGGTATGGAAGAAGCTAAAGCAGAGTTGGAACGACGGAAGGCGATTTTAGAACAGGAATATGCTGCTAAAATAGAAAGTTTGGAGGAAAGACTGACTCAGGAATATCAGACCAAGTATAATCTGGAAATTCAGCATCTGGAAGGGAAAATGGTGCTGTGGCTGCAAGGAATGCTGGGAAAACTGGTAGGACAGGCGCAGCAAAGCGAAAAGGTGCTGATTCATTTGATCCGAATGGGTATGCAGGAAATTGCCCTGCAAGGTGATCTGATCATTCGGGTATCGGAGGAAGATCTGGATTATGTGCTGGAACATAAGGCGGTTTTAACTGAGGAATTAAGTGAAAAATTAACGATTGAAGTGTTAAAGGATAAAAATCTGAAGAAAAACCAATGCATTATTGAAACCATTATGGGTAATATTGAATGTAGCTTGGACGTGCAGCTAAAAGGAATCACCGATGAACTTCGCCTGATCTATGAAAGTATCATGAAAAATGTTCATTTGTAAGAAAGAATAAAAAGGGAAGCCTGGCTGGACACCACAAAGCGAAGTCATTTACGCCCAGGCAAAAAAGTAAAAAGGAAGAAAAAACGCAAATCCAGGAGCGAAGCAATGGTAGAATTTGATAAATATGAAAAAATGCTGGAAAAAAGCTATATCGAGCATTTGGGCCGGGTCAATAAGGTAATTGGTTTAACCATTGAATCTCTTGGACCGAATGTTAATGTTGGCGATGCCTGCCTGATTACCTCCCAGGATCAAAACCGAACGGTATTGGCGGAAGTGGTGGGCTTTCGCGAAAATAGTATTTTGCTGATGCCGTTAGATGATATGGAGGGGATAGGACCGGGAAGTCATGTCAAATCAATTGGACATCCGCTCCAAGTATCGGTGACAGATGATTTATTGGGCAGAGTTTTAGATGGATTGGGCAAACCAATTGACAATAAAGGCCCATTTTACACGGATGAGCTTTATAACATTGAAAATGAAGCGCCGGATCCACTCAAACGAATTCGGATCAAAGATTATTTGCCAATGGGCATTAAGGTGATTGATGGTTTGCTGACAATTGGTCGTGGTCAACGGATTGGCATTTTTGCCGGCAGTGGAGTAGGAAAAAGTACTTTATTAGGAATGATCGCCCGCAATGCCTTGGCTGATGTCAATGTTATTGCCCTGATCGGAGAGCGTGGCCGGGAAGTCAGAGAATTTGTGGAAAAAGATCTAGGCGAAGCTGGTTTAAGAAAAAGTGTAGTGGTAGTTGCTACTTCCGACCGGCCGGCGATGGAGCGGCAGAAGGCTGCTAAAACCGCTACCGCAATTGCTGAATATTTTAGAGATAAAGGCAAAAATGTAATGCTGATGATGGACAGCCTGACCCGATTTTCAATGGCTCAAAGGGAAATCGGCCTGGCGATTGGTGAACCGCCGGTCAGCCGTGGTTATACGCCGTCTGTTTTTGCAGCCATGCCTTTACTTTTAGAAAGAGCCGGCAATTCCGATAAAGGTTCGATCACTGCTCTTTATACAGTGCTGGTGGATGGTGATGATATGAATGAGCCAATCACCGATGCCGCCCGCGGTATTTTAGACGGGCATATTGTTTTAAGCCGGAAAATCGCTAATAAAAATCATTATCCAGCGATTGACGTGTTGCAGTCAGTTTCGCGGGTAATGCCGGAGGTGGCTGATGCCGAACACAAAAAAGCAGCTTCGGAAATGCGGGCGCTTTTAGCAACTTATCGTGATGCGGAAGACCTGATCAATATCGGCGCTTACACGGAAGGATCGAATCCGAAAATTGATAAAGCAATCGAGCTTATTGATGATATTGATGATTATTTAAAACAGGAGGTCGATCAGTTTTATTCTTTTGAAGAAGAGATCCAAAAACTAAAGGATATTGTCTATCAAGAATAAGGGAGTATAACATTGGCAAAGTTTCAATTTTCAATGCAGAGTTTGTTGCAAATTAAGGAAAAGCTGGAAGAGCAGTGCCAAATGGAATATGGAAAGGCGGTACAACAAAGGGATCTGCAGATCCGGAAGGTGAACAAAATCCGGGATTTAATTGAAACGGAAAACCGCACTTTTTATGAAAAACAAGCATCTGTCTTTGTGGTTCGGGATTTGATTCGGGTACAAGACAAGATCAGTTATTTGAAGAATAAGGAAAAAGAAGCGGTTTCTCAGCTTTCTTATCTGGAAGAGATGGTGCTTGAAAGTAGGCAAAAATTAGCCAAGGCAATGCAGGAGCGGAAAATATATGAAACGCTTAGAGAAAAAGCTTTGGAGCGCTATTATGAGGAAGAAAAGCAAGAGGAACTGAAATTGATGGATGAAAGGGCTAGCTTTAACCATAGCAGGGAATAAAGGGGTAACACCATGGCAAATAAAAAAGTAAATACTACGGAATTAACAGCAGTAGAGGATACAGGGAAAAAAAGAAAAGCAGGATCGGCAATTAAAATGATTTTGATTTTTGTTTTGACCTTGGTATTTTTATTGCTTTTATTTTTGATTTTATTACGTTTAAATGTTTTGGGACTGGGCAATGTCCTGGCGCCGTCAATGCGCAGCTTTCCGCTGTCGCACCTGTATTTGCCGCCGCAGACAGAAACAGGTGAAGTTGAGATTGATCCGGAGACCGGAGAGCCGATAGTGGCTGAACCGGAAGAAAGCATTGAGGAAATAAAAGAAATTTTAAAATTAACAGAATCGGAACTGAAGAAAAAAGAAGAAGAAGCCGATATATTATTGAAACAAATACAAAATCTAAAGAAAGAAAATGAAAGACTGTCAGTTTTTGAAGAACGCCAGTTGGCTTATGAAAAAAATAAGCAAGAATTTGATGCTTTGATTGTGCGTTCAGGAGATTTGACGGATTTTGTTGAATGGTATCAACAGATCAGCCCGGATAATGCTGCCCGATTATATCAGGAAACAATGATTGATTTGGCCGAACAGGCCGAATTGGAAAAATTGACCAAGGTTTATTCGGAAATGAAACCAAAGGCAGCGGCTAAAGTGCTGGAAACAATGAGTAGTACCAGACTGGAAATGGTAGCCATGATCATTAAAAATCTTGACACCGATCAAGCCGGAAAAATAATGAGTGAAATCGAGCCCAAAGTAGCGGCCAGGATCACCACTTATTTGTATCCGGAGAATCAATAAAAATAGCAAGGATCGTTTTAAGAAAGGATAGCAATATCACTTCTTTTAATTGATACAGATACCGCTGATGCAGGCGTGAAAAATCAGTTATTGATTTTAAGCGAATGCAAGGCATAAATCAAATCACAGACAGGAAAGGAGGAAAGGATGGCAACACCAACCATTAATACGGTTTCGGCAATTTCAGTTGGTAAAATATCCGGAACTTATCAAAGCAAAGCCATTGCTTATGAAGGAGCTAATTCCTTTCAGGGTTTTTTACAAAAATCAAGTCAACCGGAAAAAACAGTAGCCGCCAAAGGAGATCAAGACAGTAAAAAAGCAGTCAGTGAAGAGATCGGGCAGCCGCTGAATCACAAAAAAAATGAGATTAAGCCTGAAAGCAAAGGAAACGACCAAGAAATCAAAGTAGATTCTAAGGCCGGTTCAGACACAAAATCAAATGAAAAAACAGAGCTGTCTTCAGCCGAAAGTCAGAAAATAAAAGAGTTTGTGGATAAAGTGCAGACAACACTAGACCTTAGTCCCGAAGAAATGCAGGCCTGGCTTGGCATGATGGGAATGCAGGTCATGGATTTATTAGATGCCGGGAAATTACAAAATTTCTTTATGCAGGTAAAAGGTATTGAAGTTAGTGATCTTTTAACGGAAGCTAATCAAGCAGCAGAATTAAAGACCTTACTTTCGACCGCCGCAGAATTGGAACCGCTGGTTCAGAGCTTAAGCGCAAAGCAAGAAAATGGTACTGTGTTTAATCAAATGCTGGAAGAAGCAATTGGCTTAATGCCGAGTGACAAAACGGAAGCAGCGATTAGTGGAGCGGAAACTAATCCGGTTGTAGAAACCAATGGTAAATCAGACATACCGGTTTTACCAGCCAGGGAAAGTAATGACAGCAAGAATGAAATGTCAGGTCAGCAAAATTTGCCCAAAGAAGCAGTTGCAGCCTTTGATAAAGTAGTTCAGACAGAGGAGCAAATTATGGTAACAGCTGATGGTCTGGAGCGGGTGATCACTACAGTATCAGCCAGAGATATCTATCAGCAGGTAGTAACCAAATTTACGGCTGAAAATTTAGATGGAGCATCAAAAGTAACCATTCAACTGAATCCGGAACATTTAGGAAAATTAGCATTTCAGGTAGTTAGCCGGGGTGGTCAGATGACCGGACAATTTGTAGCTGAATCAGAGGCGGTTAAAACAGCTCTGGAAGCACAAGTTAGTCAATTAAAGCTGCAGTTGGCCAATCAAGGAATTCGGGTCGAAGATGTCAAAGTAGTAGTTGGCGACACTGCCAATTATTTCACTGAAGATAAGCCAAAGGAACATAATCAGGAAACAGCCAAAAAAAGAAACAGACGAATCCAGGATGGCATATCAATTAACACAGTGGAGGAAGAAGTGGCAGCGGAAGAAATTAAAATTTCAACCGGAACCATTGATTTTACTGCTTAGGAGGAAGAAATGGCAAATAGTACAGAAGTAATTAACAAAAGGATTATGGATCAGTATGGCACTCAAACTTTTCCCCAAAAGAGAACTGGTGGAAGTGATTTAAGCAAAGATGCTTTTCTGAATTTGCTGACCACACAGTTACGTTATCAAAATCCTTTAGAGCCGACAAATGATAAGGAATTCTTAGCACAAATGGCTCAATTTACTGCACTTGAACAAATGAATAATCTGTATTCTTCATTTCAGTTCAGCCAAGCCAGCAGCATGATTAATAAAAATGTGGTGGCTGAAGTCAAGAATGAAGAAAGCGGTGATATCAGTCAGGTAGTTGGTAAAGTGGTGGCGGTTAATGTTAAGGAAAACAAGCAATTCTTGCTGGTTCAGTCACTGGATGGTAAAACTAAAGAAGTAGAGCTTTCTAAAGTTAAGTCGATCAATGATGGAACAACTTTGGACGCCGAAATTTTGGCCAAAGAAATTGAAAAATTACAGTTAAGTCAGGCCAATAGTATGATCAATAAAAATGTGGAAGCGGAGCTGACCAATGACAAAGGTGAAGTCATCAAAATTGGCGGTAAGGTAGTAGCGGTCAATGTCAAAGAAGGCAAGAAAATTCTTTTAATTAAAGGAACTGACGGCAAACAAACTGAGGTTGAGCTGTCTAAAGTGAAAGTAATTAATGATGGTACCTCTACCGATGGAGAAGCCCTGCTTAAAGAAATTGAAAAACTGACCCAAAAAGTGGCAGAGCTGGAGAAGATTATCAAAGAGCTGAAACAGCCGTAGACAGGTGATTTGTCAGGCGGATGGTCTCAGCACTGGAGGATGGAATGAGAATCAATCAATTTAAAAGCATTTCGCAAATTCAAAATGAAGCGAAATTACAGGGCCAAAAGCAATTGCCCCAAATAGCGGCATCCGGCTTTCAACAGGCATTGCAGGAAAAGCTGAATCATCAGCCGGAATTAACTTTTTCCAAACATGCCCTGGAGCAGATCAAACATCGCCGGATTGAATTAGATGAAGCGGGTATACAAAAATTAAATGATGGGATTTCCAGCGCCAGAGAAAAAGGAATTAAAGAATCACTAATGTTAATGGATAATGTGGCCTATGTAGTGAGCATCAGGAATGCAACAGTGATCACTGCGCTGGAAGCCAAAGAAACAAAGAATCATGTTTTTACCAATATTGATGGAGCTGTGGTATTATAGCCGGACCTTTGTAAGGGGGCAATGTTTTCGGACGGACTGCCGGAACACCCACAGCCAATAAGTATAAGGAGGTTACGCATTATGATGCGTTCAATGTATTCCGGTGTATCCGGACTGAGAGTTCATCAAACCAAGATGGACGTGATCGGAAATAATATTTCCAATGTAAATACTGCCGGATTTAAAGCCAGCAGAACTTTGTTCAATGAAGTGTTCAGTCAGAATTTACAGAATGCTTCCGGGCCGACACCTAACCTCGGTGGTCGTAACCCGATGCAAATTGGACTGGGAGCCAGTGTCAGCACAATTGACATTAATATGAATGAAGGTGCTTCACAAAGAACGGATTTGGTTACAGACTTAAAAATTGAAGGTGAAGGTTTTTTTGTAGTGAAAAATGCCGATGGCATCAAATTTACCAGAGCGGGTGCTTTTCGGGTAGATGTAGCCGGTAATTTGGTCAATCCGGCCGGAATGTTCGTCATGGGCTGGCAACCGGATCCGGATAAGCCGAATCAAATTCAAAAAGGAGAAGTGACCCCGCTGAAAGTGCTGAGTGCGGAAAATATGTATAGTGCACCGGTGGCCACGACCAAGGGCATGATCACCGGCAATATCAATAAAAATGATTCGCAGGTGGCAGCTACTGCTCAGGGAGCACCAATCACCCTGAACTTTTATGACAGTCAAGGCTATCCATACACCGCTCAATTCCGGGTCAAGCAAAGTACAGCTACTCCGGGCACCTATGAAGTCAAATTAGAAAAAGTGACCGACCAAAATTCAGTTGATGTGACCACGGCTACTAATCCGAATTTATCAATTGACCCGGCAACCGTTAATTTAGTATTTGATGCGGCCGGCAATATTGCTGATCCGACAGCAGCCAAGTTTACTATTAAAGGTGGAGAAACCGCCTTTAAATCCAAGATCTCCGATATTGAAGTTGATTTTTCCAAAGTTACTCAGTATTCAGGCAATACCACCATTCAAGGTTTAAGAGGTGATCGGGATAAGGTTGGCGCCGGTAATATGGCCGGTGAGATGTCTGGTTATCAAATTGGCGGTGATGGCAGAATTTTAGCTAAATACTCCAATGGTGACAGCAAATTGCTGGGCCAGATTGTAATTGCTGATTTTGATAATCCGGCTGGTTTGCAAAAAGAAGGCAATAACTTGTTTGGCACCACCATGAACTCCGGAGAATTTAATGGTATCGGCAAAGATGCCACCGCCATTGGTTCAACCATCAACTCCGGTGTTCTGGAAATGAGTAATGTTGATCTATCTTTGGAATTTACGGAAATGATCACTACCCAGAGGGGATTTCAAGCGAATTCCAGAGTAATTACTACCTCTGATGAGATCTTACAGGAGTTGGTAAATTTAAAGAGATAATCTGAATGATTGGCGCCGTTGAGCAGGCGTAAGACGCTCAACGGCCGCCAAAGTTATACTTTACTTTTTAAAATATTATTGATATAATGAATTCAGCTTGTTAGCAGTGTTTTAGGCTTTATTCGCGGCTTAACACCGAAGCAGCCAAATGCCGAAACATCCGAATTTTGAGATAGGAGAGCGGATGATCTATATTACTAAGTTAAATAATGTTGAAATTTTATTGAATGAAGATTTGATTGAATTGGTTGAGGAAACACCGGATACAATTATTACTTTAACCACCGGCAAAAAGGTGATAGTCAAAGAAAGCAAAGAAGAATTGTATCAAAAGATATGCGAATATAAAAAGGAAATTTATCAGAGATAGGAATTTTTCACATTTGCCAGCTAAAGCCAATGGCTGGAAATGTTCAGGGACAGGGAAACTTGTGATTTGCTTATCACTGGGAAACTTAAGGGACTAAGAAATGAAATAGACGAGGTGGATATTGTGGATTTAGCATCAATTATTGGATTGATATTGGGAATATTCTTTTTTGTAGCTTCCATTATTTTAAATGGTGGTGTTAGCTCGCTGAGTAATTTCGGCGATCCAGCTTCAGCCATGATTGTTATTGGTGGATGTATGGCGTCGGTGTTAATTACTTTTCCGATGGGAAAGTTTATGAATGGCTTAAAAGGAGCAACCCTTGTATTTAAAGACATTAAAAATAATGAAGGCAAGATGATCAAAGATATCATCCAACTTTCAAATATTGCTCGTAAAGAAGGCTTATTAGCACTGGAAGAAGCAGCTAATAATGTCAATGATGCCTTCTTAAAAAAAGGAATTTTATTAATTGTCGATGGAACAGATCCGGAATTGGTTCGCAATATTTTAGAAACAGAAATTATTTATATTGAGGAAAGACATGGTTCAGTCCAGGCTTTTTGGGCTAAAATCGGAGAGCTCGGGCCAGCTTGGGGTATGATTGGTACTTTGATCGGTTTGATTAATATGTTAAGAGCGGTTGGCGGAGATTCTTCGGCGATTGGACCATCAATGGCAGTAGCTTTGATTACTACCTTATATGGCTCGCTTCTAGCCAACTTTATTGCGATCCCATTTGCTTCTAAGCTGAAAATTCGTTCCACAGAAGAGATGATGGTTAAAGAAGTAATGGTTGAAGGTTTGCTTTCCATTCAAGCCGGGGAAAATCCCCGGGTGATTGAAGAAAAATTAAAGGCCTTCTTATCACCAAAAATGCAGTCACAAATGGATTCTGAGGAATCAATGGAAGCAGGTGAGTAAGAATGGCGAAACATAAGCAAGGAGATGGTGGCGGAGGAGCGCCGGCGTGGATGACAACTTATGGAGATATGGTAACATTGCTTTTATGCTTTTTTGTATTACTGTTTTCCATGTCATCAATTAATCAGGAAAAGTTTCAGAAGATTATGGAATATTTCACCGGTCAGGGAGAATATATGACTGATTTTATGCCAGGCGGAGAAGCTCTGGTAGGCGGAGAGCTAATTATTAACGGAACCGTTCAGCTTGATAATATCGAAGCTGTTCTGGATGGTGGCAGAGATGCTCTCAATTCTTCAAATGCTGATGCTGAAGAAGAGGCAGAGCCGGAAGACATGGAAATGACCGATGCCGAAAGACAGGAGCTGCAAAAACTAAAAACAGCCAGGGAAATGGCGGAGACCATTCAGGATGAAATTTATAATGATGGCTTAAATGCTGAAATTGAAGTGTCTTATACAGCTAATTATGTAAAATTGACATTAAGAGGGGAGTATTTATTTGACAGTGGTCGGGCTGAATTGAAGCCGGATGCGGTTGAAGCCATTAAAGTTATTTCTACAGTATTAAAAGAATCGGATTATAATGGTTATGATATTCAGGTTGAGGGACATACGGATAATCGACCAATCAATACCGGCTTTTATAAAAGCAATCGTTATCTTTCGGCAGCCAGAGCCATTGCAGTGGAAGAGGAATTGGTTAATATTCATGGCTTTATTCCACAAAAAGTGTCAAGTACCGGCTATGGGGAGTTTCATCCGATTGATACCAATTCTACGCCTGAGGGCCAAGCGCATAATCGGCGGGTGGAAATTAAATTATTGCTCAGTGCAGAAGAAAAATTCCTGGAAGAACGGGATATCAGATCACAGGGGCAAATAGGCAAAACAGCCGAAAATAAATAACATATAAGATTCCTTTTCGGCCAGGCTTGAAAAGGGATGGAAGAAACAAATATTTCAGGTCAAGGAGGATTTATTGTGGAGAAAATATTACCAATAGTGAATATGGTACTGTCAGTGGCAGCTCTGGTAATTTGTGTAATTACTATGCTGAGTGTCAATGGTTTGAAATCAGAGATGGCGAGTATGAAAATGGGAGTAAATGGTGAAATGCCGGTTTCGGCTGAAATCCCATTGACTCAGCAAACCTTATATAATATGGAAAAACAGTTTATTTTTACTTATCCGCCTAAAGAAGGGGAAAAGAAGCCGACCAGTGTAGTGGTTAACATCGGCTTTGCTTTAAACAATGAAGAAAAGGATGTGGATAGTGTCTTAAAGCAATTTGCAGAAAAGCAGGGATTGGTCAGAGACCGAATTCAAACCATGATTAAAGAAAAACAAGAAAATCCGTTTGCCACAGTGGAAAGCCAACAGGAATTAAAAACTGATTTGCTGGCGTTGATTCGAAAATTATTTGAAACCAATTCGATTATTGATGTAGTATTTTCTGATGTTGTATCCAGTCAAAGATAAAATGTTTATATGTTGTTAAGGGAGGTGAGATTGTGAGCGATATCCTAAGTCAAAGTGAAATAGATCAGCTGCTGAATGCCTTAAACACGGGAGAACTTGATGTCGAGGAGTATCAAGCAGAAAAAGGTGAGAAGCAGATTAAAGAATATGATTTTTCAAGACCTGCGAAATTTGCCAAAGATCACCTTAGAACCTTGGAAATTATTCATGAGCATTATGCCAGATTATTAGCAACTTTGCTGTCCGGCAGAATGCGAACCGCTTGTCAACTGGAAGTCATTAACTCAGAGGCAATTTCTTATTCGGAATTTGCCAATGCTTTATCAAATCCGGTGCTGCTTGGTATTTTAGAAGTTCGTCCACTCAAGGGCAATTTTGTGATTGAAATGTCATCGAATATCGGCTTTGCAATTGTTGACAGGTTATTAGGCGGAGCAGGTAACGGAGTGATGTCCGGTCGGGACTTTACGGAAATTGAGTTGACAGTTATTCAAAAAGTAATGTCAATTATGATTGATGAAATGGTTGAAGCCTGGAAGAATGTGGTCAGTATTACCCCCAGACTAACCCAAATTGAAACCAATCCTCAGTTTGCCCAGTTTATATCACCGACCGAAATAGTTGCCCTGATTACTTTAAATTTAAGGATCGGATCAGTCGAAGGCTTAATGAATATTTGTGTGCCATATATTACCATTGAGCCAATTATAGATAAATTAAATACCAGATACTGGTTTAGTACAGTTAAAGAAACTAATATTGAGCTATATGCCCAATATATTGAAAAACAAATTGAATTATCAGAAATCCCGGTTAAAGTAGTACTTGGCAAAACTAATATTTCGATTGATGACTTCGTGCATTTGCAGCGCGGTGATATCATTCGTTTGGATCAAAAGATAGATGATGAAGTAGAGGTGTTAGTTGGAAATATACCGAAGTTTTACGGGAAAGCGGGACTATCAGCCGGTAAAAACGCGGTTATGATTACCGGTATCATGAATAGGGAGGATGAATAATGAGCGATTTATTATCACAGGAAGAAATCAATGCTTTGCTCCAAGGCAGAGAAGAAGGGGAATCCGGTTCGGCTGGCGTGGAGAATCTTCTGGAGCCAGCTGAGCAAGATGCAATTGGTGAAGTTTCAAATATCAGCATGGGTGCAGCTGCTACCTCCTTGTCAACACTTGTCAATCAAAAAGTGACAATTACCACACCGCGAGTATCAATTGTTGATTGGGATGGTTTTGTAGCCCAGCATACAGCACCATATGTAACAGTCCAATTAAGCTATAAGGAAGGTCTGGAAGGCAATAACATTTTAGTACTGCTCGAAGAAGATGCCAAAGTTATCACAGATTTGATGATGGGCGGTGACGGTACAAATATATCTGAAGAGTTAAATGATCTGCATTTAAGTGCCATCAGTGAGGCAATGAATCAAATGATCGGCGCATCGGCGACAGCATTATCTTCGATGTTTAAGAAAAAAATTGATATTTTGCCTCCGGTTGCTGCTAAGATTGATTTACAAAATGAAAAACCGGATGCCGTTTATACAGATGACCATTTTATAGAGGTTGATTTTAGTATTAAAATCGGAGATTTAATTGATAACACTTTATCACAGATTTATCCTTTGGCTTTCGCCAAAGAAGTAATTGAAACATTTATGGAACATAAAAAAATGCATGAAGAAACAGAAAAAAAAGTGGTATCAGCATCCCAATCAGCCTCAGTTCCGGCAGCATCAACGCCACAACCAATACCACAGATCAATTATACTGCACAGGTACCGCATCAGCCATCGGCGTCCATTTATTCACAGCCGGTTGAAGTGCAGCCAGCTCAATTTCAAAATTTTGAAATGGCATCTTTTATGCAGCAAAAAGAAAATATTGATTTGATTATGGATGTTCAACTTGAGGTAACAGTTGAATTAGGAAGAACCAAGCGCAGCATTAAAGACATCCTGGAATTGGCACCAGGCAGCATTATTGAGCTGAATAAGCTGTCAGGGGAACCAATTGATATTTTGGTTAATGGCAAAATTGTGGCCAAGGGTGAAGTGGTGGTAATTGAAGAAAACTTCAGTATCCGAGTGACGGAGATTTTAAAGTAGGACATTCAAATGATAAAAGGAGAAAGAAATGGCAGATAAAAGTATTTTGATTGTTGATGATGCTGCATTTATGAGAATGATGATTAAGGACATTCTGACAAAAAATGGCTATGAAGTAGTAGGAGAAGCTGAAAATGGAGCCAAAGCGGTTGAAAAATATAATGAATTAAAGCCGTCCCTGGTAGTGATGGATATTACCATGCCGGAAATGGATGGAATTGAGGCAGTTAAAGCAATTAAAGCAAGTGATCCTAAAGCTAATATTATTATGTGTTCCGCTATGGGTCAACAGGCAATGGTTATTGAATCAATTCAGGCCGGCGCAAAGGACTTTATTGTTAAACCATTTGACCGGGACAGAGTTATTGAAGCAGTCAGCAAAGTAATAGGATAAGTCATGCCCAGGCCAATTATCGAAATTACCTTACTGCTGTTAGCATTTATTGCTGTGCTTTGGCTGGCCCAGTATGCCAGTAAAAAAATTGCCGGAGCACAATTGGGGAAACAAAAAGCAAAAACGATGAGCTTAATCGAGGCAATTTATGTTTCCCCCGGCAAAATGCTGCAAATCATCCAGGTGGGAGAAAAATATTTTTTGATTGCAGTATATAAGGAGGGAATTACTTTTCTGACCGAATTAGATGCGGAAGATGTAAAGCACAAAGCCGGACAAACTGAAATTGCCGGGAACTATCCTTTTGCCGATTATTTCACTAAATTAAAAGAGAAGGCAGGCCGCAAGGATGAAAAATAAACTTTACTATCAGAAACAATTTCATACAGCAAAGTTACTGAGTTTATTAGGAGTATTTGTAACTATTTTTACTTTAAGCGGGTCGCAAGTCATATGGGCAGCCGGTGAGGGAATTCCGATCCCGTTTTCCTTTGATTTTAATGTGAGAGCAGCGGAAAATGGCGCGGATGTTGTAAATAGCTTACAAATACTTTTTATTTTGACATTGATTGCCATGGCGCCCTCATTGTTGCTGATGCTGACTTCCTTTACCAGAGTGCTGATCGTTCTGCATTTTACCAGAACTGCTTTGGGTACGCAACAGGCTCCTCCTAATCAGGTGCTGATTGGTTTGGCCTTGTTTATTACTTTGTTTATCATGGCTCCAATTGGCAATCAGATCAATCAGGAGGCCCTGCAGCCATATTCGCGGGGAGAGATCACTCAGCAGGCAGCCATTGAAAAAGGAATGGCTCCGCTTCGTCAATTTATGTTGAAGCAGACAAATGATAAAGACTTGAAGCTGTTTATGGAAATTGCTGAGGTTGGCCCGGTAGCTGATGTCACGCAGATTCCGATTACTGCTTTAATTCCGGCTTTTATTATTTCTGAACTAAGAGCGGCCTTTATCATGGGATTTTTGATTTATATTCCTTTTATTGTCATTGATATGGTAGTGGCCAGTACTTTGATGTCAATGGGAATGATGATGCTGCCGCCGGTTATGATTTCCATGCCATTTAAATTATTGCTGTTTATTGTGGCTGATGGTTGGAACTTAATTATCGGACAATTGGTGCGGACCTTTTATCAATAGACAAAGATGGTTACAATTTTGCGGCCGATTGGAAATGACATTAGTGTCGGAAAGGCTGAACTTGGCAATGGATGCCGGATAAGAGGAAAAGAAATGAATACAGATTTAGTCTTAGATTTTGCCAGAGATGCAATTTATACAGTTATCATGGCTTCAGGTCCATTATTGCTACTGGCCTTAGTGGTTGGATTGGTGGTTAGTATTTTTCAAACCATTACCTCCATTCAAGAACAAACTTTGGCCTTTGTGCCGAAGATTCTGGCCATTTTTGTCGGGGCTTTGGTGTTTGGCCCATTTATGGGTACCCAAATTTTGGAGTTTTTTAAAAGAGCAGTCATGAGTTTTGGGGAATTCATTGTAAAATAAGGGCAGCCCGGCTGCCAATACCCAAGGGAATGGGAGAAAGAAAATGACATCATTATTAGAGCACGGTTATATGGAAACATTCTTATTAATTTTTATACGAGTTTTGGGAATGTTTATGATGATTCCTTTCTTTGGCAATCAAAATGTGCCAAGGCGTGTGAAGGTTTTGCTGTCTTTTTTTATCGCTGTTATTATGATGCAAATTATGCCACTGCAAGCTCCGGTCACGGCCGATCGTCCCCTGGCCTATGGACTGGCAGTAATTACTGAATTTTTTATTGGTTGGTTGTTGGGCTTTGGGGTGTATTTGGTATATTCGGTCTTGACGATGGCCGGACAGTTTGTTGATGTTCAGATCGGGCTTTCGATGGTTAGTGTGATCAACCCTTTAAGCCAGATGCAGTTTACAGTGACCGGAAATTTATATTACTTTGTGCTTTTGTTTATTATGATTATGACCCGGACATATTACTATTTTCTGGAAGGATTGAAACAGAGTTACCGTCTGATTCCGCTGGGGAAAGTGCAAATTGGTTATAAACTGTATGATTCACTGTTTATTTTTTTGCGTGATTATTTTTTGATGGCATTGCAGATTGCTTTACTGGTTTTTTTTGTGATGCTGATTACCAATGCTGTTTTGGGAATTTTAGCCAGAACTGCTCCACAGTTGAATATGTTTGTGGTGGGCTTTCCGATTAAGTTGATTTTGGGATTAGTGACGATTTACATCACTTTTTTTGTATTTGAAGGATTAAGTGATATGGTAATTGATCGTGGGGGTCAATTGATGCATGATTTTATAAGGGGGATGAGCGGCCGATGAAGACACATCAATCAAAATCGGATAAAAATTGGCTGATGGTGTTTTGCGGGCAGCGGACCGATTCTACCAAGGCAGAGAAATTTCGGCTGACTCTTAACTTACAGCTATTTGCCTCTGAAGAAAAAACCGAGCAGCCGACTTCCAAGAAGCGGGAAAAAGTCAGAAAAGAAGGTCAGGTGGCCAGGAGCAATGAAGTGACCACAGCCTTTTTGCTGATTTTAATGTTTTTTACGATTCAGATTTTCAGTCAGGAAGTGAAAGCCAGGTTTTTAGAAGTTTTTGAAAAGAGTGTTCGTTTGTTTTATCTGGAAGAAATTAATGCCCAAATTGCCAAGGCATTGATGTGGGAAGTTTTTAAGGATATGTTTTTAATGGTTTGGCCATTTCTGCTGGTGGCAGTGGTGGTCGGGGTGGTCACCAATTTAGTGCAGGTCGGCTGGCAAGTCACCTGGAAACCGTTGGAGCCGAAATTAAGTAATATCAGTCCACTGAAAGGATTGAAGCGAATCTTTTCTGCCAGGACTCTGATTGAGCTGCTAAAGGCCATCTTTAAGATTGCATTAATTTCGATTCTTGTGTATAATACTATCAAGAATTATGACAACTTAGCGATCAACCTCTATCAAATGGATGCCCTCAGTGCCTATGCGGTGGTGTTTAAGATAGTACTTGATCTATGTATCCGGATCGGCTGGTTTTTTATTATTGTGGCAGCGATTGATTATGCCTATGCTCGCTTTAAATTCGAAAAAGACATTAAAATGACCAAGCAGGAAGTCAAAGATGAATATAAACAGTCAGAAGGAAACCCGGAAATTAAAGGCAGGATCCGGCAGAAAATGAGAGAAGTGGCGATGCGCAGAATGATGCAGGATCTACCGAAAGCGGATGTGGTAATTACCAACCCAACTCATTTTGCAGTTGCTTTGCGCTATGATGATTCGGCTGATGCAGCGCCGATCGTACTAGCTAAGGGGGCGGATCTGGTTGCTAAAAATATCAGAGAAAAGGCTAAAGAACATGGGATTGAAATTATAGAAAATAAAGCTTTAGCCAGAAC
This sequence comes from Clostridiales bacterium COT073_COT-073, assembly GCA_003858485.1. GTDB lineage: Bacteria > Bacillota > Clostridia > Lachnospirales > Vallitaleaceae > W11650. The sequence continues at coordinate 49,579 of RQYD01000009.1, forward strand.
GTTATTTTATACAGTGGAAATCGGAGATGAGATCCCACCGGAACTATACCAGGCGGTGGCGGAAATATTAGCTTTTGTATATTCATTGAAAAATGAAGGAGTTATTGTCTAATGAGAGCCGGAGATTTAATATTAGGTCTATTTATTGTCATGGCTGTAATTATTATGATTATACCACTTAGCGGTGTAGCCATTAGTGTTTTTATTACAGTTAATTTGTTGTTGTCTTTAATTATCTTGTTTAACGCTTTGTTTGCCAGAGAAGCTTTGGATATGTCAGCATTTCCAACCATCTTATTATTTATGACCATGTTTCGACTGGCCTTAAATGTTTCTTCAACCAGAGCAATCCTTTCTAATGGACCGGAGGCAGCTGGTAATGTGATTATGACTTTCGGCCAGTTTGTAGGTGCCAATAACCTGGTGGTTGGTATTATTGTTTTCTTTATTTTGGTGTTGATCAACTTTATGGTTATTACCAAAGGTTCGGAGCGGGTAGCTGAGGTTTCGGCCAGATTTACCCTGGATGCGATGCCGGGTAAGCAAATGGCGATCGATGCAGATTTAAATTCAGGATTGATCGATGAATCGCAGGCCCGGAAGCGCCGCGAAAAAATTCAGGATGAGGCCAGCTTTTTCGGTTCCATGGATGGTGCCGCTAAATTTGTTAAAGGAGATGCCATTGCCGGCTTAATTATTACCTTTGTTAATATTATTGGTGGTATTGTAATTGGCGTTTTGCAGCTGGGGATGACAACTCAGGAAGCGATGCAGCAGTATACGGTGGTGACGATTGGCGATGGTTTGGTCAGTCAGATTCCGGCCCTGTTGATTTCACTGGCCACCGGTATATTGGTGACCAAAGTTTCCAAAGAGTCTGAAATCAGTGATACCATTGGTAAGCAATTGTTTTCCTTGCCCAAAGTTATGTTTATGGCGGGTGGCGTTTTAGCATTTTTGGGTCTGGTGGCTCCATTTAGTAAAATAATTGTGGTCGGAATTGGTGCAGTTACTATGATTGCCGGTAAGAAAATGCTGGATAATTTAAAAGTGTCGGAAACCCAGGAGGAGATCACCATGGAGGAGGAAGCAGCCGAAGAAATCCGCAAACCGGAGAATGTTATCAATCTTTTGCAGGTTGACCCAATCGAATTGGAATTCGGCTATGGTATCATTCCGCTGGCTGATTCTTCACAGGGCGGTGATCTGCTTGATCGGGTGGTAATGATCCGCCGCCAGATCGCTTTGGAGCTGGGGGCAATTGTCCCAATTATCCGGCTGCGGGATAATATCCAGCTCAGTCCGAATCAATATGTTATTAAAATTAAAGGTAATCAAGTGGCTGAAGGTGAAATTTTATTTGACCATTATTTGGCTATGGATCCCGGTTATGTAGAAGAACAAATTGATGGAATTGAAACCATTGAGCCGGCTTTTCGCCTGCCTGCTTTGTGGATTACTGAAGGGCAAAGAGAGCGGGCAGAAGCAGTTGGTTATACAGTCGTTGATCCGCCATCAATTATTGCCACCCATTTGACGGAAGTGATCAAAAGTCACTTAGGTGAACTGATTACCCGTCAGGAAGTCAAGAACTTAATTAATAAAGTGGCTGAGGATAATCAAACACTGATTGATGAATTGGTACCGAAGCTCCTGAGTGTGGGTGAAATTCAAAAGGTGTTGACCAATTTGCTGGCAGAAGGGATTTCAATTCGGGATTTGGTGACGATTTTTGAAACCTTAGCTGATCAGGCATTGGTGACCAAGGATGTTGATGTTTTAACGGAATATGCCAGACAATCACAAAAACGCAGTATCAGCAATAAGTATCTGGATGAGCAAAATCAGCAGGTACTGACTTTGGACCCGGCAGTTGAAAGTATGATTATGGAATCGGTTAAGCATTCTGAACAGGGAACTTATTTAGCGCTTGATCCGGAAGTAATCTCTGAGATCATTGCCACCACCGATAAAGCGGTCAGAAAACTGACGGACATGGGCAGAATGCCGATTATTATTACTTCGCCGATTTTGCGTATTTATTATAAAAGAATTATTCAGGAACAATTACCGGAAGTGGTGGTTATTTCATACAATGAAATTGATGCATCGACTGAGCTGCAATCTGTAGGAATGGTGAGTTTATCATGAAAATAATGAAGTATCGAGCAGAAACGGAACGGGAAGCAATGCTGCAGGCTAAGGAAGAACTGGGCAGCGAGGCCTTGATCTTATCCATTAAATCAGTCAAACCCAAAGGAATTTGGAGTTTCTTTCGTAAGGCTTATGTGGAAGTAACGGCTGCCCTTGATGATGACCGGAAAGAAATTGTTAGTCCCGAGCAGGCAAAAGCCGAAAGAGAGTTGGCGGAATTTAAGTCATTTATCAGTAAACTGTCTGATAAACAAAGGCAAGCAGAGGAAAAATCATCAATTGCTGTGCCGGAACCGGTTCGCCAGGTAGGAATCGAACCGACTGTTAGCGCTCCGTCAGCTGTTTTGACTGCTGTTCCGCAGATAGAAAAGAAGCCTGACAGTGAAGATAAATCAAGTCAATCTTCAATCATTCGGCAAGTGATTTATGAACAGCTGCTGGATAATGAGGTTGAAGAAAATTTAGCCAATCAATTATTGGCTGCTTTATTGACGAGCGATCAGACATTTTCGCTGGAGGAAGGCTTAAATACAATTTACCGGCAAATTGTTAAGGAATTATCGGAAATTCATCCGGTGACCTTAAGCAGTGGTAAGGCCAAGCCGATTTTTTTCGTTGGCTCAACCGGAGTTGGGAAAACAACAACGATTGCTAAATTAGCATCCTTATTTACTTTGGAAAAAAAATGTAAGGTGGCACTGATTACAGCTGATACTTACCGGATTGCGGCAGTTGAGCAGCTGAGAACATATGCTAATATTCTGGATATTCCAATCCGGGTAATTTATAAAGAAGAGGAAATTGTCGGATGTATTGAAGAATTTGCGGATCGGGATTTGATTTTTATTGACACCGCCGGACGTTCTTATCAGGATACCAAACATTTAGGAGAATTAAAAGAGTTGCTGAATCAGGTTGATGACAAGCAGGTTTATTTGGTTTTGAGCTTATCAACCAAAAACAGTGATTTGCAAAAAACGGTAAATGCCTATGACTTTACCGATTTTTCTTTGATTTTTACTAAACTTGATGAAACATTGGCATATGGCAGTATTTTAAACTTGAGACATAAAACAGGCAAGCCACTGGCATATATTACCACCGGGCAAAATGTACCGGAGGATATTGCTGAGCTGGATCCTTATGAGATTGCGAACAAAATACTGGGAGGAGTGAATTCCTGATGGATCAGGCAGCAAAATTAAGAGATCTGATTTATAGATCACAACAGAATCAATCAGACCAGGCGACCGCCAAAAGAGCCAGAGTTATAACGGTTACCAGTGGAAAGGGTGGAGTTGGCAAAAGTAATATCAGTGTCAACCTGGCTGTTCAATTTCAAAAGCAAGGCAAAAAAGTGGTGATTTTTGATGCCGATTTCGGATTGGCCAATGTTGAAGTCATTTTTGGTATTTTGCCTAAATACAATATTTTTGATTTAATTGTTAATAAAATGTCAATTTTTGATGTTTTAACGGAAGGACCAATGGGGATTCGCTTTTTATCAGGTGGCTCAGGAATTGGTCAACTTTTGAATTTATCTGCTGATCAGATAGAATATTTAGTTAAACAGCTGGAAATTTTGGATGAACATGCCGATATAATTATTATAGATACAGGTGCGGGCATTAATGAGGCGGTATTAGCATTTGCGTTTGTGTCAGGAGAAATCCTGATTGTAACAACCCCGGAACCGACAGCCATTACCGATGCATATGCCCTGATTAAATCAATTTGTAATAGTCCGCAGTTTTATCAAACTAAGCCGAGAATGCGTTTAATTGTCAATAAAAGCAGGAGCCCTTTGGAAAGTCAGGAAGTATTTGACAAATTAAATAAGGTGACAGAGCGATTTTTAAATCTTAGTCTGGAAAATTTAGGCTATTTGCCAGATGACAGAGCATTGGTAGATGCTGTTATCGAGCGCAAACCGTTTTCGATTATTTATCCGAAAGCGGCTGTTACAAAAGGAATTGAAGACATTGCAGCTAGAATCTTGTTGGAAAATCAAACTGAGATCAAATCGGAAATGCAGCCGAAGGGATTAAGTTCCATTTTCAATCGAATATTCCGGCGAAAATAACAGGAGGTTATCATGGAAGAAAAATCACTTTCCGAAGGAAGTAAACTGGAAATTATAGACCATCAAAGAAACGGAAGAAGACATACATATTATAGTACCATTACCAATATATTAAATGCAAGCACATTTGAGGTTCAGGCTCCAATTGAAAAAGGTGTGGTCATGCCACTGGAAATCGATAAAGAGTACGAATGTATTTTTATTACAGTATATGGTCTTTTTCGGTGTAAGGCAGTATTGGAGAGTCGTTATCGGGAAAAAGGTCTGCATTTTATGCGAATGAAAATGACTACTCAAATTATTAAATACCAGCGCCGGGAATTCTATCGTTTGGATATTATGTTTGACTTTCGTTACTTTAATCAGCAGACCAATCAGTGGAAAGAGGCAACTACTCTGGATATCAGCGGCAATGGAATGCGCTGCATTACCAATGAAAATCTGGCCAAGGGAACCAGGGTGCTGTGTGAGTTAAAACTGGATATTGAGAAAAAATCATATGTTGTCACCAGTACCGCTGAAGTAATCGATACCACACCAGCCAGTATTGCTGATAAACGTTTTGAAACCAGATGGGTGTTTATCGATATTCCGACTAATAAACAGGATATAATCATCAAATATATCTATGATGAACAAAGACGCAGACGAAAAGAAAGCAGGTAAACAAAAAAATGTCCAAGAGGAAAATCCTTATAATTGATGATTCGGCATTTACAAGAAAAGTTCTTTCTACTATAATAGAAGAAGATGGACGACTTGAGATTGCCGGAGTAGCCAAGAACGGCAAAGAGGGCATGGAAATGGCACTTGCGCTGGATCCGGATGTTATTTCCGTTGATGTGGAAATGCCGGTGATGAATGGTTTAACCATGATCAAGGAATTGATGAGCAAAAAGAATTTTCCGATTGTGGTGGTAAGTTCGCTGACTAAAGAAGGGGCGGCTGAAACCATTCAGGCCCTTGAGTATGGAGCTTTTGATTTTGTAGCGAAACCCAGTAGTTTGTTTGGGCTTAAAACAGAAGAGGTTTTTGCCGAATATACAGAAAAAGTATATGCGGCAGCAATGAGTAAGAAAAAATCAGGAGAGCTGCCGGAGCGAAGAACAATTTCATTATCTAAAATGGTGGCATCACCAAAAACAGTAGATAAAAGCAGGATAGAAAAACCGGCTGAAAAATTGGTGGCCATTGGCACTTCAACCGGTGGTCCAAAAGCCTTGCCGGAAGTGCTGACTCAACTTCCAGTTGATTTTCCGGCCGGAATTTTGATTGTTCAGCATATGCCGCCCGGTTTTACCAAGTCTTTGGCTGACCGATTGGATCAACTATCGGCGATTAAAGTTAAAGAGGCTGAGCATGGAGAGCTGATTTTTCAGGGAACTGCTTATATTGCACCGGGAGATCGGCATTTGAAAGTTATAGAAAAATATGGTAAGTATTATATTGAGCTGGATGATGGGCCGAAAAAAGGAGCGCATAAACCGGCGGTTGATGTGATGATGAGCTCCCTGACCAAGTTACCAACTGGAAAGGTCATTGCGGTGATTATGACTGGTATGGGCAGTGATGGCTGTGATGGAATAGAAGAGTTGAAGCGGGCCAACCGCAGTTATACAATTACGCAGGATGAAGCCAGTTGTGTAGTATATGGAATGCCAAGAGCAGTGGCACTAAAAAAACTGTCGGATGAAGTTGTGCCGCTTAGTCAAATTGCTAAAGCAATTAAAACGAAGTTGGAGGTACTTTAAGTATGGATACATCCCAATATTTGGAAATCTTTATAGAGGAATCAAAAGAACATTTGCAGAGTCTGAATGAAACTTTGCTGGTATTGGAAAATTCACCGGATGAAGTAGATATGATTAACAGTGTGTTCCGGGTGGCTCATACCCTCAAAGGAATGGCCGGAACTATGGGTTTTAAGCGAATGAACAGCTTAACTCATAATATGGAAAATGTGTTGGCCGAAATCAGAACCGGAAATATTCATATTACCCCGGAATTATTGGATATTTTATTCCAATGTCTGGATGCTTTAGAGCAATATGTGGAGGAAATCACTAACACCGGCAACGAAGGTGAAGAGGCTTATGAAAGTATTATCAGCCAATTAAATGATATCTTAAAAAATGGTGGAACAACCAGTGGTGCAGCTAAAGAAAGTTCAGCAACGCCTTTGCTTTCACCGGAAAAAACAGATGAAAGCAAAGGCAAAGCGAATAAAACAGAGCTGAATGAATATGAGAAAAATATCATCAAAAAAGCCAATGAAAGCGGAATGCTGGCATTTGCCCTGCGGGTTAAGATCGATGAAAAAAGTATGCTCAAAGCAGCGCGGGCCTTTATTGTATATAAGACCCTGGAAGATATGGGTGAAATTATTCGGACAGAACCATCAACACAGGACATTGAAGAAGAAAAGTTTGACCAGGAATTCAGGATCTTTATTGTAACAGAGCATGATAAAGAACAGCTGTTTAAAGAGGTTTCCTCTGTCAGTGAAGTGGCCGAAGTTGAAGTTGATTTGATTGAAATCAGTGATGAGTTGGCGACCGAGGAAGTACCGGCTGTCATTCAAACACCGGCAGCCAAAACAGTGGAGCTGGAAAAAGCGGTTGAAAAACCGAAAGCAGCTCAACCGGCTCAAAGCAAAGGTGACAGCGGTTCAAAGCCAAAGACCAATACTACTGTCCGGGTGGATGTAGAGCGCTTGGATAATTTAATGAATTTGGTCAGTGAGCTGATTATTGTTAAAAATGGTCTGGAAACTGTCGGCAAAGGCAGTCAAAATGCCAATGAGCAGATTGAGTACTTAGAAAGAATTACTACTAATTTACATGAATCGGTAATGAAAGTGCGAATGGTACCGGTTGAGCGGGTATTTAACCGTTTTCCCAGATTGATTCGGGATTTATCCAGAAATTTGAATAAAAAAATGGAATTGGAAATGTCCGGTGAGGAAACAGAAATTGACCGGACGGTGATAGATGAAATTGGTGATCCATTGGTTCACTTAATTCGTAACTCAGCTGATCATGGTTTGGAGAAACCGGAAGTTCGGATTTCACGTGGCAAAGATGAAGTTGGTCATGTGTATTTAGATGCTTATCAAGACGGCAACAATGTGGTAATTGAAGTATCGGATGATGGCAATGGTATTGATGTGGAAAGAGTCAGAGCCAAAGCTATTGAAAAAGGAGCCATTTCGGAAGAAGAAGCGGCTGCCATGAAAGATAATGAAGTGATTGGTTTATTGTTCCGGCCAAGTTTTTCCACAGCCGAACAAATTTCAGATGTTTCCGGTCGGGGCGTTGGCCTGGATGTGGTCAAAACCAAAATTGAAAGTTTGGGCGGCGATATTGAGGTTAAGACAGAATTAACCAAGGGCAGTAAGTTTATTATCCGCCTGCCCCTTACTTTAGCTATTATTCAAGGATTAATGGTTGAATTGGCTGGTGAGAAATATGCGATCCCGCTGAGTTCGATCCAAACCATCGAAGATGTGGATATATCGGAAATTAAGTATGTTCAAAATGAGGAAGTCATTCATCTGCGTAATAAGGTGATCCCCATTTGCCACTTGGAAAAAAATCTGGGGATTGTCCGCCAGGAAGAACAAACCAGGCAAAAAATGACAGTGGTAATTGTCAATCGCGGCGAAAAATTATTGGCCTTAGCAGTCGATAGCTTAATTGGCCAACAGGAAGTAGTTATTAAAAACTTAGGGCAGTTTTTGGGAGATGTCAAAAATATTGCCGGTGCAACTATTTTAGGAAATGGTGAAGTGGCCCTTATTTTAGATGTCAATTCACTATTTTAAGGGGGCATATATGGAAAACAAGGAAAAACAAGTGATTGATTCGGAGGCAGCGGATCAAATATTAAAGCAGTATATTGTTGTTCGCTTTAATAAGGAACAATTTGGGATCAGTATTAATTATATTCAAAATATTGTCAGAATGACATCCATTACCCGGGTGCCAAATGTACCGGACTATATTAAAGGCGTCATTAATTTACGGGGTGAAATTATTCCGATTATGAGCCTGAGAATCAAACTTGATTTAGAGCCGGATGAAATTACCAACCAAACCAGAATTATCATCGTCAATGTGGATGATAAACTGGTAGGACTATTTGTAGATGAAGTAATGGAAGTTTTGATTTTGGAAGATGAACAAATTGAAAAACAAACCAAAGAAGGAACTGACAAAAAATCAAAATATATTTCCGGAGTTGGAAAATTAGAGGACCGCTTGATTTCGTTGTTTAATGTTGAACAGATCATTGCGGATTAGGAGGTTATTATGAGTGAAGAATATGGAAATTTGGATTCTTCCAAGTTAGATGTGTTGCGTGAGCTTGGTAATATTGGAGCCGGGAATGCTACCACTGCACTTTCTCAAATGATCAATAAAAGAGTTGATATGGGAGTACCCAAAGCGGAATTAATTAAAATTGAGAAGATATCGCAGATCTTAGGTGGTGAAGAATCCTTAGTAGCGGGAATTTTGCTGGGAATTGAAGGTGATGTTGAAGGCATGATGATGTTTGTTCAGGAGCAAGTATCCGCTCATCACCTGGTCAATCTGTTAATGGGCAGAGATTTGGATGATTTTTCAGAATTTACTGAAATGGATCTGTCGGCTTTACAGGAAATTGGCAATATCATTACCGGGGCATACCTGAACTCATTATCTGCTCTGACCGGACTAAAAATTATTCCATCTGTTCCGAATATGGCTTTTGATATGGCAGGTGCAATTTTAAGTGTTCCGGCCATTGAGTTCGGGAAGGTCGGAGACTATGCTTTGTTGATTCAAACCAGTTTTGGAGGTACGGGTGAAGAAGTTTTCGGTTATTTTATTTTAATTCCGGAGGCAAATTCTTACGAAAAAATATTTAAAAGTTTGGGGATGTAAATTATGGCTTTGATAAAAGTTGGAATGGCGGACTTAAAAGCAGTGAAATATCCGGATAATCTTACGACCTTGGGCTTGGGAAGTTGTATCGGTGTGACGCTTTACGATGCTTCTGCAAAAGTCAGTGGTATGGCCCATTTTATGCTGCCGGATAGTACACAAATTAAAAACAATGAAAATAAAGCCAAATTTGGTGACACTGCGATTGATGAGCTGCTTAAGCAAATGTTAAGTTTAGGAGCAAATAAGAGCCGGTTGGTAGCGAAAATCGCCGGTGGCGCGCAAATGTTCTCGTTTGGCGGGAAAAATGATTTAATGCGAATTGGCGAGCGAAATGCAATTGCTGCCAAAGAAAAACTTAAGGCCTTGGGAATTCGCCTGATTGCTGAAGATACAGGCAGCAATTATGGCCGGACGATTGAATTTATGAGTGAAAACGGCGATTTACATGTTAAAACAATTGGCAAGGAATTAAAGGTTATTTGAGATGAGAATTAAAAATTTTAATTTAGTAATTGTCTTGATTGCAGAAATTTTAGTGGCTTTGTATGGATATTTATATCATTATACTTTGCCACGATTGGCAATTACCATGGGTATTGTCTTTATTATATTTTTTATTATTGGAAGCATTTTGCAGTCCATGAGCAATCGTTTATTTGCTGAAGTTGAGGCCAGGGAGGCTGAGGCCAGAGAAGCATTGGAAAAACAGGAGGCAGAATTGGCAGCGGTGGAAATTGAAAACCGAATGGCGGCAGAGCAGAAAGAGGTCATGTAGTTGGACCGATAGTAAGAGGTGAGTACATATGGAATTAGCAGAACAAAATGCCTTGTGGGAGGAATACAGTAAAACGCATAATGAAAAGCTGAAGGAAAAATTGATTATTGAATATTCGCAGCTGGTCAAATATGTTGCCGGGCGTTTGAATATGTATTTGGGCAATAATGTTGATTTTGATGACCTGGTAGGTTATGGCGTTTTTGGATTGATTGATGCGATAGATAAATTTGATTATTCCAAAGGAAATAAATTCGAAACATATGCTTCCCTCCGAATTCGTGGAGAAATATTGGATAATATTCGGCGAATGGATTGGGTACCCCGTTCTTTGCGGAAGAAAAAAAGGATGTTGGATGCAGCTGTCCAAAAACTGGAATTAGATGAAACCAATGACCGATATGATGAGTTGATTGCTGAAGAATTGAATATTTCCGTTGATGAGTACTATCGCTGGGAAAACCAAACCAAAGCTCTGCATTTATCTTCTTTGGATGAGCATATTGAACAAAATGGAGAACTTTCGGTGCAAAGTTTAGAATACCGAAGATTTGAACAGCCTTTTGACCGAATGGGCCGTGAAGAAACAAAAGAGCAGTTGATTGAGGCACTAAATACTTTAACGGATAAAGAAAAAAAGGTAATTTCTTTGTATTATTATGATGAGCTGACATTAAAGGAAATTAGTATGGTCTTAGGTGTGTCTGAGTCAAGAGTATCTCAGCTGCATACCAAATCTCTGCGTAAAATGAAAAAGTTTTTAGGCAATGATGTAGAATTACTGGCATATATATAGGATTGGTGAAAAATGGAAGAAAATAAATTAACATATGAAATTAAAATATCCAAAGATAAAATGCGGGCAGTCATCAGCTTTGAGGCTTATCAGGAAGGGCTGAGTGCAGAAGAGTTATTCAGAGAAATAGAACGACTGGGAATTCGGCAGGGAATTAATAAAGAAAAAATAAAGGAAATCGTAGAAAGCAGACATTTATTTACCGATTATGTGATTGCTGAAGGTCTGGAGCCGACAATGCCGTTTCCCGGCGAGGTTGAATATTTTTTTCAAACCGGAAAGGATATTAAACCATCAATGGATAAAGACGGAAATGTTGACTATAAGAATTTAGGTTTAATTTCAAATGTTAAGCAGGGACAGTTATTGGCCAAATTAAAGCCGGCTGTGCCGGGTGAACCGGGAATTAATGTTTTAGGAGTTCCGCTGGCTCCGCCCCAGGTCAAGGCAGTAGTGATCCGGGCCGGTAAAAATACAGCCTTTAATGATGATAAAACAGAAGTTTTTGCCACCAAAAATGGAATGGTTATGCTTCAGGATGGAGCAGTGATTGTAAATGATGTTTATCAGGTACCCAATAATGTTGGAACTTCAACCGGTAATATTAATTTTGAAGGCAGCGTAATTGTATCGGGCAATGTGTTGACTGGTTTTGAAGTAATTGCCAATGGAGATATTGAAGTGTTTGGTGTAGTCGAAGGCGCATATTTAAAGGCCGGAGGTAATATCATTCTGCATAGTGGAGTAACCGGAATGGGCCGGGCAGAGATTGAGACCGAGGGCAACTTAATGACCAAATATATTGAGCAGTCAAAGGTCAAGGTGCGTGGTGATTTACATGCAGGTGCTATTTTACACAGCAATGTTTTATGTGGTGGAAATGTAATTGTGGAAGGAAGAAAGGCCTTGATTTCTGGTGGCAGAATTGTTTCCGGAAATTATGTGGAAACCGGAACACTGGGCTCTCATATGGGAACGGTCACTGAGCTGGAAGTTGGTGTCAATCCGGTGATAGCCGAAGAATATGAGGAGCTGAAAAAGAGTTTGCCGAAAACACGGGCAGAACTGGAGCAAATTGAAAAAGTGATTGTCTTACTCAATAAGCGACGGGAAATGACAGGCGGTCTGGATGAAGACAAACAGGAAATGTACGCCACTGCCATTAAGAATAAAATTGTTTTAAGCACCCATTACCAAAAGATGGAAAAGGATTTTCAAAAATTAGAGGAAGAAATGAACAGTCATACAGCTGGTGAAATCAGAATTAACGGAATTGTTTATTCCGGCTCCCGGCTGACTATTAATAATGTCAATCGGATGATCACAGATGATGTACGCTCGGTCAAATTTATTCGTGAGGGTGCTGATTTAAAAATGAGCACAATTTAATGCAGGGATTTGCTGGAAAGGAGTGGTGAAATGGCAATCAGAGCAGTTGATATGCAGATTATGATGCCGCGAATGGCAGATCTTTCGGTCATTCACCAAGCCGAAAAGGAAAAACCAATTGTTGAGCAGCTGCACATGAGTAATCAGCAAAATAAGCAGGTTGAACATGATCGGCAGGTGGTCCGTAAAACAACCAAGCAGAATCAAATGCAGAATGAGGCAGATGCCAAGAAAAAAGGCAAAAACAGCTATACCTATCATCCGGGCAAAGGCAATTCCCAGTCAATAAAAAAAGAAGACGAACAGTCATTGGTCGGCAGTGGTCAGCATCTCCTGGATATTAAAATATAGGAGGCCAAAATGTCAGCAAATGATAAAATAATTATATTTTTGGTATTTATGGGAATGCTCATTAGTTTTGCGGGTATCCTGGCAATTGTAATTGATAAATACCGAAAAAAGGAAAATGAAAAAAAAGAAGATGAATTGGCTGATATTGAGGAAATGAATCAAAAGATATTGCAGATCCATGATTATGGTCAATTTTTAAGCAAGGAATTAGAAAATAAACAAAATGAAGCCATGTTGATGTATGAAATGTTGTTGGATAAAGAAAAACAATTGCAACATCAAAATATGGAAGAAAAAAATCCATTTGCTTTTATGGCAGATCAGATGCAGGCACAAGAAACATTGGCAGCTAAACCGGAAACAAAACCAAAACTTATATCAAAAGTGGCAGAAACCAGCCGGCAAAGGAATGTACCGAAACAGGAAGCAGAAGCAGTCAACGATAATGCTCAAATCATTAAACTATATAACCAGGGTCTGTCTGAGGAAGAAATTGCCAGACAACTGGAAATTGGGAAAGGGCAGGTGGAGTTAGTCGTGCGTTTGTTTGCTAAATAAATGGTTCGGCTACAAAGGAGAAAAAATGAAACGGGAAAGTTGGAAATATATTGTTTTGGGAATTGGGCTGGGTTTTCTGATTGCTGCCGGATTGCTTCTTAAATTTGGTGGCAGGGAAAAGGCAGCTTTAACAGACAGGGAGATTATTGATAGAGCCAGAGCATTGGGAATGATCTTTTTAACTGAAGTTGGAAGTGTCAATCATTCCCCTGATAGCGAAAAGTCACAGGAAGTTATGCTAAAGCCGGAATCTGTTCCATCTAGCCAATTGTCGCCTGAAACGGAGCCAAATGGCGATGCAGCTTCAAATCCAAAAGATGAATCAAAGACAGAGGAAAAGAAAAATGACTTGAGCAAAGATTCAAAAGGCAGTTCATTTCCGCAAAATCCGGTGGAATCAAAGCCGGAGGTTGGGTCAAGCTCACAAGATGCAGATGTCATCACCGAAGTCATCAGTGGCGATGATCCCAATGTTCCCAGCTTATTACCACCTAAAGATCCGAATCGGCCAAAAACAGATGACGTATTTGAAAGCAATCATTTTTAGGCGAGGAGTTGGCCCAAATGCAAACCTTAAGTGATGTGTGCAATGGATGTTTCCATGATTTAAAGAAATTAAATACAGATTTTGGCTAAGATACAAGGGCTATCATAACCTGAAGCAAAAAAGCTGTTGTCCGATGATTGTTATCGGACAACAGCTTTTCTTGTTTTTACATTCCCATTTGTTTTGCTACTTCATCAGCAAAGTTTTCTTGCTTTTTCTCAAGTCCTTCACCGGTTTCAAAGCGAACAAAGTTTTTTACAGTGATGTTGGAACCAAGCTCTTTGGACATTTTTTCCAAATACTGAGCCACAGTTAAATCACCATCTTTGACAAAGGCCTGGTCAAGTAAGCAGATTTCACGAAGTTCTTTAGCCAGACGGCCTTTTACCATTTGCTCGATAATGTTTTCCGGTTTACCGGGGTTTTCCAAGCGCGCTTGGGTTTTTAATACTTCGGTTTCGTGAGCGATATAGTCTTGATCGACTTCATCTCTGGATACATATTTTGGATTTAAAGCAGCTACCTGCATGGCCACATCTTTTAAAACAGTAATCACTTTAGCGTTGGCGCCATCAGCTTCTGCATTAACCAGTACACCGATCTTTCCGTTCATATGATCGTAAGCAGCTACGGCACCGGCTGATTCTATTTTTTCAAAACGTCTGATTTTTAAATTTTCGCCAATAGTAGCAATTTTAGAAGCCAGTGCTTGTTCGACGGTATTGCTGTTATCTTTAGCCCAAGGCTCTGCCAATAAAGCTTCTACATCTTTAGCAGATGAAGCTAAGATATGATTAGCCACATCTTCTACAAAAGTTTTGAATTCTGCATTCTTTGCTACGAAATCAGTTTCCGAGTTTACTTCTACGGCTACTGCATATTTCCAGTCTGCGGATAATGTTACGAAAGAGATACCTTCGGCAGCAATTCTGCCGGCTTTTTTCGCCGCCTTTGCCATACCGTTTTCTCTTAAGTAGTCAACTGCCTTTTCAATATCGCCATTGGTTTCGGTCAGGGCTTTTTTACAATCCATCATTCCGGCACCGGTCATTTCTCTGAGTTCTTTTACCATTTGTGCTGTTACAGCCATGTTTTTCCTCCTTTGTTTCCTTTTAAAATAAGCTCTAAAGATTAGAGCTTATTTTGGAAATTCATTTTCGTGTATAGGTTGAGTTGTTGCTCACTTATGATTTACGCCTGAGCACTTCTTACGCTTCTTCTACTTTTTCTTGCTCTTCAGCAACCGGAGAGTAGTCAGCAGTATCAGTCAATTGCACACCTTGCTTTGCTTCAAGGACAGCATCTGCAACCATACCAGCCAGTAATTTAACAGCACGGATGGCATCATCATTACCCGGGATAACATAATCAACTTCTTCCGGATCACAGTTGGTATCAACTACTGCCACGATCGGAATACCCAATAAGTGAGCTTCTCTGACTGCGATTTCTTCATTTTTTGGATCGATTACGAACATAACAGCCGGTAAATTTTCCATTTCCTTGATTCCGCCAAGGTTGGTTTCCAATTTTTCCATTTCAGCCCGCAGTCCCATCACTTCTTTTTTCGGCAATAATTGGAAAGTTCCGTTTGCTTCCATTTCTTCTAATTCATGTAAGCGCTTGATTCTTTCTTTGATGGTTTTGTGGTTGGTCAGCATTCCGCCTAACCAACGATTGCTGACATGATACATGCCGCAACGCTCAGCTTCTTGTCTGATGGCTTCTTGCGCTTGCTTTTTGGTTCCTACAAATAAGACATCTCCACCTCTGGCTACGATGTCTTTAACCACATCATAAGCCTTATCGATTAATACCGATGTTTTTTGTAAGTCGATAATATAGATTCCGTTTCTTTCAGTGTAGATGTATTCCTTCATCTTAGGATTCCATCTACGGGTTTGGTGTCCAAAGTGAACACCTGCTTCTAAAAGCTGTTTCATTGAAATTACACTCATGTTTTTTCCTCCATTTGGTTTTTGTGTTAATCCATCCATATTCTTCTACTTTTCAGACGACCTGAGCATTCAGGCACCGGCCTGAAAATCCGAATATGTGCTTTGTCCAAAGGACATTTTACCACAATGAGGACAAGTTGACAAGTGTTTTTTAATTTGAGACCGCATTTTTTGTACATTAGTAAATTCTCAAAGTAAGTTCTAGTTTTAAAGTAGGACTGGAAGTTACCTTGAGAATTTGCGGATTGAATTTGACCGGTAAAAAAGGGCTGTTGCAAAATGCAGATCTTACACAATATCTTGTGTGAAAACCTTAAAATGCAATAGGCCCTGTCTGTTTTACTTTTTTATTCAGGTTGTGTTTTCGCTGGTCTTTATGACTATAGGCAGATACTTTTAATGTATAATTCCCGCCACTTGATTGTTCGAATTTATCAGTAATTAAAAAAACGCTGGAAAAAGTTTTTGTTCTCCATTATAATAAAAAGAGAGAATATAAAACAAAATAGGGAGGAGGGTGCAGAGTCGAGAAAGAGAGGTAAAGGAAATGTTAATGCAATTATATAATCAAGAGCAGATTTGGGATTTGATGATGGAAGAAAAATATCAATTGGGCTTGGATGAAGGTCGGGAAGAAGGTCGGGAAGAAGGGAGTCGGGAGGAAAAATATAAAATTGCCGAAACCTTAAAAGGCATGGGTCTTTCTTCAGAGGATATCTATAAAGCAACCGGCGTAAGACTGTAAATCCGGTATAAACCAAAGGATAGGAAGGAAATATAATGACCATTCAAGAATATTTTAAAATAAAAACTAACTATTATCCGGAAATTGAGCCTTTTGCCAGCGGCTATTTGCCTGTGTCAGACATTCATCAAATTTATTATGAAGAAGTTGGCAATCCAAATGGTAAACCAATTTTATTTTTACATGGCGGTCCGGGCGGGCAAATTAAGACCTACCATCGCAGGTATTTTGACCCACAGCATTATCATATCATTTTATTTGACCAAAGAGGAGCCGGCAAATCAAAGCCATATGCTGAGTTAAAAGAAAACACCACCCAAGATCTGGTAGCCGATATTGAAAAGCTAAGAGAGTATGTGGGTGTGGACAAATGGCATGTGTTTGGCGGCAGTTGGGGTTCAACTTTGGCTCTGGTTTATGCAATTATGCACCCGGACAGAGTGACCGGTTTGCTGCTCAGGGGCATTTTCCTGGGCCGGCAGGAGGATATTGACTGGTCCTTTCAAAAAGGGGTGGATGCCTTTTATCCGGAAGAATATCAGGCATATCTGGCACCACTTTCCGAAGAAGACCGAAAAAACCACAATGTTGTTGCCGGTTACTATCAGCTTTTAACCTCAGAAAATAAGGACATCAGGGAAAAGGCAGCTAAGGCTTGGAGCTTATGGGAAGGCAGTTTGATCACCCTGCTGCCGGATAAACAAGTGCTCTCTGAGTTTGCTGAGCCGGAACTGGCGGTGGCACTGGCCAGACTGGAATGCCATTATTTTATTAATCAGATGTTTTTACCGGAAAATTATATCCTGAATAATACCGATAAAATTGCCGATATTCCGGCTATTATCGTACATGGACGATATGATATGGACTGCCGCCTAAGTTCAGCTTATCAGTTACATCAAAAATTACCCAAATCGGAGTTGCGAATCATTGAGGCATCCGGTCATTCTGCCAGTGAGCCAAAAGTTGGTGAAGCCTTAATCGAAAGTGCAGATGCAGCCAGGCTATGGGAGTAGAGAAAATATCAGGAATTGATGAAGAAAGCCCAGCCAATTACCAAGTCAGGCAATTGGCTGGGCGGTTTTTTAGTGATGCCAGGGGCAGCTGTATTTTATGATTTACCATAATAGCTGATGAGAAATCTGTATTTTGCAGGAGCTCTTTCATTGGTAAATTTTATTTTCTATCATCACCATTTGACCAAGAATCCGAATATTTGGACCATTGGATATCAGTCGTGATTATTTGCGCAAAGTGACCACCGTTACCCCAGCGCCGCCTTCATTGATTTCACCCAGCCGGTAGGATTTCACCCGCTGGTCGTTTTTTAGGAATTGATGGAGCTGGCTGCGCAGAGCACCGGTGCCTTTGCCATGAATGATATGCAGTTCATTTAAGCTCGATAAAAAAACATCATCAATATATTTATCCACAGCTTCGATACCATCCAGGCCGTTATAGCCGCGCAGGTCAATCTCCCGGCTGACCGTCATACTTTTGGCCGTATGGCTGCCTTTGTAAGAAGATTTCAGCTTGGCCTGGACCGGTGCCTGGGTTTGGGCAGCAATCCGCAGCTCGGCCACATCCACAGTAGCAGTCATAATCCCCAGCTGAACCGTTACTTTGCGGCCGGAATCCGGTAAAGTAAGAAGGGTACCGACTTGGCCAAAGGAATTGACCAGGTACGATTGCCCGACTTTTAAACTTTTCAGATCAATTTTAGTCTGACGCTTGCTTTTTTCTTTTTCAGCTTCGGCCGCGGATAAAGCGGCATTCATCTTATCTCTTAAATGGCCACGCTCGGTTTCCAGTTCTTTGACAGCATCACCGGATTTGGCGATTTTATTCATTTTACGAATGATCTGATCGGCTTCGGTTTTGGCATTATCTAAAATCCGATAGGCCTCCTGCTTGGCTTGTTTTAAAATTTCAGTCTTTTGGCTATGCAGCTTTTCTTTTTGCTGGCGCAATTCTTCATTTAATTCAGCCACTTCGGCATGCAGTTTTTCGGCACGCTCTTTTTCCAGGAGGACAGTTTTGCGATTCATTTCCAGATCGGTAATTAAATCTTCAAAGCGGACTTCACGGCCGCTGATAAATTCCTGAGCCGAAGCAATGATTTCTGCGGACAGGCCTAAGCGCTTAGAAATAGCAAAGGCATTACTTTTGCCAGGGATTCCGATCAGCAGGCGATAGGTTGGCTTTAAGGTATTGACATCAAATTCACAGCTGGCATTTTCCACCCCATCGGTGGAAAGGGCATAGACCTTGAGTTCACTGTAATGGGTGGTGGCGGCGGTCAGGACTCCACGCGATTTTAAATGATCTAATATTGCCATGGCCAGGGCTGCGCCTTCGACCGGATCAGTGCCCGCCCCCAGTTCATCAAACAGAACCAGTGAGCGGTAGTCGGCTGATTTTAAAATTTCCACAATATTGACCATATGCGAAGAAAAAGTGGAAAGAGATTGTTCAATACTTTGTTCATCCCCAATATCAGCATAAATATTTTCCAGTACAGTCAGCTGCGAGCCATCCGCTGCCGGAATATGCAGTCCTGCCTGTCCCATCAGCGATAACAGTCCCAGTGTTTTTAAAGATACGGTTTTACCACCGGTATTGGGACCGGTGATGACCAGAGTGGTAAAGTGCTCGCCCAGATAAATGGTCGATGCAACCACGCTTTCAGCCGGTAACAGAGGATGACGGGCATTTTTTAAATAAATAATGCCATCTTCATTAAAATTCGGTTGGCCGGCATCCATCAGCAGTGCCAGTTCGCCCTTGGCAAAAATAAAATCCAGATGGGTCAAGGCCTCTAAATTAGCAGTTAAGGCATCATAATCCAGAGCTGCGGCAGCGGAAAGCGCTGATAAAATTCGCTCGATCTCCTCTTCTTCTTCTAATAAAAGCTGATTTAGCTTATTGTTTAAATTAATGACTGCCATCGGCTCCACAAAAAGAGTAGAACCGCTTGAGGATTGATCATGAATCATGCCGGGCATTTCGTTGCGGTATTCACTGCGGACCGGCAGGCAATAGCGATTGTTACGGATGGTAATGATATTATCCTGCAAATAGCCCTGAACAGTGGTTGACTGTAATAATTTATTCAGTTCGCCTTTGACCGAGGCTTGATTGCTTTTAATGCTGCGCCGGATGTCAGCCAGTTTTGGACTGGCATCATCAGCCATTTCCTCTTCAGAAATAATGCAGCGGTGGATTTCCCGCTCCAGGTTGCGCAAAGATTGGAGCTGGTGAAAAAACTCAGCCATAGCCAAAGTTTCCCCCAATTCTTCCAGATCCTTAAAATAAGCAATGGCTTTTTCAACCGCCATTAAAAAATCAGCAATATCCAGCAATTCCTTCATTGATAAGATTGAACCGATAGGCAGCCTTTTTAAAGCCGGTCGGATATCATGGAATCCCCGCAGAGAAAGGCGTCCTTGTTTTAAACTTAAGGAAACTGCCTCAGCGGTATGCTTTTGCGCCAGGCGAATGGTTGTGACATCAGTTGATGGTAGCAGAGCCAGCGCCATATCCCGTCCGGACGGACTAATGGCATAGTTTGCCAGTTTGTCGGTAATTTTTTTATATTCCAATATTTTTAGGGTTTTTGCATTCATAATAAATACCTTTTATTTAAATAATTTATAATGTTTTATGCTTTTGCAATAAGCTGTTTACAGAAGGTGTTTTATTCTTTTAAAATAAAAACTGAAAATTATTTTATTTTTGCTGTACTATAAATCCTGAGATTTCTTCGGTGGCAGATTATTATTTTTTCATTCATTTTATATTTTTGATAATTTGAGGATAAATTTTAACACAGCTATGATTATTCCAAGGATAAAATCTTACTTTTCATTATAACTGATATTTCTTATCTTTTCCAGCATAATTTGCTTTTCCATAAAGATGGAGTGGTTGAGTTTAGTTAAATTTATGGTATACTATTAAATGAAAATAAAAATCTGAAAAAAATGAAACTTATGGATCACTTGAACACGCTTATGTAGTATGACAAATCAACAAGCAAAAGGAATAGGGCAAATATTAAAGAAGTGTTGGATAGATTTTGGAGCAAATAAAAGAAGTCAGCTGGAAAGTGAGGGATAAGTAAAATGAAAAAGCGTATTTTTTCCATGTTTTTGGCGGTAGTGTTAGGGATAGCGGGATTAAATTTTCAAGTTGGAGGTGTTGAGGTGCAGGCAGAGGAATATCGAAAGGGATACCAGTTAAAAGCGGAAGCGGAAATGCCATCCGGAGTAAAGGTCAGCAGCAGTTTTATACTGACGGCGGAAAAGGATAAAAAGTTATCGGCCGGAGAAGTTAAGGATAAACTGCAAATTACTCCGCAAATCCTGTTTGAAACAGCCCAAACAGAGAAAGGAGTGCGGATTACTCCCAAAGAAAAGCTAAAAGAAAACACTGTTTATGCCTTTGCTTTTGAGGGGGCGACCTGGCTGCTGCAAACCGAGAATGAATTTTATTTAAAAGCAGTCCTGCCAGCTCATCAGGCAATAGATGTACCAACCGATACCGGCATTGAGTTTCTCTTTTCAACAGAGGGAGCAGAGGAGCTGGAAAAATATATTGAAATTTCTCCGAAAATCGAAGGAAAATTTGAGCAAAAGGGAAATTTAGTGGTATTTATCCCTGGGAAAAGATTAAAAGAAAAAACCATTTACACAGTTAAAATAAAAGCCGGCCTGCCCTTAAAAGGATCGGATAAGCGCTTAAAGGAGGACCGGGCCTTTCAGTTTGAAACAGCTGACAAACCAAGTGTTTTCGGACAAAAGGAAGATAAAGAATATCTGGAGTTTCAAACCTGGCAAAATGAAGTTGGAGTTGGTGATAAACCGATATTTGCCATGAGCTATTATCATTTTCAGGAGGAGCGGCCCAAGGAACTGAAAGTGAAGGTCGATCTTTATCGCTATGCCTCAGCCGAAGACTACATGAAAGCATTAAGTCAAAAAGCAAATTTACCGGTTTGGGCAAATTATATTGATGGGCGGGTCAGTAAAGAGAATTTAAGCCGGTCTATGAATATAGAAGCTGTTTTGGCTTATGATGAAGAAATTTGGGGATACCGGATGGAACTGCCTACCCAAGTACCGGCTGGGTATTATTTGGTGGAAGCTACAAAGAATAAGGCAGTCGGTCAAACATTTTTGCAAGTCACTAATATCAGCAGCTTTTATCAAGAAACAAAAGATAAGAGTGTATTGTGGCTGCATCAGGTGAAATCCGGCAAGCTTCTTTCCGGCATGGAAATTATATCCTATGAAACCAGTGATAAAGAAGGAAAAGCCATTACGCCAAAAGAAATTGAGCGCGTGAAAAGTGATAAAGATGGAATTGCTTTATTGGAAAAGAAAAGCCAAGGCCCGGTGGCTTTATTGATTCGCGGTGAAAATATGGAAAGCCTGATGTTTTACCGGAGCTGGAATTATTTGCCTTACTACTGGAAAGATTGGGGTTTTCATCGTAATCACGAACAATCCGATCATTGGAAAATTTTACAGCTGGACAGGCGCTTATACCAGCCACAGGATAAAGTCGGGATTTTCGGTTTTGTCATGCCCCATTATGAAAAGGGTGGAAACAGGGTGCTGGGCAGAGAGCAGCGGCTCCAGGCAGTGGCCGGTATTTCCAAAGTAACCGCTGAAGTAACACGAAATTACTGGTATTTCTCCCGTTATGGCTCAGAAGATCTGGCATACGCGAAGCTGGATCTGCCGGTCAAAGATGGTTTTTACAGTGGCCAGCTGGAATTACCTAATCTGGCTCAGGGAAATTATCAACTACGGATTAAAATTGGCGATGAAATTCTGCAGACCACCTATTTTACGGTGGAAGAATATGTCAAACCGGCATATAAAATCAGTTTGGAAAAGAGCAAACAAGCAATTTTCTGGAATGATTCCATTGATTTTACAGTAAAAACACAGTTTTTTGAAGGTACACCGGTCAGCCATCTGGATTATCATTATGCTGTTTTTGGCCAGGGGAATCAAAAGACTGGCCAGGGTAAAACTGATAAGAATGGTCAGGGAAAAGTCAATTATGTCGGTCAGCAATCAAAGTGGGAAGGACTGACGGATTATTGCCATATCAGTGCATCGGCTACATTGCCGGAATCTGGAGAAATTACCGGTCAGGATGAATTTCGGGTATTCCTGAAAGATGCTGATTTGCGGGCTGAGGCCGACAAAAAAGAAGGAAAAGGCATTTTATCCGGCGATCTTTACAGCATTAGTCTGGAGCGGCTGAATAATGGCACAGCTAAGAATTCTAATGACTATCGGGACAAGCCGGTGGCCGGGCATCGACTGACAGCTGAAATTTATGAAAATCGCTGGGTAAGATCAGAAACCGGTCAGCACTATGATTATATCAATAAAGTGGTGGTCAAAGAATATGAATGGCATATAGATAAAAAACTACTGGAAAAACAAGTGCTGACAACCAATGATAAAGGTGAATTTCGTTATGAGCGGGCACTGCCAAGTGAAGAAAACCTATACTATACTGCTGAATTAAAAACTCAGGATTTAAGCGGAAATCAAATAAAACAGGAACTTTACTTTTGGAATCGGAGTGACTGGAAATTTGATTTTGAGGAGGGACAGGATGACAGCCTCCGTCTGGTGACCGATAAGGAAACTTATCGGCTGGGAGATATGGCTAAGTTAAGTTTGTTGCAAGGCAGTAAAGAAGCAAAGGTGGGCAAGGTCTTATATATTACTGCCCAAAATGGCTACCGGCAAGCATTTGTATCCGGCAGTAACATCTCTTTGCCATTTACCGAGCAGGAAGTACCGGAATTAACCGTTTTGGCAGTGATATTTGGTGGCTATGCGGCGGAAGTGGCTGCCCGGGAAAGCTTGATCTATGACATCGAAGAAAAGAAACTGAGTATCAAGGCAACTACAGATCAGGAGAGTTACCGGCCGGGGGATATGGTTAAAATTTTACTGGAAGTTACTGACCAAAAAGGACAGCCGGCGCAAAACGGAAAAGTTCATGTCAAAGCGGTTGATGAAGCTTTATTGGCTTTAGCAGATAAATCGGAAAATATTTTGCGGGAATTATACCGCGGAGGAGCGGATGGACTGGAAGGCAGCTATTCTTCGCATGGAATTCAGCAGAATTTCCTGCAGCGCCGACAAAGATTTAACTATATGACTATGGCGAAAGAAAAAGCCGACGCACCAATGGAAGCACCAATGGCAATGGAAGCAAAAGAGGAGATGAAAAGGGACAGCGGTAATGCCGCCAGAGTTCGGGAGAAGTTTTTGGACACTGCCGTTTTTCAAATGGCAGAACTGGATGCCAATGGTAAGGCAACTCTGGCCTTCCAAATGCCGGATAATATTACTTCCTGGCGGATGATGATGACGGCGATCACAGCCGATTTACAGGCGGGCAGTGATGTGCATAATTTAACGGTCAGCTTGCCATTCTTTATTAATACTACTTTAAATACGGCTTATCTGGCAGGAGATCAGTTAAGCATCGGGATTACCGGTTATGGCACACAGCTAAGTGCCGATACGGAAATCGAGTATCAGGCATTTGTTGATGGAAAATCAGTGAGCCAAGGAAAAGGCAAGGCTTTCCAGAGGATCAATTTGAATCTGCCGAAACTTATGGCTGCCGGTGAAAAGACGATAAAAATCGAAGCCAAAGCTGGAAATGGACTGGCAGATGCCTTACAGTATAAAGTAAAAGTAATGGAAACCTATCAGCAAAAGCTGGTCAATGAAATCTTAACCGCCCGGGAAGGTATGATTTTAAGCAGCAGTGATCGTGGCCTGACAACGGTGATCTTTAGTGACAGGGAAAAAAGCCTTTATATTCCGGAGCTATACTATATGAATTACTATTTTGGCCATCGGATTGACCAAAGGATGACAGCCAAATTGGCCGGACAGCTGTTAAAGGCAATTAAGGGCGATGAAACAGATATTAATTGCCTGGAAAATGTCAAAATTTCAGAATACCAAAAGGAAAATGGTGGATTATCAATTGTTCCTTATGGAGAAGCAGATCTGGACATCACAGTGCAAATGCTGCCGTTATTGATTAACCAGACAGATAGCAGCCAGGATTATGCCAATCGCAGATTATTACAGGCCTATCTGGAAGCAGAACTGGATAATCAAAAACAAAGTGCAAAGGCTAAAATTTACTATGGTCTGGCGGTATTACGGCAGCCAATTTTAGATAAATTAAAGGCATATGCGCAAATTGATAATTTATCGATAGAAGAAAGACTTTATGTAGCGCTGGCCTATGCTGAGCTGGGAGATACTTTCCGGGCAGCCCAAATTTATGAAAAATATGTTTTGCCAAAGATTGAGGTTTATGACAGCATTGCTTCAGTCAAACAGGGAAATCAGGATAAAAGTTATAAGTTGACCGGAACAGCGATGTTGCTGGCGCAAAAGATTGATCATCCACATGCTCTGAAAATGTTTACTTATCAGAAAGACAATGCTTCCGCCCTCTACTTTACCGGTGCTCAGAAATTGAATTACATCCGAACTGCTTTAAATAAAGTGAACCTGACAATGAGTGAAATCAGTTACTCTTATTTGGGGCAAAACAAAACCGTTAAATTGGATGAATATCCGGTTTCGATCAAGCTGCCATCACAAAAATTACCGGAGCTGAAGATTGAGGAAGTAAAAGGGAATGTAGACATTATCCTCAGTTATCCGAAAGCACAAAAATTAGCAACTACTGCTGATAAATACTTAAGCATCAGCCGTAAGTATTTAGTGAATGGTAAAGAAACTCATGACTTCAAAGAAGGTGATATCGTTGAGGTAAGAATTACCTGGGATATTGCTGAAGATGCACCTAAAGGAAGTTACCGGATTACCGATTATTTACCGGCCGGTTTAAAGGCAGTACAAAAGGATTTCAGTATTGGTGGTTACTATAATGATTATTATTGGTGGTGGCAAGATATTGAAGGCCAAAAGGTCAGCACCTATGTCAGACGCTGGAAAGATTCAACCGAAAAAGAGCGAACCTATTCCTATTATGCCAGAATTGTATCCCTGGGAGAATTTAAAGCTGAAGGAATCCTGATGCAAAATATGGATGTCCTGGATCATGTACTGGTAGGAGCAGATGAAAGGATCAAAATTGGGGAATAGAGCTGAAAAAATAAAAGAGGCTGCACCAGCCTCTGAAAAATGAAAAGCAGAAATAAATGCAGTCCAGAGGCTGTTGCAAAATAATTTTTTTGTAAGATATTGTTTTCAACCATGTTGAGCATATCTATTATGAAAATCTTAAAGTGCAACCGCCTCTTTTTCCATGCTGATTGGAACAACTTTTTATGGCAGTAGCTGTGCAATGCCTTTTTGTTTAACTGCAACAGATGAGGATATCAATGCCGGCATATTTGCTGTTTGCCGGTGTATTTGCAGAGGGCATACCAAAGGCATACATAGCAATGCCTGCCTGCTGGAAATCTTTGATTTGCACTTGAAAGATATTTGGAAGCCGGGTATAATACAAGGCAACAGGTTTTCATTCCGGAAAAGCAGTTATAAGATGAAAACATCAGAAAATAAGGAAAATAAAGACAGAAAGCAAGAAAGAGGATTAGCATGAGATTACGTAAAATTGCCGGTGCCGATGAAGCAGTCGCAAAGCATGAACGGGTATTAAAGGCAGAGCAGCGAAAAGCCGGATGGCTTAAAGAATTGGCAGCCGGAAAGCCGGCTTATTTGGAAATTGGTATGGGTAAGGGAGATTTTATGCTGGAAATGGCAGATAAATATCCCAATGCATTATTTCTGGGGCTGGAAAAATATTCATCCGTTTTACTCAAAGCCTTACAAAAATATGATAACATTGAGGATAAGCCGGAGAATTTATGGTTTTTGTGGGAAAATGCCCTGGATTTGGCGGACATATTTTCGGCTGCCGGTTTAGATGGAATTTATTTGAATTTTTCTGATCCCTGGCCTAAGGAGCGCTATGCCAAACGGCGATTGACGGCTCCGGCCTTTTTGGAAAAATATTATCAAATCTTAAAGCCGGAGGGGAGAGTTGAGTTTAAAACCGATAATCCAGGCCTGTTTGATTTTTCGCTGCACAGTTTGGCAGACAGTCCATATTTTAAAATAGAGAAAATATATCGGGATCTGCACCGGGAAATTGCAGCAGCAGAAAATGTAATGACCGAGTACGAAAAAAAATTCTCCGCTCTCGGTCATCCCATTTATAAAATAGTTTGTAGCAAAACAGCCGGGACTTCCATGCCTTGAAAATATCCTTGATTTTGCCTTATATCAGCTGCTCAAATTCAGACAGCCATTTCATTAAGTAAAGCCAGTAGTATAAACAAGATCAAACTGCTCCAAAAAGCCCAATTAAACGGAGAATGATATTTAGCCAGATAAATTTCAACCGATTCCTGGTGCAGTACCGGTTGCGGCTGATTGAGCGGCGATTTGGAAAATGAGGCAGAGTCAGTCAAATCGCTATTTAATTTGGTCTGGCTCTGATCAGATGCTCCTGTCCAATCGACCGACTGTTCCCAATTGGCTGCCTGGGATTGAGGAACAGGAGTTGATGCCGGTGAAATTCCGACCGGATTTCCTTTAGTATCATAAAACCAGGAAATCGGCTGATTGGGGTCTAACTCAGTAAATTTATGTCCCAGGGTCAGCTCCAGTACTGTTGGTTTTTGTCTTAAAATTGCACGTTTGCCGTTATAGTTTACCAGGAATAAAATAATCAGGATTGATATTGGTAAAGTAATGATATTGACGCCTAGAAGACTTAACACCTCTGTCCAGGCAGGAACAGCATCGTTGAGTTTATCGAGCAGCTCGGCTGAATTTTGCTGGCTAAACAAATAACTCAGAGAAAAGGTGGTAGTATTTAAGGCAATATGCATGGCGATCGAAGTATAAATGGATTCGGTTATTTGAACCATAAAGGCAAATACCACACCTAAAACAAAGGCATAAATAAATTGATTGACATTTAAATGCAAAATTCCAAAAAATAAACCACTCATAATACACGCAATATAGTAGGGCTTATGCCGATAATTATTGAGCAGGATAAAGCGGGTCGATAATTCTTCAAAAATGCCGGGAAAAATGGCTAATACCAGGATCACCGAAAAATAGGGATAACTGGTTAAGGATAAGACAGTATCGGCAATTTGGTTTTGCACGAAAAACATTGACAGCAGATTTAATAAAGATACTGTTGGAATCAACATCAGGGTTAAAATAACGGCCATGATGAGATTAACAAATCCCGGATTTTTTAAGTAAAGACTGTTTTTCCAAAAACCGGGTTGGGTCAGCAGGAAAATTAAAACCGGGCCAAACACCAAAACTACCTGAGCAAAGACTAACATAAAATAAGGTGAAGATTCGGCACCATTTTCTGACAGGACAAAAGTCAGGATGCCGCCGATAAGACTGCCTATCAGAATGGAAACAATTGA
Source organism: Clostridiales bacterium COT073_COT-073 (assembly GCA_003858485.1). Classification (GTDB taxonomy): domain Bacteria; phylum Bacillota; class Clostridia; order Lachnospirales; family Vallitaleaceae; genus W11650. Next base: position 77,360 of record RQYD01000009.1, read on the forward strand.
TAGAAAATGAAAAGTATTTGATTTTTTAACGCTGAACATAAGCTCTCCTTTATAGTGATAAAAATGCAATATAACCATTATATCAAAAAAAAAAATCTTGTCAAAGGAATATTAACAGATAGTAAAGGCGATATCCGGATTTTAAAGGGCTGCCGGAATGAAGGCTAAAGGAGCTGAAAGATGAGAAGATTAACAGAAATTGGCATTTTATGGTGTTTAATCGGCATTAATTATAGCCATTTATACTCAATTGAAAACTTGCCGGTGTATGCTCTGGCAAGTTTGGGGATATGCATTTTTCTGGAGATTATGATAATGACCGGTAGCAGATCCGTCTGGCAAGTGGTCACGCTTTTACTGTATTTGGGTCTGGGAATTCGGGATAACCAATTTTGGATATTTATGCCTTTAATTATATATTCCGGTTTCAGCAGTCTGGGTATGAGTTCACTGATTTTGTCAATTTTGCAATTGTTGACCGGAGAATGGATGTCTGTTTTATTTAGTGTTTTGGCTGCCTATTTAAGTTATCAGTCGACACAGTTTAAGCATTATACCCGGCAAAACATGGCTTTATCGGATGAATTAAAAGAGCATATGATTTCGCTGCAAAAATATAATGACCGATTACTGGAAAATGAATATAAAAATAAGGAAATTGCTCGTCTGGAAGAAAGAAATAACATTGCCAGGCAGCTCCACGATTATCTGGGACATACCATCAGCAGCAGCATTTTGCAGATAGAGGCACTAAAGCTGACTGAGCAGGATGAAGGCAAAAAAGAAAGGCTTGGCCTTTTACAGGATACTTTGTCAAAAGGGATGACGGATATTCGCAAACAGCTTCATGGCATGTACGACACTTCTTTTTCTTTGCAGCGGGAATTGGATGAGCTGTCAGCTTCAACCCCGAAAATACAGATGGATATAAAATACCAAATTAAAAGTAACTTATCGTTTGAAAGAAAAAGGGATATTTATAATATTATTCGGGAAGCCCTGACCAACACTCTGAAACATTCAGATGCGGATTGTTTTCATATTTTTTTAAAGGAACAGGGGCATAATCAAGTGCTGCTGATTTATGATAATGGCAGTCAGGAAGTCAAGACAATTAACCGTAATATGGGGCTGACTGGAATGGAAGAAATTGCCCGGAAATACGGCGGAAAAATAAATTATTATTTCAAAAAGGGATTTCATATTCATATTGTTTTGCATGGCGCAGAAGGCGAAGAGCATGCAGACAGCTAAAGGAATAAAGGTTTAGCGTCTAAATAAAGAGGGTATGAAAAATATAGGGAATTGTTTTAGGCATCAGATATAAAATGAGAAAGGAAAGAAAATGAAAGTTTTACTGATTGATGATGATGTTTTGGTCTTAAGTTCCTTGCAAAGCATTATGGAATATAACAAAATTGAAGTAGTAGCCATGGGAAAGGATGGCGGAGAAGCACTTGAGCTGTATCGGCAAAGCCAGCCGGACATTATGCTGACTGATATCCGGATGAAACAGGTGGATGGGATTGAAGCGGCCGGTCAGGTGCTGGCGGAATTCCCGCAAGCAAAGATCTTGCTGCTGACGACCTTTGAGGATGAGCAGTATATTTCTGAAGCTTTGCGGATCGGCTGTAAAGGGTATATTTTAAAACAAAATATTTCGCATCTTATTCCGGCACTACAGGCAGCATATGCCGGCAGTATGGTATTTGATGAGGAAATTATTTCCAAAATAAAAACTGACAGTCCGGCTGAAGGAAACACACCTGAATGGCCGGAACTGTCAGAGAGAGAGGGAGTAATTTTAAAAGCAGTCGCCGATGGTAAAAATAATAAAGAAATTGCCGCCGATCTTTATTTAAGTGAAGGCACAGTGCGCAATTATATTTCTGAGCTGCTTAGTAAATTGGCTTTGCGGGATCGGACTCAATTGGCGATTTATTATTATAAATGCATTTTAACAAATTCTTCAGGTGGAACGGGACGACCAAAGTAATACCCCTGAATATAATCACAGCCCAGGCGCTGCAGAATAGCTGCTTGTTCGCGGGTTTCAATCCCTTCGGCAATGGTTTTTATATGAAGGCCCTGAGCCATTTTAATAATAGCATTAATAATTAATTCATCACTGGAATCTTGCGAAAGACTATCGATCAGCTCTTTCGCAATTTTTAATGTTGAGATTTTTAAATTCTTAATATAACTAAGCGAGGAATAACCGGTTCCAAAATCATCAATACTGGTGCTGATGCCCATGTCGGAAAGTTTTTGGAAAAGTTCAGTCACTGACAGATCTAAGTGCATAATACTGGTTTCTGTGATTTCTAAATCAATGGAACCCAGATTCCAATCCTCATATTGCGTTAAAGCTTCTAAATTTTCATAAAAATAAGGACGTTCAATATATTTGGGGGAAACATTGACTCCGATTTTTAGCTGTTTGCCATAGATTTTATTCCATTCACTGATTTGGCGGCAGGCTTTTTTCAAAGTCCAATCCACAATTTTAATAATAGTTGGACTTTCTTCGGCGATCGGAATAAATTCACCCGGTGAAACAGCACCCAGTTTAGGACTGAACCAGCGCAGCAATGCCTCGGCACCGATTAGGGTAGAACCATCAGCGGTATACTGGGGCTGATAGTAAAGCTGGAATTCTTCATCAAAATTGATAGAATCCAGTAATGATTGAATTAAACCATAGCGGTATTTTTTATCAGCTAAGTTTTGGTCAAAATAAAGCATTGGTGGAATAATATTGGAAGATTTTACTTCATTTAAAGCAAAGTTGGCTTTGATCAGTAAATTTTCCGGTTTGTCCTCAACACAAAGCCCGCAGTAATCAGCTACACCAATGCATATATCCAGAGGAATGGTGTAAAATTCCGAAACAAAGGGGAGCTTAACGGTCTCAAAAATTCGCTGACAAATGTCTTCGCTGTTGTCCTTGGGGCTGCGAAATAAAATAACATATTCATTGGAATCGACCCGAAAAATGGACTGGGCAGGAAATGCCTGATGTAAAATTTTATATAAATGAATCAGGACCCTGTCCCCAATGGCTTCGCCAAATACCTGATTGATATTACTGAACTGAAGAATATCGACAGCAAATAAGCGGGCATTTTCATTCAGACCGGTAATGACTTCCTGAAAATGTCGACGGTTATAGGCGTTGGTTAGCAGATCACGATTAGCTAAGTCCTGTAATTTGATATTTTGTTTTAAGATGGCAATATTTCTTTGCTTTACTTTTTCCTCCAATTCATTATTGAGTACTCTTTGTTTTTTCACATATTGTTGATTTTGATAAGAGATCAAATAGGAGTTGCTGCCTAAAAAGTAAATCAGCAGAGCCAGATTCATATAGGAAAAAATTGCAAAATCGACAATCTGACAAAGCAGGCAAAAACAGGAAAGAACAAACAGTAAAGAGTGAATTTTAGTTTTGGACAGAGCAATTGGCTCATTTTTATTGGTCTGCTGCTGAATGGAATGATGAATAAAATGCCCGGAACTGTTAATTAATTTAAATAATGAAAAAATCAAAAGCAGTGATATAGCAGCAGAAATAAGAATCCAGGTAATGATCGGGACTTGGTCGGTGTAGAACACATCTACGATCAAAAAGGCGATATCTGCAGTACAAAACAAAGCAATACCCATTAAAGTTAAAAATACACTATTGTGCAATTGGTCATGAATTAAAGAAGACAAAATAGAAATTAAAAGGATTAAACAGAGGATATCCAATAAATATGGGAATAATGAAAAGGGGCTGTAAAAGTGATGCATCATTGAGTCAAAACGAAAAGAAACAATTCCCCAGGCCATAACAGTAAAGAAAAAAGTAATACCGGCCATATTAATCAATAAAAACCTGGAATTTAATCGCTCCCGGATCAAATATAATATTTCCAGACAAATAATTAATAAAATCAAGGATGGAAGAGAAAAGATGACATCCATTAAAGCAAAGACCCAAGGTGCAAATTTGACATAATCGCCTGAGGCTAAAATATAAAAAAGCCGGCACAGGAAATCCATCCAAAAAAAGGACACGATCCAAAAGAGCAGGCGATGAAAAGTATGTGTAGTTTTTAATGCATATAAAGAAAGCCAACACAAGGAAAAGGTACTTAAAGTCAAACAAGTATCTCTTAGTACAGCCATATTGGTCAGGTATGCAATAATATACAGAATCATCAGAGAAAAATATATGCTGATGAATAACTTGGTTTTTGCGTTATGATTTTCCATAAAACAACTCCTTAAAAAGGGAAATCAGAAAAGTGACAAATGTCATGATAACAGATGACAGATTGCACTTACTTTTTATTATTAAAAAGAATATACTGTGTATAACAGGTTAAGTCAAGATGTATAAACAAAGTTGAAAGATGGAATTTGACTAAAGCTTAAATATTATATCGACCCATTAAGAAAAATAATAATGAGAGACCAAAAAGAATATCAGATTATTTTTAAACCAAACTACCATTTATTATATGCTGTCAACCGCTGGGCGGTCAAGGAGGAATTATGGTTATTCAGGCAAAAAATGTAGTCAAACGATATAAGGAAGTGACGGCTCTTGACTATTTTGGTTTTGAAGCCAATCAGGGAGAAATCGTCGGTTTGCTGGGGCCAAATGGCTCCGGAAAAACAACCTTTATTCACTGTGCCTTATCACTGCTGACTTTTGATAAGGGAGAAATTAAATTATTTGGCCGGCAAATGACACCGGAGGCTTATGATATCAAACGCAAAATCGGGGTAGTGCCGCAGGAAGTATCGGTATTTGATAATTTAAATGTCCAGGAAAATATTGATTATTTTTGCGGATTATATATTGATGATGTGAAGACCCGCAGACAAAGGGTGGAAGAAGCCCTTGAATTTACGGAGCTGACTAAGTATCGCAAGTTTTTGCCCAAAAAATTAAGTGGCGGTTTAAAACGCCGGCTCAATATTGCCTGTGGCATTGCCCATAAGCCGGAATTGATTTTTTTGGATGAGCCGACAGTGGCGGTGGATGCCCAGAGCCGAAACTTTATTTTAGAGGGAATTCGTAATCTAAACAGAGAAGGGGCGACCATTATTTACACCACCCATTATCTGGAAGAGGCTGAAAATTTATGCAAAAAAATTATTATTATGGATAAGGGCAGAAATATTGCTGAAGGCAGTCCGGAAGAATTAAAAGAGAGGATTTGTACCGGCGAAAATATTGAAATTGCTTTTCAGGCAGAACCGGATGGTCTGTTGGAGAAATTAGAACAATTGCCGGAAATTCATATGGTTCAGCCTTATGCAGATGGTTATTTGCTGCAATTTACCGGGCGCGGCAATAATCTGGGCAGATTACTGAACTTTATTGAAAAAGAAGATTTGATTTATAAACATTTTTATATCCGGCAGCCCAGTTTAAATGATGTATTCCTGGAATTAACCGGAAAGGAGCTGAGAGAATAATGATGATCAGAGAAATTGGTTTTACTTTAAAAATTGTCTTCAGAGATAAGAGTTTTGTCTTTTGGACCATTGTATATCCTTTGATTTTAACGACCTTTTTCTATTTAGCTTTAGGCTCTTTACTCAGCCCCAAAGAAATTTCTTTTAAAGTCGGGGTGGAAGCAGACAGTGGTTTGGAACAAATTTTTAGTGATATTCCGGTATTTGAACTTAAAAGTTTGAGTAGGGAAGAAGTTAAGGCGGCCCTCAAATCCAAAGACATCATTGCTTTTGTGACCAAAGATCTGCAGGTTCAGGTAAATGCTTCGGGAGTTGGTCAAACTACGGTCCAAAATACGGTCCAAACCATCAAACAAATTATATATGCCTTTGAAAATGGAGGAAATGCTCAGTTATTTGATCCGAGTCAAGAGTTTATAACCGAAAAAGTTATGAAAATATCACCATTTTCATTGGTATTTTATTCAACCTTGGCTATGGTTGCCTTTTATGGCTTTTTTGGCAGTATTAATATCATGGCCGGAGTCCAGGCAAATATTTCTGAGCTGGGCAAGCGCATGTGTGTTTCGCCGATCCGTAAAATGCCCTATATTATCGCTAATGTCATTATGGTATTTATCTTGAATGTAAGTTCTAATTTAATTCTGATCTTATATATGAACTATTTTTTAAAGATTAAATTATTTTTCAATTATCCGCTGAGTATCGGATTGATTTTAGCTGGTAATTTATGCGGGGTAACTGCCGGGATTCTGGTTGGAGTTTTGACGATACCGTCGCAACTTAAAACGGCGATCGGCGTTGGGATGCCACTGCTGATGTCAGCCTTGGCGGGTATGATGAATGTAGAGATCAAGGGTATTATTATGCGGCATGTGCCAATTCTCGACCGGCTTAACCCAGCTTCCATTATTACCACTGGCCTTTACCGCATCAATTTGCTGGACACTTTTCGTGGCTATATGACGGGCATTGGTATATTACTGGGAATGAGCCTGATATTTATGATATTATCAATTACTGCCCGGTAGTGTCAAGTGATTTATGAAAAAGTTTGCCAATAAAAAAAGAGACAAATGCCCCTTAAAAAACTGTAAATATAGATCGCTGAAGGCTCTCCGAG
>RQYD01000081.1 GCA_003858485.1 Clostridiales bacterium COT073_COT-073
GAAGGTGCATTGGATGAAGTGCACAGCATCTTACAAAGAATAAAAGAATTGGCAGTGCAATCAGCCAATGGTTCCAATCAGGATGATGATCGTAAATTAATCCAAAAAGAAGTGGAGCAATTAAAATCAGAAATTGATGCAATTGCAGAAAAAACGCAATTCAATAAGATGAAATTATTAAATGGTGATGGTGCTGGTGATCAGCTTTCCATGACATTCCAAGTGGGCGCAAATAAGTCGGATGCGGAGAAGATTACAATTAAGTTATCAGGCCTTAAGGTGGCAAGTTTGTTTAATTTAGCAAATGACGATATCTTTTTAAGCACACAAGCTGCGGCAAAAGACTTAATCAGTAATGTAGAAACTGCAATTGTTAAACTTGCAACCACTCGTGCCGATCTTGGTGCAGTGCAAAACCGTTTGGAACATACGATTAAGAATTTGGATAATGCGGTGGAAAACTTGACCGCTTCCGAATCCCGGATCCGTCATACCGATATGGCGAAGGAAATGATGGAGTTTACCAGAACCAATATCTTAAACCAAGCGGCTCAGTCGATGTTGGCACAAGCCAATCAATTACCGCAAGGTGTGTTGCAACTCCTCAGATAATTTTTGAAAATTAATTATAATCAGGGGTTAAGTTTTAAGTAAAAATATCGATACTAAAAACAGGCAATAAGGAAATTGCCAAATCACTAATTAAATTCCAAGGAGGAAAAAACAATGAGAATTAATGCAAATATTATGGCGATTAACAGCCACAGACAATTAGGTGGCTTAGTAACTCAACAAGGAAAAGCAACTGAAAAATTATCATCCGGTTTCCGGATCAACCGGGCTGCTGATGATGCCGCCGGACTTGCTATCTCTGAGAAAATGAGAGCGCAGATCCGTGGTATGAGCCAGGCTTCCCGAAATGCTCAGGATGGTATTTCGGTAGTGCAAACCGCTGAAGGTGCATTGGATGAAGTGCACAGCATCTTACAAAGAATAAAAGAATTGGCAGTGCAATCAGCCAATGGTTCCAATCAGGATGATGA
>RQYD01000082.1 GCA_003858485.1 Clostridiales bacterium COT073_COT-073
AGCTTCGAGGAATTATCTCATAAATCGGTAAGGGTAATATGGTATAAGGACAACAATAGGTTAGATACGATTAGAGAAAAGGTGTTTAGTGGTGGATATGCAATAGCATATAACGAAATTGTAGAGTATGTCTTAACTATCATTCCACAAGAAGAAACAATAGAAGGTTCTATCAGAAGATCAAATTTGGGTTACCCTGAAATAGCAATTCGTGAGCTAATTGCCAATATTATGATTCATCAAGCTATTGACCAAAAAGGTACAAATCCTATGGTGGAATTATTTAAAGATAGAATAGAGTTTTCAAATGCAGGTTCACCGTTGGTTTCGATAGAGCGTATCGTAGATACAGTGCCGATTTCAAGAAATGAAAATCTTGCAGGATTTATGCACAAGTGCGGTATTTGTGAGGAAAGAGGAAGTGGATATGATAAGGTAATACATGCAACGAGCAAGAACTCCATGTTGGCTCCTAAAATTGAAAATCAGAGTGATAAATTTACAAAAGTAACCTTGTATTTAAAAGTTCCTTTTGACCTGATTAGTAAAGAGGATCGAGTAAGAACTTGCTACATGCAGACTTGTTTTTTATATGTAAATGGAGAGGCGATTAGCAACAATTCTGTCAGAGAACTGTTTGGTATCGATGAAAAAGATAAATATAAGGCTTCAAGAATTATCAAAGACACCTTAGAAGCTAAATTCATCAAACCGGTGGATGAGAATACCGCTCCAAGATATATGAAATACATTCCTTTTTGGGCTTGATTTAAGTTGCGGTAAGTTGCAAAAAAGAGAAGTATTATTTAAAGATAGTATCGAAAATTCCATAAAATAGAGGATTGTGAGAATGAAAAACTAAAAATTTAAGTTGCA
>RQYD01000083.1 GCA_003858485.1 Clostridiales bacterium COT073_COT-073
AGGTTGATAGGCTTTGAGTGTAAGTGCAGCAATGCATTCAGCTGAGAAGTACTAATCGGTCGAGGCCTTGAACTGGAAAAATAGTTGGTTTTTCTGAGAGTCAAGATTGCATATATTAATATTTTATGATATAATGTAATAAAACGAAAGCGCTTATACTGACATAAATAGAGTAGTGTAATTATATTCTATTCATCACCAATTGCAATGCATGCGATAGGTCTTCGGTTTTTCGAAAGGAAAGCCAGAGAGTTTGCGAATATATTCCTCAATAGCTCAATGGCAGAGCATTCGGCTGTTAACCGAAGGGTTGTTGGTTCGAGTCCGACTTGGGGAGTTTATGGCCCATTGGTCAAGCGGTTAAGACATCGCCCTTTCACGGCGGTAACAGGAGTTCGAATCTCCTATGGGTCATTTAGTCTGACTGACAGATAATTTTTCAAAAGCTGTTGGAAAGATAAAAAATTTATGGTAGCGATACGTCCTTGGGAAACACCCGTTCCCATCCCGAACACGATGGTTAAGCCTTGGACGGCCGATGGTACTTAGCTGGAGACGGCTTGGGAGAGTAGGTGGCTGCCATTTTTTATATAAAATATCTCTTAGGAAGTCTGCACACCCGGTGTTGCAGACAAAGGTAGAGAGAAGAAAGAAACTAAATACGGCGACATAGCCAAGTGGTAAGGCATGGGTCTGCAACACCCTGATCATCGGTTCAAATCCGATTGTCGCCTTAAAAAGTATTCCAAAAGGAATACTTTTTTTATGACAATTTTGTAGTTATTTCTTTAGCGCAAGGTCTGCACACCCGGTGTTGCAGACAAAAGTAGAGAGAAGAAAGAAACTAAATACGGCGACATAGCCAAG
>RQYD01000084.1 GCA_003858485.1 Clostridiales bacterium COT073_COT-073
AATTGGTACTTCCGATTCTTTTTGCCAAATGAAAGTTATGTAGTGCCTAAAAATACAGACTTTAAAAAGTTGGACAGCATTCGTTTGCATCAGGAGCCATTTTTGCATGATGGTTATATTTTAGTGGAGCTGGAGTTACAAGTATATAAAAATGGTGAATTGCTGTTAAGCTATCAAACGGAATCAAAGTCACCAAGCAGCATTCCCTATCAACCCAGTTATGGCGACACCATTTTTTATGACAGCGAAAGACGGGCTTCACAAATGTTGAATTAAGGGGTATCTGGCACAGTTTTAGTTTTTAGAAAAACGCAGAATGGCGGGAGCGCAAGCAATCTTGCGGAGTAAGTTATGATAGTGCAAGCCGTGTCAGCGGGTTTATCCGCTGTGCGGCCGTTTCCTCCTTTTGCCACTTGCTACGCAAGATTGGTTTCGGGTCACACGCTTGCGCGCTTCAAATTAAATTTGTGGGGAAGATTGTCCAACGTCAGATGCTGCCACTTCGTGTCAAAGCTTACACCACAGTTCTCTGACAATCCGCTTCGCGAATTCTCTACGAGGACATGGGTTTTGCAAGCAAAACGGATTATCTGACAGTGAAGCATCGCGAAATGTAAATGTCCGCTGTGCGGCCGCTTCCTCCTTCCGCAACTTACTTTATAAGATTGCTTTTAAGTCACTTGTGCAGTTATACCCCGTTCGCCACTTGCTACGTAAGATGGCTTTCGGAGTACATACTTGCATGCTTCAGGTAGTGTCAAGTGATTTATGAAAAAGTTTGCCAATAAAAAAAGAGACAAATGCCCCTTAAAAAACTGTAAATATAGATCGCTGAAGGCTCTCCGA
>RQYD01000085.1 GCA_003858485.1 Clostridiales bacterium COT073_COT-073
TTGTATAAATCCACTAACATCTCGAAGTGGCTCTGCTCCTCGCTCTGTGAAAGATAATCCAGCCTCATCACTGCGTAGGTCGAATTCGGGTATTCTCCCATAAAGTCCGTCTGCTTCTCCAAGTTGTCCAGTGTTTTCTCCCTGATTTTCTCTATTATCTCGTCCGTACTCTCCATTTCGGAGAACTCGCTCGTTTTCATTTCTTTCCTGATCATCTCGTCGAAGTACATTTTCTTCTACCTCCTCTATTTTTTCTTTTATTTGATTATATCCTGCTTCTTTGTTTCTTAAAACTCCTTTTTGAAGTTCCAACTCTTTACTCTTTTGAATGGTTGTATCTATGATACTTCCGCTAATATCCGATACCGTTTCTCCAAGACTCATAAGTGAGATGGTATCAAGCCTTGAAATATTTTCTCTCAACAGCTCATAATCCACCGGATAATCCACCTTAAATCTTGAAGCTACCGCATAGCTGATGGAATCTCTGATAAATTTGACAAAGGATATTCTGTCCTCATCAGCGATTCTAAGCTCATTCATCAGACTGTCTATCTTTTCATCACCATAGATTCTGCTTAAAGAAAAGATATTTTCAAGATCGCTTTCGCTTTCCTCATACCCTTCGCTACTTATCATTTCTTTTAAGACATCCGCATGAGCTTCCTTATCAAATCGCCAAAGATTTACTTCATTGACATTCCTGTTCTTGGAAATAGTTTGACTGACATCAAAGATGTAGTCCACTTTTTGGTATGTGCCATAATCTTCTAAAATAAGGATTCCTTTTTGTCCTCGCATAACCGTTCGGTTAAATCGTTCACGCCAATAGTCAAACTT
>RQYD01000086.1 GCA_003858485.1 Clostridiales bacterium COT073_COT-073
AGGTTGATAGGCTTTGAGTGTAAGTGCAGCAATGCATTCAGCTGAGAAGTACTAATCGGTCGAGGCCTTGAACTGGAAAAATAGTTGGTTTTTCTGAGTGTCAAGATTGCATATGCGTTACCTTTCGGTAACTGCAATACGAACGCGCATACACTGACATGGAAACTTTTACATAAGTTTTCGTCTGCTCATCAGTTTATTTAATTGTTGGATTTTAAAATTGTATTAAACAAATCGGCCCATTGGTCAAGCGGTCAAGACGTAGCCCTCTCAAGGCTGAATCGGGGGTTCGATTCCCCCATGGGTCATACCTTTGGGGAAATGGCTGAGATATAAAGCTTGCAAATGGTTTACGGGCCTTTAGCTCAGTTGGTTAGAGCAACCGGCTCATAACCGGTCGGTCTAGGGTTCGAGTCCCTGAAGGCCCATTATTAATTTGCCCGAGTGGCGGAATAGGTAGACGCACAGGACTTAAAATCCTGCGGTAGCGATACCGTGCCGGTTCGAGTCCGGCCTCGGGCATTAAAACTCTATATTGTAAAAAAGATTGTTATAACATCTTTTATTATATCATGTGTGCATAGCTCAGCTGGATAGAGCGTCTGGCTACGGACCAGAAGGTCGAGGGTTCGAATCCTTTTGCACACGTCAAAGGCTTATGGATTGCAGAATTGCAGTTTATAGGTCTTTTTTGCGCGAATATTCCGTGAGTGCAGCAAGAGAGAAAGCAGCTGTCAGGATGCTTGCATCCGAGGCAGCTGCTTTCTCTCTTGCTATATGAGCGGTAACGCGAATCGAAAAATACGGAGTATTTTTCGATTGCACTCAC
>RQYD01000087.1 GCA_003858485.1 Clostridiales bacterium COT073_COT-073
GCAATATCTTTATAGATTCCTGCTAAACTGAAATCCTCACTTTTTTGAATGAAGCTCTCGCAAAGAGCAATTTGATTTTCAATGGAATCGCTTGGTTTCTCTTTCTTATCCCTTGAGATTCTTGCATAGATTGCCGTTTGAAAGCTGTTTATACTTTCTTTGTTTAGCAGTTGTTCTTCAGACTTCATTCTTCTGTTTGCTGTTCTTGCCATCTATACCACCTCCCTGATTTCAGGAGTTTGAGAGGTATAGCTGCTTAACTTATCCAGAATCTCGATTGTTTCATCATAGTTAAACTGAATTTCTATTTTCTTATCTTCTAAAACATAGATTTTATCAACAAGTCGAACAAGGAGTCCTCTTTCTAAAGTACCGATGTTTTGATACTTTTTGATATCTGCAAGGAAATTCTGATTGCCCAAACTCTTTTTATAGAGCCTTGCAATTTCTTTGCTTTGCTTTTCTAAAATCAGCTCACTTTCTACGATACGATTCGTGTAAAACTCTCTCATATCATAGAATTCTTCTTCCGCAATAATGCCTTCCTTCAGGTCTTGGTAAAGGGAAGATTTTAAAAGCTCAAATTTCGCCTTGCTTTTTTTGGTATATTCCTGTCTTTTATCTATTCTTTGAAACAGTTCATAGGATACTTCCATCTCTTTGATTTTCTCTGAAACACTTTCGTATTCCCCAAGATACTGAATATAATGCCGAATCATTTCAAGCACTGTCCTTTGCAATTCTTCCTGCTTTATGGAGTGCCTGCTGCAATCCTTCCCCTTATTGTATGAGGAGCAAATATAATAGAC
>RQYD01000088.1 GCA_003858485.1 Clostridiales bacterium COT073_COT-073
GTCTATTATATTTGCTCCTCATACAATAAGGGGAAGGATTGCAGCAGGCACTCCATAAAGCAGGAAGAATTGCAAAGGACAGTGCTTGAAATGATTCGTCATTATATTCAGTATCTTGGGGAATACGAAAGTGTTTCAGAGAAAATCAAAGAGATGGAAGTATCCTATGAACTGTTTCAAAAAATAGATAAAAGGCAGGAATATACCAAGAAAAGCAAGGCGAAATTTGAGCTTCTAAAATCTTCCCTTTATCAAGACCTGAAGGAAGGCATTATTGCGGAAGAAAAATTCTATGATATGAGAGAGTTTTACACGAATCGTATCGTAGAAAGTGAGCTGATTTTAGAAAAGCAGAGCAAGGAAATTGCAAGGTTCTACAAAAAGAGCTTGGGCAATCAGAATTTCCTTGCAGATATCAAAAAGTATCAAAACATTGGTACTTTAGAAAGAGGACTTCTCGTTCGACTTGTTGATAAAATCTATGTTTTAGAAGATAAGAAAATAGAAATTCAGTTTAACTATGACGAAACAATAGAGATTCTGGATAAGTTAAGCAGCTATACCGCTCAAACTCCTGAAATCAGGGAGGTGGTATAGATGGCAAGAACGGCAAACAGAAGAATGAAGTCGGAAGAAATGCTCAGCAAAGAAAGTATAAACAGCTTTCAAACGGCAATCTATGCAAGAATCTCAAGAGATAAAAAAGAAAAACCAAGCGATTCCATTGAAAATCAAATTGCTCTTTGCGAGAGCTTCATTCAAAAAAGTGAGGATTTCAGTTTAGCAGGAATCTATAAAGATATTGC
>RQYD01000089.1 GCA_003858485.1 Clostridiales bacterium COT073_COT-073
TTTCCTAAAAAATCGGCCGCCAATTCTTTCTGATAAGTCCACCTAACTGCATCGGTAAACCATTGTCCCTCAATATTATCTTTAAAGTCCTGACTGCCACTGACAGACGGCGCACCGTCGATCCGATATACCATGGTCACGATCATTGCTCTGGTCATTTTACCATTTGGATCAAACATATTATTGCCGATCCCATTCATGATTCCCCTGCTGACCACATACTGAACATTCGGATAAAACCAGTTGCTTGCTTTCACATCCAAAAAGTCGGACTGAACATTCGGATAAACCCAGTCACTTGTTTTCACATCCAAAAAGTCGGTCGGTGGGGTTAAATTACCCAGTTTCGGGAATGTATAGGATAAATGATTACTCTTATTATCATGCAAAGGCGTTAGACTTTCTGCCGGTTTATGATTGACTTTGCCGTACATATTTGCGCTTTCTTCAAATTGATAACCGTCCTTGGCTGCTAAATCAATTATGATCGTATAGGTTTGATTTTCCTGAAAAAGTTCTCCCGCTTCTAATTCTTTTCCATTTGCATCTTCCCATGCCAGTTTTTTGATATCATACTCCGATCCGACAGTCAAACCGGTGGTACTGACAATTGCTTGCTGACCAAGCTCCGGTGGAAGAATGCCATTGACTTCTACCTTTGAGATCTTCTTTATATCTGCCGGTAAAGCCGGAAATTGGTAAGTAACTTCCAGATAGCTTTCGCTTCCTTC
>RQYD01000090.1 GCA_003858485.1 Clostridiales bacterium COT073_COT-073
TTTCCTAAAAAATCGGCCGCCAATTCTTTCTGATAAGTCCACCTAACTGCATCGGTAAACCATTGTCCCTCAATATTATCTTTAAAGTCCTGACTGCCGCTGACAGACAGCGCACCGTCGATCCGATATACCATGGTCACGATCATTGCTCTGGTCATTTTTCCATTCGGGTCAAACATATTATTGCCGACCCCATTCATGATTCCTCTGCTGACCACATACTGAACATTCGGATAAAACCAGTCACTTGCTTTCACATCCAAAAAGTCGGCCGGTGGGGTTAAATTACCCAGTTTCGGGAAGGTATAGGATAAATGATTACTCTTATTATCATGCAAAGGCGTTAGACTTTCTGCCGGTTTATGATTGACTTTGCCGTACATATTCGCACTTTCTTCAAATTGATAACCGTCCTTGGCCGCTAAATCAATTATGATCGTATAGGTTTGATTTTCCTGAAAAAGTTCTCCCGCTTCTAATTCTTTTCCATTTGCATCTACCCATGCCAGTTTTTTGATATCATACTCCGATCCGACAGTCAAACCGGTGGTACTGACAATTGCTTGCTGACCAAGCTCCGGCGGAAGAATGCCATTGACTTCTACCTTTGAGATCTTCTTTATATCTGCCGGTAAAGCCGGAAATTGGTAAGTAACTTCCAGATAGCTTTCGCTTCCTTC
>RQYD01000010.1 GCA_003858485.1 Clostridiales bacterium COT073_COT-073
AGGGAGGTCAATGCTCGTTTTATTTTAGATTTCCCTTAAAATTAAGTTTCTTATAAGATTTTGTAACAAAAATATAGGTAGTTTTTGACACTACCGTGCTTTGATTGGAGGGGTATATATGAAAAGAAGGCTATTTACTTTAATACCATATATGGTTGGGCTGACCATAATCTTTTATATGTTGCCGTTATTAATTCGGGACACAGGTTCGGGAATGTTTATCCTACTTTTGGTCATTCCTGTCTTGACGTTTATTTGTTCTATAACCTACGGTATAAAGCAAGGATTTGATCTACTATTTTCTTTTGCTGTAGCAATTCTGTTTGTACCTACAATTTTAATATACTATAACTTATCAGCCTGGATATATATCATAGTCTATGCACTTATCTCATTAGCAGGAAATGGGATTGGCAAGATATTTCATAAGCGGAAGCAGAGATAACTTCTGGTTTGAAACATAAAATACTCAACTTTTCCACAGTCTTTTTTGGCTTTATTCCGCTCTCTGGAGTGGGCACATGGGTTCCCTTTCGCACTTTTCTACGAAAAGATGCTTTCGCGGCACATGTCTAAAAAAGACTATTCCAGGGAACGTGGGAAAGTTGAGTAAAATAGATAAAAAAGAAAAGGAATCGAAAATGAAAAAGAAGCATAAAGTATTATTTGTTTGTTTGGGCAATATTTGTCGTTCGCCAATGGCTGAAGCGATCTTTCGGGACATGGTCGATAAGGCTGGATTAACGGATTGTTTTGAAATTGATTCAGCGGCTACCTCTTCATGGGAAATCGGCAATCCGGTCCATCATGGTACCCGCAATAAGCTGAAGGAAGTAGGAATTTCAACGAAAGGGATGACGGCCAGAAAACTGACCAAGGGTGATTATGCCCGGTTTGACTATATTATTGGCATGGAGCAGGAAAATATCCGCAATATTTTAAAAATTGTGGAAAGAAACGACAGTGAAAAGGTATTCCGGCTTCTGGATTTAAGCAAAAGACCAAGAGATATTGCGGATCCCTGGTATACCGGTGATTTTGAAACAACGTATCAGGATGTGTTGGAAGGCTGCACCGACTTATTGGCACATATTTTAAAGGCATAGACCAATTCATAAACCGGGACTGCGAAAGAGCCGGAATAATTGTTTTTGCTTGTAAAGTCAATGCTCATTAGGACAATGACTAAGTTAATAAGAGGATATAACGGAAATGTCTGGGGAATGGATCATTACATTTTGCGGCATTTGACTGGGAAGTAATGACCATTGAATTATTGCCAATGGGATATAAAAGGGGATGATGCGATTGTTGATTCAGGCAAACAGGAGTAATTTATGGATTCAATTCAGGAAATAAAAAAAGAATGGCAGGAAATTTTAAATCAGGATAAACAGAGTGGTTACTCTGGTGCTGTGGTTGGAACTTTCCTTGAAAAATATGAAAAAGATTTGCGGGCTGGTGTTCAGCAACTATGTAAAAAGGCCGAAACATATAGAGAAGCTTTGGTAGCCGAACGTGTCCGGATCAAAGGGATGATGGAATTTGAAAAAAAATATCCGGACAGTTTGGTGGCTGGAGTGGATGAAGTGGGCCGGGGGCCATTGGCCGGGCCGGTGGTGGCCGGCATTGTGATTTTAGACCGAAGCAGAGAAATTCTATATTTAAATGATTCTAAAAAATTAAGTGATGCCAAACGCCGCGAACTGGCGGAGGAGATCAAAGAAAAAGCGCTGGCTTATTCGATTGGTATGGCCAGTCAGGAGCGAATTGATGAAATCAATATTTTGCAGGCAACTTATGAAGCCATGACCAATGCCTGGCTGGGTTTGACTGTGCCGCCGGATATTTTGCTCAATGATGCAGTTATCATCCCGCAGATCCCGATTCGTCAGGTGGCGATCACCAAGGGGGATGAAAAAAGTGTGTCGATTGCCGCTGCCTCGATTTTAGCCAAGGTGACAAGAGATGATATTATGCTGGCCTATGATGAATTATATCCCGAATATCAATTTGCCAAAAACAAGGGTTATGGAACAGCGGAGCATATTGCTGCCATTAAAAAATATGGGTTATGTGAACTACATCGGCAAAGCTTTGTCAGGAATTTATAGCATGCGGATCGGTTTGCGGCTCACCCTGCTTTTGTCATTTACTGGGTAAGGTGGCTTTCGCAGCATATGCCTTAAAAAGACTGTTCCAGAGAATATGAGATAGTTGAGTAACTAAGAAAGAAATAATGATAAATAAGATTTTAAGAGAAAGGAAATTAATATGGCAGCTCAAGTGGAGGCTTCAACCAGAATACCAGCCCAATCTCATTTAAATTCATATGTTCAGACTGGATCGGCCGGTGACAATGCCAAGACACTGCGAGACGGCCAAACTCCCAATTGGCAAAAAGGGGAAGTGATTGAAGGTAAGATCTTGTCAGCCGGGGAGAAGAACATTACTTTAGAAGTTAATGGTCAGGTGATGGAAGCAAGGCTGGAAGGGAAATTTGAATTTATTGAAGGAGAAATGGTTCGTTTAACAGTAACAGATGCAAGCTTAGAAAAGCTATTGCTTAAACCAATGCTGGATGCTGATATGATGTCGGAAAAGCGCTTGGAAGATATTGTTAAGCAATTGGGTTTAAAAGTATCGCCGGAGAATAAAGAATTGGTTAGAGAATTAATGGGGGCTAAGCTGCCATTATCAGCAGATAATTTAAAATTACTGCAAATGATGATGATCAGGCATCCGCAGGTCAATGTCCGTAATATGGTGCTATTGATGAAAAATGGGATTCCACTGACTGATGCCAATATTAATGAATTGGCCAAAACTCAAAATCCGGAAGATATGTTGGCTAATCGCTTAAATGAAATGATTGGTAAACTGGTACAAACCATGCAGACAGAAAATGGAGAAAATTTATTGCACCAGTTGGCGGAAGGTAATCCGGAAACGGAAAAAATATTGGAATATTTAAAAACAATGGTCAGCGGCAAAGAACAAGATGCCAGTCAGGGAGACACCCGATTGCTGAGCAGTTTTTTAAATCGTAATGAAATTAAGGCTTTGGCTCAGCAGATTGAAAATTTGCTTAAAGATTTTCCCAATATGGTTCAAAAACATGCAGATCCAGCCAATTCGGGCGGCACTAAAGAAGGGCCGGTTTTTTCAGGGCAGACCGGCAACTTTTTTTCGCCGGAAGAAAATCGCTTGATTCAGAGCGTATTAACAGAAATGAAGCAAGGTATCCTGGAAGGTGAAATTCAAAGTCTGCAAAATATTTTAAATAAATCACAGGTATTGCCCAAAGAGCTGCGAGATCAATTACGTTTGCTTTTATCTGAGCGGTTGAGCATGGGAGCCTTGCGCAAAGGTATTTTTTTAAATGGCAAAGAAGAAGATCCAATCAAACATCTGGAGCGTTTATTCAGCAAATTGGGGCAGGTAAAAAGTGCGGCAGATAACTCCTCCATGCTGGTTAAAGATGCCATGCAGGATATAAGTTCAGCACGGGATTCTATGAATTTTATGGCCAAATTTCAAAATAATGCCGGATTTTTGCAGCTTCCGTTTTTTATGGGAGATAAGATATTAAATGGTGAATTATTTGTTTTGAAAAACCGAAAAAACAAAAAAGAAGATGGTAAAGATGAAATTTCAGCTTTGCTCCAGCTGGATTTTGCAACTTTAGGGCATTTAGATACCTTTATTAAAAAAGATGGCTTAAAATTACAAATTGATTTTTATGCTGAGGACAAAACCAAGGAGAAATGGCTGAAAGAAAAAATGTATTTGCTGCATAACCGTTTATTGGAAAAGAATTATCAGATCCTGGCAATCAATACTTTTATTAAAAAGAAAAAAACCGATGGTTTTGCTGACTTTTTGGCAAATGAACAAGTGCAGAAGATTTCGCGCTTTTCATTTGATGTGAGGGCGTAGATATGGCAGAGAAGAAATTATGGAAACCAACATCGAAGCCCAAAATAAAAAAAGCAGCCGCCATTCGCTATGATGCCGAAGACACAGCACCATCAGTCATTGCCAAAGGGGCAGGAGTAGTTGCCGAAAATATTTTAAAAGTAGCCAAAGACGAAGCAATTGCGATTGTTGAAAATGCCGAATTGGTGGAAGAGTTAAATAAAATTGAATTGGGTGATCATATTCCGCCAGAATTATATCAGGTTGTAGCAGAGGTTTTGATTTTTGTATCGGATTTGGATGAGTTGCGAAGCAAGACGGAAAAACTGAGATAAGCAGTGCCGGCTCCTTGTTGTGGAAAAGAAAAATAGGAAGAATCAGGATATGCAAAGAGAAGAGAAAGAATCTACAGTTGCCAAAGGCAAAGCATATGAAAATCTGGTAGCAGAGTATTTATTGGCCAGGGGATATCAAATTCGGGAACGTAATTTTCGGTGTCGCTTTGGTGAAATCGATTTAATTGCTCAGTATGAAACTTCCCTCTTTTTTATAGAGGTCAAAGGTCAAAGCCGGAAACAGCAGGCAGAAATGAAAATAAATTTGGCCAAAAAAACCAAAATTGAGCGAAGCTCAATTGAATATATCCGGCAACATCAATTATGGGATTTGTCCATTCATTATGATGTGGCAATCGTTACCGGTGAGCAGATAACATATTACCAAAACGCTTTTGAAGGAAAAGGGGACTGGTTATGAAACATGAAATACCGCAGGTCTTGCAATTTGATTTGTTTTTAAAATACCCGGAGCTGATTCATGGTATGAGTACCAGATGCGGTGGAGTCAGTCAGGGGATATATGATAGTTTAAATATGGGCTGGGGGTTAGGAGATGATCCGGAGCTGGTGACAAAAAATTATCAAATATTTGCCAATGCTTTAGGCTTTCCGGCTGAAAGTTATACCTTTTCTGATCAGGTACATCAAGCGCAAATTGCGGTCATTGATCGATCGGATTGCGGCAATGGCTTTATGTTTCCTAAAAAAGATGAGCTAAAGGGGATGGATGGACTAATCACAAATAAAAAAGGGGTGGCATTGACGATTTTTTCGGCGGACTGTGTCCCTCTTATTTTTTATGATCCTTATCAGCAGGTGATTGCTGCCGCTCATTCAGGCTGGCGTGGAACAGTGGCGGATATTGCCGGTCGGATGGTTGATCAACTGGAAAAAACATTCCATTGTCAGCCCCGGCATATTTTGGTGGGAATTGGGCCTTGTATCAGCTGGCAGAATTTTGAAGTTGGACAGGATGTAAAAAAAGAATTTGAAAAGAATGGGAAATATGATATACTAAATAAAGTCTTTGACCGGAAAATAAATGGCAAATACTTGTTGGATTTGCGTTCTTACATTGCTTTGGCATTAGAAGAAAAGGGAATTTTGCCGGAAAATATGGAAATTTCAAAGGAATGTACCTATGGTCAGCCGGAACTTTTCTTTTCGCATCGCCGCAGTGGTTTAGCCAGAGGCTCACATATTATGGTGATTTATTTAAAATAAAACAAAATGTCGGCAAGATGCTGACAGACAGTATCAGTCAGGCAAAAGCAGGAGTGAATATATAAGAAACGGGTCAAGTGGAAGTTAGTTAAAAGACAAAGGTCAAGTGCAGATGTGGTGGCCAATTGAGAATAGTGGAAATAAAACAGAAAATCAGGCAATCTTTGGCAACAAATTTGTCACAGGTTTAAGAGAGGAAAAAATATGGGAAAACCGATTGTAGCGGTGGTTGGCCGGCCCAATGTGGGCAAGTCGACCTTGTTTAATTATTTGGCAGGGCAAAGAATTTCAATTGTTCAGGATACGCCGGGGGTTACCAGAGACAGGATCTATGCCGACACAGAGTGGCTCAATTATGCCTTTACTTTGGTTGATACCGGCGGCATTGAAATGGAAAGCAATGATGTCATTTTAAGGCATATCAGAGCGCAGGCGCAAATTGCCATTGATCTGGCGGATGTGATTTTATTTATTACCGATGCCCGGACTGGAGTGACGGACGCGGATTATGAGGTGGCTAATTTATTGCGCAAAAGCCGAAAACCAATTGTGGTTTGTGTCAACAAAGTCGATAGTTTTCAAAAGCAGGCCAATGATATTTATGAATTTTATAATTTAGGGTTAGGTGAGCCGATTCCGGTATCAGCTGCTAATCAACAGGGCTTTGGTGAGTTGCTGGATGCAGTGGTGGCACATTTTAACGAAAGTCATGAAAATAAGGAAGAGGAAGAATATCCATCAATTGCTTTGGTGGGCAAACCAAATGTCGGTAAGTCCAGTCTGCTTAATCAGTTGCTGGGTGAAGAACGCTCAATTGTTTCGGATGTTGCCGGTACGACCAGGGATTCGATCGATTCGATTGTTACCTATAATCATATCAAATATGTGTTTACTGATACAGCCGGACTGCGCCGGCGCAACAAGGTATCCGATGAAATTGAAAAGTACAGCATTATCCGAACAGTGGCAGCTGTTGAAAAGTCAGATATTACAGTGCTAATGATTGATGCTATGGAAGGACTGACCGAACAGGATGCAAAAATTGCCGGTATTGCTCATGATCGCGGCAAGGGTATTATCATTGTGGTCAATAAATGGGATGCCATCGAAAAAGATGATAAAACAATGAAACGGTTTGAAGAAGATATTAAACGAACTTTATCTTATCTTGACTATGCACCGAGAGTATTTATTTCTGCTAAGACAGGCCAAAGAATCCATCGGCTATTTGAAACCATTGAGGCAGTGGTCCAAAATCAAAATTTACGGGTGGCCACCGGAGTACTTAATGAAGTGTTATATGATGCTATGGCAATGAATCAGCCGCCGGCCGATAAGGGCAACCGGCTTAAAATATTTTATGCCACTCAGGTTTCGGTTAAACCGCCGACTTTTGTTTTATTTATTAATGATAAGGAGTTGATGCATTTTTCTTATCAGCGATATATTGAAAACAAGTTCAGAGAAGCCTTTGGCTTTCATGGAACGTCACTGCGTTTTGTACTACGAGAAAGGAAGAAAAATGATTAAGGTATTGTTGGTTCTGGGAATTGGCTATTTAGCAGGCTGCTTTCAGACAGCATACATTATTGGTAAGACCAAACAACATATTGATATTCGTCAGTATGGTTCCGGCAATTCCGGCACCACCAATGCCCTTAGGGTAATGGGGCTAAAGCTGGGAGCTTTGACCTTTGCCGGTGATTTTTTAAAAGGCTTAATTACAGTACTGGCGGTATTATTGATTACCGGACAGCTGCTTTTGTCTATGGTGGCTGGATTGGGTGTTATTTTAGGACATGATTTTCCAGTTTTTCTTAACTTTAAAGGAGGGAAAGGAATTGCCTCAACATTGGGGATTGCCTTTGCTCTGGATTATCGAATGGGCTTGTTGGCTATGGGATTAATGATTGTGATTATTTACTCAACCAAATATGTATCAGTCGCCTCCCTGATGCTATGTTTATGTTTGCCAATCTATTTTTGGCTTTTTCAAAGGCCGGGTTCGGCAGAGCTTATTTTAATGGTAACAATTGCCGCTTTGGGCATCTTTCAGCATAGAGAAAATATCATGAGGCTGGCCAAAGGGCAGGAAAATAAAATTAATTTTCATAAAAAATCTTAACACAGAAGGACTACACATCCGGAAAGGAAAAGAAATGAAACCACAGGAATTTACTAAAGTATGGGGTGACACAGTTTCACTGGTTGAGCTGTTAATGGCGGCAGTGATCGGTATTGTTGTGACTATGGGAATGTATGCGCTGATTGGCTGGTTGCTGAGAGGATTTACCGATATTCCGGCTGGAATGATTAGCGGATACGCTTTAATCGGAGGGATTGCCGGTTGCTTTATCAGCGGCATTATTACTGGCCGAAGCTTTAAACCAAAACGGGAAGTGATCGAAGGAACTGAACAAATGGATCTGGAACGGGTTTTAGCTGATGCTGGAACCAGTGTTAAAATTGAAGCTGAGGCATTGTGCCTGGAAAATCCCGAAGTGATTGCGGAAATGGAAGATTTGGAATTATACTCTTTGCTTAGTTTGATTCCGGAAAATTCACCCAACTATAAACCGGAATATGCGGAATTTATAGAAAGGGGGAATCAATAATGATACCGATTCTGATCTTAAAAGCCTTTTTATTTGCAGTTTTAGGTGGAATTTTGTTTTCGGTGATTGGAGTTATTCCAGGCACTGATGAAACCGCAACCATGGCACCGGTAACTTTAGTATTGGTACTTTTGGGAGTAGAACCGGTGGTATTATTTGCCTGGTTTATCGGGATAGCGGTAGCTATGCAAATTACGCATACCATTCCGACCGCAATGACAGCCCTGCCGGGGAGTACTATGGCTGTACCAATGATTCAGCATTGCCGGACTGCCAAAGCACTTGGAGTTCCACATATTGCCATGCGCAAAATGGCAGCCGGTTCCTTAATTGGTTCTTTGGTGGCAGTGCCGGTAGCAGTGGGTTTTGCCCTCTTGCTGGCACCGTTGGGAGAAATGATTAAGCCATATATTGGTTTGATTTTTACGATTGGTGCAATTTTTATTGCCTACATGTCCAGGGCGAAGTGGGCAGCGATTTTGGCGTTGATTCCCTATTCTTTTTTGATTCAGGGAATTCAAAAAATTGCTCAGGCCAGTGTAGGGAAAAGTTTATTTATTTCAATTTTTATGGGAATTACGATTGGCCCAATGATTGCTGAAATTTTTAATATTTTAGTGCCGGAGATCAGAGAAAAACAGAGAGAAAATGGGAAATCGAAGATTTATCTTGCCCCGGAGCCGCATCAAAAACCGGGCTTTTTTCCAAATCCACTGCGTCAGTTTACTGCCAAGCAAAGAAGACGAGTGGTGGCAGCATCTGTTATTTCAGCCTGTACATTTACTTTTTCACCAGTTGGTATGACGGTTCTTTTGGGAGAACTTTTTACCGGAAAAAATAAAGAAGTATATCAAAAATCAACAGTAGCAGTAGGAATTCAAGATGCGGTCAGTAATGCCACCTATATTGGTGAATTGATCATTCCGCTATTGGCATTTGGTTTGCCGCTTTCACCAGTTGCCCTGGGACCGGCAGCGCCACTCTTTAATGCTCCGCCAGTTTTTACTACTGATCCGATTATGAATTTACATAATTTTTTGTCTTGGTCTGATTATTTGATTTATGGATTAATTGGAGTAATTGGCGGTTCTGCTTTTGCTTATCCGATTGCCATGAGTAAAGCCCGGATCTGGACCGAAAAAATGCTGCGCTATGTCAGCCATGAGGCTTTAATTGGCTCGTTTTTGGGATTGGTTTGTATGCTGGCCTTTTATGAAGCAGGAATACTGGGGATTGCCATTACGATTTCGATTGCTCTGTTCAGTGGAATTTTACATAATAAATACCAAATTCACACTGGTGTCTTATTTATGGGATTTTATGCTTCCAATTTTATCATCCAGTTATTTAGTTGAAGCGCGCAAGGGAAATGCATGCGACCGCGAAGCGGGCATATGCATTTCCCGGCGCTTCACCGTCAGACAGCAGCGCCGAAGGCGCGGCTGACGCGAAGCGGCAGGGTCTGGCGGTGGCAAAACTCTGACAAACTCTTTAGTTGAAGCGCGCAAGGGAAATGCGTGTGCCGCGAAAGCCATCTTACGGAGTATGTGGCGAAAGCGGAAGCGACTGCGAAGCAGGCATATGCATTTCCCGGCGCTTCACCGTCAGATAATCGGTCTTGCGAAGCAAAATCCGATGTCCTGGTGGACAATTTGCGCAGCGGATTGTCAGAGGACTTTGGCGAACGATTTAATGCGAAGCATTTGTTCTGAGAGAAGATTGCTTGAAGTATCAGGCGATCTTCTTTTTTGATGAATATAAGTTTTTTGTCTTTTTTACCTTTTATCTCTATTTTTATCAAAAACAAGAAATCTGTATTTAAAAATCAATAAAGGTATGGTATACTATAAAAAAGTTCGGTTATAAGGAGAAAGAATGAGTTGTTAAAAAAGAAGGTGTGAGCATGAAAACAAAAAGGTATGGAAAAACTGTGGTGATGTTGTGTTTGGCAGTAATAAATACAGTTAGCTTTTCGGCTTGTTCTTCGAGTAAAATACCGGAATACAGTCAACTGGTGGCTGAGCAAGAAGTCAGGGATGACCAAGCGATACAGACAAGCGAAAAAGCAGATGATATAAGAGATGAGGCAGCAGGAAAAATTGAAGTTACTCCGTTTAGTACCCAAATTGATGAAATAAAAATCCCTTTAGCAGGAGTTGAAAAAAAACAGATAAAGTCCAAGGAAAAAGAGCCGGTGATTCAGGATGAGAAGGCGGCAAGGCAAAAAATTATGAAAGACTATGCCGATTATATAAAAACAAAACCGTCTGTTTTTAGTGATAAGAAATCATTGGCAGAAGGAGTGCTAACAGATGTTGACTTGCATATAGAATATTTGCTGGCTAAAGAGCAAAAAACCTGGTTTTTGGGATATGTCAAAGAGCGATATCCGGGTAAATATTGGAAATATGTATGGTTTCAGAATGAGATGGAATATCAAAAGTTTTTAAGTTCAAACAATTTGGACAATATTCCGGTAAAACTCTTTTACATTAATATTACCACCGGAATGACTTTTTATGATATGGGTTTTGACCATATCATCCGCTTGTCTGATGGGGTTCAGATAACATATGCCCCTTATTCTCAACCTGATTACAGTGAGTATTGTTTTTTGATTAATGGTTTGTATCAGGCCGGAGCCATTGAGAAAGCGGATGTCTTTGAATATGTTTTAGAAAAACAAGATGCAGAAAAAGCAGCTGGAAAACTTCAGATCATTGTTAAAAATCTGGAACTCGAAGAGATTGGAGTTTATGATTTGCGGATTGATGAGCGGGCGATTTTTAAAGAAGAAACTTTAATTTATCGGGATCCGATTGCTAATTATCCGATTCAAAAAATCACCAAAGACAACGCAGCAAAGGTGGTCAACCGCTTTTTAAAAAAACAGCCGGATAATCTTTTTAAATATCAAAATTATTCTGTGGAATTTGCCGCCAAAGAAATTGTGACTCTTTGTTCGTCGCGCTTTGCCCAGAACAGACATAATGAAGAAATGTTTATTGTCCGGGTATACACTCAGGCAGATAAGGATGCAAAGAAATCAGTTTTAGCCTATTATGCGATCAATAAAAGTGGTACTAAAATAGGAGAGTTTCTGATTGATGAGGGTGTGTATGTTATTGTCTATGGTGCAGCTATGTTGCTGCCAGAGGAATATGGACATTATAAGATAAACAGGCAAAGGAATAGATAGTGTGCGGATTCTGGCTTTGTTTCTCTTTGATAATGGCTTAGTTTGAAGTGCTATGAAAAAACAGAATATTATTTACTTAACTTTCTTATGTTTTCCAAAGTAGTTTTAAGATATAATTTTGATGAGACATCAGCGACCTCCTTTAGTGTGATTTTATTCTACTGGATTTTGTTGCTTATGTCTTTATTTTTTGAAAAAAATAATTGGTGTTAGCAATGGAAGAGCTTCATTACTAACACCAATTATTATACAACCTAAAAAAGACTGTGGGAAAGTTAGATCATTTAGAAAAATGGGATTGACAGAAATGGAAAAAAGGTTTATAGTATTTACGTAAACGTTTACGCAAACGATAAATTAATTGGCTGCAAATATTATGAAGGAAAGCAAGATCATGGGCGAAAGAATGAGAAAACAAGATGTTACCCTAAAAGATATTTCCAGAGTTTTAAATGTATCATCCACTACCGTACATCGGGCATTGTATGGCAAAGAAGGGATCAGCAGTGATTTGCGGAAAAAAATAATTCAAACAGCTAATGAAATGGGATATCGGTTGAATTATGCAGCATCATCAATGAAGCGAAAAACCAATCGGATTGCGGTAATCCTGCCAACCAGAAAAGAAAGTGGCAGCATGTATTTTATTCATTTATGGAAAGGATACCGGGATTATTTGTCCGAAATTTCATCATTAAATATTGTGGCAGATGAATTTGAAGTGGAGGAAGAGGAAGAGCAAATTCAGATATTGAAGGGAATTGCTGATAATGGCGGAGAAGCTTACCAGGGTATTTTGACATTTGCCTATACCAGAATGCCGGAGGTTATTGTCCAATACACAAGGCTGACAGCCAAAAATATTCCGGTAATGGTTTTGGATGACCAGGAGAATGATATAGAAGGTCTGTATAGCATAACTCCATCCAGTGAAACATTGGGCAATTTATGTGCTGAGTTTTTGGCGCTGACAACTTCAAAAGCCGGAACAATAATTATATCAGGTGGAAGATTAAATTCTAAGACACATCAGGAAATAAAGAAAAATTTTCAGACATATTTGCATAAAGTAAGTTCTCAGATTAAAGTTGTGGAAACCAGACCATATGTTGAGAAAGAAAATATAACAGAAGTTTATCAGCAATTTCGGCAAAAATTTGAAACAATTTCAGATATCATCGGAGTATTTGCCATTTCTTCCAGGGATAATGATGAGCTGGTCAGAGCACTTACCGATACAGGATGTATTGGTAAATTCCGGGTGGTTGGTTCTGATTTATATGGAAAGAGTGCAGAATATTTGAAAAAAGGAATTTTCGATGCCATTTTATATAAAAGTGCTTATGAAAAAGGATGTACAGCCACCAGGATTTTAACGGATTGTATGATAAAGCAGATTATTCCACAAAAGAACACAGCATGTCCGGTTAATCTTATATTTAAAAGCAATTTGAGTTTTTATGAAGACATTATTAATTTGCAGGAATAAAAGATAGTTTTTTTCAGTAGCTGCTCTTTTGCAAAAAAAGTGATGAAAAAAACAGTCTTTAAAAATAATTTAGCATAAACAAGGAATAATGAAAGGAGAGAAGGGATGAAACAATGGATCAAGATTTTATGTGTAGGATGTTTAGCGGCAGTAATGATGGTTGGATGCGGACCGAAAAATGAGGGGAAGCAGGAAGATTCTACTGCAAAGGTAAATGAAAAACAAACAGAGCAAACTAAAAAATGGGATGGGGTTAAATTGGTATATTGGTCAAATTTTGAGGCCACAGAACCACAGGGAATAGTAATTAAGGAGATAGTTGAAGAATATGAAAAAGAAACGGGAGTTGAAATTGAACTGGAATTTAAAGGCCGAAAAGGAATTAAAGAGGGCTTGATCCCGGCGTTGGATGCAAACCAGCAAGTTGATTTATTTGATGGACAAGGAAATAAGAGCAACTACGGGGAAAGGACAATCAGCTTAGAGGAATTGGTGAAAAGTCATGATTATGAAAAGAGAACCAATCCTGTTTTGATGAAATTAGCTCGCAGTTATACAGATGGGGTGTTAAAAGAGATTCCATATTCATTTAAGGCTAATGCATACTTATACAATAAAAAGCTGTTTAAGCAAGCAGGAATTGAAAATGTACCAGAAAATTGGCAGGAATTTTTAGATGCATGTCAAAAGCTCAAAGATGCCGGGATCATACCATTAACAACAGATGATGCCTACGCACCGCAGGCCTTTGGTATTCATATGGCCAGACTTATGGGAACAGAAGCGGTAACTGATGTGGTCAGAAATAATGGCTGGAAACGACCGGAAGTTTTAAAAGCAGCAAAAGCCTTTGAGGATTTGGCCAGCAAAGGATATTTTTCAAAATTGGTAGGTTCTAATGTATGGCCAACCGGGCAAAATACAGAATTTGCAACTGGAAAAGCAGCTATGTATTGTGTAGGAACTTATGTGGTTAATGAGGTAAAAAATATTATAGGACCGGATTTTGAATGGGGATTTTTTAATTATCCGGAAGTGGAAGGCGGAATTAATGGCAGAGAAGCTATGGTATTAGGTGCTGCCAGTTTGGCTATTACATCAAAATGTAAAAATCCGGAAGCTGCATTTGGTTTGATTGAAAAAATTACCAGAGGAGAGGGAGATGCCAGATTAGCCAAAGAAAGTCTTGGTTTGCCGGCAGACATAGAAAATGCTTCCTGGCCAGAGCAATTGGCCGATGTTAAGGTTTATTTTGATAATTGTACGGAGATTTTTGCCACTTGTGGAGGAGCTGAAAATAATCCGGAGATAACACCTGCCCTTAAAGAAAATTTGATGAAACTTTATGCTGGAAAAATTACAGCCGAAGAATTTGTAGAGAATATGAATCAAGCAGCGAAGTAAGCCCAATATATAATATTTTGAAAATGGCAGACAGTAAGGTAAGCTGATCTGCCGTTTTCAAAATAAAGATAAATTTGTGGAAGAGAGGTTATGATGAAACGAAATAAAGGTATGATTTTGGCATTTACTGTTCCCGGAACATTGTTGTTTGCCTCTGTTTTTGTATATCCAATTATCCGAACGGTTTTTATGAGCTTTTTTTCAATTACAGAGATAACTGATTCGATATCGAAATGGTCATTTAATGGATTGGGAAATTATATTACATTATTTCGCTCAAGTTTATTTCAACAATCTTTGTGGAATATTTTTAAAATATGGGTATATGGAGGAGGAATTGTACTTGGTGTTTCTCTATTGCTGGCAGCAATTTTGACAGATAATATCAAGGGGAAAAGTTTTTTTCAGGCAGTTATTTATTTGCCAAATGTGATCAGTGCAGTGGCCATGGCAACTATGTGGATACAGTATGTTTTTAACTCCTCTTATGGATTTTTAACGAGGTTTTTCAGTATGATAGGCTGGACCAGTTTAGCTGAAATTCAATGGCTGGATAGTGATAATAAATTTTGGGCACTGTTGATATCATACTGTTTTGGAATGGTGGGACGGCATATGCTGATTTGGATAAGCGGGATTGAAAGAATTGGCAGCGGATATTATGAGGCAGCAGGAATTGATGGGGCTAATAAATGGCAGCAGTTTTATTATATTACTTTGCCTTTGTTA
Source organism: Clostridiales bacterium COT073_COT-073 (assembly GCA_003858485.1). Taxonomy (GTDB): domain Bacteria; phylum Bacillota; class Clostridia; order Lachnospirales; family Vallitaleaceae; genus W11650. The sequence goes on from RQYD01000010.1 coordinate 14,917, forward strand.
AAAGGAATTTTAAAAACCAATATTATTATGTGGTCGATCAGTATTGCAGGTTTTTTTATTTGGTCACAGTTATTTTCGCCTTTGACACCGGATACTTCAACGGTTGTACCTATTGTATATATGTATTTTAAACTATTTGGGGCAGAAAGTGTGGATATTGTTTCCCGGGATGCCGGAAGCGGAGCAGCAATTGGAGTCATTTTATGTTTAACCATTGTTATAATCTTTAATTTAGTCAATAGATTATTAAAAGATGATGCTTTGGAGTTTTAGGGAGGGTATATGAAAAAAAGGGAATATCATTCAAAAAAATGGCTAAAAAAAGTGAAACGAATACCAGGCTACATTATTTTAGTGCTCTGGGTCAGTTTTACTTTTTTCTTACTGGGTTGGGTATTGGCAGCCAGTTTGTCAACAACAGCCGAAATTTTTTCGGGAAATGTCCTGGGATTTCGCTCCGGATTTCACTGGGAGAATTATAGAAAAGCATGGGTATCGGCAAATGTATCTGTTTTTTTTAAGAATTCATTTATATATGCTGTAAGTTCGTGCCTGCTTTTGATTTTAATTTGTGCCCCATATGCCTATGCATTGCAAAGATTTGAATTCAGAGGAAAAAAATGGATCAATAATGCCTTGGCGGCAACTATGGGAGTACCGATGGTGATGGTTATTATTCCTTTATATACTATAGTTGCAAGAAGTGGAATTTTAAAAGAGGAATTATCCAATCGAATGGTTTTGATTTTATTGTTTGTGGCAACTAAAATTCCTTATACAACTACTTTTTTAACCGCATATTTTGCCAATATCTCCAGCTCTTACGAGGAAGCAGCTGCCATTGAGGGCTGCCATCCGATTAAAACTTTTTGGAAAATAGTCTTTCCGCTGGCACAGGGAGGAGTTGTAACAGTTACCATTTTTAATTTTATAGCAGTTTGGAATGAATATTTTTTATCATTGTTGTTTGTAAATTCGGAACGTTTACGACCGGTGGCGTTAGGACTGTTTTCCATGATTAACGGAATGAAATATAGCGGAGATTGGTCAGGGCTTTTTGCATCGGTAATTATTGTATTTACACCAACATTTGTGTTATATTTAATTTTATCCAAGAAGATTATTGGAGGAATTACTGGAGGAATAAAGGGCTGAACCATGAAAATGAATTACGGCACAGAAAGGATTTGACAATGGAACTGGATATGATTTTAGAAAAAGTTAAGACACCAAATGAAATAGAAGGGATTCGCTTATATTTGAAAAATGTTTGGGCTAAAAAACGCTTTAGTTTCGGAACATGGCTTAATCGGCAGCATTTGATTATGGCGATTGATGCCGGCGGCTGTACCGGTTATGCTGAAGGAATTATTGGGGTTAACCAACCGGAAATATCATTGGAGAACTATCAGGTGTGGAGCCAAACTTTATTGGAACAAAGCATAGATCAGGCTATTAAAAAAGTAAGACAAAACAGAGGAAAATGGACAGAATGTTTTACGGAAATGGCAGAAATGGCTTTGCTTGATTTGGGAGGTAAGATAAATCAAATTTCGGCAGCAGAAATCCTGGGATTAAAAGGAACAAAACCGGTTTACGGTGTTTATGTTATTTTAAGCGATGATCCCGAGGATGTTTCTGAAAAAACCAAATGGGCAGTAGCAAAGGGAAAAGACCGATTTATTAAAGTGAAATTATTTGGACAAAATCAGCTGGATTGTGATATTATTAAAATGGTCAAAAAAAATACGAAACAGCAAACCTATTTGATTGGAGATGTAAATGGTGGGTATTGTTTAAAGGATGAAGTTGTTTCGCTTGAAGAAATTGCCGGTAACTTGATTCGATTAAAAGAAGCGGGTCTGGATGCTTGTGAAGATCCTGCTTATATAGAAACTGAGCAATGGGTAAAATTACAGTCTATGGTTGGTGACCTTAGTTTGATTCCGGATTATCCTTTGAGACCGGCACGAGAATCCATTCATCAGATAGTGCCGGGGATGGGAAGAATTTATAATATTCATCCGGATTCTACCGGTTCTATAATCGATGCAGTTGCGCTGGCGGAAAAAGTACGATCATGCGGAGCTGGCTTAATGATTGGAGATGACAGCTTGGTTGGTCCGGCAGCTAGCGTATGGCAACAGCTGGCGATTGGCTTGGAGGCCGAATGGGTTGAGGCAACGGAAAAAGAAGGAGAATCAGATTTTTACTATCAAGCGGTGGTAAGCATTCCGACAGACAGTAGAGTTAATCCGATCAAGACATTGCCCTGTCATGGTTTTGGACTTTATTTGAATGAAGAAATTTTAACAAATAACACAGATAGAAGGATAGAAATAAAATGAAGCAGAAGAATTTGATTTATATCTTTGCAGATCAGTGGCGAGCCAGTGCTTTGGGTTATGCCAACGAAGACCCGGTGATTACTCCCAATATGGATTCGTTTTGCCGGGAATCGGTTTACTGTTCTCATACATTTAGCACATTTCCACTGTGTTCACCACATCGTGCCAGTTTATTAACCGGAAAATATCCTTTATCAGCTGGTTTTTTTACAAATTGTAAGACCGGACTGCACATGCGTTTGCAGGATGAAGAGATTGGAATTGCTCAAGTTTTAAAAGCAGCTGGTTATCAAACCGGTTATATCGGGAAATGGCATTTGGATGAACCGGAATTAAATCATAGCAGCTTCCCATGCTCAGGGGCTGAAAACTGGGATGCATTTACACCGCCGGGGATTCGCCGACATGGCTTTGATTTTTGGTATTCCTATGGAGCATGGGACAAGCATTTACATCCTCATTATTGGCAGGACAGCCCGGAGAAGATAAATATTGATCAGTGGTCACCGGAGCATGAAACAGATGTGGCGATTGATTATTTAACAAGAGCAGGAATCAATAATCCGGCTCCGTTTGCACTTTTTATTTCCTGGAACCCACCACATAGTCCCTATGATCAAGTGCCGGAAAAATATTTGAAACTATATGAGGGAAACATTCCACTGCGGGCGAATGTATGCTGGGAAAATTTACAGCATCATACCGAAGAAAAAATAGATTGGACAAAAGAAGAATTGATTCAGGCGACAAAAGAATATTATGCGGCAATTTCCGGTTTGGATGAGCAATTTGGCAGATTGATCCAATATTTAAAAGAAATCGGCAGATATGAGGATACGATTATTATATTATCATCGGATCATGGCGATATGATGGGTTCCCATGGTTTGATGGGGAAACATGTCTGGTACGAAGAATCCATTCGGATTCCTTATATTATTCATTATCCTGGCTGTCAGCCGCGAGTTTGCAAAACCTGTATGGGCAGTCAGGATATGATGCCGACTATGCTGGGAATGTTGAATTTGCCGACACCGGATACGGTGGAGGGGGTTGACTGTCATTCGATTATTTTAAATGGACAAGATGATGAGGAAAAGATGAGCTTTTTATGTGCATGTCCGGGCCGCGAGGTGTATTTGCAGGAATTTCAAAATGCCGGTAAAGATCCTAAGGATTATGGCTGGCGTGGAGTAAGGACACAAAATTATACCTATGTTGTGGATGCCGGTTATCATGTTGATTTTTATTGTCAACGTTACTTATATGACCATAAAAAAGATCCATGGCAGACCTCACCCTTAGATCTGGAATTACTGGAAAATAAAGAGATAGCAGCAAATTTGGAAGATAAGATCAGCATTTGGCTGGAAAGACAAAAGGATACCTTTGTGTTGTATCCTGAAATGAAAAGGAGATAAAAGGAAAATGAATCAATCAAAATGGATCCCACAGTATTTGGATAATTGTTTATCCCCATATAGCGGATTGACCAGACAGTCATGGCTGGAAGCTGGTAAGTTTTTATTAAATGGTATTTTTCAAAATATTAAAAATTTTGAGGATCCGGTGGTAATGCCCCGTCATGAAACAGAAATCAGTTATCCCAATAAAAACAGTGCTCCTCATAAGATTCAGGCTGAATATTTTGAGGGTTTGGCCCGCTCATTTTTTATTGCGGCTCCGCTGTTAAAAAATGAACCGGAGCTGGAGATAGCCGGATATTCACTGAAAAATTACTATAAAAGTCATATTTTAAGAGCTTGTACCGAAGGAGATAAACTTTGGGTTCTAAGCCTGAAATATATGCAGGAGCATGATCATGAAAATAAAGCCTTTCAGCAAACAGTAGAAATGGCGGCATTGGTGATTTGTCTTTGGGTTTGCCGGTCTGTGATTTGGGAATCTTATACCCGGCAGGAGAAAGATGTGATCGCAGCTTTTATTTCGGAGTACGCTCATGGCAATACCATTCCTCATAATTGGCGGTTTTTTAATATGTTGGGCTTAGCCTTTCTGCATATGGAGGGATATCCGATTGATAAGGAGATTATGCGTGATCATGCTGCCAGCCTGTTAAGCCTATATGTTGGGGATGGCTGGTATCGTGATGGACATGCCTTTGATTATTATTCCTGTTGGGCCTTTAATCTTTATGCACCGATTTGGAATGTTTGGTATGGTTATCAGGAAGAACCATATTTAGCAGCCCGTTTTGAGGAAAACAGCCGTTTGCTGATGAAAACTTATGGTGATTTTTTTGATAAAGATGGTTTTACCAATATGTGGGGACGGAGTGGAATTTACCGAAATGGTGCAACTTCCGCTTTTATCGGCCATTTGTTTTTGAATGGTAGCGCTCAGTCTGTGAATTATGGATGGGCCAGAAGAATTGCTTCCGGTTCCCTGCTGCAATTTTTAGGAAGGGATGATCTTTGGTATCAGGGGATACCGGTGCTTGGTTTTTATCGGCCATTTGCGCCAATGATTCAGGATTATTCTTGTGCAGAGTCACCGTTGTGGATGGCCAAGGCTTTTTTATGTCTGTATTTTCCGGAAGATCATCCGTTTTGGACAGAAACGGAAAATAATGGCAGCTGGGAACAACTAATGCCCGGTCAGAATAAAGTTACGACTTTAAACGGACCGGCTCTTTCTTATATTAATCATCAGGCGAATGGCATAACGGAACTAAGGACCGGCAAAGTTTTAAAAGCAGCAACAGATGAACGGGGGATGTGGAATTATGCCAAATTGGTATATAATACCAAATTTCCCTGGGAGGCCAAACCAGTTCCGGAGGTTGAATCACAGCAATATGTTTTATATGATGGCCAAAGCACTGAATATAAGAAAGGCAATGCATTGTTTTGGGCTGGTGAAAAAGATGAGGTTTTATATCGGCGTGCTTATTTGGGATATTCGGCGGCAGCGGAAAAATTATGGACTCCCAGTATTGACCTGGCTGATATGGCAATGCCTTACGGAATTTTACGGATTGATCGAATTCGTTTTTTTGCCAAGCCGCTGCGTTTAACTTTAGGTGCCTATGGATTTCCGGATAATACTACGGAAATCATTCATCAGCAAAAAAGTAGAGCGAAAGCTATTATTTTAAAAGGATATGATCATATGGGAAAACCGAAGCAATTGGCAATGACAATTTTTGCCGGCTGGCAGGATTTGGATATTGTCGCTTCAAGCGGAACCAATGCTGATTCGGAAAAATCATTGGTGGTATATGCTCATTTAAAAAGAGAAAAACAATATGGTTATGAACCCTATGTTTTGGTTTCACAAGTGATTACCAAAGAAAGTCTGGAAGATTTCAGCGAACACGAGATTTTTCCGTTAAAAGCAATTACTTATGCCGATCCGGAGCAGTGTGGAGGCTATGGGCCGGTAGTTTTAAGTTTTCATGATGGTAGTCAAAAAGAAGTCAATTATTATGGACTGGAAGGTAATTTATCAGAATAAGCAGGGTAAGATTGCTTTTGCAGCACATGCCATAAAAAAGACGGTTTTAAGAAATGTGGGAAAGTTTAGTTTTGAATTAAATTAGTCACTCAACTTTCCCACGTTCTCTGGAACAGTCTTTTTTAGGCGCGTTAAATGGGTGATATGTGCCCGCTCTCCAGAGCGGGATAGAGCCAAAAAAGACTGTGGGAAAGTTGAGTTAGTCAGATAGGATTTACAAAATATTTTTATGCCCGCTGCTGGAAAGATCTATATTTTCGGCAGCGGGCAAAATTTATAGTGGGGTTGATATTTTTAAATGATCATAGCATTATTGAGTAACGGAAGCATTGACATTCAGATCAAAACCTTGCTTTTGAATGACTTGTAACAGAGCGGCCCGTAATGGATTGGCATTTTGCAGACGCTGCACGATTTGCTGGCTGAAGGCCGGCAGGGCTTTGGACTCATCGCGTAAGTCATAATAAGTGTTCATGACCGCATCATAGTCTTTGATAGCTTCTAAATAATTTTCCTGACACTGATAGCTATTTTCAAATACCTTTAATTTTAAGTCCATTCGTGGTTTCAGCGCTGGTTTTTCAGCCGGATAGCCAAAGCCCAGGCCAACAATCGGGAAGGTTAATTCCGGTAAGTCAAGGAGTTTGATCATTTCTTCGGCATTGTTTAAAATACTGCCCAGATAAACGGTGCCAAAATTCATAGATTCCAGGGCAGTAACCATGTTTTGGGCGGCTATGCAGCCATCAGTGAACCCTTGAAAAAAACGATCCATATCTTTTTTAGCCGGCAGATCATAGCCTTGTTCCATGGCAATTCTGGCATTACGGTAAACATCTACAATAAAGATAAACAATTCCGGCATGGTTGCCACATAAGGCTGTTTACAAATTTCAGCAATTGCCTCTTTTTTCTTTGGACAGGTAATGTGAATCATGCTGAAAGACTGAGCGGCAGTACTGCTGGCTGTTTGGTTTGCAACTTTTAATACTGTTTTAATAACTTCCGGAGAAATTGCCTGATCACGAAATTTCCGGATACTGCGATGATTTAATTGAATTTCAATAGTAGTATTCATTTTTTTCTTTCGGTGAAACCGATTCTCCTTTCTGATAAAGCTGGCTTAAGTCAGGGTAAGAAAAAGCACCGCCATTGCGGTGCCAGTCGGAATGACAGGACTTGAACCTGCGGCCTCTTGACCCCCAGTCAAGCGCGCTACCAAACTGCGCCACATCCCGAATTGTTTTGCCTCAAAATCAAAACCAATATTATAATAGCGGCTTTTGCCAAAAAAATCAAGTCTTTTTTAAGAAAAATATAAAACAATTGACGAATGCTTGACAGCAAAAGAAGGAATGGATATATTAATAAAGAAATCTTATATCTGATTTTTACGGATATCGGTGATAATCCAAAAACAGGAATGAAAAAGGAGGAAAAAATGAAATTAACATCAGATGAGAAAAGAAAAATAATTGTAACTTTAATTATTATTACGGTATCCATTATTCTTTATCATATTTTTAATAATATTGGAGCATTTACTAAATCCGCCGAAAAAATATATCGTGCTTCTTTTTCACAAATTACAGCTGCCTTTTTTATTGCCTACTTGCTGAATATACCAATGCGTTATATTGAAGGCTTTTTGAATACAAAGACTAAGCTCAAAGCTGGGGCCAAAAGAGGTTTGAGCATTCTCCTGACAATTGTACTATGCTTGTTGGTATTGATTGTTCTGCTACGTTTTGCCATTCCACAGCTGACAGAAAGTGTTAATCGTTTGAGTCAGAATATTGATGGCTATATTTCCGCTGTAAAAAACTGGCTGAATACAATTTCTCTTAATTTTGATTATCAGTTGCCTCAAGTAGTAATAGACAAGATTACGGAAATGTTTAACAGTCTGGTCAATATGGTCAGCAGAGGGATCGGATTGATTGCTGAATCTTTATATGGTTGGATTTCCGGCACTTTATCCTCTCTTTTTGACTTTGTTGTCAGTTTTGCTGTTTCTATTTATATGTTGGTGGAAAAAGAGCGGATCATGTTGGTTTTAAAGAAAATGCTGTATTCAGTATTTTCGGCTTCAAAAGGAGATAGGATCATTTGGTTTCTGAAGATTTTAAATAATTCTTTTTCCAATTTTTTTCGCGGACAAATAACAGAAGGTTTGATCTTAGCGGTTTTAGCAATTGTCAGTATGACAATTTTGGGCTTTGAATTCTCAATTTTAATTGGTTCAATTGTTGGTTTAACCAATATTATTCCAATGTTTGGAGCTTTTTTGGGAGGAGCTGTTGGCTTTATTATTTTGTTGATGGTTAATCCCATTCAGGCCTTATGGTTTGCGCTTTTTGTTATTATTTTACAGCAAATTGAAAGCAATATTATTTATCCGCGGGTAGTTGGCAATGCCATTGGCTTATCCGGTTTTTGGATTTTTGTAGCAGTGATTGTCGGGGGTGGAATTGCCGGTTTATCGGGAATTATTCTGGGCATTCCGTTATTTACTACATTGCAGGAAGTGCTGAAGGAGTTTACTGATAAGCAGTTAAAAGCCAGAGCTGCTGAGCTGCCCCAGGATCTGCGATTGGAAATCAATAAACCGGAGCAACCATCAAAGGAATGAAAAAACGGTGGGAAAGCTGAGTAAATAACAAAGGGACTGTTGGTTTTCAAGGATTTTAACCATCATATTATGTCAAAATTTATGACTTTGGTAAAATTCTTGTGTAACAGCAGTCCCTTTATCATTGGCTGAATCAGACAGGAAATACCTGTTTCATCAGGACAAACAATTATTCAATTGCATTTAGTTCTTTCAGTACATTTTCCTTGATAATTTCAACATTTTTTTCAGCTGTTTGAGCATCACCGGCCTTGGCATAGATATATAATTTAATCTTGGGCTCAGTACCGGATGGGCGAAGCGAATACCAGCAGCCATCATTTAAACGGAATTCCAAAACATTGGAAGCTGGAATATCTTCATAGCCGTGAAGATAATCAATCATTTTTTCAACTTTAAAGGAGCCAAGGACAACCGGGTAATTTTTGCGGTATTCTTCCATCATCCGGCCGATCCGCTCCTGACCTTCTTTGCCTTCCAGCACTAAAGAAGTTTGATTTTCCCTATAGTATCCAAATTTTTCAAATAAATTCTCCAATACTTCCAATAGATTCAGGCCCTTGGCTTGATAGTAGGCGGCTGCCTCACACAGCAGCATTGAAGAACTGACACCATCTTTATCCCGAACGGCTTGACCGGTAGTGTAACCAATACTTTCTTCGTAGCCGAAAATGTAGTTAAAACCACGTTCAGTCAATTCAGGGATCCGACCGCAAATATTTTTAAAGCCGGTTAAGGCATTAAAAGTGGTTACGCCATAAGTTTTACCAATGTCAGCGCCCATATCACCAGTGACAATGGATTTAACAATGGCCGGATTTTCCGGGAGCAGACCTTTTTCGCTCATGGCTTCCAGTAAATAGCTGATTAAAATAGCACCGGTTTGGTTGCCGTTAAAAGCAACATATTCGCCCTTTTCATTTAAGACTTCAATAGCCAGGCGGTCACAATCCGGGTCAGTGGCGATCAGCAAAGTTGCGCCAACTTCGTGGCCCAGTTTTTCAGCATACTCAAAGGCCCGTCTGTCTTCCGGATTTGGATAGTCAATGGTGGTAAAATTCGGATCCGGATCTTTTTGCTCCGGTACAACTCTAAAGTTGGTAAAGCCGCGTTCCCGCATTACCCGCTGAACCGATTCACTGCCGGCACCATTTAATGGGGTGTAAACAATGGAAATGGATTTGTCAATTTCTGCATCTCTGACACTTAAACCCTTGACCATGGAAATATATTTGTCATCCATTTCTTTGCCTAAAATCACTAACAGTCCTTTTTCAAGAGCTTCGGCTTCATCCATGATTTTGGCTCCGGTAAAGAGCGGAGTATTTTCAATTTTAACAGTCATGGCATCGGCAATATCCTGTAATACCTGGGCACCGTCTTCCCAATATACTTTATAGCCATTATAGTTTTTAGGATTGTGAGAGGCAGTTAAAATAACACCGGAGGCAGTATTTAACTGACGAATAGTATAGGATAATTCCGGGGTTGGACGGAGGGATTCAAATAAGTAGGCTTTAATACCATTTGCAGCAAAAATCAGGGCAGCCATTTTCGAGAAACTGTCTGAAAAATGACGACAATCATAAGCAATGGCCACACCACGTTTTTTGTAATCTTCCCCTTTTTCGCAGATAAAATCAGCAATTCCCTGAGTAACCTGAGCGACATTATATTTGTTCATCCGATTGGTACCGGCACCCAAAATGCCCCGCAGTCCGGCTGTACCAAATTCCAGGTTTTTATAAAAACGATTTTGGATCTCTGCCGGATCATTTTCAATCGCCTTTAATTCTGCTCTGGTTTCTTCATCAATGTAGGGGCTGTTCAGCCATTCTAAATATTTTTCTTGATAATTCATCTTCTCCTCCTTATGATTAAAACTTTATAACTTGCTTTTTGTCCAGGGACTTAATTGTCATGAATGATAATAAAAATTACCATAATTGCAGTATATAACAGCTTAATTATACACGAGACAAGGGCTGGTGTCAAACCTGGTTAAGCCATAGTGTTCAACTATTAGTCCTATCTTTTCGCCGGATATCCCAAAATAACGGAACATATCATTGGGAGTTTGTGAAAAAGCAAAATGCATAAAAAGGCATAGATTTTTTAAATCTGGTTGTTTAAAATGCCTTGTATATTGACTCTAAATTCATTTTAAATAAAATTATAGACAAAGAAAAAGTAAAAGAATTAAGAAAAAACACAAATAGTTAAATTAATAACAAATATGTTGATTAATCTTTATATATATGTTAATATATTATCATAAAAAGAAAGAGAAAAGAAATTGGATAAATCTTCAATATATATTATTTATAGGAGAAATAGACAATGGGAACTTAAAAGCCACCAATTGATTTTCAAATTCTGGTTAAAAAATTAACCAAAATATTTGGTTTGTAAAGTTAATAATTTAACATTCGGGAGGTTTTTATGAAAAAGGATAAATATCCGGTAGTCACTAATTTAGAGGAATTAAAACTTGTTATTGACGGGGTAAAGAAGGCACAAGCGGAATATGCCTCTTACACTCAAGAACAAGTGGATCATATTTTCAGGGAAGTAGCAATTGCAGCTAATAATGCCAGAATTGAACTGGCTAAAATGGCGGTGGCAGAAACCGGTATGGGTCTGGTGGAAGACAAAGTAATTAAAAACCACTTTGCAGCAGAATATATTTATAACAAATATAAAGATGAAAAAACTTGTGGTGTTTTGGAAAAAGATGATGTTTATGGCATTATTAAAATTGCTGAGCCAATTGGTATGGTAGCAGCTATTGTACCGACCACCAATCCAACCTCAACTGCCATTTTCAAAATTTTATTAGCCTTAAAAACCAGAAATGGTATGATTTTAGCGCCACACCCAAGAGCAAAACGCTCAACTGTGGCAGCTGCCAAAATTGCTCTGGAAGCGGCAATTAAGGCAGGAGCACCGGCTGGAATCATTGGCTGGATTGATGAACCAAGTGTTGAACTGTCTAACGCAGTTATGCAGTCAGCAGACTTGATTTTAGCGACCGGTGGTCCGGGAATGGTAAAAGCAGCTTATTCTTCCGGTCGCCCGGCAATTGGTGTGGGTGCGGGAAATACACCGGCCATTATTGATGAAACAGCTCATATTAAAATGGCAGTAAACTCTATTTTATTATCAAAATCATTTGATAATGGTGTAATTTGTGCTTCGGAACAGGCAGCCATTGTTTTGGATCAGGTGTATGATGAAGTCAAGGAAGAATTCTCTCTGCGCGGTGGTTACATCATGAGCAAAGAAGAAACAGAAAAAGTTCGGAAAATTATTTTGCTAAATGGTGCGCTCAATGCCGGAATTGTCGGACAATCAGCTCTTAAAATTGCTGAAATGGCCGGTTTTAAAGCGCCGGCTGATACCAAGGTGTTAATTGGCGAAGTAGAAAGCGTTGAATTGGAAGAACCATTCAGTCATGAAAAATTATCGCCGATTCTGGCAATGTACAAAGTAAAATCCTTTGAAGAGGCCTTGGTTAAGGCAGCCCGCTTGGTTGAGCTGGGCGGACTGGGACATACCTCAGTATTATATACGGATCAGGTCAGATCCCAGGATCGAATTCGTCAGTTTGGTGAAAAAATGAAAACCGGCAGAACCATTATTAATATGCCGGCTTCGCAAGGTGCAATCGGCGATATTTATAACTTTAAATTAGCTCCGTCATTAACCCTTGGCTGTGGTTCCTGGGGTGGAAACTCAATTAGTGAAAATGTGGGAGTTAAACATCTGATGAATGTGAAAACCATCGCCGAAAGGAGAGAAAATATGCTGTGGCATCGTGTGCCGGAAAAGATTTACTTTAAATATGGCTGCTTAGGCGAAGCCTTAAACGAATTACATGAACAAGGCAGCAAAAAGGTATTTGTGGTAACTGACAAAGTTCTTTATGATTTAGGCTTTGCCGATATTATCAGTGATCGTTTGGCCGAGTTTAATATGGATATTAAGGTGTTTTATGAAGTTGAACCGGATCCAAGTCTGGCCACAGCCAGAAAAGGGGCTAAGGAAATGTTAAGCTTCCAACCGGATACCATTATTGCTCTGGGTGGCGGTTCACCAATGGATGCGGCTAAGATTATGTGGGTTCTGTATGAGCATCCGGAAGTACATTTCGAAGATCTGGCAATGCGCTTTATGGATATCCGCAAGCGGGTATTCCAATTCCCGAAAATGGGATGCAAGGCCAAAATGGTAGCGATTCCGACAACAGCCGGCACCGGTTCGGAAATTACACCATTTGCAGTTATTACGGATGAAAAAACTCATGTCAAATATCCTTTAGCCGATTATGAATTGACACCCAATATGGCAATTATTGATGCAGAATTAATGATGAATCAACCAAAAGGCTTGACTGCTGCATCTGGTATTGATGTATTAACTCATGCGATTGAAGCATTTGTTTCTGTTATGGCTTCTGATTTTACCAATGCTCAGGCTTTGGAAGCAATGAGATTGACCTTTAAATACCTGCCGGATTGTTATCATGAGGGTGCCACCAATGTCAAGGCCAGAGAAAAAATGGCACATGCCTCGGCACTGGCAGGAATTGCCTTTGCCAATGCGTTCTTAGGGGTATGTCACTCAATGGCTCATAAGCTTGGTTCGATGCATCATGTTACCCATGGTACAGCTAATGGTATGCTTTTAAGTGAAGTCATTCGTTTTAATTCAGCAGATAATCCAAGAAAACAAGCAGCTTTTCCGCAATATAAGTATCCGAATGCCAAATGGCGTTATGCCAAGATCGCTGATTTCTTAGGTCTTGGAGGAAATACAGAAGATGAAAAAGTGGAGCTTTTGATTGCCAAAATCGAAGAATTAAAGACAGTCATTGGTATTCCGGCCAGTATCAGAGAATATGGAATTGATGAAAAGAAATTTTATGACAGCTTAGATGAAATGAGTGAGCAAGCATTTGATGATCAATGTACCGGTGCCAACCCACGTTATCCATTGATTTCAGAAATTAAGCAAATGTATATCAATGCTTATGAAGGCAAGAATGATTCTGCTAAAAAAGGCAAAAAGAAATAGTTTCTGCACGGTAAGATGGCTTTTGGGTCACACACTTGTGCACTTCAAATTGAGAATAGAATATTTTCATTTGTCAGAGCAAAATAAAACTGAAACAGGCAAATAAAATCAGGAAAAACATCGGAGTTAAAACCACTGGTCTGGACTCCGATGTTTTCTGGCGTATATGGCTGTAAAAGCCGATTTTGATATTTTGCTTGCGTGAATAAAAAAATAATGATATAATTAAAAATGCGTAAACAAGAGATTGAAAAATCAGAAATAAAGGCATATATGAGTAAAGCTGAAAAAGATAAGATGGACTGACTTGAATTGGCAAATGGATGGATTGCCGATTTTAACAGGACAAAAAGCTGGAAAATATGTATTTTTAATTTGATTATGTAGAAGAATAAACAGAAAGGAGAGAACAATGAAATTAAAGAGCTTAAAAAAAGCATTGTTACTAGGGGCAGCGGTTGGAGCAGGAACTTATGCCTATAAAAAATATGAGGAATTAAAAGTTTTCTACAATGAAGTCGTATTGGGAAACTGCAAAACCCTTTATTATAGTTCTGAATTTGAAGATGATTCGGTAGCAGCGGTTGGTTCCTCTGTAAAATTGAATTTTCTGGGAGTTCACCCGGAAAGCCCCTCTGTTTATTTGAATGTTTTTGCTTTAGGCAGTGCTGTAAATATTTTGGTACCGGACGAGTGCCGGGTCATTTTAGACGGAAACAATACAGCCAGCAATGTTACAGTTGACGAAATACTATGTGAAGAAGTAGAAAAAGAATTTACTCTGTATATTGACTATAAAGCGACAATGTCTTCAATTCGAATTGCCTATGAAAGTGCAATTAAAAATGAATTGAACGAAGGATGCAGCTGCGGTTGTGGCTGTGATTGTGAAGCGGTGGAAATTGATGAAGATAAATGTGAGTGTGGTTGTGAAAGCGCGGAAGTCTAAGATATAAAGCAAACAGAAGCGGGATTTGGTCCCGCTTTTTGTATAGAGAGAAGGGTAATATGAATTTATTGGACAAATTAGAAAGAAAAATCGGTTGGTTGGCAGTGCCGAATTTAATGTTTTACATTGTGATCGGCAATGCCATGGTATATATTACACAGATGCTGACTGGTCTGGATTTAACATATACTTTGGCATTTCATTTGCCCTCTGTTTTGCAAGGGCAGGTATGGCGTATTTTCAGCTTTGTTTTGATTCCGCCAACGATTTTTACTGGTGGTATTTGGAGTCTGTTTGTGGCGGCGCTGGCTTTTCTTTTTTATTTTAGTATCGGCCGGCAGCTGGAAAATGCAATGGGAACATTTGCTTTCACCCTTTTTTATTTACTGGGGATGCTATGTGTCATTGTGACAGGCTCTGTTTTCTCTGTGCCCTTAACCGGCACTTACTTAAATTCAACTTTATTTTTTGCATATGCTTTTTACTATCCGGATAATCAAATTCTGGTGATGTATGTCATACCGGTTAAGGTCAAATATATAGCATATTTCAGTGCGGCGGTACTGGCCTTTAATTTTGTGACTTCTTCCTGGCTTGGCAAAATCTTAACGATCAGTGGTTTGCTGAATTTTTTCATATTTTTTGGCAAACCTTTGCTGCTGGACCGAATGCTCCGTTACCGGCGTAAACAAAGATATGCAGCCGGTCAGGGCTTTGCCCGCAGCCGGCAGCATTCCAAATTTAAGGTTTATACCAATCCCTATGCCCAATCAGCTAAGAAAAATACCAGGCATTGCTGTGAAGTATGCGGCCGTTCGGAACTGGATGATCCCAATTTGGAATTCCGTTATTGTTCGGTATGTGAAGGATATCACGAATATTGTATGGAACATTTGCATCAGCATATTCATAAAAAATCAGGCGAAGCGTAAGCTTTGCCTTTTTTAATAATGATTCTCAATTAGAAGAAGCGAAGAAGTCTTTAATATAGCGGGATTCAAGTTATTTTCTTAACGAAAAAATATAAAAATCAGCTAAAAATTTAACAAAAGTATTTGGTGGTTTTTTGTGTATTCTGTATACAAGCGCTATCGTTTCGTGAATTGACTATTCTAAAAAAAACAACTCATTGACAATATATTAACAATTATTGAAAAAAGTTTAAAATTTGTTTATAGTAAAAAGGGTTAGAGTGACAAAAAAGTTTTTTTCTTGAGTAATAAACTCAATATAGTTTTGCCTGCAGGTTGTAGGTATACTATGGACGCAAAAGTTGAGGTATGGTTAAGGAGGCGAATAATTTGTCTAACACATTTCATGGGGGAATTCACCCCCGATATTCTAAAGAATTCACAAAAGAAATTCCTATTCGGGAAGTAATTCCGGGAGAAACCGTCACGATTTTAATGCAGCAGCATATCGGTGCACCTTGTAAGCCAATTGTTAAGGTCGGTGATTCTGTTTTGGTGGGTCAAAAAATCGGTGATAGTGAAGCTTTTGTATCTTCACCGGTACATAGTACCGTTTCCGGAGTAGTTAAAAAAATTGCTCAGGTCTTGCAACCAAACGGTTCCAAAGGCGAAGCGGTAGTGATCGCTAATGATGGTGAATACCGTCGTTTGCTTATGGAAACGAAACCGCTGTCTGAGCTGACCAAGGAAGAAATTTTACATTTGATTCGAGAGGCCGGAATTGTTGGGCTGGGTGGGGCCGGTTTCCCTACTCATATTAAATTGAATCCTCCGGCTGATAAGAAAATTGACTATATATTAATTAATGGTGCAGAATGTGAGCCATACTTAACTTCGGATCACCGGATCATGCTGGAAGAGCCGAAAGCACTGATTAATGGTTTAGAAGTTATTTTAACTCTGTTTCCCAATGCCCAGGGAATTATCGGCATTGAAGATAATAAACCGGATGCAATTGAAATGATCTCCAAAGCCATTGCCGGAAAAGACAGAATGTCGGTATGTGTGATGGAGACCAAGTATCCCCAGGGAGCAGAAAAACAATTGATATATTCGGCTACCAAGCGTAAAGTACCAAGCGGTAAATTACCGGCCGATATTGGCTGCATCGTTGATAATGTTGACACGACAGTTGCCATTGGTAAGGCAGTTTTAGAAGGCATCCCGTTATTACGCCGGATCATTACCATGTCAGGGGAAATGTTTGATCAGCCGGCTAATTACAGTGTGCCATTGGGAGTATCTTATCGCCAGTTAATTGAAATGTCAGGCGGTCACCCCGAAGAAGCTGTTAAAATTATTCATGGTGGACCAATGATGGGACTGGCGATGTTTGATTATGATGTACCGGTCATGAAAACATCTTCCTGTATTTTGCTTTTATCGGAGAAAGAAGCGGCCATTTGTCAGGAGAGCGCTTGTATTCGGTGTGGTCGCTGCACCCGGGTATGTCCTATGAATTTATTACCGCTGGAGTTGGATCGTTTTGCCAGAAATGATGATGAAGAACGCTTTTTGCGCTATCATGGACTGGACTGTATTGAATGTGGTTCCTGTTCCTATGTATGCCCGGCAAAACGACATTTGGTACATGCCATCAGAGTAAAAAAGAGAGCCTTAATGGCTAAAAAACGAGCATAACAGGAGGTAGAAAAATGCTTAATATTGTATCATCTTCTCCTCATGTCAGAGATAATGCCAGCACCAGAAACATTATGCGTGATGTGATCATTGCGCTGGTACCGGCGACCTTATGGGGATTTTATGTGTTTGGATTAAACGCGATTATTAATGTTGCATTGGCTGTAAGTTCAGCGGTGTTATTTGAATATTTGTATCAAAAATTATTGAAAAAACCAATTACCATTAATGATTTATCGGCAGCAGTAACCGGTTTGTTGCTGGGGCTGAACTTACCTTCGGGACATTATTACTTTATTCCGGTTTTGGGCAGCTTTGTAGCAATTGTGGTAGTTAAACAGCTCTATGGCGGCCTTGGCCAGAATTTTATGAATCCGGCATTAGCGGCCAGAGCATTTTTGTTAGTATCTTTTGCCGGTTATATGACTACTTGGCCCAATCCGGCGCAGACTGGCCGGTTCTGGTCAATTGATGGAGTCAGTGGAGCCACACCATTGGCATTGCTAAAAACAGGTAAAATGCTGGAAGCGGGTGTTTTATCACTGGGTAATGAAGCCGGAGGGATCTGGCTATCAGATGCGTTTTTTGGATTTGTTGGCGGCTGTATTGGAGAAGTATCGGCATTAGCTTTAATTTTAGGCGGAGCATATCTGATCTATCGCAAAATTATTACCTGGCAGATTCCGGTTGCTTTTTTTGCCTCTTTTACAATTATGATGTTGGTTTTTGGACAAAATCCCTGGGATTTGACCTATCTGGCCTTTCATTTGACATCCGGCGGTTTTTTACTGGGAGCCTTTTTTATGGCAACTGATTATTCCACTTCACCGATGACCGGTAAGGGTCAAATTATTATGGGCATCGGCTGTGGCTTATTGACAGCCTTGATCCGTCTGTTTGGCGGCTACCCGGAAGGGGTCAGTTTTGCCATCTTAATTATGAATTTATTTGTACCTTTGATTGACCATTATTTAGTTCCGACATCTTTTGGGGGGAAAAGAAATGAGTAATCAAACCTTAGAACAAAAGCCAAAATCGGAAGTTTTCTTAATTATCAAAAATACTTTGATTTTATTTGCAATTACAGCAATTGCCGGTTTGCTGTTGAGTATTGTTAATTCTATGACAGCAGATGCAATTGCTGCTCAAAAAATCATTCAACGCGATAATGCTTTAAATGCTGTTTTGCCGGATGCCAGTTTTGAAGAAATTAAAATTGAAAAGGCGGAAGAGTATCAAAGAATACAAGGGATCTATCAGGCCAAGGACAGTGCCGGTAATTTGGCTGGCTATGCTTTTATGTTAACTAATAAAGGTTATGGCGGTACTATTACATTGGCTGCCGGGATCAGTGCCGGAGGAGTGATCAGCGGCATGGATATTATTACTCATTCGGAAACACCGGGCCTTGGTGCCAATGCGGATACGGATAAATTTAAGGAAAAATTAAAAGGGAAACAGGCAGAAACCTTAACTGTGGTCAAGGGAAATAATGATGGTCAGAATGTTGATGCTTTAAGCGGAGCGACCATTACTTCGGCAGCAGTGACAGATGCCGTCAATGAAGCGATTGCATACTATAACAATCAGCTGAAAGGAGGCAAATAGGATGAGTATTTTAAAAGATAGAGCAAAGGCTGGATTAATTGATGATAACCCAACTTTTGTGCAGGTACTTGGTATGTGTCCGACTTTAGCGGTAACCAGTTCGGTGATCAATGGAATTGGGATGGGCTTATCAACAACGGTTGTACTTTTGGGCTCAAATGTGGTGATTTCCCTGCTACGTAAAATTATTCCGGCTAAGGTGCGGATTCCAGCCTTTATTGTAGTTATTGCTACTTTTGTAACTATACTGGATTTACTCCTTCAGGGATTTATTCCAAGTTTATATGATTCACTGGGCTTATTTATTCCACTGATTGTAGTAAACTGTATTGTGCTGGGCCGGGCAGAGGCCTTTGCTTCCAAAAATGGAGTGCTGGCATCAGCGCTGGATGGTATTTTCATGGGTTTGGGTTTCACTATGGCCTTAACTATTTTGGGAATGATTCGGGAAATTTTGGGAGCCGGCCAAATTTTTGGCATAACCATTTTGCCGGAGGCGATTTATCAACCAATCACTATTTTCTTATTGGCGCCAGGAGCGTTTATGGCATTGGGAGCAATGCTGGCAGTATATAATTACATGAAAATAAGAAAAGTCAATTTGGCTAAACAGGGAAAAGAGGTGGCAGGAGAATGACCGAATATATTTTGCTCTTTATTGGTGCGATCTTTGTGCATAATGTTATTCTGACCAGATTTTTAGGGATTTGTCCGTTTTTGGGAGTTTCCAAAAAAATAGAAACTTCGATTGGGATGGGAATTGCGGTTACCTTTGTTATTACTCTGGCTTCAATTATTACTTATCTGGCTTATAATTTGATTTTAGTCAGCTTGGGGTTGGAATACCTCTATAATATTGTTTTTATTTTGGTTATTGCCTCATTGGTGCAATTGGTCGAAATGATCATTCAAAAGACCAGTCCGGCACTTTATCAGGCTCTGGGTGTATACCTGCCATTAATCACCACTAATTGTGCAGTGCTGGGAGTAGCGGTAATCAATATGCAGGAAAAATACAATTTGCTGAAGGCAACTGCTAACGGAGTTGGTACTGCTCTTGGTTTTTTTGTAGCGATTGTATTACTGGCCGGAATTCGAGAAAAAATTGAATATAATGATGTTCCGGAATCGTTTAAGGGATATCCGATTGTACTGGTGACTGCCGGACTGATGGCAATTGCTTTCTTTGGATTTACCGGTTTGATCAAATGATAGCGAAAGGAAGGCTAATCGCATGAAGGAGGTTTATCAATGAATGAAGTAATTACGACCATGTCCGTGATCGGCGGATTAGGTTTAGTATTTGGAGCAGGATTGGGAGTGGCTTCTAAAGTATTTGCAGTTAAGGTGAATCCGTTGGTACCGGAGGTCAGAGAAGCGCTGCCTGGAGCAAATTGCGGCGCCTGCGGAAAGGCTGGTTGTGATGCCTATGCCAAAGCGATCGTTGAGGAGGGGGCACCGATTAATTTATGTCCGGTTGGCGGTGCTAAAACGCTGGAACAAATTTCCAAAATCATGGGCATGGAAGCAGTGGCAGAGGCTAAAAAGGTGGCCTTTGTTCAGTGTAACGGATCTTGCCAAAATGCCAAAGAAAAATATCAATATATTGGAATCACCAGTTGTGCAGATGCTGCCTATTTACCAGGTGGTGGGCCAAAAGCTTGTGAATATGGGTGCCTGGGTTTAGGCTCTTGTGTTAAAGCTTGTGAATTTGGAGCCATTGATATTGTAGATGGAATTGCGGTTATAAATCCGGAAAAATGTGTGGCCTGCGGTAAATGTGTAACAGCTTGCCCGAAAAAATTAATAGAAATCGTGCCGGATGATAAAAAAGTCCGGGTCCGCTGCCGTTCTCTGGCTAAAGGCAAGGAAGTGATGGATGCCTGTGCCGTTGGCTGTATTGCTTGCAGTAAATGTGTGAAAGAATGTAAATTTGATGCTATTCATGTTGTCAATAATATTGCTCATGTCGATTATGACAAATGCAAACAATGCAATATGTGTGTCAAAGTTTGTCCGAAACAGGTCATTACTGAAAAAGTCCGGATCAAAAAAGCCAGTGCTCCGAAACCGCCGGTGGAAGAGTTGCCGCAAGTAAAAGAAGCATAAAAGAAAATAAAAGAAAATAAAAGAATAGTGTTGGCAGTTGGACTTGCTCTATGGCTGACACTAATTTTTTTGGCTTAAAATCATATTACGGTTTTGATGATAAGACATTTTAAGGGCAGGGAAGTTAATTTTAAATATCATTATTCCGATACAATAATAACAAACTCAACTTTCCATAGTTTTCAGTATGTATTCTGAATGGAGTACACAGCAAATTGTAAAAAGAATGCCAAAGGAATAGAAAGATAATTGCCTGGGGTAACAAGTGATGAATGGGCGCCGAACAGAAACAGAGTTTTAATGGGGAAATGTTACAAGACTAAATCAGAGAGTTGCGATTTGCTAAAAAAAGAACAACCAGATAGGAGGCAAAATGAGAATTCAGTTAAATCAATGGATGGTGCCGGGCAGTGCGAAAATGTGGAAAAAAACAAATGATAAAAAAGCAATAAATCATAGTCATCCCTTTGCTCAAACAATGTCATTTAAAAAAGAAAACAGTGAAAATTCGTTTTGGCTGCCCCAAGTGCCGGCAGCAGAAGAAAATTCAATGTATTCACAATTAACCAAAAGCATGAAGGATGACTATAAAACTAAAAAAGTTTTAAAGAAAATTGCCCGTGGGGAACAGTTAAATGAAGAAGAAATGGCTCATCTGGCAAAAATTGCACCGGAGGAAATCCAAAAAGCCAAAGCTGCCAGTCAAAGGCGAAAAGAAATTGAAAGACAAGTAGCCGCTGCTAAAACCAAGGATGAAGCCGAAAAAATATTGTTAATAGCCAAACAGGAAGCAATAGTTGCAGCTAACAGCAAATATTCCCAGGCTTATGGGGAATACCTGATGGAAGCAGTGAGCAAAGTAGAGGAGAAGTATCGTCAGGGCAAGTCATTGGGTGGGGAAGAGCCAGAATCGTCCACCGGCTTGGATATCCGGGTCTGAGATATAAAACAGAATTTGGTAATTAAAAAAAATAGCTTGATAATGTTTATTATGAAGCTATTTTTTTAACATTTTTTATTAAAAAATGATTTTGGAAAAAGGATATTGCTTTTTGAGAACGAATATTATACTATATTACTAAAAAATAGTAAAAAATATTTTTAAAGTCATAATATTTACCAATGGATTTTTGGTAAATCACAAAATGCACTTATTTATTTTAAATGAAATTTGCAGGACTGTTTCCGGTTTATCTATCATTCTTATGATTGGGAAAGACAATAGCAAAATCATTTAAAATTAAGAGATTTTAACATTATAGAATTGGAGGACGTACAATATGAAAATTTATGCAACTGAGAACATCCGAAACATTGCGTTATTGGGTCATGGCAACAGCGGTAAGACCACCCTTGCGGAAGCCATGGCTTATGTATCAGGTCTTACCAAAAGACAAGGAAATGTAGCTGACGGCAACACCATTTCAGACTTTGACAAAGAAGAAATTAAGCGGAAAATTTCGATTAGTGCGTCTTTAATTCCAATTGAATGGAAAAATAATAAATTTAATATTTTAGATACTCCCGGTTATTTTGACTTTGCCGGTGAAGCCAAACAAGCAGTGCGGGTGGCGGATTCGGCCATTATTGTGATAAATGGTAAATCCGGTGTGGAAGTAGGCACCGAAAAGGCATGGGAATATGCCGAAGAAATGAATGTGGCGAAGATGATTTATGTATCCGGCATGGATGATGAACATGCCAATTTATCAAAAGTATTGGAACAGTTGAAAGAGATTTTTGGAAAATCAATTGCGCCAATTCAGGTTCCGATTTATGAAAATGAAAAGTTTGTTGGCTTTGTCAATGTTGCTAAGATGGAAGCCAGACGTTTTGTTAATAATAAAGTAGAAACTGCTCCGATTCCGGAAGGAATGGATGATTTAATTGCTCCGGCCAGAGAAATGATTTTAGAAGCGGTAGCCGAAACCGACGAAGTTTTAATGGAAAAATATTTTAATGGTGAGGAATTTACTTTGGAAGAAATTCAGGAAGCCATTCATAAGGGGGTTATGGAGCGAACTTTAGTGCCGGTGCTGTGTGGTGACAGCATTAAGACCACCGGTGTCACGGTTTTATTAAATGCAATTGAAAAATATTTGCCAAATCCGGTGGAAGAAAATCCAACAGTGAAAGCAACTGATTTGGCAACCAAAGAAGAAATTGATGTTGCCTGTGACCCCAAAGACCCGGTATCGACTTTTGTTTTTAAAACCATTGTCGATCCATATGTTGGCCGGATCTCCTTATTCCGGGTGTATTCCGGTACCATTAAAAAAGAGGCAGCTTTGTATAACAGCCGTCAGGGCAATACCGAAAAGATTACCCGCTTATATACCTTGAGCGGTAAAGAACAGGTTGAAGTTGATGAACTCCATGCCGGAGATATTGGCGCTTTTGTCAAGCTGGAAAATGTAAAAGTTGGTGATACCTTGTGCAGCGAAAAGAGAAAAGTCCGGTTTAAGGGAGTGGATTATCCGGAGTCCCTGGCATACCGGGCAATCAAACCAAAGAGCAAGGGTGATGAAGATAAGATCGGTGCAGGCTTAGCCCGATTGATGGAAGAAGATCCAACCATTAAGTTAGTCTTAGATAAAGAAAACAGACAAGAACTTCTCTATGGTGTTGGTGGACAGCATTTGGAGATCATTGTCAGTAAGCTGGCCAGCAAATACAATGTTCAGGTGGAACTGGCCAATCCGAAAATTCCATATCGGGAAACCATCCGCAAAAAAGTTCAGGTTCAGGGTCGGCATAAAAAGCAATCCGGTGGTCATGGCCAATTTGGTGATGTTATTATGGTCTTTGAGCCATCCGGAAATCAAGAAGTGCCATTTGAATTTTTTGAAGAAGTATTTGGCGGTTCAGTTCCGAAAAACTACTTCCCGGCAGTGGAGAAAGGCCTGGAAGAATCGGTACAGACCGGTATTTTAGCAGGCTATCCGGTAGTGGGAATCAAAGCAACTTTAATTGATGGTTCTTACCATCCGGTTGATTCTTCAGAAATGGCCTTTAAGATTGCCACCACTATTGCCTTTAAAGAAGCAATGAAACAGGCTAATCCGGTATTATTAGAACCAATTGCCAAAGTTAAGGTAACAGTGCCGGATGAATATATGGGCGATATCATGGGTGATATGACCAAACGCCGTGGTCGGATTTTGGGAATGACACCGGTTAAGGGCAAGCAGGAAGTAGAAGCAGAAGTGCCATATGCGGAACTTTATGAGTATTCCACTGATCTACGTTCCATGACGCAGGGACGTGGCCTTTATACTCTGGCCTTTGAAAGATATCAGGAGGCACCGAAAGAGGTACAGGATAAAGTCATTCAAGAGCGCGAAAAGGAAAAAGGAAAAGAATAATTAATATAAAGAGGAGCTGCTGCCTGATGTTTGGTCACTGGGCAGTAGCTTTTTTGATGGCTTTAACATTGACAAACTGTCTTCCGGCCGTTACAATAGTAAAAAATGCTTTATTATTTTTGGGCATGAGGCAATGCCGCTTTTTCAGCAGGTGGAGAAAGCAGGAAACAACTGAGCCAGGCTGCATATTCAGGTAGAAAGGCCTGATCAAGTTAATAAATGACGAAAAAGCAATTTTACATAACAAGCCGAAAAAGGCAGTGGTATTGCATAATTTTATGCAGTAAGTGGAGAAAGCGGAGCAGGATAAAGCCCAAAATGGTGGGGCAAAAGTTGAATTATAAAGAAAGAATGAGAATTTCAGGGAGGTATAAAATGAAAAAGAGAAGAATGATGTGGCTGATGGTGATCATGCTTTTAAGCAGCATTTTGGCAGGCTGTTCCTTACTTCCAGGTGGCAATTCAGGTAAGAAGGCTGAATCAGAGGCAAAGGTCAGGGAAGATCATAGCAAAGCAGACAAGCAAGACAATAATGAAGATAACAGCCAAGATAGCAAGGATGATGCTGACCAGGATAAAGAAGAAGACCAAAAGCAGGATACGAATAAGCCAAAAAAGGAAGATAAAATAGTAAAAAAAGAAAAGAAAACCCTGAATCAGGAAAATCTAAAAAAAGAAAAGGGCTTAGACCAAAACGATAAAATAGAAGAAAACGATTCCAAGAGTAAAAAGAGCAAAGCTGATGCCAAAAAAGAAAAGGCTACCAAAGCTAAAACCAAAAAAATGGATGAAGTTTACAGAGCTTATCTGGAAAGATTGGGTGAGAATATAGTCAGTACAACACAGCAAGTCCGTTTTGATAATGGTGGACGTTATACTATTGAATTTCGACAATATCAAAAGGAATCGGAGTATATGGGTATGTATGATCACCTGCATATATTGATTTTTTATAATAGTGAAAACCAGATCACATCCGTTCATAAGATTTTTGAAAATCAAAGTGAAGAGATCCTGGATTTGTCAAAGGCCGGTGAAATTTTAATTTTGCCGCGGGAGGAAGCCATTCGCCAGATTGAAGACCGGATTGCCGAGATGACCAAAGCACCAAAAGCCGGTGAGGAAAGGAATTTTACTTTTGAGCATGAGTGGCTGTATCAGCCGGAAGCCGAATATGCCCTGGTGATGGAGATGCTATGTTATGAGTGGCTGGAGTTTTATGCTTATGAAATAGATGAAAACAAGATCGAGCCAATGGTCTTTTATTCGGACTGGATCGGACATTAAAAATAAGCCGGGCCTATAAAAAAGTGAAGAAAAGCCGGGCAGAGAAATTGAGATTGGAGAAACTATGTACAAAATTGTAGAAAAGCAAAAGAAAAGTGAATTGGTTGATTTGATTAAGGTTGAGGCGCCATTTGTGGCTAAGCGTTGTCAGCCTGGCCAGTTTGTGATCATTATTCCCAAAGCTGATGGCGAGCGGGTGCCGCTGACGATTGTTGATGCTGACAAAGAAAGCGGTTTAATTACTTTAATTTATCAGGTAGTTGGCCGGTCAACTCAGGAGTTGGCTTTGCTAAATGAAGGGGATATGATCCAGGAGGTGGCCGGTCCGATGGGGCAGCCATCTCAGCTTCATGCTCAAAAACGAGTACTGGGAATTGCCGGTGGGGTTGGTGCTGCCCCTCTTTATCCGCAGCTGCGTGAATTAAAAAAACGCGGGGTGGCAGTTGATGTGATCATTGGTGCCAGAACCAGGGAGCTGCTTTTGCTGGAAGATGATTTTCGGGCATTTGCTGATCAGGTGTATTTGGTGACCAATGATGGTTCGGCCGGTAAAACTGGTTTCGTGACCGATGTTTTAAAAGAATTGCTGGCTGAGGGCTGGGAATATGATGAAGTCATTGCTATTGGACCACTGATCATGATGAAATCAGTGGTCGATATAACAAAGCCAATTAATTTAAAAACAGCCGTATCACTTAATCCGATCATGATCGATGGTACCGGGATGTGCGGCTGTTGCCGGGTTAAAGTAGATGGCAAAACCAAATTTTCCTGTGTTGATGGGCCGGATTTTGATGGATTTTTGGTTGAATTTGATGAATTAATGCAAAGACAGGGCTTTTTTAAAGAAGAGGAACATCGCTGCAGACTGGGGGGTTAGGATGGTTAATAAATCAAAGCAAAAGGTGGCAATGCCGGAACAGGAACCGGCTGTCCGCAATCAGAATTTTGAAGAAGTAAGCCTGGGCTATACTTTGGAAATGGCTATGGAAGAAGCGGCGCGCTGCTTAAATTGCAGGCATAAACCCTGTGTTGGCGGTTGTCCGGTTAATGTACCGATTCCCGAGTTTATTGAAGCATTGGCGAAAGGTGAGGTCCAGGCAGCGTATCAGGTAATTGCTGCTCAAAATCGCCTGCCCGGTATTACCGGCCGGGTCTGCCCGCAGGAAACACAGTGTGAGCAGCTATGTGTACGTGGAAAAAATGGAGAAGCGGTGGCCATTGGCCGTTTGGAGCGATTTGTGGCCGATTATGTCAGAGAGCAGAATTTAACTGCCAAGCCGGAAATCATAAAGAATGGAATCAAAGTGGCAGTGGTTGGCTCCGGTCCGGCCGGAATCACCTGTGCCAATGAACTGGCTCAAAAAGGTTATGAAGTAACCTTGTTTGAAGCCTTGCATGAGCTGGGAGGAGTCCTGGTTTATGGTATTCCTGAATTCCGGCTGCCCAAAAGTCTGGTTAAATATGAGATCAATAAGATATTGGAGATGGGAGTAACTGTCCATAAGAATGTGATCGTTGGTCAATCGCTGTTGTTTGAGGATTTATTTGGTGAGGGATATCAAGCAATCTTTATTGGCAGTGGTGCGGGATTGCCGCGCTTTATGGATATTCCGGGTGAATCCTTAAACGGCGTGTATTCGGCCAATGAATTTTTAACCAGGGTCAATTTAATGAAGGCTTATCAGCGCAATAAAATCGGCACACCGATTAAAACTGGTGATAAAGTGGCGGTGGTTGGTGGCGGTAATGTGGCAATGGATGCGGCCAGAACGGCCAAGCGCCTGGGAGCCGGAGAAGTATCGATTATTTATCGGCGCTCAGAAGCGGAGTTACCGGCTCGGGCTGAAGAAATTCATCATGCCCGTGAAGAAGGCATTATCTTTCGACTACTGGCCAATCCGGTCCGAATTTTGGGAGATGACCGGGATGGCAAGGTGACTGGCCTGGAGATCATCCATATGCAGTTGGCAGAAGCTGACAGCAGCGGCCGCCGCCGACCGGTAGCGATTCCGGAATCAGAGGAAATTCTGCCCATGGACAGTGTGATCATTGCCATTGGGCAAACGCCCAATCCGATCATTAAAAGAGCTGAGCCGGAGCTTGATACCAATCGGCATGGCTGCATCATCATTGACGAAGCTACTTGCATGACTAATATGGAAAATATTTATGCCGGCGGAGATGTGGTTACCGGTGCGGCCACCGTTATTTTAGCCATGGGTGCTGGCAAGAAGGCAGCTGCGGAGATCGATAAAAAGCTGAACGGCCAAGCCGGCAGATAGAATTTACAGAGAGATGGCCTGGTGATGAGAGAAGCTAATGAAGGCGGCCGTGGAGAGTGGTAAAAAGCTGAGCAATCAAGCTGGCAAATAGAATTTACAGAGAAATGATATGGAGATGGGAGAACCAATGAAATTATATATTAAACAGCAAGTGTTTGCGATCGGTGAAAAATTTTTTGTATATGATCAAACGCAAAGAGAGATCTTTTGGGTAGAAGGCAGCTTGTTCAGCTTTGGCGATAAACTGACTATTTATGATATGCAAAATCAGGTCGTAGCCTTTTTGGAGCAGGAATTATTTCATTTGCTGGCGCATTATAATATCTATCTGGGGACGGAGGCTGAAAAGGTCAGTCAGGGGGAAGCAGCCAATTATACGGCTTGCCTGATCAAAAAATTTGCATTGTTTGGGCATAATTATGAAGTTGAATCGCCGGATTCGTCGGTGGCCAAAGAATGGAAAATGCCCTGGGAAATCGAAGGGCATTTTCTGGCTCATGACTATGCGGTGGCGGATTCACATGGACAGAGGATCGCTCAGATCAGCAAGGCAATCTTAAGCTGGGGCGATTTTTATGAAATTGAGATCTCGGATGAAAAATTCATTTTACCGGTGATCTGTATTGTTTTGGGGATCGATGATGCTTTGGAAAAAAGGTAAAAACGATGGGAAAGTCAAGTAAATAGATTGCTCCAGGGAAGTAAAGGCAACGCCGATACTTCCTTTGTATTATTTCCAACAGAAAGGCTTTTGATATAGAATGGAATTTATTTTATATCAAAAGCCAAAAAGGTAATGCTTTGGTAAAATTATAAAAATAGCCTAAAGGCTTTGAAAAAGCTGCCAGACTTTAGGCAGAAAAATCAGCAGCCCAACAATAGCCACTGCAATGGAAACCACCAGTACCGCCCCGGCGGCCAAATCTTTCACCCGTTTGACATATTTATTGTATTGGGGGTCAAGCCAGTCCATGGTGTTTTCCAGAGCCGTATTAAAGATTTCGGCGGACATGACCATACCAATGCAAAGAATGATAATGATCCATTCAGTCATATTGCAGCGAAGCAAGGTGGCAGCAGCAATTGCCAATACTGCCAGAATGGTATGAATTTTAAAATTCCGTTCCTCCCGGAAAGCGATCAGAATACCGGAGATAGCATAATGAAAGCTGTCGATGGTTTTTTTTATTTGCTTACTCATAATCTGTCTCATTTTCCAGGTCAGACAGCCATAAGGTAACTAATGCATCACTGGGCATGTGAAAGGTTGAAAATAAGGAAATGCTGCCCAGCAGCGGACTGTCCGGCAGACAGTTGCGCTTGAACTGATGAGTGAAAAAGCGGCGATAAAAGAGCTTGATCCATTTATCGACTTCTTCATAACTAAAATCACCGGCGAATGCCTGGACGGCCAGGGCACGAATCTTACCTGGAGCAAAACCATAGCGCAGCATATAATAAAGGAAGAAATCATGCAGGGCATAAGGACCGATCAATTCCTCGGTTTTTTGCAGGATCTTTTGATTGGCAGTCGGCGGCAAAAGTTCCGGACTGATCGGAGTATCAATGATCTTCTGCAAAACAGCAATCAGCTCTGGATCGGAGTATTTTCTGCCCAAGGAACGAATAACATAGGGGATCAGGGTTTTGGGAATGGAGGCATTGACTGAATACATACTCATATGGTCACCATTATAAGTGCAAAAACCAAGGGCCAGTTCCGACAGATCACCGGTACCGATCACCAGTCCGCCGGTTTGATTGGCAATATCCATCAGGATCTGAGTGCGCTCTCTGGCCTGGGCATTTTCATAAGTGGTATCATGTTGTTCCAGCGGATGTTCAATATCTTTTAAATGTTGAATAACAGAGGCTTTGATATCGACCTCGCGCTCACTGATGCCCATCAACCGCATCAGGGTCAGGGAATTTTGATAAGTGCCGCCGCTGGTGCCAAACCCGGGCATACGCACTCCAATGATCTCTTTCAGATTTTTGCCCATTTTCTGGTAGGCCAGAGCTACTAAGAGCAGGGCCAAAGTTGAGTCCAGACCGCCGGAAATGCCAATAACCGATGTTTTGGCATGAATATGAGTCAGTCTTTTAATTAAGCCGCTGCTGATAATTTCAGCAATTTCCTGACAATTTTGTTCCAGCTGGATGGCATCCTCCGGGATAAAGGGAAATTTAGCTAAAGTTGGCAGCAAAGGGGAAAGTGGGGAATACTCCAAACGGGATGGAACAGCGGCAGTAGCTTTATCAGTTTGACCGGCCGAATTAGGATTAATTACATCTTCTGTTAAATGATCGTTTTTATCGGAATACCAGATGCAGTGGCGGCTGCCTAGTACTTTTTGAATGGCAGCATCGCTGGGTTTCAATAAATTAGTCCGCGATTTTACAGTCGCTATTCGTTCCAGATCAACTATCCCGGTTAGCAATTGATTTTCTCTTTGAAATGGCAAATTACTGGCGATCAGTTGTCCGTTTTCAAAAATGCAGGAGCTGCCATCATAAATCTTATCCGTTGAGGACTCGCCATAACCGGCATTAATATGCAGATAAATACTTTGTGATTTGGCTGACAGCTCTTGTAAGCGCAGCTCTTTTTTTTGTCTGGAACTAACAGTTGCCGGTAATGCGCAGGGATTAACAATAATTTGCGTATCCAGGTAAGGATTGATGGCTGAGGGTGAGAGCGGCAAATAGTAATCTTCACCTAATTCAATGGTAAAGGAAAAACTGCAGTCCTCATGATAGAAGCTCAGAGAATTGTCAAAATAAGCAGACTCATCCTGACCGAAGTCAAGCAGATCCCATTCGGCGGACAAAGCCGAGGTAAAATACTTGCTTTCCTCTGTTGTTAAAGAATTTTTAGCCACAAGGCCTTTGACCTGGCCTTTGATCAAGATCACGGCACAATTATAAAGCCGGTTTTGATGCAGCATCGGGCTGCCGATAATGATTGGAAAAGTCAAATCTTTAGTTTTTTTGGCTATGGTCATAATTGCCTGTTTACAAGTTTTTTGCAAAGCTGTCTGCCAAAATAAATCACCACAGCTGGCACCGCATAGGCATAATTCAGGAAAAGCCAGCAGAGAAATGTTTTCGGTGGCTGCCATTTCGATTAATTTTAAAATTTCTTTGGTATTATGGGTTACATCAGCCACCTTGATCACCGGTACGGCGGCTGCTATTTTATAGTATCCATATTGATGTAATGATTTCATAGTATCATACCTTTCTGCCAAAAGTCATTGGAATCATAATTATTATAAGTCAATTTGCCGGAAAGTTCAAGAAAAATACCATTCCTTTCTTTGGCATATCATCTTGCTTTTTCAGCATATCCTTTTTATCGTTTATTTCCTGAATTTTCTGCCAAAAGGCTTTTTGTGGTTGTATACTTTCGCATTTTTTTAGGAAAAGATGTTTTGGCGATAGATGATTAAAAAATGGGCACAGAATGCGTGAAAATTTAACTCATAACTCAACTTTCCCACATTCCTTGGAATAGTCTTTTTTATGGCGTGTGCCGCGGAAGCATCTTTTCGCAGAAAAGTGCGAAAGCGGGAAAACCCATGTGCCCGCTCCCTGGAGCGGGATAGAGCCCAAAAAGACTGTGGGAAAGTTGAGTGATAATAAAAATAATGTTTAAAAATATAAAAAAAATAAACAAAGGATAAATAATATGTGAAAAAATAAATAAAAAATGAAAATAAAATAAAGATAAAATTTCAAAAAGACGATAAATAAAATGAAAGCAATAAAAGCGTAGGGTGATAACTGCTATTTAGGCAAAGGAGAAGGAAATGAATTTAAAACAAAAAATGTTGATTTTTATAGGATTGCCGGTATTATGTACAGTCATAATTTTATCTTTTGCATCATTTAGTCGATCCAGAAAACTGCTGATCAATGAAATTAAGCAGGAATTAAATATTGAAGTGCAAAAATATGCCTCTGATATTGAAACGATAGTTACTCAAAAGATCGCTTATATGCAGATCTTAAAACAAAATATTGAAAATCATCTGCCAACCGATCAGGAGCTTTTGGCCAGTTTAAGCTATTTGACCAAAAATGTGCAAACAACCAAATCTTTTTATATCGGGTTTGAAGATAAGAAATACTTAAATGGTGAAGGATGGATCCCCGATGCCAGTTATGATGCCACGAAGCGGCCGTGGTATCTGGCAGCCATGGATAAGAATGAAGTTATTGTATCAGAGCCATATATTGATGCGGAATCAGGTTTGATCGTAATTACCGTTAGTACAGAAATAAAATCCGCAGGCAAGCGAATCGGTGTGTTGGCAGCTGATATCTTTTTATCGGATCTGCAGGAGCTGATTCAGTCGATTCAAATTAAAGATACAGGCAAAGCCTTTATTATTGATAAAGATGGACGTTTTGTGGTTCATCATCAATATGATGCCACCCAGACGATTTATGATGTGGAAAACGGAAGTTTAAAACCAATTGCTGAAAAAGTATTAAGTGGTCATGGCCAGGTGTTTGAGGGAAATAATGCCGGACAAATCAATTTTTATGATGCTCATCCAATTACCGGTACAGAATGGTTTTTGGTGCTCTATGTGCCAAAGACAGAGGCTATTGCTGAAACTACTAAATTAGGGATTTTTGTATTAGTTTTAGGGATTATTGCCCTGATCATTATTATGCTGATTATTTATGTCATTGCTGTTTCCATTACCAGGCCGATCACTCGGTTAAATACTTGTATCAATGGCATGGTCGAATATGATTTTACCCTAAATGAAAATTCGCCATCGGTTATTTATTCAAAAAATAAAGATGAAATCGGTGGCATTTCCCGAGCTTTGATTCAAGTTAAAAAAACTTTGCATCAAACAATTACCCAGGTCGGTAATGTGGCTGAACGGGTATCGGCTGCCTCAGAGCAGTTAAGTGCTAACAGCGAGCAGGCTGCCCATTCGATTGATGAAATTTCACGGGCATTTGAAGATATTGCCCAGGGAGCCAGCAGTCAGGCTGAAGATATGCAGCGCGGAGCAATGGCAATGGATGTCATGGAAAATGCTTTGACCGAGAACTTTAGTGTGATGAATGATTTAAATTCAACCTCAACTCAGGTGTTTAAAGCCAATGAAAACGGAAAATCAGCAATCGCCGATTTGATTGAAGTTACCAAACAATCAAAAGTAACAGTTGGCAGTGTTAAAGAAGTGATTGAAAATACAAATAAGAGTGCTTTGCAAATTGAATCTGCCAGTGATATGATCAAGTCAATTGCCGATCAAACCAATCTTTTGGCCTTAAATGCGGCCATTGAAGCAGCCCGTGTGGGTGAGGCGGGCAAAGGATTTGCGGTGGTGGCTGATGAAATCCGTAAGCTGGCTGAACAGTCAAACAGTTTTACCGAAGAAATCAAAGAAATTGTTATGGGTCTGACCACTAAAACCGCCGAAGCAGTTGAGATCATGAATACAGCCAGTTCGATCATGGCCAGCCAGCTCGATAAAGTAAGTCAGACGGAAGAACAATTTCACTTGATTTCCAGGGAATTGGATAATAACAAAGTGATTATTGAAAAATTAAATACTTCCGGACAAAAATTGGAGGAAACCAGGGATTCCTTGTCAGGAATCATTGAAAATTTATCAGCCTTGTCAGAAGAAAACGCTTCTTCTACCCAGCAGGCAACAGCTTCGATTGAGGAACAAACTGCTTCTTCACAGGAAATTGCCGGTTCCAGTACACATTTAGCTGAAATGGCACAGGAATTAACGGAGCTGATCAGCAAATTTAAGGTATAAAGAAATTTAAGGAAAGAAATACAGATATTTTGTATATTTTAGAAATTAAATAGGACAGTTACACATATCAAATTGAAAGCCAGGTGGTTTGAAAAAAGATGTCATTGTGAAAGATAGTGTAACTGTCCTTTGCTATATCCTGAATTAACAGCTGGCCCTTTTGCACAAATTTTATTTTTCAGATAATATAAAGGAAATGATTTCCCGAAGCAAAGAGGCATTGATTGGCAAATTTTCGTCCTGATAAACACGGCTGTATGTGAGTGCGGCAAGATTGTTTTTAAAGGCATCTTCTTTGCGAATATCGGAGTTTTTCAGCATATGGGTCATTTCAGGCAGAATCACTATTTTGCTGTCAGCTACAGCTTGATGTAAATTGTCAGCATCTATGATTTGCACCTGGGAATCATTATCACCTTGCAGGATCAGGATCGGGGTATCGTTTAGTTTAGCCAGTTCGGCCGCCGGATCATATTTTATCCAGCTGATCATATAAGGCTGAACCGAAGGACGGAATAAGGCCTGTAAAATTTGCGGAACATCTTCTGTTTCCTGACCGGCTTTCAGGCTGTTTAAGATCCTTTGGCTATCGTCCACCA
The DNA here is from genome assembly GCA_003858485.1 of Clostridiales bacterium COT073_COT-073. GTDB lineage: Bacteria > Bacillota > Clostridia > Lachnospirales > Vallitaleaceae > W11650. Next base: position 49,065 of record RQYD01000010.1, read on the forward strand.
ATTTTTGAGGATTATTGGGATTGGCTTTGATTTGCTCCAGAGTAATTTCCGCAATATTTCGTCCGGCGCCGGCCAGGCAAACGAGACCGTCAATCGCCACGGTTTGGGCAGCCAAGGTTCCAACCAAAGCCCCTTCCGAATGACCGGCAATATAAATACCGGAAAATCGGTTATCGGTCCTGGCTTTTTGTAAGAGGGCAATCACATCAGCCACAAAATCTTCGATTACCATGTTTTTTTCTTCGGTTTTGGCATCAACGACCGAAGCCGAGCGGGCAATTCCCCGCTTATCATAACGAATACAGGCGATCCCGGCATCATTTAAATGAATGGCCAAATCCAGATAAAGATTAGCCAGACCTTCTTTAGTAGCCGGACCGGAGCCGCCAATCAGTAAAACAAGCGGTGCTTTATCGGGCCGGTCATCCGGTATATTTAAGACAGCATGTAAACTACCTTTTCCGGCCGGAATGGAATAATCAATTTCAGCAGCAGTAAAGCTTTGGCGGCGCTGCTGATGGATTTCTGTGCTTTCCCGGCTAGCGGAACCATTTTCCGCAGTGGCCGGCAGTTTAGTTACGGCTGATGAATTAACTTTATCCGGTAATTTTTGTTTGATTTTATCATACAGGGCAATGGTCTCAGCCGGATTTTGATCATTGTAATATAGTTTGGCAGGGGCCATGTCTTTTAAATGAAAAAGGATATAGGGCTGATTCCGAAATAAATACAGCCGGACATCTGGGTCGCCTTTGGCAGAAAAGGTACCACGTAAATATCGGTTAGTGGCACTGCCAACATTCTTATAAAAATGTTGTTTGGTAAACTCTTCATGATACTCGATTGATTCAATATTTTCGGCTGAAACCTGAATCGGATAAAGGCTTTGATAAATGGTAATGCCTTGCTCCGTGACCTGAATGGCCGGTGCTAAATAATCTTCAAAGCAAACCAAACCAATCGAAAAAATCAAGATCAGCGCTAAAAGCCATTTACTGAAAGCAAAGTAAGCACGTCCTTTTTGAGAACCAAGATTAACCGCTTGGCCAATGCCAAAGGGCTTATTGACTAAAGTCGAGGAATTATTAGGGTTATTATATTGCAAGCCCCAAATACCATGCTCCTGATAATAACTATCTTCTTCTAAATGAATCAGCGAGTGCTGATTTCGTAAAAACTCTTTTTCCTTCTTTTGCTGACGACTGTTGGCATAGAAAATAACGATGATCGGCAGGATGGCCATCAGCAAAAGAATGGTGATAAAGTAGCCGGTCATCAGGCTGCTTGGGTCATGAACAAAGCGCAGATGCAGAAAGCTTAATAAAAACATTAAACCGGTTTGAATAAAGGACAGGATCAGATAATTAAAGGTCCAATTGCGCCGGTATTCCTGGTTTAAAACTAAATTGGTCTGGCTGTTGTCGGTATATATTTTGGCGGGCATATGTGATATGTTGTAATGCGCAAGCCAAAACAGTAAATGCATCAGCAAATTGGTGATCAGTAAGATCAGCATACCGATATTTTTATCAAAAGTCAGATAAATGCCAAGACTGAGCAGGGCCGGGATGGCAAATAACCATGATTTGGGAGTACGCTGGTTTTTCAGGCGGCTGGTGGTCAAATCAGCAAAGAGGATCTGTTCAGTGGCTGCCTGCCAACTATTTTGCGCTTTTAAATCAAGGAGTTTTCGCCGGTAATGATAAACCGCCTGATTGTATAAACGCAGAGGCAGATAGGTTGCAATAAAAATGATCATAACAAAAGTTAAAATATAGTCGGAAAATACCGGTACCAGCAGTAAACAGCAGCTAAGCACAGAAATTATCAGACAAAATAAGGTGATTTTTCGGATCTTTTGGCGGTATGCCTGAAAGATGGCTTGAACTTCAGGATGGTTTTTATGTTCATCAGGAATAACTACTGCCAGATACAGGGAATGATTGTTTTTAGAAATGGCAGAGTTATAGGTATAATATAAAATGGGGATAATTTGCAGGATTACAATCAGGGTGATGATAAATAGGATCATTTTTCTACCTCCGGAAATTCAATATATAATTGCTCGATTTTTTGGATCAATTCTTGCTTGGTAACGCCTTGCAGCAGGGCTTCGGCAATTAACAGGCGTAAGCTCTCTTCTCTTTCTTTTAAGAAATCAGGATTTGGCGGCAGATGTTCTTTGACAACAGTGCCGCGTCGAAGATTGGCTTCCAGGTAACCGGCATGTTTTAATTCGCCATAGGCTTTATTGACTGTCATTGGATTAATTCCCAGATCTTCTGCCAACTGACGAACAGTCGGCATTGGCTCACCGGCAGTGACTTCCTGTTTGGCGATAGCCTGAATGATTTGATGGCATAACTGAGTATAAATAGGAATTTCACTATTTAAATTAATGGAAATCATGGCGCTCCTTTCTGCTATAGTTTAAATAAATGCTTAAACAATATCACGATGAAACCGGATATATCGAATTTTGTATTATTTGTATTATATACAATGATACAAAATTAGTCAAGATGATTTGGCAAATAATATCCACAAATATTAACTGTGTTTGCCCTTGGTTTTGCTTTCGATATTATTCTGACAAGCAGATATATGAATTTTCAGGGGATAGATATAGCAGATTATTATCAAAGAATGATAATTACTTAACAAATGGTCGGTTGACATTATCCTTGTTTTTTTTTATAATCATTATATCCCTGATGGGATAAAACAATGAACCAGTTCAGAAACGGAGCAGTTATGAAAAAAGATAAATTCAATATTACCGGTATGAGTTGCTCAGCTTGCTCAGCAGCGGTTGAGCGGAATATCAAAAAAATGGAAGGAGTCAGCTTTTGTGAGGTCAATTTGCTGGCTAATAATATGCAGGTCGAATATGATGAAGCGGTGGTCAGCGCCGAAGAGATGGTGGCCAAAATTGAAAAAATCGGTTATGGCGCTTCCCTGGATATGCCTGAAGAAAAAAAGAGGGGCAAAAAAGTAGCCAAAACTGCCTTACAGGAGCAAAAAGATATTCAGGTGGCTGAGCAAAAAGAAATGAAAACCCGATTGTGGGGGTCGGTTTTATGTATGATCCCGCTGATGTATTTAAGTATGGGGCATATGGTCAATGCACCCATGCCGGCCTTTTTGGATGGAGTGCAAAATGGAGCGGCCTTTACCTTTAGTCAGTTTTTGCTGACATTGCCGATCGTGCTTTTAAATAAAAAGTATTTTGTTGGCGGCTTTAAGGGACTGATCAATAAAGCGCCAAATATGGACAGTTTGGTTGCCCTGGGTTCATCAGCAGCGCTGATCTACGGTATTTTTGCTTTTTACCGGATCAGCCATGCGATTGGCAATGGACAACTGGAAGTGGCGCATCATTATTTGCATGATCTGTATTTTGAAAGTGCAGCCATGATCCTGACTTTAATTACTGTGGGCAAGAGCCTGGAAAGCATCAGCAAAGGTAAGACCAAGGCGGCAATGGAAGCGCTGATGAACTTATCGCCTAAAACAGCAATATTGCTGGTAAATGGAGAGGAAAAAGAAATTTTACTGGAAGAAGTAAAAATTGGCGATACTCTGGCAGTGAAACCGGGCAGCCGGGTGCCGCTTGACGGAGTGGTGCTGAGCGGGATGTCGGCGGTGGACGAATCGGCACTGACCGGGGAAAGTATCCCGGTGGAAAAGCATGCCGGTGATGCCGTTACGGGTGCGACTTTAAATACCAGTGGTTATTTTACTATGCAAGTTACCAAAACCGGAGAGGATACGGCTCTGGCCAAAATTATTGCTTTAGTAGAAGAAGCCGGTACTTCCAAAGCGCCGATCGCTAAATTGGCAGATCAAATATCGGGAGTATTTGTGCCGATCGTCATGGGCATTGCATTAGTTACCTTGATCGGCTGGCTGATGGCTGGACAAACTTTTGAATTTGCCCTGGTCAGAGCCATTTCGGTCTTGATTATTTCCTGTCCCTGTGCGCTGGGACTGGCTACACCGGTGGCAATTATGGTCGGTACCGGGGTCGGAGCCAAGCATGGTATTTTATATAAAAATGCTGAAGCACTGGAGAATTTATGCCATATTCAGGTGATGGCAGTTGATAAAACCGGTACCATCACCGAGGGCAAGCCGGTGGTGACAGATGTCAAGGCATTTCAAATGGATGAACAGAATCTGCTGGCCATTGCGGCAGCACTGGAAGCGAAATCGGAACATCCGATTGCTCTGGCGATTATCGATAAAGCCAAAGCATCAGGGATCATGGCTTTAAATGCTGAGGAATTTCAAGCTTTGTCTGGTTTGGGTATTCAGGCAAAAATTGAAGGAAAAACATATTTTGCCGGCAATCAAAGGCTGATGACCGAGCAGGGCTTAGCCGGGGAAAATGAAAAATGGCAAAGCAGCAAGGAATTTGCTCTTAATTACGCCAAAGCCGGAAAAACGCCGCTTTATTTTGCGGATGAACAAGGCTTGATTGGAATGATTGCGGTAGCCGACCTGCCAAAGGAAAGTAGTAAGCCGGCCATTGCCGGGCTTCAGGCAGAAGGAATTGAAGTGGTGATGCTGACTGGTGATAATAAGGAAACAGCGGCGGCGGTTAAAAATATGGTGGGAGTCGATCAGGTGATTGCCGAAGTCCTGCCCCAGGATAAAGACAGCGAAGTTAAAAATTTGATGGCCGGTGGCAAAAAGACAGCCATGATCGGGGATGGCATTAATGATGCACCGGCGCTGGCCAGAGCAGATGTTGGCATTGCCATTGGGGCCGGTACGGATGTGGCCCTGGAGTCAGCCGATATTGTGCTGATGAAAAGTGATTTATATGATGCTTATGTGGCTTATGAATTATCGGCAGCCACTCTTAGAAATATCAAAATGAATCTTTTCTGGGCGTTCTTTTATAATGTGATCGGTATTCCGGTGGCGGCCGGGCTTTTATATCCGATCAATGGTCTGGTATTAAGCCCAATGATCGGGGCAGCGGCCATGAGTTTTTCCAGTGTGTTTGTAGTTACCAATGCCTTGCGTTTAAATGGCTTTAAGGTAAAGGGGAAATAACCAAGTCAAGCGGATACTGACAAATTTAAAGAACCGGCAAAGTTAAAAAAATGAATATAAGACTTTAAATGGGCTGTTGCAAAAACAGATTTCACATAAGATATCCTGGTGAATCCTACCTTATATCTTATGTGAAAATCTTAAAAGGCAACCGGCCCTTTTATTTTTACTTACTGCCATCAAGGCAAGGCCGGTTTTCCAGCAAATGAAAAATGACTTACCGAAATCAAAAAGCCAGAATCGGCTGTAATTTTGGGAGTTACCAGACAGGCCATACTGGTTCGGCTGCGATCATTTTGGCCAAATTATCTTGTATTAACTGGGTTTGCAGTGGCTCAAACTAAAATAAAAATATGGTATTGACAAAACTGTATATACTATATATAATGTGTATATAGAAAATACACAGAAAAGTGAGGAGCTAAGAAATTGAATATTATAATTTCCAATAACTCAGATAAACCACTTTATCAACAGATCAAAGAGCAGATTAAGGATGCGATTTTTAAAGGGGAATTAAACGAAGGAGAAATTTTGCCATCAATTCGTGAATTTGCTAATGATATTCAAGTAAGCGTATTAACAATCCGGCGGGTGTACAGTGATTTAGAAAAGGAAGGTTTTGCTGTTAGTCATGCCGGGCGTGGAACTTTTGTATCCAAAGGTAATCTTGAATTGTTGAGGGACTCAAAGCGACGGAATATTGAAGTGGAAATGCAAAAGATAATACATACTGCCAGGTTATTTGGCATTACTAAGGCGGAATTGGGTGAAATTTTGGATATCTTATTTGATGAGGAGATTGAAAATGGATAATGTAATTATTGCAAAAAAACTCCAAAAATCATATCAGGGATTTCAACTAAAAAATATTGATCTGGAGATACCATTGGGCTGTGTTACCGGTATGATAGGCGTAAACGGTTCCGGAAAAACAACAATTGTAAAATGTCTTTTGAATTTGATATCCCGTCAAGAAGGAATGATTCAATTTTGGGGTCTTGATCTTGACTTTCATGAGCAGGAAATAAAAAATCGAGTAGGTGTCGTTCTGGGAGAAAATACATTTTATGAAAGTTTAACTTTATTGGAAATGAAAAATATATTTGCGGCGGCATATAAAAATTGGAGGGAAGATATTTTTAGAAAATATATGAACCATTTTGGGCTTGATTCCAGAAAAAAAATATTTTCTTTATCACGGGAAATGAAGGCACAGTTTGCTTTATGTTTGGCATTATCGCATCAAGCGGAACTGCTGATCATGGATGAACCGACCACTGGACTTGACCCAATGACCCGCAAGGAGATGATCAATATTTTGCTTGAATATATGAAAACAGATGGACGTTCCGTATTGTTTTTAACTCATACGGTATCTGATTTGGATAAATTTGCTGATGTAATTATTTTGGTTGATCATGGACAGGTCATATTCCTGGAAGAAAAAGATGTTTTAGAAGATAAGCATAAACGGATAAGAGGAAGAATCGAGCAACTTGATCCTCAAATCAGAAAATTATTTTTAGCAATTGAAGAAACAGGGTATGGATTTCAGGGGATATGTAAAGATTACCGACAAATAAAGGAGATCTGCCCGCAACTGCCGATGGAGAGGGTTGGTATTGAGAATATCATGTTAGCTTACTTAAAGGGAGGAGTACATGCTTAATTTTTTGATCAAAGATTATTTATTGCTCAGGCGAAATATCTGGATGATTGTGGTGTTGACTTTGGTACTTCCGTTAATCGTCAGGCTGATTGATTTTACGCTACCAGGCACAATTTCTTTTTTTTACATGATTATCATGAGTCCCCTGCTAACAGAATACTCTTTATCAATGGAAGAAGAAAAAAATGCGGATGCTTTGGCATACATATGTTCTCTTCCCAATGGCAGGAGAAATTATGTTTATGCTAAGTATATGGGAGCATTCCTTGTTATATTATATTGTTTGCTTGTTTATTGCGGAATGTATTTTATTTTTTATTCAGGCAAATCTTTTTACAGCAGTACGGTTGTTAAAATACTTTTTTGTGGTATCAGTTTGATGGCTGTTTACATTCCGGTAGACATCAAACATGGTATAAATGGGGTAAAATATATATTTATTCCAACCGTGCTGCTTGTTTCATCTGGCCCGCTTTTTTTTTCGAGATTATTGACGGACAATGGATGGAAAGAAGCAATGCACTATGTAATTACCAAAAATGAAAATATACTTATTTTGATTTTTGTTGGTGTCTGTGTATATGGAATTTCCGCAATGATTTCAATAAGAATTATGCGCAGAAAGGAAGTATGAAGACGAGCCAGATGCCAAGACACAGAGCCAATAGTATAAAATGCTATTGGCTCTGTTTAAATATAGCGATAAATTAAAATATGACACAGAAATAATTTGAAAACAGGAAAAGGAGAAAAAACAAAAGAAGATTGTAAATGGTATGTGAATAATGTTTCTACTATTGTGAAAGAAAGGTTTCCGATCATGGAAATGGTGGAAGGAGGAGTGTAATGGATTATAGCATGGAGATAAATGGTGTGGTAAAAAGTTATCCGGGATCTTCTTTTATTTTGGATAATATTCATATGCAGATCCCATATGGAAAGATCATTGGCTTAATTGGCGAAAATGGAGCGGGAAAGACAACATTAATTCAATTGATTTTAAATCAAATATCAGCAGATAGCGGAAATATTAAAATTTTTGGTATGAATCACCGGAAAATGGAAAAGGATATTAAATCAAAAATTGGTTTTGTTATGGATGAATGCTGTTTTCATACCTGCTTATCGGCAAAGGAAGTAGGCAAAATTTTGAAATATATTTATCTTCAGTGGAATAATAAGGATTTTGAGGTGTATTTAAGCAGATTTGAAATTGATCAGGAAAAAAGAATTACAGAACTATCAAAAGGGATGAAAAATAAATTGATGTTGGCCACAGCTTTAGCCCACAATCCAGATATTTTGATTTTGGATGAGATAACATCCGGGCTTGATCCGGTAGTCAGAGATGATATTTTGAATATTTTAAAAGATTTTATAGCCACTCAGAAAAAAAGTGTATTTTTTTCTACGCATATTACCAGTGATTTAGATAAGGCAGCCGATATAATTGCATTTATTCATAAAGGAAAGCTGGTATTTATGGAAGAAAAGGAAAAAATAAAAAATACTTTTCGGATATATTCTTGTTCCAACGAAAAAACAGATAATATAAAAAATTCTGAAATTTGTGCAAAATACTATGAAAATGGTCAATGGCACTTTTTGCTAAAAAACTCAAAATCAGAAATAATTGGTAAAGAACCGACTCTGGATGAGATCATGTTGCTTTTTATTAAGGGAGGAAGATAGGATGAGAGGATTATTGATAAAAGATGGTTATTTGATTCTGAAAAATCTTAGTATGATTTATTTGGCTGCCTTTTTAATGGCAATTTTACCTGGATTCCGTAATCCGTCAATGCTATTGCCATTACTATCTATGTTAGTGGCAGTTGTTTTAGGCAGTCAGGTAGCGGTAACCTTGTCCTGGGACGAAAAAGCCAAGTGGAAAACCATGCTGGTTTCATTTCCGCTTTCGGTTTTTCAGGAAGTGGCCGGGAAGTATGTACTTAGCCTGATCCTGAGTATAATTTCATTTATAGCAGTATGTTTATTGGGCGGACTGGCCAGAAGAGCGAATATAATAATGGATCAGAATATTATTTTATTTGCCGGACTAAGTTTTTGCGTGTGTTTGCTTTATAATATGATTATGATACCGGCAACTTATTTATTCGGATCAGGAAAAAGCCGAATGGTATTGATTATCTTTGTCGGTGTGCTCCCAACAGTTGCAGCATTGCTTTTACGAACATTGAGGATTGATATAACCAGAATTTCATTTGACCGCAGATTTCTTGCGGTAATGCTGTTTTCAGGGATGATAATATTACTAACCATTTCTTTTTTCATTTCCTATATGAAGCAAAAAGTCAGATAATATTATCAGGGCACTTTTTTAAATATTAAGATAGAATCAGTAGAAAGAGGTCTTGTGGACCTGAGAAAATAGGGAAAAGCAGAGATTGATTGGCTTAAAGGAAAATGAGAATAAGGATTTAAATATCTTCAGCTTAAATTATGGGGCTGGAGATTTTTTTATCTTATTTATTTTGAGTTTCTAATAAAAAACAATTGACAAATATTAAAGATCAGCAGTATAATTTGCTTATCGACGTTAACGTCGATAAGGAGGTTGAAATGGTAAAATTTAAAAGGTTAACAGAGGAAGAGCGCAGGGAACAAATACAAACAGCAGCCAAAAAAGTTTTTTTGAAAAAAGGATTTCAAAAAACGACAATGGAAGACATTATTGCCGAAAGTGGGATGTCGAAGGGAGGGGTGTATAATTATTATAAAAATACCAGTGATATTTTGCATGACTTAATGATTGCAGGTACCAAATATCGGTTTCAGATAATGGCCAAAGATTTTTCAAATCAGCAGCTTAGCGGACAGGAGATTTTGGTGGAAGCAATGATTGATAAAATGCTGGACTATAATGAGTACAAAGCAATTTATGCAATCCTGCTTCAGGAGATGAAGTATGATGAGAAATTAAGGCAATTATATGAAAGACTTAAGCAAGAAAGTATGGACATGTTTTTTGATTTTTTGCAGGAAAATGGATTACATTGGTCTGAAAAATTAGTATATGGTGAAGCCATCATTGCCCTCATTAACAGCATGATTTTAGGGGTGGAGCTTTTGCCGGTAAGGGAAATTTTTCAGCAAAACCGGGAAATGTTCCGGTTGATGTTAAGATCTCTCCTGCAAGGCGGAATGGAGGATAAAAGTGAATAAAGATAAGCAACAGCAGATGATTTTAAATGATAATTTATGGAGTGTGATGTGGCGGCTTTCCTGGCCGGCAGTCGTGGCTATGGTGTTATATGGGCTGAATGTAATATTTGATGCGATTTTTGTTGGGCGATATGTTGGCGAATCAGCATTAGCCGGTGTATCCATTGCCTATCCATTGACCCAGTTGCCGCTGGGCATTGGTTCCTTGATTGGGGTTGGTGCCGGCTCTTATTTAAGTATTCTAATTGGTCGGCAAGATCAGGCAAAGCAGGCAAGAATCGTAGGCAATGTCAATTATCTGGTGCTGGTGTCAGGTATATTATTTGGCATTATCGGCTTATTGGGCATGACACCAATGCTGAAAATAATGGGCGCAGCCGGAACCGAATTGGTTTTTGCAGAAGAGTATTTTCGGATTGCATTATTTGGCTCGATTTTTTGGATTGGTGGAATTGGCTATAATATGATTATTCGGGCAGAGGGGAAAATGGGTACCGCCGCCTGGATGATGGGAGTAGGACTGATTACCAATGTGATTGCTAATTATATTTTTATGGCCATCCTCGATATGGGAGTAAAAGGAGCGGCCTGGGGCACTAATATTGGTATGTTTGTATATATTCTTTTGTTTTTTATTTACTGTCATCAGGGTAAGGCCAGCTTTCCGGCCAACGAAAAAGCAATTTATCGGGATAAAGCAATGGTTAAGGAAATCCTGGGTCTTGGATTTCCGTCACTATTGATGACCATCATGTATGTGATTCAGGGGATTGTGGTGCTGAAAGCGCTGAATAATTATGGTACGATGGAAGATGTCGCTTTTTATGGAGTAGCCTTTCGACTCTATAATTTGTTTTTAACACCAATTTATGGGTTGATGCGGGCGTTTCAGCCGGTGGCCGGAATTAATTTCGGTGCCGGGAAATACGAAAGGGTGATTTCTGCTTTTAAAATTTTTGCACTGGTGGCAGCAATTTTAATGCTTCCTTTATGGCTGGCTTCCATGATTTTCCCGCAGCAAACATTGGGAGTGATGCTTCCTACCAGAGCTTTGCTGCCGCATGAAATTACCAATTTTCGGATTTTAGTGGCGATTGCGCCGGGACTGCCTTTGATGCTGATGGCAATGACTTTCTGGCCAGCTATCAAAAAGCCAAAACCGGCGGGAATGCTGGGAATTGCCAGGCAAGCAGTGCTGTATATTCCAGCCATGATCATTTTGCCGAAATTATTTGGCATTGACTGGATTTACAGAGGTTCAACTTTGATTGATGCTTTTTTATGTATTCTGGTGGTATTTTTGATTCGTATGGAATTTGTCGTTCTCAGAAAAGAAAAAGTAAGTGTGGAGATGGAATAAGGTATACGGCCGGACATGCCTTCAAGATATCGGAACAGCATAAATTTTTCTGATTTTTTGTATCTATCCCAAATTTTATCAACCATATAGAATAAGAATGTCTAAATGGAATATAAAAATGTAACATTTTATGCTAGGATATCTTTGTTAGCGATCACTAACTGAATAAAATTAAGGAATGATTGACTTTTAAAACCAGCTATGGGTGGGAATACAGATGCTATTATCGGGTTTATAGGCAGTTGGATGTTTTTGCCTTGCTGATATGGCTGGTGCCTGTAGTGTTATGATAACTCTATCCATTTAGAGGAGTGATAGTATGAGATGGGATATGCCTGTTTTTAATGAGCAGACAGTGGAGTTTAATAAAGTGTATGATGGGCGTTGGGATACCTTTCGTGGTTTAGGAAAAATTGGCGAATATCGTGTCTTAGCCCAAACAGAGGATTGTGTTGTAATTCGGGTGGAGAATGACACCGGCGAAGGCGACATGATTTTGTATCAGGTCTTTGATGGTGTGTTTTTGATGTATAATGATTTTCATATGTCTGCCTATGCTTCTGTATATCAGGCGGTAGAAACAATGCTGGCGGTAGATTATTGCCGTGAGGGAAGCCTTGCTTTGGAACTGGATAATGGTATGTATTATATGAAGAAAGCGGGCAATGTTTGTATTGATTCGCGGGTTCATCACAGGGGAATGAATTATTTTCCGACCAATCATTATCATGGAATTACGATTGGATTTGTTAATTCATTGGCAGAAAAGGCGATCAGTCAGTATGCAGCCGGTATTCCTATTAATCTTGCGGAGATACGAAGGAAATTCTGTGGAGAAGATGGATATTTTATTATACAGGAGGAAGAAACACTAAAACGATTGTTTACTGATCTGTACCGAGTACCGGACAAGGCTAAGCTTCCTTATTTTCGGGTTAAAGTCTTGGAATTGTTGGTTTGCCTGTCGGTAATTGAGGCAAAGAACATAAAAGAAGAAGGCTCATACTTCTACAAGGATAAGGTGGAAAAAACCCGGGCAGTACAAAAACTGATCTCCGAAAATATAGAGCAGGATTACACGATTAAAGGGTTAGCGGAACAGTTTGAGATTTCGCAGACGGCTCTGAAAGAGTGTTTTAAGAGCCTGTATGGGAAGCCGATCTACACTTGGCTGAAAGAATATCGCATTGGTAAGGCCAGAGAATATCTGACAGAAAGAGAAGATATGAGCATTATAGATATTGCGATAGCAGTTGGTTACAAGAGTCAGGCAAAATTTGGTGCTGTGTTCAAAAAAATATGCGGCATGACTCCAAAGGAATATCGGAATCAAAGACATTAGTTAAAGGAGAGATACATAGATGAAGAAAAAAGGAATTATGGACTACATCTTCCAGTTTGCGGGAGAGCATAAAAATGCATATATAAAAAGTATTATCTTTGCCTTGATAGGAGTGGTTTTTTCGCTCGTTCCTTATATCTTGATGGGCGATATGGTAAAGAAACTTTTTTCAGGAGAAAGAAATTTTAATATTTATCTGATGGAAGGATTGGCAATGGCTGTATTTTGGATACTTAGAGTGGTTTTTCATACCCTGTCCACCAATATATCCCATCGGACAACCTTTAAACTGATCAGCAATGTGCGCATTCAACTGGTAGATAAACTTTCACGTCTCCCCCTTGGTACGGTACAAGCAATGCCGAGCGGAGGGGTAAAAAACATAATCTGTGAGCGAACAGATTCTATGGAGCCAACTCTGGCACATGTTGTGCCGGAATTTACAGCTAATATCTGTGCGCCAATTATGCTGTTTATTTATATTTTGACGATTGACTGGCGGATGGCGATTCTGTCACTGGCCACGCTTCCGGTTGCAGCAATAGCTATGGCTTGGATGTTCAAAGACAGCACTGTTCGTTTTCAAAAAACGCAAGACACAACCAAGAAACTAAATGCTACAGCGGTCGAGTACATTGGTGGGATTGAAGTCATTAAGGCATTTGGAAAAGCAGAAAGCTCTTATCAGCGATTTGCAGATGCTGCCAAAGAAAATGCAGGCAGTTTTATTGAATGGATGATGGCATGTATTGTTCCTTTCGCAATCGGCATGGTCATTACTCCGGCAACATTACTTTCAGTTTTGCCTGTTGGCGCAATCTTTACAATGAATGGTTCTCTTTCTCTGACGAATTATATTATGATCGTTATTCTTTCCTGCGGTCTGATTACGCCGCTTATTACGGTGATGGGTTATAATGATGATATTACCAAAGCAACTTCAATTTTTAAAGAGATCGATGATATTTTGAATCTGGCAGAACTGAAACGTCCGGAAATCAGCAAGCAACTGCCAGTAAGTCATAACATCACCCTTAATAATGTGCATTTTGGATATGAAGAAAAGGAAGTTCTTCATGGCATCAATCTGGAAATTCCAGATGGGAGTGTTACCGCATTGGTAGGACCATCCGGCAGCGGAAAGTCAACGGTGGCACGTCTGGTTGCATCTTTGTGGGATGTACGGGATGGCAGTATCAGAATCGGCGGGGTGGATATTCGGGATATGTCGTTATCCGACTATAATGCACAGATAGCATATGTTTCGCAGGACAGTTTTCTATTTGATACTTCTGTCCGTGAGAATATTCGTATCGGCAAACCTTCAGCATCAAACAAAGAAGTTGAAGAGATTGCCCGGAAAAGTGGTTGCTATGACTTCATTATGGCGCTGGAAGATGGATTTGATACCATTGTTGGAGGCAGCGGAACACATCTTAGTGGAGGAGAGAGGCAGCGCATTTCCATTGCCAGAGCAATGCTGAAAAATGCACCGATTTTGATTCTGGATGAAGCAACTGCCTACACAGACCCTGAGAATGAAGCCGTTATCCAGCAGTCGGTTTCCGAACTTTCAAAAGGTAAGACATTGATTGTGATAGCACACAGACTTTCCACGATAATTGATGCTGACCAGATCGTGGTGATAAAAGATGGAAATGTGGAGGCCAAAGGAACCCACTCCGATCTTCTGAATTCCAGTTCTCTTTATAAGAATATGTGGGAGGCTCATATTTATGCGAAAGATGTATACGAAGTGGAAGGAGGAGTGTTTGCATGATTACCACCTTGAAAAAATTTTTTGATTTCTGTACAAAAGAGAATCGTCATCTGTTTTATCGCACACTTGTAATAGGTGTATTGATTGCTTTTTGTCAAGCCAGTAAGTTTCCGGCGATTTATTTGGTTATGGACGCATTTCTTAAAAATAATATATCAGGCAGTAAAATTTTGACTGGATTTATCATACTGCTTGTTTCTGTAATTGTCGAATCTTTCTTGCGCGGTAGATCTACCATGTTGCAGTGCCGGGCGGGATATGGGGAATGTGCCAGAAAGAGAGTGGAAATTGCCGAGCATTTGCGCTATCTGCCCATGGGCTATTTTAATGAGAATAGTCTTGGTGAAATAACGACCATTACCACCAATGTGATGGAGCAGCTTGGTGATGTGGCCACCCGGGTGGTAATGCTGACAACTCAGGGTATTCTTAACACCGCCATTATCATTCTGATGATTCTGGTATTTGATTGGAGGATAGGCATCATTTGCCTGATGGGAATAACAATATTTGCTGCTATAAATCATGCTATGCGCAAAGCAAATGCAGAAACTACTGTCAAAAAACTTGAGGTTGATACCAAGGTAATTTCCGGTGTATTGGAATATGTCCAGGGCATTTCCGAGGTAAAGGCTTATAATATGATTTCCACATCAAGAAAGAAACTGGATGATACCATTCGGATGGCTGGTGATATGAATACGGAGATGGAGATGATTTGTAACCGTTATATCCCGCTTCAGAATATTGTGATGAAACTGACAGGGGTGGCGATTTTAATTGCTTCAATTGGCTTTTATCTGAATGGCTCTATGGAAATGCTTGAGGCAATTATCATGATGATTATGTCTTTCATGGTGTTTGCTGGCATTGAGGCAATGGGTGCTTATTCCTCTTTGCTTAGAGTAGTTGATTTATGCGTTGATCGTGGAGAAGAAGTGCTCTCACTTAAATTGATGGATATTTCCGGTGAAAGCTATATGCCAAAGACAAATCATATTGAAGTATCTGGCATTGACTTTGCATATGAGAAGAAGAAGATTATTGATAATATGTCTTTGCGCATTCCGGAAAAAACAACGGCAGCTTTTGTAGGACCGTCCGGAGGAGGGAAGACCACCCTATGCCATTTGATTGCCCGATTCTGGGATGTGGATAAGGGTATGGTCAAGCTTGATGAAAAGAATGTCAAAAAATATTCGATGGATTCTCTTATGGAGAATTTCAGTTTTGTGTTTCAGAATGTTTATCTGTTCAACGATACGATTGCCAACAATATTCGGTTCGGACGACCGGAGGCCTCAATGGAGGAAGTGACAGAGGCAGCTAAAAAAGCTTGTTGTCATGACTTTATTATGGCTTTACCGGATGGATATAATACCATGATCGGTGAGAAGGGCACTTCTCTTTCAGGTGGAGAAAAACAGCGGATTTCCATTGCCAGGGCAATTATGAAAGATGCGCCTGTTATTATCCTGGATGAAGCAACTGCCAATGTCGATCCGGAAAATGAAAAGGATTTGATGGAAGCCGTCCAGGCACTGACAAAGGAAAAGACGATTTTGATGATTGCCCACCGCCTGAAAACGGTTAGAAACGCAAATCAGATTTTTGTGATAGATAAAGGACAAATTGTCCAGCGCGGAACTCATAATGAACTGATGAAGCAGGATGGAATTTATCAGCGATTTGTTGATTCCAGAAGACAAGCGATCGGCTGGAAGATAGGAATGACTGATTAAATTGCACTCTTTATCAGGGACATAAAACCCATCTGGTCACTTTTGGGAGCAGGATAAAACTAAAGGCTCTTTGTCAAATCGGGTTGATAAAGAATAAAATCATGTTTGAAAGGGGCTGTTGCAAAATGCAGATCTTACACAAGATATAAGGTAAAACACAAGAATTTTACCTTATATCTTGTGTGAAAATTTTAAAATGCAACAGCCCTTTTATTGGATAAACTAAAAAAGGCTGAGCGGATTATATGAAATATAAAAAGAGCGCTGTAAAATGACTTAATTATCATTTTATAGCGCTTCATTTCTTCTCTCTACAGATTTTTAAAATACTAACTTAATTCGTTTACTAATTTGGTTAAGCGGGAAACTTTACGAGCAGCGGTATTTTTGTGATAGATACCTTTGGAAGTAGCCATGCTGATGCTCTTGATTGCAGCTCTTAATTCAGTTTGAGCAGCAGCAGCATCTTTGTTTTCAACTGCTACAATTACTTTTTTGATTTGAGTCTTAACTGCTGATTTAATGCTCTTGTTTCTTAATGTTTGACGCTTGGTCACATCAATTCTTTTGATTGCCGATTTAATATTTGCCATTTGTTCACCTCTATAAAAATGATCGATTGGGAATATCCGAAATTGTTTTGGATATTTCAGTTGCATGTTTGTGGCTGGTAATAGAGAGTTTACCCCACAACATTCCTAAATATTATATGTACTGGCAAGGGAAATGTCAAGTGTTTTTTTCAAAAAGTTGGCTTCCTCTTATTTTTGCCAAATTATCTGGCCATACATTATAAACAATAAGAATAGAAGTGATTTAAAAGATAAAAACTGAATTTTATTGAGTATAAGATGATTTAAAATATAAAAAAATATTGAAAAAGATGAAAAAATATTTTATGAATATTTCATTTCTTTTTCTTTAATTTTCAATAAAGATGTGGTATAATGTTCGCGAATAAAGCGTGAGTGCGATTGCTAGTGTAGAACCTAATATATGCTTGCATAAATATTGGGTTCTACACTAGCAATCATATGAGTGCTAACCAGGCTTTTGGCCAAACACGAGACAGGATAAGAAATGCATATCAGTGCCAGTAGTTTAGCTTGAAATTTAAAATTTAGTAGTAGAGGATGTGGAGGAAGAAGGACCATGCATTTAGATTATGTAAAACGAGTTAATAAGTACTTTGGCTTTGCCATGACCATTTTGTTTATCATTTCTGTTCCGCTTTATGTGATAGGCTTTATTCATAAAGATGACTATCCGTTGGTGCTTTGTGTATTGATTCAAGCTTTGTTTTTTTTGATTTGGCGGAATAATGATAGTAAACAACTGATTTTACAAAAGATTTTTATTGTTTTTACTCTGATGGTAACCTTGTTTGGAATGACTGCTACTCCCCCGAGTATCGGTGTAATCGCAATGATGGGAACCACTTTGGTCAGTATGTATCTGGATAAGGTGATCCCGGTGATATCCATGGTGTTGCTGGATGCTCTGATGCTGTTTTATTTGATTGTGGGCAATGGCAGAATTGGTGCCAAAGATTTAATTATACATATGGGAGTTTTTACGATTGGCTCAGTGGCAATGTTTTTTATTTGTTCGGTGGCCAAGTCCAGCTTAATGGCTTCCTTGATTGAAAAGCAAAAATCGGAACAGGCATTTATGGAAATTCAAAATACTTTGGAAAATCTGACAGTAAACACAACAGCACTAAATTGTAATATTGAAGATTGTTTTCAAAGAATCAGCAATTTAAATACAGAAAGTATGAATATGAGTAATACCGCCGCCACGATTTATAATAATATTGAACATCAGGCCAGTGGAATTGCCAGAGTAAATGAAAAGATGATGGATGCCAGTCAGCGAATGAAAGCAATTCATGATCAAGCAGAAAATTTATTGAATATTTCCGAAGCCATGAATCAGATCGTTGAGCTGGGAACAACGGAATTGAAAAAAATGATCGCGCAAATGGCAGATATCAAAAAGACATCAGATAATACCAATGCAGTTATTCAGGAATTCAATCAAAATATGATGAAGGTAAATTCAGTAATTCAGGGAATTGCCTCAATTGCTCAGCAAACCAATTTATTGGCACTGAATGCTTCCATAGAAGCAGCCAGGGCCGGCGAAGAAGGCCGAGGCTTTTCGGTGGTAGCAGAAGAGGTCCGCAAATTAGCTGAGGAAAGTACAGAAAAAACCGAACAAATTAATGATATTTTAAGGATGATCAATGAAAAAACGGAATTGATAATTACCGAATCGAATAACAATATTGCGGTTATCAATAGCGGTCAGCAAATTATCACAGATGTGGAAAGTAGTTTCCGGCAAGTAAAGGAATCATTTGCGCAAATCAAATCAGAAGTCAATATGGAAGTGCAGGAAATTCGGCAGGCCGGTTCCTTATTTGAATTTATTGATAATGAATTTAAAGATATTGTTGAAATATCAGGTCATCAGGCAGACTCTACCCAGACATTGACCAGAAGTATTGAAGAAAATCAACAGAACACCAATGTTATTTATGAGGCAATGAAAAAGATCAGTGAATCAACAGAGAATTTAGTGAACATGGCAAAAAATTAAGGAGGAAATAAGCGAGTGACTATGGACAGAGAAGTATTTTCTTTTTGGGAAAGGGTTTATAACGAAAAATGAGTAAAAAAGAGCCGAAAAAAGAGCAAAAAATTAAATTAAAGCAAAATATTAAATTAAAGAAGGAAATTGGATGGGAAGCGCCGATCTTTATTGTTTTATTCTTATCTTTGTTTTTATTTATGGGCAATATCATGGGTGGAACCAATATGATTAAAACAATGATGGCAACTGCTTTTGATCTGCTGGTTAATGTTTGCTTTTACTTAATGGCAGTCGCAGTTTTGGCGGGCGGGATTTCCGGAGTATTGTCCGAATTTGGAGTTATTGCTTTGGTAAATAAAGCAATTTCAGTGGTAATGAAGCCAATTTATGATTTGCCCGGGGCCAGCTCATTGGGAATGCTCAATTGTTTTATGTCAGATAATCCGGCTATTTTAACTTTGGCATTTGATGATAATTTTCGGCAATATTTTAAAAAATATCAATTGCCAGCTTTAACTAATTTGGGAACTGCTTTTGGCATGGGATTAATTACAGTGACTGCAATGATGGGCTTTCCGGTACCGGGAGCATTAAAAGCAGCTTTTATCGGTGTAATGGGTGCAGTCGTCGGCAGCATTATTTCAGTACGACTGATGATCATGAAAACCAAAAGATATTATGGTACCACAGAATGGGTAGAAACTCAAAATGCCGGTCAAATTCCAATCGGAATGCGCAAAGTCCGGGAAGGTTCCATTGGTTCGCGCTTTATTCAGTCTCTGTTAGATGGCGGTAAAATTGGGGTTGATATGGGCATGTCAATCATTCCTGGAGTTATTTTGATTTGTACGATGGTGATTATGCTCAATAACGGCATAGGTGATGCCGGTGTATACAATGGATCAGCCAATCAGGGAATTGCGGTTTTACCTAAAATTGGAGAATATTTACAGTTTATTGTTGGTCCGTTATTTGGCTTTAGTGCTCCAGAAGCGATTGCGGTGCCGATTACTGCGCTTGGCAGCTCAGGAGCGGCGATTGGTATGGTGGCAGAAATGGTAGCCAGAGGGAAAGTATCGGGTAATGATATTGCCGTATTTACGGCTATTTGTATGTGCTGGAGCGGCTATTTATCGACTCATATTGCCATGATGGATGCATTAAAAACAAAAGAAATGACCGGCAGCGCCATTTTTTCACATACGATTGGCGGGATTGGAGCTGGAATTGCGGCTCATTTATTTTGGATGATTTTGGGATAATTTAAGAAGTCAGCCATTGGGACTTCATTTACACCGGCTTTTTAAGCAGCAAATGATATTTTCTGCTTAAAAAGCCGGTGTTTTATGATTAAAAATAATTTACAGTCAAAAAACTGAAAAATTCTAAGTTGTCTTTCGCATAGTTTTTAGGAAACTTGCAGCTTGCAAGGTTCGCTTACATGGCTTCGCTTTTGCAATATACTTCGCAAATTGCTTTCGTTCTTGCTATTCTGCGTTTCTTTAAAAACCGGATGTGTGCCCGCCAAATTTATTTTTAAAGGAGGCAGGGAAAACTAAGTTAAGACTTTATGCAGACAATGCATATAGTAGGCGGAAAAATGAAATTAGCCAGTATATGGAAGGAATGTGATTTGGATTAAATAAAAGAAAAGTATAATAAGTTTAAAAATGTTTTGCATATTTTTAATAGGTATGATAAAATTATGGTGTTATCTTTTAGAACTACTACAAAGGAGAGCAAATAAATGAAAAATACGGCAAAGATACTATATGCGGCGACCGGTTTAATGACAGTAATTTCCTATTGGCTGATGGCAAAACCGGCAATTATTGAGGAAGATGTTGTGAAACAGGGAATTTGGGGGGTGACTGTTGTTTTATTGCTGGTTTCTGTGGTAGCGGAAGCAAAAGCAACAATAAAAAACACCAGATATATCAAAGGAGTTGCATATGCTGTGGTATCAGCAATCATTTTAATTTCCTTTGCTGTTGCGGCCAAAACAGAAGTGACGGAAGCTGCTTTTATCTGGCAAGGACTGGGAATCCTAACTTTGGTGCCGCCCTTTATCGCCATTGTTCTGGCATTTCTAACCCAAAATGTAATTATTTCATTGACCAGCGGAATTCTGACTGGCTCAATGCTGGTTAGTTTGACATTGAGCAAAGGGAACCTAGTACTCAATGTATCTGAGGCTTTTAATGGAACCATTAAAACGATTGTTAATTCAATGGCTGATCCTTGGAATGCCGGTATTTTGCTGCAGGTTATGTCAATTGGTGGCCTTATTGCATTGGTTTCGCGGATGGGCGGGACTCATGCAATTGCTGAAAAGTTATCCGAAAAAGCGGGAGGTGTTCGTTCCTCCCAATTTATTACCTGGTTATTAGGATTATTTGTGTTTTTTGATGATTATGCCAATTCATTAATTGTTGGTCCGATCATGAAGCCGGTGACAGATAAGCAAAGAATTTCCAGGGAAAAACTTTCCTTTATCATTGATGCAACGGCTGCGCCGATTGCCGGCATTGCTTTGGTATCGACTTGGATCGGCTATGAGCTTAGCTTAATTCAGGAGGAATTGCCGGAACTGAGTTTTAAAACATCGGCTTACAGCATGTTTTTAGAAACGATTCCGTATCGCTTTTATAATATATTTGTGCTGGCATTGATTGTTATTACTATTGTGTTGCTTCGGGAAATCGGTCCAATGTTTCAGGCTGAAGAAAGAGCCAGAACCACTGGTCAGGTACTAAGAGAAGGAGCAACGCCAATGGCGGTTGAGGAAAATATGAACATCAAACCGGAAATCACCGGTGAAACCAATGTTTGGAATGCAATTGTGCCAATTGGGGCATTGATTGTTATTTCCCTGCTGGCCTTTTATTTTAATGGCCGAAGTGTTTTGACCGGCGATGATTTGGCAGTGGTCGAAAATGCTCCATTTTCATTGGATGCCATTCGTATTTGTTTTTCTAATTCGGATGCCTCAATTGTTCTGTTTATGTCGGCTGTCTTATCTTCCTTATTGGCTATTGTGATGGGATTGTGGCAAAAATTGTTTACATTAAAAGAAGCCATTGATATTTGGATCGAGGGCTGGAAGTCAATGATCATTACCGTAGTTATTCTGCTTTTGGCCTGGTCGATTGCTGATATTATCAAAAATCAACTGGATGCGGACCAATTTTTGGCCAATAGTTTAAGTACAACTTTACCTGCCTTTACTATTCCGACTATTATTTTTGTATTGGGTGCAGCTATCTCTTTTGCTACCGGCACCAGCTATGGAACAATGGGTATTTTAATGCCACTGGCAATTCCGCTGGCTAATGCTGCTTCGGGTGGCAACAGAGGCCTGATTATTGCAGCAGTTGGTGCGGTTCTTACCGGAGCGATTTTTGGCGATCACTGCTCTCCGATTTCTGATACTACCATTTTATCTTCAATGGGATCAGGGGCAGACCATTTGGATCATGTGAAAACACAGCTCCTGTATGCCTTGATTGTAGCCGGGGTGTCAATTGCCTTTGGATTTTTGCCTGCTGGATTAGGAATTTCCCCATGGATCAGCCTGGGAAGTGGAATATTGGTCATTATTTTAATTTTCCGGATTTTTGGTAAAAAAGTGCCAAATGCTGAAAGTATAGAAGAAAAGTAAACCTTGCTTAAGAGAGTGGGAACAGTCACTTACTGCGTAAAATGGTTTTCACAGCACATGCTTAAAAAAGAGCATTTTAAGGGATATGGAAAATTGTGCATTTTAATTAAGGATAGTGGGACAACAAGAGCAAATTAATAGTCAAAAATGCTGAAAATAGAGGGATAATTGACAATTAATCGTATATGTTATATAATTAAAATGACAAATGGGTATGGTATGAGGCAACTTGTCAGAAAATAACAATGAATGGGATAGTTGCCATTCCTTATGCGAATATTGAAAATTATTTACAGCTAAAAAGGAGAATGCTATGGAATTAAGGGGTAAAGTGTTAGTGGCGCAGGGTGGCGGACCAACCGCAGTTATCAATCAATCTTTAGTCGGAGCGGTACTGGAGTCCAGGAAATTTCCACAAGTAACCAGAGTCTATGGTGCTGTCCACGGAGTAGAAGGAATTGTTAATGAGCAGTTTTGGGATTTAACTAAGGAAACGACCAATAATTTAGAAAAAGTTGCAATCACACCATCATCAGCCCTGCTTTCTACCAGAGTAAAACCGGATGAAGCCATGTGTAAGGAAATGTTTCATGTGATGCGGGCGCATGATATCCGGTACTTTTTCTATATTGGCGGGAATGATTCGGCTGATACGGTGCGAATTGTCAATGAAGAAGCCAATAAAGCCAACTATGAGCTACGAGCCATCCATATTCCTAAAACCATAGATAATGATTTGGTTTTAAATGATCATACACCAGGGTATGGTTCAGCTGCTAAATTTGTGGCAGAGGCTTTTGTGGGTGCAAATTTAGATAACAGAGCTTTGCCGGGGGTTTATATTGGTGTAGTAATGGGCCGGCATGCCGGTTTTTTGACTGCTGCTGCGGGTCTTGCCAAGAAGTATCCGGATGATGGACCGCATTTAATTTATCTGCCGGAGCGGCCATTTCATACAGACAAATTTTTAGCAGATGTTAAAGACACTTATGATCGTTTAGGCCGCTGTATTATTGCAGTATCAGAGGGAATTCAGGATGAAGCCGGAGTACCGGTTGTTCAAAAAATCAGTGGTAAACTGGACCGGGATGCACATGGCAATATTCAATTGTCAGGCACCGGAGCACTGGGAGATTTGCTGGGCAACTTAATTAAAGAAAAACTGCAAATCAAACGGGTACGCAGTGATGTCTTTGGTTATTTGCAACGCTCATTTATTGGCTGTGTTTCAGAAGTCGATCAGTCAGAAGCCAGAGAAGTTGGTGAAAAAGCAGCTCAATATGCGATTTGGAATAGAATTGATGGATCAATTAGCATTGAACGGACAGGATATTATTCCGTTAATTATCATTTGGTGCCATTAGAACAAATTGCTGCTAAAACCAGGCATATGCCGGATGATTTTATTAATGCCACCGGCAACAATGTTACAGAGGACTTTTTATATTATGCCAGACCATTGCTGGGGAATAATTTTATCCAGGCACATCGTCTAAGAGCAGAATTGGCACCGAAATTACTTTAAATATTAAGGGCGGAAGCGCAAGCAATCTTGCCGGGCATTGCAGAAGCATTTAGCCCCCAAGTAAACCTGTGCAGTATTGCAAGGGGGCAAGAAAACCATGTGTTACTTTGCAGACATATGATCGATAAGTAATCCCGCATAATAAAGACGGTGGGAATGTCAAGTTATCAAAAAAGCATATCAAATGTCAAATGGCATTGATATGCTTTTAAATTTTTATTCTAAAAACATCCAGTCAATTTCTTCAGCAGTATCTTTCTTCTGCAGAATCAAACGTTGGTAAATAGCAACCATATGCTGACCAAAGGCCTCTTTGGATAAAGTATCAATAATATCTTTAGCATTTTGTGCCATTTCTAAAGTGCGCTCTGGTGAAATAGTTGACTCCAGAATGGCTTTGATATAACCTTCCAAGTCAGAGAATAAGCGGCCGGAATAATTATCTATTACCACATCAGCAATATTATCATCATCATAAACAATGACCGGCAATCGGGCAGCCATTGCCTCAAAAATAGTAAGACCCTGAGTTTCGGTTTGCGAGGCATTGATAAAAAAATCAGCCAGACTGTAATAGTGAATGACATCACAAAAAGGAATGCGACCGGTAAAGCGGACATAATCAGTTAAGTTAAGATTTTCCACCATTTTTTCCAGCTCAGCTTTAAAGGGGCCATCTCCCACAATTAAAAGGCGTAAGTCGGGATCGAAATTAATTAAATGAGGCATGGCCTCAATTAAAAAGTCAATACTTTTTTCCTGTGAAATCCTGCCCAGAGAGAGTAAAATTTTATGTTCTGGAGTATAGCCATATTTATCAGCCAAATCCTGAATGATTTTATCGGATTTAGGCAGGCGCTCAAATTGTTTGACATCAATTCCGGTTGGCAGCACTTCAATATAATTATTGACACCATAACTGCGTAAAGCATCACGGGTTTTTTTACTGGGGACAATCACAGTATCATAACCCTGGACATAAAATTTACTGCTTTTTTGCATTAAGGATTTGACCATGGGCTGACCGACATTGGACACATAATGAGTATAATCTTCATACATGGTATGATAAGTATGAACCAGAGGCAGACGTAAAGCTTTGGCAAAAAAACGGCCAAGGATACCTAAAGAAAATTCCGTATGAGTATGAATAATATCTAAATTCAAAGCCTGAAGCTGATAAAAGGAATGGTGGAAAAAACTGGGAATGCCGACTCGGAATTCTTTCCATTTGGCAAAAGGGACAGAAGGAACCCGAATTACATCTTTTTCGCCAGATGCATCATAATTTGGAGTTTTTACTGTGACAACAAAGACTGTGTGTCCTAATTCTTGCAATGCCTCCTTAAGCAGCATAACTGAAGTGACCACACCATTTACCTGAGGGTAATAGCAATCTGTAAAAAGACCAATTCTCATAAATACCTCACTTTGGAATCATATTGCTCTATATTGCAAAATCTCTAGCTATTTACTTTTTGCTCATCTGGTTTATATCCAAAGAAAAAGACCAAAAAGCCGACAATTAACCCGATATAATAAGTAATAAACCGCCAAACCAACATAATTGCAGTTGCCACTGGTCCGGCGATAAAAGAACTAAAGAAGACCAAAAAACCAAATTCAGCACCAGCTGAAGCACCAGGCAGCGGTACAATTGAAGTGATCAGCATGGTGTAAGCACTGGCTAAAATGGCTTCAACTACAGTAATATCTTGTAATCCTAAAGCCCGACAGACAAAATAAGAAACCATATAAAAAATGGTCAGCCGGATCGCAGTTAAACATAAACCTTGAATCAATAAAGAAGGTTCAGTCTTTAACAGCTTCATATTTTCAGAAAAAGTTTTAGTAAAATGGAGAAGCTGATCCCGTCTTTTTTCTTTATGCTTGATAATCTTGATTTTTACCAAGAAATTAAGACCAAAAGTACTGACGAAATTAAGAAATTTCTGATTCATACTAACTATAAATAAAAAACCGATAACCAATAAATTTAAACTAAAGCCAACCAGAATGATGGCAGTTGAATAGCGTCCAAATAATAAAATTGGTTGAAAAAAATGAATTCCCAAAGCTAAAAGACAATAAATAACCAGAGTTACCTGGTAGATAATGAAATTTTGAACGGAAGCCGAAGTGATTTCGCCTAATCCCAGTTTGCTTTCATTATTTAAAATATAAATTTGAAAAGGCTGACCACCGGTAGAAAAGGGGGTAATTCCGTTGAAAAACTGGGTGGCTAAAGTTAATTTAAACATTTGCCCCAGGGAAATATCGGTTGTATATTTACGCAGGATGGAATAATAAACCTGAGCTTCCAGGAACCAAAAAATCATCATGCTGATAATTCCCAGAACCAGCCAGGGTAAACTGGCATGAAGCAGGGCACCGATAATGTTGATGAAATCCTGATATAGAAAAAAGACTAACAGTACCAAAGAAAGCACCATGGTATAGATAAAGTTTTTACGATTCATAAATTTTTTCATAATTAATTGATTTCCTTAGAATATCTTGTTTGTCAAAATTTAGTTTTCCATTTTGTGAAAGTTTTTTCTTTTTTATTATAAAGGAAGAAACAAATAAAATGAATTAATAATTGGTTAAAAATTAATTAGTTTATTTGATTTTTGTACATTCTCAGGATATCATGCAGATATAATTTCTTAAATCCTAATTTTTAAGCATTTCATTAGCAGCAATTCGCTGATTGATTTTATGGATCAATGCCGGGTCATATTTTAAGTATTCCAGTATTTTTACAGCATTACGGGTGGTAGTAATACCAGGGTGGATCTTATAGTCAAAACTTAAATCTTCCTTGGTTACATTTTCTGTAAAATAATAAGGCAGATAATTCGGAATTTGAGGGATCAGCTGCAAGTCATGAGTAGCTACTAATCCTAAAGTATTGGCATTGGCTAAAGCCAGACAAATTTCAGTGGCAGAAGCAATTCTTTCAACGGGATTGGTTCCTTTAAAAATTTCATCAATTAAAAATAAGGTACAGTGCTGACGATTTGATTGTTCCAGCATTCGGCGGATGGCATCGGCTTCTTGCAGAAAATACGATTTCCCTTCACTTAAATTATCCTGCAAACTAATTGAGGTAATAATGTGTAGTGGACAAAGTGAAAACTCACTGGCATAGGCAAAATTCCAGGTTTGGGCCAATAATACATTTACACCAATGGTTCGTAAAAAAGTTGATTTACCACTCATATTTGAGCCGGTGATGACCAGGGGAGAGTGAATTTCCAAATCATTGGAAATTGGATTTTTCAGCAGCGGATGAATCAGCTCTTTAAAGGTAATGGTTTTTTGATCATTTGCCAATAATTCCGGTGTGCAGATCGTTTTTTTATTTTCAGCAAAAAATCGACTCATACCCTGATGCATATCCATTTGTCCAACAATTTCATAAAGCTGGAACAAGACATTGGCTTGGGGGGCTAAACGTTTGGCTACTTTAACATAGCGGCGCTCTTTGATCAGAAACAAAATATTTAAATAGTCTGCTAAAAAATCCAGGCTTTCCAACTGGAAAATAAAAGAAATATCTTTATGAGCTTTCCGGATTTCAGCATATGGCTCAGCCAGAGAATAAGATTTAAAAAAGTCCTTTTTCTGATATTTGGCACAAAAATTAAGAAGTTTATAAGTATAAGACAGGGTATCAATCTGGGCTTCATATTTTTTGGTAAATTTAAAGTGTAAACTGCCATTAAAAATAATGGAAATAAAGATAAAAAGACCAATGTTCCAAGCTTGGGTAGCAATCATCAGTACAGTTAATGCAATGGTTGTCAGAGGTCCTATCAGATACATCAAACGTTCCTTTGTACTTAACTGAAAATCTTCCTGAATCGAGCGACGAAAATCATAACGCAAACGGCCGGTTTTCTTGAGATCATTACGCAAATTTTCTCTTTCCAGCGGATCTTTATTTAATGCACTGATTTGAGCAGAACGGGCGGCTAATGCCTGGGGATCAAAAAGTGGAGTGTGGAGCGAGTAGTAAAGTGCTTCATCCCCTTGAGCAGTAAGAGTTTCCTCCATTTCCACATAAATATCATCCATAGTTAGATCCTGCCAGGTAACATCATCAATCATAGATTCCGCCTGCGGATAATAATTCATCATTTCCCTGAGATGGGCGAAATTAATTTCATTTTTTTTACGTTTAAACAGATTAGGTGCTTTCATTATGCGTGTATTTTATTTTGGCCAATACCAAATATCCTTTCCTGATCATAAGTACAGGGACTGAGCAACAAGACTTTTGCTCAAAATAAAATGAGGTTTATTTAGGCAAATTTACTTATTTGTAGCAGTCCCTTGTTTGAGTTATTTAAATTATACACTATTACATCTGTTTTGGCTATTAAATTATTCCATTTAAGACTAAAATAAATAAAACTGCGGTAATTAAAATGAATAAAGATACAAAAATAGGCTGAAAATGAGTTTTTCGGCTACTGCTTTCTTCAATAAAATTGGCCCGCCGGAGTGCGGTCACCAAAGGTTTATATAAAATTAAGGCCAGGGAAGCATTGATCCCTGATTTAAGCAGATTAAACGGAAGAATAGCAGAAGTTAAAAGCGGAACTACTTTTTCCCTTGGCATATTCATAAAAATCGGAGTCAGCATATAATTCCATAACAGCATGACGATGGTGGTTGAAATTGCTCCAAGAACCAATCCTAAAATGACATTACCGGCATTGCGGTCTTTTTTATAAAAGTAAGCTGCCGGTGCCGCAAAGGAAACGGTTGATAAAATATTCATTACCAGCCCAATAAGCCCGGTTGTACTGATGGTTACCAGCTCAACTAAGCTGACAACACAGGAAACAATCACTACTGACAATGGACCGAATATGAAACCGGTGATCAGGATAATAATATCCTTGGGCTCGTATTTTAAAAATGGTGCTGCCGGTAAAATAGGAATGCGAATAAAAAAGACCATTAAAAAAGCCAGAGCGGAAAGCATTCCTAAAGTAGTAAGTTTTTTAGTGCGTGGGTTAATCATGATTTCCTCCTTTTTAAACAGAAAAAACGACGCAGAAAATATTCTTTGCGCCGTAAAAAGAGATTGGAAATCTATCTTTTCTCATCCAGACTATACTGTCGGTATTGGAATCACACCAATTCAGCTTGCGCTCGCGGACTTTACCGCCGATCGGGAATTACACCCTGCCCCAAAGATATTTTCATGCTAGTACAATTATTGTATTAAATATGAGTTTTTCATATTCAACAAAATAATAATATAATATTTTAATAAAAAATGCAAGAGAAATTTTTAACAAAAAAATTGATAAATTATGGAACTATCAATGAACATATTTTTTTATTAATTTATGTGCTCGTGTTTGTGAAAGCCCAAGATGGGAAGCGACTTTTCTTGAAGAACCATATTGCTGATAGGCCTCTTTAATAATACTGGCTTCATATTCTTCAACTTTTGAGTCGAAAGAAGAACCGGGAGAAGTTGTTGTAAAATATAAAGACATATTGTTGTTATTGGAAATGGCAGATGGAAGATGAACGGCATCAATTATGGGACTGTCTGAAGTGACAACAATTCGTTCAATAACATGACGTAATTCACGAATATTTCCTTTCCATTCAGCGTTACACAAAAGGGTCATGGCATTATCTGTAATTGTTTTACTATAACCATATTTAAAATTAAAGTGAGTCAGGAATCGATTAACTAATTCGGGGATATCTTCACGACGTTCACGTAGAGGTGGTAGATATATTTCGACAACATTTAATCGATAATAGAGGTCCTCACGAAATAAGCCATTAGCAATTTGTGTTTTTAGATCTTTATTAGTTGCAGCTAAAATTCTAACATTAACACTTACTGGGATATTAGCACCAATTGGAAGATAGCTTTGTTCTTGTATTACATGTAAAAGTTTTGCCTGAGCAGATAAAGGTAATTCAGAGATTTCATCAAGCAATAATGTCCCGCCATGTGCTACCTCAAATAGCCCTTTTTTCCCTTTGGTGTGAGCTCCTGTGAATGCGCCTTTTTCATAGCCGAAAAGTTCACTTTCAATAAGGGAAGTAGGAATGCTGGCGCAATTTAGACTAATGAAAGGGAATTCACTACGATGACTAATAAAGTGCAAGTATTTAGCTAATAGAGTTTTGCCAGTCCCAGTTTCACCTGTTAAAATGCAAGAAACATCAATTGTACTTATTTTGGTTGTAATATCCATTACATGTTTCATTTTAAAACTGGTTGCAATTATTTCTGGAATGGCTTCAGGCTTTGAAGATTGATAACTATAATTAGGGTTATATAGAGGAATACCCGATAAATGATCACGTACATTCATAATTACATAAGTTAAATTTCCGCGTAAATCAAAGATCGGCACAGCAATGGTAAATAGTTCGGTTCCAATAAAAGTTTTTTGCTTTATGGCATATGCTTTTTTTTCTTTATATACAATAGGTAAGATAGAATTATTCCAGCAATTTCTATCTACAAAATCAAAAAAGCTTTTACCAATCATGTCTTCTGGAGAACAGTCATAATGTCTTTGACAGGCATTATTAACATATACAATCTGATAGTTATCATCATATACGATAATTTCATCATACATTGAATGAATAAGTGGTAGTAAAAAGTCGTAATTGTGAGATTTGAGTGGAAGTGACGGCATAAATAACCTCCTTTTAATTGTTTTATTCAGTTTAACATATGATTGAGTTGATGTCAAATCGATGAGTCAAATTAAAATCGGAAAAATGAGTTGAAAACAAATCAAAATTAAATAAAAAGGTAGATATATGTTAATTTATATAGTGAAAAAACTTGGCATAATAATTGCTATATATATTTATGAAAGATTTTTTTGCTGATAACAGGAGGAGTGATTTATGAAGATAACTGATATCCAAGTAATATGTTTACGTGTACCACCAATAGAGTCGAGTTGTGAATGGGGAGAAGACGCAGTGATTATAAAAGTTATCACAAATAATGGATATGTTGGAATTGGAGAAAGTGACACTTCGCCAATGGTAGCAAAAGCCATAATTGAGGCTCCAGAAAGTAACCTATATTGTAGCGGCTTAAAACGCTTATTGATAGGAGAAAATCCGTTGGAAATTCAAAAACTCTGGGATAAGATGTATTGGGCATCAAATTATGTAGGTAGAAGAGGTGCGGGAATACATGCTTTGAGTGCAGTTGATATTGCCCTATGGGATATTGCATCACAATATTATCAAGTTCCAATCTATATGTTGTTAGGTGGTAAATATAGGGATAAAATAAAAGCATATGGAACTTTTATTCCAGCTGATTCACCAGAAGAAAACAAAATCATTGCAAGAAGGTTAAAGGACCAAGGATTTACTAGTTTAAAATTTGGAGGAGGAATACTGGGAGATAATTTAGACATAGATGAAGCAATTGTAAAGGCTGTCCGTGAAGAACTCGGAAATGATTTCGAATTAGAAATTGACATTGCAACAAAATGGCGAACATATGGACATGCAGTCACAATGTTTAAGCGTCTGGAACAATATCATTTGAATTGGGTTGAAGAACCTATTTTAGCGGATGATTATCGTGGATATGAGAAACTGGGCGAAATATCATCAGCTCAAATAGCAGGTGGAGAGAACCTAACAACTAGATATGAGTTTTATGATTTTATCACTAGAGCAAAACCGGACATTATACAACCAGATATTACAAGATGCGGTGGTATTTCAGAAATGCGAAAAATATCTGATATTGCCCAAATGAATGGTACTAAACTAGTACCGCATGGGTTTAGCACAGGTATACTATTAGCTGCAACTGTTCAATTTTTAGCATCTACAGAAAATGGTGATTTACTTGAATATTCCCAAAGTAAAAGTCCACTTTACACGAAATTGGTAAAGAATAAGCTGCCTTTAATAAATGGATATGTTGAAGTACCTGACAGTATAGGGTTAGGAATAGAATTAGATGAAAAAATTATCGAAAGATATCAAATGTAGAAATGGAGGAAAATAATTATGAGAAAAGATAATATTTTATCAGAAAAGAAATTAGATACATTATTAATTGCAGTTAGCTTAATTTTTGTAGTATCAGTCGTAGTTTGCTTATATGTTATGCCTGAGAAATCACAACAAATTGCCAATATTATTTTTACATTTTTTACAGATGCATTTGGTTCAATGACACTTTTATTTGCGTTTTTTGGAATTCTATTATTAGTTGGAGTATCGTTTAGCAAATATGGCAAAATAAAATTAGGTGAAGAGGAACCAGAATACTCAACATTTAAATGGGTTGCAATGATGATTAGTTGTGGTTTAGGATCGGCTACTGTATATTGGGCATTTATGGAATGGGCTTACTATATTGGAACTCCAGGATTAGGAATTGAGGCGGGGTCTCAGCTAGCATTTGAGATGAGTGTTTCATATACTATGTTTCATTGGGGATTTAGTGCATGGACTTTATATGCATTAGCGGGTGTTCCGATTGCCTATCATTTTCATGTTAGAAAAAATAAGGGGCTTAGTTTAAGTGGAATTATTAGTGCGATTACGGGTTTAAAGCAAGAAGGTGTGATTTGTCGAGTTGTTGATGTTTTATTTATATTTATTTGCTTTGGCGGTTTAAGTATAACATTGGGAGTTTCAGTACCCTTAGTTACTGAGATTTTTTGTAATGTAGTGGGTATTGAGCCTAGCTTTATTATGAATTTATTCATTATTGTAGTTTTATCGGTTCTTTATTCATTTAGTTCATACATTGGATTAAAAAAGGGAATGGCAAAATTATCAGACTGGAATGTAAAAATGGTAATTGCTTTTATGATTGGAATTGTTGTTTTAGGGCCAACATTATTTATTATTAATAATACAACTCAATCTTTGGGATTGATGCTTCATAACTTTATTCCCATGAGTTTCTTCACTGACTCTATTGGGAAATCGGGCTTTCCGGAAGCATGGACTATTTTTTATTGGCTTTACTGGATTACGTATGCTCCTTTTACTGGAATTTTTATTGCTAAAGTGTCTAAAGGCAGAACAATTCGTTCAGTAGTGGCTAATACCTTAATTAGCGGTAGTGTTGGTTGTTTTGCATTTTTTGGTGTATTAGGAGGATTATCATTACATAGACAAATCAATAATATTATTGATGTTGTGGGAATGTTAAATAATGGGAAAAGCAATGCAGCTGTAGTAGATGTTTTACGTTCTTTACCAATGGGATCAGTATTTATGATTATATTTTGTGTAATTACACTATTATTTTTGGCGACGACTTTAGATGGTGCAGCATTTACTATGGCCACAACATCTACAAAAGGTTTGAAAAATGATGAAGAACCGCATCCTGTTTTGAGACTGTTTTGGTGTATTATGCTTGCTTTGGTTCCATTAACAATGATTTTAATTAATGCAAATTTAAATACAATTAAAACTTGTGCTATTATTACAGCTGTCCCAATCATATTTATAATGTTGATTATGCTAATTGGCTGGTTGCGGTGGATGATAAAAGACTATGGTAAACAAAAATAATAATTGAAATTTTCAGGAGGCTATGAAATGAAAAAATGTATTTTGATGAATTTGCATGATGAGGTGGCAACTGTATTAGAAGATGTTCATATTGGTGATACAGTTGGGGTTTTCAATACTGAAAGTCAATTAGTCATGGAACAAATTGCAAAAGAAAATATTCCTTTTGGCAATAAAATTGCTTTAAAGGATAAGAATATTGGTGAAAAGATCATTAAATATGGGAGCATAATTGGTGAAGTAACAGCGGTAATCGAGGTGGGAAAACTGGTTCATGTACATAATGTTAAAAGTTTAGCAGTTGATATCCCACCTGCTTTTAAAAGGGAAATTATCAGACAAATGAATATTAAAATGGTAGTGTCAAGTGATTTATGAAAAAGTTTGCCAATAAAAAAAGAGACAAATGCCCCTTAAAAAACTGTAAATATAGATCGCTGAAGGCTCTCCGA
>RQYD01000091.1 GCA_003858485.1 Clostridiales bacterium COT073_COT-073
TAAGCCCTCACCGGCACTTTGGGCATAATTGTCAAAATCATCACCATACATAGTACTACACTAAGTATTTTCCTTTTCATAATTTTCACCTCTTTTTTATTTTTTCAATTGCATTCGGATATCAAGTTATTGTCTCCTGTTTTTCCTCCTTTCCTGCTGTTTTAAAAAATTTTAAGTATACAAAAACCTGAGTTCTCCAGAGGAAAACTCAGGTTTTTTCTTATGCATATTAAATTCAAGGATTTTCATCCATGAAAATTATCTTGCATATAAGCTTTTCTCGCCCTCATTCCCCATCCATTTCCATTAAACCATTGTCATTTATTTGATATTTTGATCTCTTTATTGCCGAATATAGGGCTATTTCAGTTCATTAAATCTTTGGATGATGGCGGCCACTTCTGCCCGGCTGATATCGCCTTTGGGATTTAATTGATTGGCACCAGTACCTTTGATAATACCCTGATAAACTGCCCATTTCATTGGCGTTTCCGAATATTTTTCTAATTGAGCGGCATCAACAAATTCTGACAAACTGGCTTTTTGAGTCATTGATTTATTGGTTAATTTCGCATAATTATACAAAATAGTGATCATCTGCTCTCTGGTCAAATTGGCCATCGGTTCAAAGTAATTTCCTAAAAAATCGGCCGCCAATTCTTTCT
>RQYD01000092.1 GCA_003858485.1 Clostridiales bacterium COT073_COT-073
AGATATGATGCTAAAAATTATTTTAAGGACATATGGATCATGACTCCTGATGATTTAAAAGTCAATGCGGTTGATTTTTGGATTGGCAATATCCCGATAAAGGATGGGGAGTATTTTAAAGAAAATACAAGCTATAAAGCTAGAATTTTTATTGCTCCAAGTTCGGTCTTCCCTTGGGAAATTGAACCAGTAGTTGATGGATATCCGGGGGAAACCACTTATGTTGATGGAGAGCCAAACTCCCGATGCATTAAGGTGTCTTTTAAGACCGCTTTGTTAGAGCCGATAGGGCGGATCGATCTTAAAAATGTGCCTGTTCCCAAAGTAGGAGAGAGGGTCAACAATAATTATACTGATAAAAATTACTATACTATATTTGAAGAACAGGGAGAAATTACGGATCTGCAATGGAGAGATGTCACGGATGATATAACACTATCGCATGGAGATGAATTTAAAGCCGGACATCAGTATGAACTTTGGTTTAAAGTAGAGGCAAATTTTGGTACCAAATATGATCGAGCCAATATCCAAGTGACAATTAATGGAGATAAAGAAGCTACGGTGCAGCCATCATTTGAAGAAGGAAGCGAAAGCTATCTGGAAGTTACTTACCAATTTCCGGCTTTACCGGCAGATATAAAGAAGATCTCAAAGGTAGA
>RQYD01000093.1 GCA_003858485.1 Clostridiales bacterium COT073_COT-073
AGATATGATGCTAAAAATTATTTTAAGGACATATGGATCATGACTCCTGATGATTTAAAAGTCAATGCGGTTGATTTTTGGATTGGCAATATCCCGATGAAGGATGGGGAGTATTTTAAAGAAAATACAAGCTATAAAGCTAGAATTTTTATTGCTCCAAGTTCGGTCTTCCCTTGGGAAATTGAACCAGTGGTTGATGGATATCCGGGGGAAACCACTTATGTTGATGGAGAGCCAAACTCCCGATGCATTAAGGTGTCTTTTAAGACCGATTTTTTAGAGCAGATAGGGCGGATCGATCTTGAAAATGTGCCTGTTCCCAAAGTGGGAGAGAGGGTCAACAATAATTATACCGATAAAAATTACTATACTATATTAGAAAAAGAGGGAGAAATTACGGATCTGCAATGGAGAGATGTCACGGATGATATCACGCTATCGCATGGAGATGAATTTAAAGCCGGACATCAGTATGAACTTTGGTTTAAAGTAGAGGCAAATCTTGGTACCAAATATGATCGATCCGATATCCGAGTGATAATTAATGGGGATAAAAAAGCTACAGTGCAGCCATCATTTGAAGAAGGAAGCGAAAGCTATCTGGAAGTTACTTACCAATTTCCGGCTTTACCGGCAGATATAAAGAAGATCTCAAAGGTAGA
>RQYD01000094.1 GCA_003858485.1 Clostridiales bacterium COT073_COT-073
CAATAAAAAAACAGTAAATCTCTTTCGACTTACTGCTTTGTGTAGTATTTTGTATTGTAAAATTCTTCTGTATATCTTTTGGTTGCTGTGTTTATTGTGTATTTTGCTTTATTTCTATTCCTCGCCGTCAATCGCCCGAACTTCCTGTTCAATTTCTTCAATGCTCGGTAAATTACTTTTGTATTCTTTCGGTAGAATATTGGATAAGTTATATTCCGATATGCCAATCGGTTCTCGGCTTGCTTCCAGTGCGTATTGTGCCACCACATCATCTTTTGTTTTACATATCATCAGACCGATGGTTTCATTATCCGTCTCTTTTTTTCTTTGATGGTTAATTGCAGCTACATAAACACCCAATTGCCCGATATAGGACGGTTCCAATTCGGTTACTTTCAGTTCTACGACCACATAGCACCTGAGTTCCAAATGATAAAATAACAGGTCGATGAACATTTCTTTTGAGCCGACCATGATCGGAACTTGCCTTCCGACAAAAGCAAAGCCTTGTCCCAGTTCCAACAAAAATTTGGTGATATTGGTTGTAAGTGCGTCTTCAGTATAAGTCTGTATCTAAGAAATTCAACAATACGGCTCTGCTCCATCCATTCTTGATCGTTTTTTCGATATAGAATAAGGCTTCATCTACACTTTGACATTTTGTCATCAGTAAAATATGATGTCCCCACGGGATGGAAAGGATGTTTTGTAATTGGTCAACAGCTTGTTGACTTTTTTCGTAAAACAGATAAAACCTCCGGATATATTTCAAATTGCTCACCGAAAAGCCTTTGATGTCCGGAAATTCTTTTTGTAAGTCTTTGGATAGGGATTGGATAAAGAAATCGCCCCAAGCGTATTGCTCTTGCCTGGATACAATTTCTTTTCCTAAGTTCCAGTAAAGGTCTAAGAGTTCATAATTTACTTTAACGGCAGCTTTGAGTTG
>RQYD01000095.1 GCA_003858485.1 Clostridiales bacterium COT073_COT-073
TTTAAAGATGGACAAAAGATTACAGATGACAGTAACCATCCATCCACCGAATATGACTTTACGGAATATATTGAATATGCCGGTGCCGGCGATTATACTTTTGTGGTAATGGCCGCTGGTGATGGCGTGATCTATGCCGATAGCCCGTTATCAGAATTAAGCCCGGTTTATCATTACGCTCCGGCTCCGCCGACCTATGAGATCAATGTTAATTACGGCAGTGCTGAGCCATCAGAAGCTCCGGCAGGGGAAACTATCACCATCACCGCCGATGCCCCGCCGGCCAATCAGCATTTTAAAGAGTGGATCATCAATCAGGGCACAATTACTTTGGCTAATGCCAATGAGGCTACTACCACCTTTATTATGCCGGCTGAAAATGTCGAACTGACCGCTACTTATGAACAAAATGAACCAATTCAACTAGCCGCCCCAACCGGTTTAGCTTGGGATACTACCATTCCGGGCAAGGCGACTTGGACGGCTGTGTCAAATGCCATCGGTTATCATATCGCATTATTTAAAGATGGACAAAAGATTACAGATGACAGTAACCATCCATCCACCGAATATGACTTTACGGAATAT
>RQYD01000096.1 GCA_003858485.1 Clostridiales bacterium COT073_COT-073
AAAAATCAACCGCATTGACTTTTAAATCATCAGGAGTCATGATCCATATGTCCTTAAAATAATTTTTAGCATCATATCTCATACCGGGTACAGGTATGACCCTGTTAATCTCAATCCAATTATCAAAAGTATAAATAACTACTCGTTCAAACGGAGTATCTCCCATCTCAATGGTAGCCGGACGGCCATTGATCTTTGCTCTTATTTGATCCAGCGGATAAAATAAATCAAGATTTTCTGAAATTGGCTTTAGCTTAACCCTGATCTGGTATAAGTTATTAGCTACAAATAAATCTGTGTCATCATTCATTTGCATATCTCTGCCAAAATCCCAAAAGCTGATCTCACTAATTTCCAGCCCATGATCCTCAGGTCTGCCATTATTCAAAGTAATAATATCATGATCTAATTGTGACGGAGTATGGCCACACCTTGGCAGCGGCAACTCATTCAAATCCAAATTCTTTAATACCACATAAGCCCTCACCGGCACTTTGGGCATAATTGTCAAAATCATCACCATACATAGTACTACACTAAGTATTTTCCTTTTCATAATTTTCACCTCTT
>RQYD01000097.1 GCA_003858485.1 Clostridiales bacterium COT073_COT-073
GAAAATCAAATTGCTCTTTGCGAGAGCTTCATTCAAAAAAGTGAGGATTTCAGTTTAGCAGGAATCTATAAAGATATTGCCAAGACGGGAACGGACTTCGAACGACCGGACTTTGAAAACTTGATGGATGAAGTACGAATGGGAAAAGTCAATTGCATTGTTGTAAAAGACCTATCAAGATTTGGAAGAAACTATACCGAACTTGGCAATTTCATTGAAAAGATCTTCCCGTTTCTTGGGGTAAGATTTGTGGCGGTCAATGACAATTTAGATACCTTCCACATGGACGATCCCAATAAATCACTGGAGGTCATTTTAAAAAATATCGTCAATGAAACCTATGCAACGGATATTTCAAAGAAAATATCAAGCTCTCATCAGATGAGAATCAAACAAGGCGGATTCATCTGTGGAGCAGCTCCTTATGGCTATGTGGCACGAAAAGATGAAGATGGAATCCGACGCTTGTATCCGGATGAAAATACAGCTCCCATCGTCAAAGAAATCTTTGATGCCTATCTGAAAGGACTGAGTACACCGGATATATCCAAACTTCTTTTGGAAAA
>RQYD01000098.1 GCA_003858485.1 Clostridiales bacterium COT073_COT-073
GAAAATCAAATTGCTCTTTGCGAGAGCTTCATTCAAAAAAGTGAGGATTTCAGTTTAGCAGGAATCTATAAAGATATTGCCAAGACGGGAACGGACTTTGAACGACCGGACTTTGAAAACTTGATGGATGAAGTACGAATGGGAAAAGTCAACTGCATTGTTGTAAAAGACCTATCAAGATTTGGAAGAAACTATACGGAACTTGGCAATTTCATTGAAAAGATCTTCCCGTTTCTTGGGGTAAGATTTGTGGCGGTCAATGACAATTTAGATACCTTCCACATGGACGATCTCAATAAATCACTGGAGGTCATTCTAAAAAACATCGTCAATGAAACCTATGCAACGGATATTTCAAAGAAAGTATCAAGCTCTCATCAGATGAGGATCAAACAAGGCGGATTCATCTGTGGAACGGCTCCTTATGGCTATGTGGCACGAAAAGATGAAGATGGAATCAGACGCTTATATCCGGATGAAAATACAGCTCCCATCGTCAAAGAAATCTTTGATGCCTATCTGAAAGGACTGAGTACACCGGATATATCCAAACTTCTTTTGGAAAA
>RQYD01000099.1 GCA_003858485.1 Clostridiales bacterium COT073_COT-073
CTTACTTCCAGTCATCATCCGGTCAGCCTTTTTTCTCAAATACATTCTTCTCACGAAAAAAATTATAAATCGGTAAATGCCATTACTTTTCAAGCCATAGAGCGTGGAGCTGCCCTCTTTGAAAACGCAACCTTTGCCATGGACAGAGGCTACGATAATAATAAAATGTTTTTAAAACTCGATGACCTTAACCAGCACTACGTAATCCGTTTGAAATCCAATCGCAAACTTTTCTACCACAACAAATGGACAGCAGCTACCGAACTTTGTAACCGCAGAAAAGGCAAAGTAAAAACAACTGTGTTTTACAAAGGCAAAGAACGCAAGGCTTACCTTTCCCATGTCAAAGTGCAGATTACCGCATCCGAAAAAGATATTTTTCTGGTACTTGTTTATGGCATTACCGAGCATCCGATGATGCTTGCCACTAATATAGATATCAAGTCCAAAGACGATGTTATTCAGGTAGCCAGAACTTACTTCTCACGCTGGAAAATCGAAGAATATTTCCGCTGCAAAAAGCAGATGTTCCGGTTTGAGAACTTTCGTGTGCGTAAGCTCAA
>RQYD01000100.1 GCA_003858485.1 Clostridiales bacterium COT073_COT-073
ATCATTTCAAGCACTGTCCTTTGCAATTCTTCCTGCTTTATGGAGTGCCTGCTGCAATCCTTCCCCTTATTGTATGAGGAGCAAATATAATAGACGGTTGGTGTTTTCCCTCGTTTATCGACTTTCTTTGTCATCTGTGCGTTACAGTCTTTGCAAAAGAGAAGTCCGGAAAACAAATCCGCTTTTTCTCCGACCGTTTTCGCCTTAATGTCGCATTTCAGAAGTTTTTGAACGATTTCAAAATCATGGGGATCAATAATCGCTTCATGGTTATCTTCAATTTCAATCCAATCGCTTTTATCTTTGGAAACCACTTTATCCAGCTTATAATTGATCTTTTCTCGTTTTCCCTGTTGAAGTGTTCCAATATAGACCTCATTGGTTAAAATGCGATTGACCGCAGGCGTATCCCACTTGGTAACCGCCTTTGTGCTGAAGCCTGTCTTATATCGTATTCCCTTTGCCTTTTTATGCTCCATCGGTGAGGGGATTCCATTATCGTTTAAGTGTTTGGCAATCGAATAGGAACTGTATCCTTCCAGTTTCATGG